>JAXLWI010000045.1:0-35885 GCA_046328575.1 Anaerolineae bacterium
GCGCAATCTGTACGAGGTTGAGGATCAGGTAGGGTAGCAACTTGCCCAGCAGCATCGTCGCCCGCGACATCGGCGCGGCCATCAGGCGGCGGAACGAGCCGACCTTTTTCTCTTCGAGAATGCTGGTTGCCACCAACTGCGCGATGAAAAACACACCGAACAACGTCCAACCCGGTACATTCTGCTGCACGGTGTTGGGGAACTTTTCAACGACCATGCCCGCGGGCTGCATTTGCTTCAACTCGACCAGGTTGCTGTTCGTCAACGCCGAGCCGCTCGTCACGCCATTCTTGACTTGATCGCGCAGCGGCGCGGGAATACTGCCGCCGTTCTGCGTGATGGAGTTGAGCATCAAGTCGATGCCCATCGGCATGAGGTTCGTAAACGCGGCCTGTTGTGCAAGGCCTGACACCGCGCCTTTAACGGGGCCGAGCATCTGCTCGGACGTAGCCGGATCGACGATCAGATCGATCGGGGCGGGGGTGGGAGTCTGCGCGCCGATTTGACTGCGCACCTGATCGGTGAAATCGGCGGGAATGACCAGCGCAAGGCTGTACTTCTGATCGATGATCAACTTCTCAGCGGTTGCGCGCGTCAAAAGTGCGCCGTCTTGCTCAGTGATGACGTTGACACCGCCGCCGTTTTTTAAGCTGTCGACGAGCGTCGCGCCGATGGTGCCGTGATCGGCGTTGACGACGAGCAAATCAATCAACCCGTCGCTGCGGGTGAACGAACCCGCGAGTGCGTTGGACATCACGAAGATGAACATGGCGGGCATCAGAAACAGTACCACAATGCCGCCCGCGTCTTTGAACAACACCTTGAGGTCTTTGATAGTCATGGCGATGAGTTGGCGAAACATGTTTAGTCTCCTAAGTTATCAGTTACCAGTTGTCGGTCTTCAGTAATCAGCGTCAATATCAAGCGGTGATGACTGACGGCTGATTACTGACCATTGACGACGCTTGACTAATCACGCAGCCGTTTGCCGGTGAGTTCCAGGAACACCGTTTCAAGGTTGGGTTCCAGAATGTCCAGCGAGCGAATGTTGATGTCGTGTTGGTTGAAAGTATTGATGACGTCGACCAGTGCGGCTTGCGTGTTAAGCGCCTTCACTTTGATCTGATGATCGATGCGGCTGACGGTGTTGACGGTGGGCGCGGTGGCCAATTCTCGATCGATCTCGGCGGGCATGCCGTCCGGCACACCGACGATGACCATGCCGCCGCCGATCGACGCTTGCAACGCCGACGGAGTGTCGAGCGCCACGATGCAGCCCTGATCGATGATGGCGACCCGATCGCACAGCCGCTCGGCCTCTTCCATGTAGTGCGTCGTGTACAGCACGGTCAGGCCGCGCTTATTCAACTGCTCCACGTTGTCGAAGATGAAGTTCCGACTTTGCGGATCGACGCCGACCGTCGGCTCGTCAAGGAAGAGAATCTCGGGTTCGTGCAGCAGGCCCGCGGCGATGTTCACACGTCGCTTCATGCCGCCCGAAAATTTCTCTACGGCATCGTTAGCGCGATCGAACAGGCCGACCATCTTGAGAGCGTCATCGACGCGCTGCTTCAATAGTTTGCCATTGAGGCCGTAGATGCGGCCAAAGAAGTTCAGGTTGTCGCGCGCGGAGATGGTCGGATACAACGCCAGGTCTTGCGGCACTAAACCGATGCGGCGTTTCACCTCAGTGGCTTGTTTGGTGAGATCGAATCCGGCGACCGTGGCCGTGCCGCTGGTGGGCTTTAACAGACACGACAGCATCGAGATGGTGGTGGTCTTGCCCGCGCCGTTGGGGCCGAGAAAGCCGAAGATTTCGCCTTGCTTGATGGCAAAACTGACGCCGCGCACGGCCGGTTCGGCGCTGCCCGGATACTGTTTGACGAGGTTGGTGACTTCGACGATGTTAGTCATGGCTTTGCTCCTGAATTGAATCTGCGTTTACTTTAGCAAAAACCGATCGGGTTGTGATGTGCCGATCGGTCTATTGCGCGGCCTATTCGCCGCGTAGGCCGATCGGGCTAAAAAGAAAACTCCCGAAGAATCTTTCTTCGGGAGTCGAGGTCACAATCGGGGCGATTACTTGCGTTCAAGCAGCATCGCGACACCGAACAGAATCAGGATGACAGGCCAGTAGGTGCCCAGTAGGGTCAGGATGGCCTGCGCCGAGTTGCCGGTGAGCAGTGCGCCGCCGATGAGAGCCAAAATCGTGGCCGGAATCAGCGCCCACACATGCGGCTGGCGAGTGAAGATCGTCGTCAACACGGTGATGCTGGCGAAACCCGCCGCCAAACCGATCAGGAACAAGCCACCGCGTGCAGGTTCAGCCATAGCCCAGAAGACGTTGTCCGTCAGGAACGAGCCGAAGCCGATGCCCAACAAGATGCCACCCGGGACCATGAGGCCGCTATTGCGCTGCACGATGGCGCCGATGATGAACACCAAGCCCAGCGCGGGTAGGAAGAGATGATCGAGACGGATGACTTGGCCTGCAAACAGCAGTACGCCCAGGGCGATGAGCAGCACACCGGCCGAAACGCGGTTGCGTTGGGTATCGAGTTGAGTGGATTGAGTGGTCATGGCAATTCCTCCGAATGTCTTGGGTGTTGAATTGCCACTAGCATAACAAAAACCGACCAGCCTGTAATGTGCCGGTCGGTCTATTCGAAGTCATATTTTGGGCGTAGGTCTTTGGGCGGATGTCACGCTCTCAAACCGCGTCCCTGAACGGTTTCAACTCGATCGATCTACGGTCCCCAATAGTCACTGCCCCATTGAACCGAACCCCACTGGACGCTGCCCCATTGCACACTACCCCACTGGACCGAACCCCATTGAACAGAGCCCCATTGGACGCTGCCCCAGGTGACGGGGTTGGATCCGGTCCACAGTAGTTGGCTGGCGGCGATGCCGGTATTGGAACTTTGAGTCGTTGCACCAGTCACAGCCGCGTACACATCCAGATATGGATAACTAATTGAATCGCCGGGCGCGCCTTGAATCAGTGTGCCGGTATGTGTCAGGCGATACTTCACTTGATCGGGCGTGAGGTTGGGTTCATCTTGCAGCAACAGCGCCACGGCCCCGGTAACCATCGGCGCGGCCATCGAAGTGCCGCTGGCGCGGAAGTAGATGCCGTCCACAAACCGATCGTTGTAGTTGTTGCGCCACCACGAACTTTCGGCTAGCGTCGAGACGATGTTCTTGCCCGGTGCAATGATATTGGGCTTCTGGAAGCCATCCAACGTCACGCCATGCGCCGAGAAGTTGGTGACGACATCATCGCTGCGCGCAGCGGTGCCGTTCTCATCGCTCGCGCCGACCGTGATAATGAAAGGATCATTCGCGGGGCCGGTGTTGATGGTGTTGTAGCCTGTCTCGGCGGTGACATTGCCCGCCGAGGCCACCACGACGACACCGTTGAACCACAAAATTTCGGCGGCGGCTGATAGCGGGCTGGTGTGATAAGACTGCTCGACAGTCGAATTAAGCGATAGGTTTACTACACGAATCCGATAGGGTGTGATGGCTGTCAGGGTGCCGACGCGTTGATTGTTATCGTAGACCCATTGCATGGCTGCCACGACATCGGACTCATAAGACATGCCGTTGTCGTCGCTCACTTTGACGCTGATGAAGCCAACGTTTGGCGCGATGCCTTTATACAGGCCGTTCGATTTCTGCCCGCTGCCGCCGATGATGCCAGCCACATGCGTGCCGTGTCCGTTGGTGTCATAGGCCAGATTCGTGTTGTCGTTGAACGATTCTTGCCAGTGCAGACGCGAACTGGTCATGCCCGGCTCACCCGGCAGACGTTGGAAGTCCCAATCGGGCGCCATGCCGGAATCGATGACGGCCACGTACACATCAGTGCCTTTGAGACCCATATTCCACACTGAGCGGACGTTAAGCGTATCCAGATAGGTATATGGTGGGGCCGTCAATGGCTGCGGATCAAACGCGATGTTGACATCGTCGATGAAGAAGTAGTCGCCGCCGTCAGTCTGCTCATAGTCAGTGACGAAGCGCAAGCCAAACCCGGCCGAAATCAACGGCGATATGTTGTAATTAACGCTTTGGAAGGCGCTATCAGATCCTGCGGTGAAGCGCGCCACTTCATACCAGGTCGTGCCATGATCGGGTGTCAATTCCAACTTAACAAAGTCATTGCCCTCCAGCGACACGCGTTTGTAGACGAAACTTAAAACCGCCGTCGTCGCCGTCGACAAATCTGTGGCACGCCCCACGCCTTTAACGCGTGTCCAGCCATCTCCGTCACCAGCCTGCTCTTGGATCAAGATGCGATCCCAGTAGTCGCTGGTGGCAAGACGAATGTTTCCGGCTGTGGGGCCATCACTTTCACCCATCTCCAACCAGGGTGAAGTCCAATTACGTGTACCGCTGTTGTGACGAAAATCCAGAATCACTGGCGCGTAGAGATCATCTTTGACATTATGCGGCAATACGGTCCCAGCGGGTGGCAGCGGTGGCAAGACGAACGGTTGCCGATAGGTGATCTGCACGTTATCGATGTACAAGTAACTAGTGAGGGCGGCGGAAATACCAAATCGGATCTTGGTATTAGCCGAAATCCACGGCGTCACGTCAAACGACGCCGACACTGGATTGGCATCGGCGCCTGGCCCACTGATCGTACCCAGCGTCGTCCATGTTGTACCGCCGTCTTTAGAGACTTGGACAACCGCTTTGTGCGTGGACAATGTGAAACCAGCGCGTCTATAAGTGAAGGTCAATCTCGCCGCTGTCGCCCCACTCAAATTAGCCGCACGGCTAATAGTGCGGTTGGTGTAGGACATCCGCAGTTGGCCTGAGACCACCATGACATAGCCAGCCGATGGTGAAGTCGTTTCACCACTTTCCGTCCACGCTCCTGACCAGGCTTGGGTACCGTTGTTGTTGCTGTACGAAACAGATCCGAAGAAATCGGCGAAGGTGTTGTCGGTTAAATCCGATTTGTAGATTGACGCATCCAGGCTGATCCAACGTACGTCACTCGATTGAGCCAACTGCACTACCTGCTGAGCCGTCATCTCGGCTACAAAGGCATTGATAATATGGAGATCCTTGGTAACTTTCCCGCCAAGATTCACCGCGGCTTTCTCCACCCGATTGTCCTGTGCCGCCTTCTGGACAATGACGCTGACCAGCTGATCGGGTTGGTCTGCAGCCATCTGCGCGAGCAGTGGTTGAAGCCGTGCCGTGGAAGTTGAGGCCGTTCTGATCGAATACATCGACGCCGAAGTGCTCAACAAAATGGCTGCGATTATCACGACCTTTAACGCCTGAATGCCGCCGCCCCAATTCACAGACTTACGATTGAACAGGAAAGTATTAGCCATGAGTTCTCCAGTCTGACGAATCAAAGAACGTTTTTACCCATAGTCTTTTCAATGTGCTTCTTTTGTAGCATGATTTGACCAACTCTGCCGTAAAAGAATCATCAAGGAAACATGAAAGATCATGAGTAAAGCATGGAGATTGTGTGGAAATGACAAATCGGCGAGTAGTGTCACATCGATGCCAACTACTCGCCGATTTTCAGTTCAGGTCACATTGACCCCGCCGGGAGGTTACTGCCCCCAGTAGTCACTGCCCCACTGCACCGACCCCCACTGCACGCTGCCCCATTGAACCGACCCCCACTGCACGCTGCCCCATTGAACCGAGCCCCATTGCACGGAGCCCCATGTTACCGGATTAGTTCCCGTCCAGAGTAGTTGGCTGGCTTTGGTGCCCGTGTTAGCAGTTTGAGTCGTCGTGGCTTTGACGGCTGCATAGATGTCCAAATAACCGGCGCCCGCTTTGGTCGCGTCGTAGCCCCAACCAGTCTTGCGCGTCGTGGCCTTCAAGCGATACTTCACTTGATCGGGGTTCAGTCCCGGCTCGTCTTGCAGCAAGAGTGCCACTGCGCCGGACACCACCGGGGCCGACATGGACGTGCCCGACATGCGGAAGTACCCGTAAGTCGCATCAACGATGTTGGCCGGGTGCGCCTGCGACAAGACACTGTTGGAATTGCCCATCTGGCTGACCAGGTTCTTGCCCGGCGCGACCAGATCGGGCTTGGCAAAGCCATCGGTGGTGGTGCCATAAGCCGAGAACGATGTCATCACGTCATCGGACAGAATCGCGGTGCCTTTATCATCAACCGCACCGACGGTGATCACAAACGGATCGTTCGCTGGTGGATACACCGCGCCCGCGCCATTGTTGCCCGCCGATACGACGACGACGATCCGATTGAACCACAAGATTTCAACTGCCGCGTCGAGCGGACTGGTGTTATACGATTGTGCGACCGTGCTATTGAGCGATAAGTTGACCACGCGAATGTTGTACTGACTGCGGTGATCATTTATCCATTGCAGGCCGAGCACGACGTTTGACATGGTCGACATGCCAGCGTCGTCGCTGACTTTGACGTTGATCAGATTTACTTTAGGCGCGACTCCGATGTACTTACCGCCCGAGCGACTGCCACTGCTGCCGATAATGCCCGCCACGTGATTGCCATGCCCGTAGGCATCATACACAGTCTGGTTGTACCCACCATTGAAATAGACCGCGGCTACAATCCGATTGACACCGGACGTCGTGTAAAAATCTTGTTGCGGATTAAGGCCGCTATCGACCACGGCGACACCGACGCCCTGGCCTTGAATATAAGGCGATTCATTCCAAATCTGATCGGCTCGCACCGCTTTGATGTAGTTGTTCAGCAGGTATGTTGTATCGATGCATTGGTCGCAGACCGAATCGACTACGGGTGCATCAAACGATACCCAACGAATCCCCGGCACTGATTCTAACTGCGGCACGGTACGCGCTGTCATTTCAGCAGCGACGGCGTGAATGATGTACAGATCTTTGGTGATGCGTCCTCCCAGGTGAAGGATGGCCGCTTCTATGCTGCCGTCGTCGACAGCTTTCTGCACGATCACGCTGATGATCTGATCGGGTTGACGCGCAGCCATGTCCAACAGCACAGGTTGAATAGATGCAGTTGAAGTCGGCACTTTCACTGCAGCACTCAACGGCTGAGACGCTAGACTTAGGAGTAGGGCGATGACAATCGCCAACTTCAATTTTTGGATTGCGCCCCCCCAGTTAACAGATTTTTGAATATGACGAAAGAATTGATTCATGATACCTCCCCAACCCAATCACTAGCACCATTCACCAATGAACCCCAATCGTTGTCTAAGTAACCTTTCAGTACGTTTCTTTTTTTAACACACTTTTGCCTCGTGTGCCGTAAAAGTATCGTGGACAGAGCATGGAAGTTTTGTGGACTCAAACATCTGGCGAGTGAAGCAGGTGTCTTCACTCGCCAGATTGAAAATCTATTCAACAAAAGGGTGGCCGGACAGGACCGATGATCCGATTGGCCCCGCCCGGCCGCGCGCGGCTATTGGGCTACTAAACGACACGTGGTCGCTACGGTCCCCAGTAGTCGCTGCCCCATTGAACGGAGCCCCACTGGACGGAGCCCCACTGAACCGATCCCCACTGAACAGAACCCCATTGAACCGAACCCCATTGTACGCTGTCCCATTGTAACGGCTCGGGTCCTGTCCACAGCATCTGGCTGGCAGGGATATTCAAGTTAGCGCTCTGTGTTGTGTTAACCATCAGCGCCGCGTAAACATCCAAATAGCCTGCTCCCGCCTTCACAGCCACATAGCCACCCGGCAGAGTACCGCCGCCCCAATATTTGTTCGCCGTTGCCTTCAAGCGATACTTTACTTGATCAGGCGTCAGGTCGGGCTGCTTCTGCAGGATCAGCGCTGCTGCGCCGCTGACCATGGGCGCGGCCATCGATGTGCCCGACATCTTGAAATAGGTGGTGTTAACGACGTTGCCGGGATGCGATGTGGCGAGACTGTTGTTGCCGTTCCCTTTGTACGCAACAATGTTCTTGCCCGGCGCGACCAGATCGGGCTTGGCAAAGCCATCGCTGGTGGTGCCGTACGCCGAGAAGGTCGTCATCACATCGTCGCTGCGAATGGCCGTGCCTTTGTCATCAGTTGCGCCAACCGTGATGACAAACGGATCGTTGGCAGGCGGATAGAGCGTGGTCGTGCCATTGTTCCCCGCTGACACGACGACAACGATCTTGTTGAACCACAAGATTTCAACGGCGGCATCCATCGGACTGGTATGATATGACTCCGCTACTGTGCTGTTCATCGATAGATTGACGACGCGGATGTTATAGACGTTCCGATTGTCCAGTACCCACTGCAAGCCATCGATGACGGATGACAATGTCGCACTACCGTCGTCGTTGCTGACTTTCACACTTAGTACATTCGCCGCTGGCGCCACACCGACATATTGACCGCTTGAGATACTCCCGTTTCCGGCGATGATACTGGCAACGTGATTGCCATGTCCGTAACCGTCGGATTCGCTGCGATTGTCGTCGGAGTTGAAGCGGGCTTGACCGACGATGCGATCGTTGCCATAAATGGTGTTGAAGTCGCTGCCAGCATCAATACCACTGTCGACGACCGCCACGGTAACGCCTTGCCCCTGAACATTCGGGGCCAGATTCCAAACGTCGGATGAACGGATGGTTTGATTGTAGAACGTTTTGAGTAGGCTCGTGTTAATCGATTGCGTGCTCGCGACCACTTGGATCGGGGCCTTAGTGCATTCCTTGAGGCTCAATTCGTCGAGTGTCAACGTGCCGATCGGGCCGTCTTTCCATACCCACAGTCTGACATAGTTTGTGCCTTCAGGGGCAACGCCCGTAATTGCCGAGCGGGTGTAGGCTGTGTTCTGGAAATCGACCGCGAGTTCACCAATCTCGGTCTGATTCACATCCAGAAAATCGATACCCATGCCCGCCCAGTTGGGGCTGTTAGCGATCTTGCCCCAACCGCTCAAAGCCCAGGTCTCACCGGGCTGCGCTTGAATAACGTCGGTGCCGACACCACCTGCGCCGGGACCAATCCGCAAGGCCTTTGTACCGGCATATTTATCAGTCACAATGACGGCGCTGGGATCAGCGTACCAACCTGTTAGGTTGAGTTCAAAGCCGGGATTGCCCAAGCGGTTTAGGCTGCATTCCGGCGCCGTATTGGTATACGGAATTAACGCTGCGCCCGGAATGACTTGATGAGGCACACTTGGGCCTTGCCAAGCCACCGCCACGTAATCATCGCCTTCGCCTTCTTTGTGGAGGACTTCGATGTAGTAGCGTTGACCCGCCACCAGCTGGATTGGAACGGATTGTTTTTCGGGACTGGCATACCAATCGTGTCGGGTGACACCATAAGTCGCCTGCGCAATGCGCACTTTGTTAACCGGGTTAGTGTCCGTGCTCAGCCATAGTTCGGCCGCGTCATCGGCACTTAGCCAAAAAATGTAAGCGCCAGAGGTTGGCGGACACAAGTAACCGCGCAGCCGCTGGCCATACTGCTCAGCCATACCTGACGCGGATTCAAGAAATGGCAAATTGCTCGTAATGGACGGTGTGCTGTCAACCGGAATATTTTCAACATACCAACCGTAGGCGTTCCACCAGTACTCTTGGGCGATCGACCCAGTGCCCGGGCAAGGATATTGAAGGTTAGGTGGCGTCTGACCCGCACTGCACGGCTGTTGCAGAACGATATCGTCGACGAACAGCTGCCCCACTGAGCCGGATTTCCAGAGCGATACTTGAATATACCGCGTGCCAGCCGGAGATGTACCACTGGTGCTGTATTGAGTGTAAGAGGTTGATGTGACGCCGAACTCCGGGCCGTTCCCGATTTCGTTGAAGTTGCTATCGAGAAAATGAAGACCCAGGCCTGCCCAAGATGGCGCCCCCGATATTTTAGCCATCGCAAGCAGTTGATAAGTCTGACCGGCCTCGGCGCTGACCAGCTGGCCGCCACCGCCTTGCCCTGGCCCGATCAACAGGGCCTTGCTGCCAGAATAGGCGTTGGTCGTAATGCTCATGACCTGTTGCCAGTTTTCCCAGACCATCAAATCGTTGGCAAAGCTGCCGTTTGTCAACACGTTGACACCGCACACAGTGCTGACTGCTTCCAAATAGCCGGCCTGTTTTACTTCCGCGTCAATGGATACCGAGCGTACTCCAGCCAGTTGCGCGAGTTGTGTAACTTGGCGGGCCGGCAGTTCGACAACAACGGCGTTGATGATGCGCAGGTACTTGGTGATCTTCCCGCCCAAGTTAGTAATTGCGGCTTCTACACCCCGATCGGTCGCAGCCTTCTGAACGATCACCGTTACCGTAGACTCAGGTTGTGCCTGCACCAGGGCTAACAATTCGGGTTGGATGCGCTCGGCCGATGAGGTTAGTGGTGACGCAAGCGGCACAATCACGGCCGCAATGAGCGCGATCACGGTCAGCCAGCTGATCGACTTGATGCGACCACCCCAGTTGACGGATTTTGCCGCAGGTTTGAGTAGATTGGGCATACGACCCTCCCATGAAGCCAGTGTCACATAGTTGGTGAAATTCTTTTCAACTCGATAATTTTGTAGCATACCTTCAAGGGCTGTGCCATGAAAGAATCATGGACGCATCATGGATGAAGCCGAGAGGTTGTGTGGAGCGAGCGTTAAGTGAGTGCTGAGGTGTGCTAATCACGACGATAACTATAGTGCCGCGGCCTGATAACGATCGCGTCCCAGCGACGGCGGTGTCTCAGGTGAAGACTCGCGCTTGCCTGCCGCACGTGGCCCGGGAGCGGCTCCCGCACCATCTTGGGCGGTTTCCACATACAAGCAAACTCGATTGCGGCCGGCGCGCTTAGCTTGATACAAAGCCTGATCGGCGTTGTGCAGGATCTCTTCCGCGGTTTGGCCCGGGCGCAGCCGACCGGCAATGCCAAAACTCATCGTCGCTTTCAACGGGGTAGGACTGGTCGAAACGGTAAAGGAAGCCACTTCAATCGCCGCTCGGATCGAGTCTACGCGCGGAAAGACATCTTCTGGCGTGGCTTCCAGCAAAAGAAAGGCAAACTCTTCACCGCCGAAACGGGCCACGACGTCGTACTCGCGGACCGATCGGCGCAGCAGCGCAGCGATCCCTGTCAAAACGGCATCGCCCGCTAAGTGGCCGTATGTATTGTTGATATTGCGCATGTAATCCAGATCGCACATGATCACGCTTAAGGGGCGATCAAAACGATCAGCACGTTCGAGTTCTTTGCTCAGTGCCTGAGTGAAATGGCGCGCATTGAAGAGGCCGGTCTTGGAATCCGATTCGGCTTGACGTTGCAGCGCTGGGAGTTGAAAAGTCAAATACACCAGATAGAGCGGGCTGACGATCAATAGCACGGCGTAAGGATTGATCGGCCACATCCATGCGGCGGCGGCACCCATGCCAAATAGGATCAAGTCGGCGCTGATGTACAACCGATCGAACAAGCCCGACTCGCCCAACCGTTTGCCTTCAGCCAGCCAATGGATGCCACCCACCAGCAAATGATTTAGGACGATGAAAACTGCGGCGGTGGCAATGACGCTGACGATACTTAGCAGTCCGGTTGAATTGGGTCCTGGTGTCAGGATTTGGCGAACCAGATCGGCTGCACTCAGTGGAATGACCAGTGTGCCGATGTTAAAGGCCTGGGCGTACCATGGAATACCTTTGAACTTGCGCAACCAGGCTGGCACATTGGATAGCGCCGCGATCCAGACTGCTTCCGGGCGGCCCAAGGAAAACATTGCCCCGCTATAAATCAGGATCGATGCGTTATAGAACGAGCTCGGCACCAGGCCACGCACTTGAAACATCTGGGTCAATGACGCAGCGATGACACCTCCCCAGAACAGCCAGGCACGCGATCCACTCCAATCGGGCAGCTGCCATGCACAGATGAGCACGCCGAGGGCGATCGTGGTGAATAGATAAATTTTGGCCTTCAATGAAAGCGTGGCCACCGTATAGTCCTAGTGCAACCGGCGAGCAGTACTTGATGCATACCGCCCGCCGGCCAGTGTTTGCAGCGTTGCGCCGTAAAGTTCCGTCGGCTGATTTAGCCGCACAGCCAGCAGGGCTGGGATTTGGTAAGACCCACGCCGACATCACCCGATTTGATTTGACTCCCTAGAATCGACAAAGCCAGCAACACAGCGGCCAGCACGATTACAATGGCAGGCTTGATTCGATGTGTTTGGTTCATAGACTATCTCCTTCACGCATAGGTTGCTATCTAATAAGTGCTGCGGCGACGCTCCGTAGCCGCGAAGTCAGGTGTTACTTGGTGATGCTGCCGCCCCAATTAACTGAGGCGGATGTTCGGGATGCATTTGGGCTCATAGGCAGCTCCTTGAATCAATACGGTGGTAGTGGTTGACTGCCCGGGCGGCGTCGACTTTCCACATACTCTGTTTCTAACATACTTTGCCGGGTTGTGCGATAAAAGGTTCGTGGACAAAGCATAAAACCACGTAAAAGAAACATGGAAGTTGCGTGGAGGCATGCGTCAGATTTGCGTGGGCCATAGATGTTTCCATCTTTACTCCCAACTATATTCATGTAACTTTATGCCACGGTCATGCTCTTCTTGACATACCGCGTTTCCGCTCGGCTTAACAGCTGCGTTCGATCAACAGCCGAGGCTGAGTTCCTGAAAAAACTGGGCTCGCGACTGGCAGCAACGGCTAAAAAGGCTTTCACCACTGCTGGATCGAACTGCTTGTCCGAACAGCATTCGATCTCTTCGATGACCGCCCGCAGGCCTTTTTGGGGACGATAGGGACGATCGGAACACATGGCATCGACGGCATCGGCCACCGTCAGGACTCGCGCGCCCAACGGTATTGCACTTCCAACTAGCCCGTCCGGATAGCCTGTGCCGTCCCAACGTTCGTGATGATGACGCACGATGGGCACTAGATCTTGGAAGCCCTTCATGCGTCCAATAATCTCTGCCCCAATGACTGGATGCCGCTTCATGAGGTTATACTCTTCTACGGTTAGAGGCCCTTGTTTGCTGACGATGCTATCCATGACCCCGATTTTCCCGATGTCATGTACCAAGGCCGCTTTGACGATGAGGCCGCGTTCCTGAGCGGATAAGCCTAGCTGCTCGGCAATCGCTTCGGCGTAGATGCTCACCTGAGCAGAATGCCCATAGGTGTAACTGTCATCGGCGTCGATGATGACCCCCAAGGTCTCAAGTAGTCCCAAATTCGTTTCATCTAGATTCCGATTGGCGTCCTCCAACTGTTCGACATAGCCGCTGGTGTTCTTGACGTACAAGCGAAAAGAATAGCTGGTCATTAAGACGGGGAGGAGAAAGACACCAAATCCCAGCAGGGCGAACATACTGTAAGCGAGTGCCAGCGCTCCGCCGCCAATAACTCCGCCAATGATGCTGATGGGCACCGACCACTGGAAATCTTGCTGCCAGATCGTGCGGGGCGCCTGTTTGGTCTGCAAGGCGATCATGCCAATCAGCAACGCCACGTTGAGCAGTGTATCGGCTGTAACTGCCAGAAAGAGCGGTAATACATTCGATAGTTGAGCAACTTCGCCGGGTCTGCCCCCCGTAAGCACGTAGACGAAGCCACCTGCGGCTGTTGTAATGACGAACATGCCAGAATTAAATGCTAAGCGTCGCCACCATGCGGCTTGCTGGCTGAGGTGCTGTCGATTTTGAAGCCTCGTGTGGATGACGCCTGTGATACTGCTGACCAGGGCGACGCATACGGCGCCCCACGGCCCCATCAACAGCATGCTAGCCACGCTGATAATCGAGGCAACTGAGACGCTGCTGCGACTGCTTGAGAACAGCTCTACACTGCCCAACTCGGCAACGGCGGCCGATGCCGCAAATATCAGCAAGCCCCAGCGATCTTGCGGCAAGTTAGTCACAGCCAGCACGAAAATGATGGTGCCACTCAGTGCAACGACAGTCGCGTAGAGGTCGGCAAGGTGCGCGCCTTGGGCTAATCTCTTAGGTGCAGCCGACAACGAATTCATGAGGGCGTCACATCCATTGGTCTACCTTGCCATGCGTTAGACGCAAGGCGGTTCTTCACTTGACTTGGTCCGGGCCTCTCAGGGAACATCATCTACCCAATGCGTAGATGATACCGCCACGCTGGAGGCGTCAAGGCCGCTTTGCCAAATCGTGCTGCCGTTCCATGAATATTTGCCATTCCACGAGTATTTGCCATCCCAACTATAGGTGCCGTTCCACGAGTACTTGCCATTCCATGAGTATTTGCCGTTCCAGGAATATTTCCCGTCCCAGGTGTAGAACCCATTCCACGAATATTTGCTGGACGAAGGTTGTCCGCCCAGCCAGTCAGCTTGGCTTAGGCTGGTGATGCCCAGGCTGGTCCATGTTAGCGCTGGGGCAGTCAGCGCGTTATAGCTCAGCCAGGTCCGATCGGACGTCTGAGACACGCCGAGGACGACGGCGGTGCCATTGGCGTCAAATAGGTAATATAGAACGACAGATCCATCAGGGCTGGCGAGCTGATTGATCGGACCCTGGTAGTGGAAGGCGTTATCTGCTGCAGAGGCATAGTCAGTATGCGTCAGGTCGGCGTTGATATCCAGCCCGACATTGTCTTGTCCGGTGATCGAGAGCGTGCTGGAGATGGCATCCGGCGCCCAGATGCGGCCATAACCTTGTTGCAGAAGGTTATACATCGGCTCGCCGGCTTGATCGGTCGCTGGGCGCGCCGACACTTTGAGGCGATACTTGATTTGATCGGGCGTCAGCAAGTCGTTCTGCTGAATCATCAGCGCGGCCACGCCTGAAGTAACGGCTGCGGCCATGCTGGTGCCGCTCATACGAAACAGGTGGGTTGATTCCGAATAATCCGGGTGTTGCAAGGCCAGCTTGGCCGTGTGAGTCAAGTCGGCCGTGCTATTAAACATGAAGGAGACCAGACCGCTACCCGGCGCTAGCACATCGGGTTTGGCAAATCCATCGAGCGTGGGGCCGGTCGATGAGTACGTCGGCAGAATATCGTCTGACCAGTCACCGGGAGTTCGCTTGGTGTTGAGCGCGCCAACCGTGATCACGTAGGGATCATTGCCGGGCACTGTGATCGCTTCTACGCCGGGTCCCTCATTGCCTGCCGCGGCGATGACGACGATGCCGGCCGCCCAGGCCTGTTCAACGGCTTGATTCAGTGGATCGACGAAGTAAGGGGTTGTGGCATCTGCGCTAAGACTGAGGTTCAGCACGCGGACTTTTAATGTCGACTGATTTTCGACCACATACTGAATACCCTGAATGACGTCTTCATAGGTACCGATACCGTCGTCACCTAACACCCGCACGCTTAAGATGGCGGCGCCCGGCGCGATTCCTAAAAAGGTGCCTGTCGTGGTGTCTCGGAACCGATTGCCGATGATGCCGGCGATGTGCGAGCCATGTCCATAACCGTCCGCGCTGCCCTTATAGGTATAGTAGCAGTAACCATCGCGCTGAAACTGGCTCAATGGTGCGCCGGTTCCGCTACACAGACCATCACCAACAAAGTCGGCTTGGCCTTTGAAAATTAAGGCTGTCTCCTGGTTATCTGTTGCGACCATCCCCAATGAGAAGTACACGCCCGAGTCGATGACGGCCACAGTTACGCCACGGCCAGTCAGGCCAGCCTGATGAAGCTGATCGGCTCCAACGTCTATGGCAACCGGCCAACTCTGATCGGTGTAGCGACAGAACGGACAATCACTTGGCGGAGTTGCTTCGACCGTTGGTGGTGGCGGCTGTTGTGTGCCACTTGTTGCTGTGGGCTGCGGAGTGGATGTCGCGGTTGGAGCAGAAGTCGCCGTCCGAGTTGGACTCGCCGTTACTGTGCGCGTTGCCGTAGCCGTGCGTGTGGCTGTCGCCGTACGTGTGACGGTTACCATGCGTGTTGGTGTGCGCGTGGCTGTTGGCTGGGTGGTGGGCGTACGGGTCGAGGTGGGGGTTCGTGTCGGCGTCGCAGTTGGATAGTTCCAACTCGACACCTTCACGCTCTTGTTCAACACGATCGACTGTACGCGTGTATCGGCTTGGAGCTGGGCGAGCGCACCTGTTGGCAGTGTGGCCGCTACCGAGTCGATTAACCAAAGATCGCTGGTGACGCGCCCGCCTGCTGCCTGAACTGCTCGCGCTGCGATGTGGGAATCGGCTGCTCTGACAATGACGGAGACATCGTTAGTGGGAACGGTGAGCAAC
This sequence comes from Anaerolineae bacterium, assembly GCA_046328575.1. GTDB lineage: Bacteria > Chloroflexota > Anaerolineae > Fen-1058 > Fen-1058 > JAGOBP01. The sequence continues at coordinate 16,176 of JAXLWI010000045.1, forward strand.
GCCGGCTCAACGTAAGCCGTGGGCGTTGGCGCAGTCTGCCGTGACGCCGACATGACAAGACCGCTTATCAATACTAACACTGCCAGCAAGGCCGCGATTAGCGCCGGTCGGCCAGTGAAGGCGTTTCGGCCGCGCTTTATTTGGGGCAGGTGGGGGCGGAAAGTTCGCTTAAAGATTGACTGGGATGGGTGGTCCATGTAGCTTCGTCTTTCCATATTGATAAACAGGCTATTCTGCCCTGTTTATCTGCCGAACGGGAGACCAAAGCAATGGACCCCGCTCATTGGCAACCTGGCGATCATAGTGCGCTAGCCGCACCGTAGACCCATGGCTTTGCGTCTCCACCTTTCGATGGATTTGCCTTTATCAGAACGGTTTTAAGTTGTAGCCGTGCTCTTAACGAGATCGTTACCGCGACGGTTCTAGGATGACCCCTTATTACCCGGCGAATTCAACCTGTTGACGGTTGGGAATAGGGAATTGATCGGGCTGCGTCACTCGATCGGGCGGCGCGGATTGATCGGGGGTTTTGTCAGTGTCGCTCCCTACATCCTCGATAAACAAACATACACGATTTCGACCGGCTCGTTTAGCCTGGTACAAGGCCTTATCGGCATTTTGCAGAACTTCCTCCGCCGATTGGCCCGGTCGCTGCCGCCCGGCTATCCCAAAACTCATCGTCGCTTTGATGGGCGTTGAGCTGGTGCTGATGCGAACTTCGAGTGCCTCAATCGCTGCCCGCATCGACTCTACACGCGGCAGCACATCCTCGGGTAGCGCTTCCGGTAGCAGGATGGCAAACTCTTCGCCCCCAAAACGCGCGACGACGTCATATTCACGCACGGATTTGCGCAGCAAGACCGAAATTGCGCTCAAGACCGCGTCGCCTGCCAGATGGCCATACGTGTTGTTGATGTTTCGCAAATAATCTAGATCCGCCATGACCACACTAAGGGGGCGGTTAAATCGTTCGGCCCGTTCCAATTCCTTTTTCAGGGCCTGCGTAAAGTGGCGGGCATTGAATAGGCCGGTCTTGGCATCCGACTCAGCCCGGCGCTGTAAGGCCGGCACTTGCAACGTCAAGTAGATCAAATATAGCGGGCTGATGATGACGATGACCGCGTATGGATTGACTCGCCAGATCAACGCTGTCGCGGTGCCCATGGCGAACAACGTTGAGTCAATGGTCAGAATTAATCGATTAAATGTGCCGGATGCGGCAAACGTTTCACCGTTTGCCAGAAGCATGACAGTCCCCAACATTAGGTGGTTAACTAATGTGTAGATCATCACCGTCGCCAAAATCCCCAGCACGCCTGCCAGGCCAATCGGTCCTTGTCCGGCTGTAATCCATTCGTAAATCAGCCCCGCTGAGCTCATGGAGATGACGTTCATGCCAATATTAAAAGCATGAATGTACCAAGTGTCGCGGTATCGAATCCAGGCCACGATACCTGCGGCTACGATGATCCAGACCGCACTCGCGCGACCCAGTTCAAGCAGGGCAAACCCGAAGATCATCAAACTCAGATCGTAGGAGGAATTACTGGTTGGTCCAGAGACTTTGACGAGCATCGCTAAGCAGGCCAAGGTGCCAACCGTCAGCAGCAGCCAAAGTTGCGCTGTCGTCAGATCAGGAAGTTGGACCAGACACAATACGGCACTGAGGACCAGCGTGATCGAGATGTAAATCTTGGAAGACTGCGACATGTTTTCTTAACGTCTTCCTTAGTCAAGTGTTTGGCCGGGCCTGCAACCTGGTTGTTCAAAAGTGCGGCCAACAGGCAAACAAGCCCGGCTGGTCTTACGCTATTCAGTGGGTGGCGGCGGCGTAACGATAGCTTGACTGCAGCTCTGTCCACACCACTGACCGCCTTGGGCCACGGGGGCTTGCGGCGATAGGAAGGTCGACACTAACGCAATGCTCAGCAACAACAAGACGGTCATGATTTTGAGTTTTCGTCGTAATTCCATTTGCGTTTCCTTTCAAGTGAGAAAGATAAAGAATCTTTTGTCGGGGCGGCGTAGGTCCGCTATGATTTCCGGTTAACCTTAACGCGCTGTTGCCCGATTGGTTGGACGCGTGCGAATCTTCCACACTTTGCGCTTCTTGGTGAGTCCAGACTATTTGGTACGCACTGCTTGATCACGTCAATCAATCACCTCCCACATGCGACAGAGCCGGTCAGAACATCGAGCCGTGCGAGACCGAGTTACGGCCCCCAGTAGTCGCTACCCCATTGAACGGAGCCCCACTGGACGCTGCCCCATTGAACACTGCCCCACTGCACAGAACCCCATTGGACGCTGCCCCACTGTACACTTCCCCAACTCACGGGCGTCGTGCCGCTCCACAGCAGCTGGCTGGCCGTCACACCGGTATTAGCGCTCTGGACCGTAGTGCCGTTGATAGCCGCATAAATGTCCACCAAACCCGCTCCAGCCTGCGTAGCGTTGTAGCCGGACCAGTTTTTATTGGCGGTTGCCATCAGACGATACTTTACCTGATCAGGTGTCAGGTTTGGCTCATCCTGCAGCAGCAACGCGGCCGCGCCACTGACGACTGGGGCCGCCATGGACGTGCCCGACATGCGGAAATAAACGCTGCCATCTGGGCCAGTCACTATGTTGGCTGGATGGCTACTGGCAAGATTGTTATCGTCGCTCGATAGCAGGCTGACGATGTCTTTGCCCGGCGCCACCACATCGGGTTTGGCAAAACCTTGCGGCGTGCCATACGCCGAGAACGATGCCACCGTATCATCGGTAGGATTAACGGTCTCCTTGTCATCAACCGCACCGACCGTGATAACAAACGGATCGTTGGCGGGCGGATAGACAGCATTGGCGCCGGCATTGCCCGCCGATGTCACAACGACGATACCGTTGAACCACAAGATCTCGACTGCCGCATCGAGTGGATTTGTGTGATATGACTCAGCCACTGTACTATTGAGCGAGAGGTTGACAACCCGAATGTTGTACTCGGCCCGATGGTCATACACCCATTGCAGACCGGCGACGACGTCAGACATCAGGCCCACGCCAGTGTCATCCATGACCTTCACGTCAATCAGATTCGCGTGCGGGGCAATACCAATGTAGTTGCCGCGTGAATCGAGTCCGTTACCGGCAATGATGCCGGCCACATGCGTCCCGTGCCCGTAAAAGTCATCACTGGAAGCAGTGCTGCTGGCGAATTGAACCCGCGCGACCACGCGCGAGAGACCGGTCTCGGCATGCAGATCAGCTGCTTCTACGATGCCGCTATCCACCACCGCCACAGTCATGTTCTGGCCCTGCAGGTACGAAGCATTATTCCAAACCTGATCTGCCTTGACCGACTTGGGATAGCTGCTCTTCAGCTTGGTGGCATTTTCACACTGTACGCAACCACCGCTGGCCGCAATCTGTAAGTTGTCGATTTTGACGGAGTCGCCGTAATTCCAGTTGAAACTGCGGTTCTCAAATCGAATGGTGGTGTTGCTCGAAATGAAGGCACTAATGTCGAAGCTGGCCGAGCCGGATTTACTGCCGCTATAAGTGCCTAACTGCGTGAACCACGCGCCGTCTTTCGAAGCCAACACTGATACAGATTCAAACAGCCCCAAACCCGATGTCTGCCAATTGAAGGTCAGTGTCGCCTGTGTGTAGGCACTGAGATCGGCGCTGCGGCTGATTTTCTCTTGGTAAGCGTACAGCCAATCCAGCATCAATTGGCCGTTTTCCACGCGCACGTAGCCACCCGCCGGGCCATTGCCACCATACGGATCGTTCTCAACCCATGGCCCGGCCCACGTCGCCAGACCATCGCTGTTGGTGTAAGACACGCTGTCAAACTGATCAAGGATCGTGGTGTTGGCAAACGTGATGGCGACATTGTCGATAACGAAGCTTTCATCAGCGCTGCCATAATTTTGTATCACCTGAAATCGAATGGTGGTATTGCTGGCCATGAAAGCCGAAAGGTCATAGTGGCGACTGCGCGTCACTGTGCCAGCAATGCCGCTGAACGTTTCCAGTGTGGAATAGGTGACACCGCCGTTCTTCGATACCTCCACCGCTACGATGTCGTCGGCATCCACGCCTGCTGTAGTTCGAAAATCAAACGTCAACTGAGCCGAAGTCGCCGTCGACAAATCAACTGATCGGGCCAGGCTGGGTTGCGTGCCGGTGTCGGGGTTGTCATCCAGCCACAGTTCACCATTCGCAATGTTGACATTCCCGGCGCTGGGGCCGACTCCGTTAACATCGAATTCAGTCCAGCCGGTTTTCCAGTTGGCCGTGCCATAGTTACCGTTGTAACTCGAGTTGGAAAAACAATCGCTGACCACCTTCACTGTCGTGCCAAATTTGACTTTGGCGATTGAGACGGGCAGTTCGGCATCAGCCCCGACTGTTGACCCGCCGCTCACGGCGGGCAGCCAGACCGTATACGGCAGATTTAAGCTGGCAAGGGTACCCGCTACTTGAACGTAGTCCAAATAGAATTTGCTCTGGCTTGAAAAAGCGGCCGAGCTGACCAACCGTAACCCGAGCGTCTGATGTTCGTAAGGCGCGAGATCAATCTGCGCGACGGCGATATCTTCATCGGTGGCGGGACCAGCCAAGTGCTGCGCCTCAACCCACGTCATGCCGCCATCGGTTGAGATTTCGACGCTGACGTAATCGGCCTCACTTGCAAAGTCCTTGCGTCGATACGCAAAGCTCAACACGCCGCCGTTGAGATCAGTCAAATCGATCTTGGTCTGAACGCCCTTCTGAGCGCCTTGTATGCGCAGGCCGGTCAGGCTGCCTGCCATGAAATTGACCACAGCCACATCGCCAGCGGTTGGACCATCATCTTCGCCGATTTCAAGCCAGGCTTCGTTCCAACTGGTATCGTTACCGACGAAACTGGCTGAATCGAAATCGGCCCGTCGTACGGCCGGATTGGGCAGGGCTGGCCGATCGGTTGGCCGCGACTCGTCGGCTACCTTGACCATTGGCGCATCCAGCGATACCCAGCGCACACCTGGCAGAGCGGCCAGTCGTGGAACATCGCCCGCTTTGAGCCTGGCCGCAAAACCTTGAATAAGATGCAGATCGCGCGTGACAGTTCCCCCCATCGTCTCAACGGTTGCTTCGAGCGTGGTATCAGCGGTGGTTTTCTGGACGATCACCTGTACGGTGGCTTCCGGCTGAGTTTGGGCCAGCACCTGCAGCGATGGTTGCAACGCTGACGTCCCCCGCCCGATCGGTTGAAGCGGCCCGAACAACGCGCCGACGACTACCAGCGCAGTCACCATGCGGATCATTCGTCCGCCCCAATTGACGGATTTAGCAGTGCCCCTTGGTGATGTAAGCATGAATTGCTTTCACGGACGTGTGTAAGCGCGCCCGTCGCCTTTCTAGAGCCGAGTGCCTGTTTCCAGCGTTCGTTCCAGCGGCAGTGCCAAGAAGAACGTACTGCCCTGACCTTTGCCCGCACTCTCAGCCCAAATCTGACCGCCATGCGCGGCCATGATATCCCGACATAGCGTCAAGCCTACGCCCATCCCACCATACCGACGTTTAGTGCTGCCGTCCACCTGATAGAACATCTCGAAAATCTGAGCCACCTGATCAGCGGCCAGGCCGATGCCCTGGTCATGTACACTGACCAAGACCGTGTTGCGATCGAGTTCGGCGCGAATCAGAATTGACGAGCCGCGCGGACTAAACTTGACCGCATTGTCCAGCAGATTATCCAGTACCTGTTTCATGGCTTCTGCATCGGCCAGCGGTCGCGGCGTGATGGCGGGTAAATCGATTTCTACGTTGATGGGATGACCGTGCAGCTGGACTCGTCGCTGCCAGGGCTGTGCCACCAGCGTCACCCACTCGGTCACATCCAGCGGCACGCGATAGAGCTGCATCGTGTGGCTGCTGCGCAGATCAACCAGGCGTTCCACCATGAAGCGCAGCTGCTCTTCCTGCTTCAGCATCACATCCAGCGCTTGATCTTGATCGGGTGTAACACTGCCCAGTTCGCCTTCTTTGATCAACGAGGTGTAACCATAAATCAAACCGATCGGCGTGCGCAGCTCGTGCGAGACATTCTGAATCAGTTCTTCTTTCACCCGCAGGGCCGAGCGTAACTGCATGTTAACCTGTTGCACCTGTCGATGTAATCGGGCCTGATGCACGGCAATGGTCAGTAAATCGCCAATCTCGCGAGCGACCTGCAATTGCTCGGACGTGAAAGCGGCGATCCGATCGCTGGCCAACAACAGCGAACCGATAAAGATTCCGCCCGTGACCAGCGGGACGTTCGCAAATGACCGCATCCCGTCATGTAACAACTGCTGTTCCAGTGAAGATAGGTTGGTCGCCTGGCGCATATCATCAACTGCGAAATCATCGGCCAAGCGATGTGGGTCGCCGAACTGCAAATCGGCCAGCGTGCACTGATGAAAAGGTCGCAAGTGTGTTACGCCGTTGGCATCGGCGGTCAACACCGCTACGCCGTCATCGTCGGCATTGCACAAAGCCAGTCGCGCTTGCCGAAAGGCCACTAACGGACGAATGCGCGACAGAGCGGCTTCCGCTATCTCTTCCGGCGTGCTTGCCGCCAGGATGGAGCGCTGCATCTCGTTCATCGCTGCCAGCCGCGTCAACGATCGGTTCAGTGCTTCTTCATTGCGGCGACGTTCGGTCACATCCTCAATCACAATCACCGCCGTGATCGGCAGATCGGGCCGCGACACCGTAATGGGCCGCATCTTGAGCAGCAATTGACGTTGCAGAACTGGGTCGAAGATTTCAAACGGTTCTAGCGGCTGGCTATTGGAGGCGGCTGTCGCGCGCTGAAAGTAAGCCACCAGCGGGCAGGCCGGATCAATGCATTGGCTGTGCAGCATGGAGTGCACACTCAGTCCGGGTACGGTTTTGACACTGCCCAGCTGCCAGGCTTCCACAGTGCGATTAGCCCGCACGACGCAGCCGCGATCGTCGATGACGCACACCAGCTCTGGCAATGAGTCAACGGTAGTTTCCCATTCTTGTTTGGCACGCTCCACTTTCTCGAACACCAGATCGATCGGCTCGTCCGCTAATCCGGCGTCGGCAAAGGCTGGCGCTAATACGGCCAGCGTCACATCGCGAGCAAAACCTTGACCGATCAACGGAATGATCTCGACGATTTCCTTAGGCATGATTGTCCGAATCCCTTCCTGGTACGTGCTATTTTTCCAACTTTACTTTTAGCATAAAGACTTATGGTGTGCAGTGAAAGATACATGGAATTTGCATAGAGACACATAAACATTGCGTGGAAGAAACGTGGAGACACGTCACGGCCAACCTGGCGCACACCGCGCAAGGCCTAAATCCCACAAAGGACCAAACTGGGGAGGTTTACTGTTCGATGGAGTAACCGATGCCGCGCACAGTCCGGATGATGTCGCGGCCGGTCACGGCTCTGAGCTTAGTGCGGATGTGATAGATGTGTGAGCGTAGAGTGTCTCGCGCTTCCATTGAAATGGTGGTGTAGCCTTGAACCTCACGAGCAATTTCTTCAGCCGAGATGACGCGCGGCGCTTCACCGGCTAAGTAGGCCAGGATACTGAACTCGATCGGGCTGAGGTTGAGCAGCGCATCGTCGAAGGTGGCTGTATGGCGAATGGCGTCGATGATCAATCCGCGTTGCTGGATGAACCGTTGGTGCTGACCATCAGCATCAGCAGCGGCACCAACCGGCTCGATCGGGTGGGCGGTTGCCCGGCGGTCCAGTTCCTGACGGCGCTTGACCAGCCCCGCGGCCACGCTTTGCCGAAGTTCATCCACACTGCAGGGCTTCAGTAAATAATCGTGCGCGCCTTGCCGCAGAGCTCGAATCGCGGTTTCCAACGAGGCATGCGCCGTAATCAGAATCACGGGCGTGGCAGGCCATTGCTGGCGCAGGTGCTCCAGCACATCGAGGCCGCTCATATCTTTCAGGCGTAGATCCAACAACGCCAGATCGAACTCTTGCTCGGCGATAGCGTCCATGGCCGCCACTCCCGTGCTAAAGGTCGACACGGCATAGTCTTGAGTGCGCAGCGCGCGCTCAAAAAAATGGAGCACAGCCACTTCGTCGTCGAGGATAAGGATTTTCTCGTTCATAGTGTAAGTCTAGACAGGTTGGTGCATCGCTTAAGACGGCGTGCGCACAGGCAGCTTAACGCTGAACACCGTGCCAGAGCCGGGTATGCTGGTGGCTAAAATATCACCACCCATGGACTGGATGATTTCATAACTGATCGACAGCCCCAGACCTGTACCGGTGGTCTTGGTCGTAAAGAATGGCTCAAAGATCCGCTTCAATACGTCTGGTGGAATGCCTTCGCCCGAATCGGCGACATTGACCTGCACATTCGTCACACCGTCGGCCTCGCGTTCCAACGTGGTCGATAAAGTTAACGCTCCCCCGTCTGGCATGGCGTCGATGGCGTTCAGCGCCAAGTTCATAAAGACTTGGGTTAACTGATCCGGACTGACCATCAGCTGCGGCAGTTGCGGGTCCCAATGCCGAATAGTGGTGATGCCCTGCCGTTCCAGCTGTTTCCCGATTAATTCTACAATGTTATCCAAAATACTGTTGAGATTGGTCGGGCGTGATTCCATCTGCACCGGCCGCGAGAACTCGCGCAGGCGCTGCATCAGATTGGAAATACGCCGCACCTCACCGTCGATGATGTTGACATCGTGCAACACGTCGGCATTCGCCGGATCCATGCCCAACTCTTCGCGGATTAGGTACAGCCCGCTCTGCACGGCCTGCAGCGGATTGTTAATCTCATGTGTGAGCGATGCCACCAGCCGGCCCAGCGCTGACATCTTTTCCGCGTGCACCAATCGCGCTTGCGATTCCTGCAACTGCTGCGATTGCTCGCGCTCGGCCTGATACAATCGCGCATTCTCGATGGCGATGGCTGCTGAACTAGCCAGGGCTTCCAGCATGTCCCGCTCGTGATCAGTGAAGGGCCCGCCGTGTCGATTGACGGCCTCGGCCACGCCCCAAACCATGTTGCGGAATTTGATCGGCACCGCCAACACCGATCGGGTGATGTAGCCCGTCCGCGCGTCGGCCTCATTCCAGAAGCGCGGATCCTGACTGACATCCTCCACCAGTGCCGCTTGCCCCTCGCGCGCCACCCAGCCCGCCACCCCGGCGTCGATGGGAACGCGCGTACCGATCAAAATATCCGAACTTTCGCCGGCTACCGCCGCAAACACCAAATCGGCGCTGGCTGAGTCCCGCAGCAGCACCGATGAGCGTTCAGTGTTCAACAAGACTTGAATTTCGCGGACGACGGTCTCCAGCACATGCCGCAGTTCCAACGATGATGTTAACGCGCGACTGGCTGCGTTCAATGCCGCCAACTCACGGGCGCGCTGCGCCAAGTCTTCGTTCAGACGCAGGATTTTCTCTTCGGTCTTTCGACGTTCGGTAATATCGCGCCCAACACTAAGAATACCGCTCGGCTGCCCGTCAAAGTCACGCACCAATGTCAGGCGGAGTTCACTCCACATGTTGGTGCCGTCACGCCGGTAATACTCCAGTTCGCAGGTGTATACGGCGTCCGGCGGGTTGTGGCTGATCTTATCGGGGGTAAAGTACTGCTGAAACACTCCGGCGATGACGCGCTGCGAATCGGGCGTTAACAACTGACGCCGCGACGTTAGATGTTGAATTTCGGCGAAGTTATAACCCAATGTGCGTTCCACTGCCGGGCTGACGTAGACGGTGTTCATCTGCAAATCCATCAGCCAAACGGCGTCGGTCATGTTTTCGGTGATGAGCCGATAGCGCTCCTCACTCTGGCGCAGGGCGGCTTCCATTTGCTTGCGTTCGGTAATTTCACGTCCCACGCCGACGATACTTTGGGGATGACCCTGTTCGTCCAGGATAATGGTCGCGGTGATCTCCTCCCAATACGTTGAGCCATCCTTACGTAGGATTTCCAATTCCATGGTGCGCGAAATACGTTTGGGTGGCGCGCTGGTCAGCTCATGGGTCAGCACACTGCCCAGCGCCGCCAGAATCTGCGACATGGAATGTGGGGCGATTTGTGTCGCAAACGGCATGGTCCTGATCTCGTCCAGCGTAAAGCCGCGCGCGCGCGCGGCTGACGGGCTGACGTAGAGCAGGTTGAGGTTGGCGTCGACCAGCCAGACCGTATCGGTCATGTTATCTGTGATCAGTCGATAGCGCTCTTCACTTTCCAGCAGGGCGGCTTGCGATCGGACCCGCTCGGTGACATCGCGCAGGGTGACCGTGTACATGATCTGGCCGTTGTCGTCAAACCAACCGATCGAGCCTTCCAGCGGGAACTCCGTGCCGTTGACGTGCCGACCGCGCGCTTCAAAACTGGTGTTGGCGGCAAGCTGCGATAGATCGATCGGTAGGGATTGGACCAACAGATGATCGTCGAGCAACTGGCCGCAAATCTCGTCGGCCCGATAGCCAAATAATCGCTCGGCGGCCGGATTGAACAACTGAATCCGCTGCTCGGCGTCGATCAGAATCACGGCATCGGTTGACACTTCGATGATGGAGCGCAGCCGTGATTCGCTGGCGCGCAGCTGCGCTTCGGCCTCAGACCCGCGCAGCAGATAGCGCACGCGTTGCCGCAGTACGCTCAGATTGATGGGCTTGGTGACGTAATCGGTCGCGCCAGCGCGAAAGGACTGCTCGATTGAGGTAGGGTCTTCCAGTGCCGTGACCATGAGGATGGGCACGTGCTGCATGCCGGGCAGCGCGCGAATCTGCTCACAGGTTGAAACGCCTTCGAGCCGCGGCATCATGATGTCGAGCAGCACTAGATCGGGCGGTTGCACACGGCAGACTCGCAGCGCTTCGTCACCGTCGCCGGCTTCTAGCAGCGTGTAAGGATCACGCTTGAATACCCGCAGCAAAATCGTACGCAGATCGGCGTCGTCGTCGACGATCAGAATGGTAGACGCACTCATATCGCAAGCATCCGGTCCGGTTAAGTCTAGGCCGTTGAGCGGCTCGCGCGGACTGCTTGAATTGTGCGTTAATTCGGGCACATAGTCAAATACGTCGGCGTCTAGCGACTGGCCGCCGAATAAATTTCTTTTAGGAAGCGACTGGGGCGTGTGGCTAATAATTCCGTGTGAGCAAAACCCGCATACTGTGCCAGATCGCGCCAATGCTCAAACGATATCGGATACGGTACGGCGCTGTTGCCGTGCTCGACGTTGTATTCGACGACGATGAAGCAACCGCTGGGTTTGAGGTACGCTTTCAGCCGCGTGATGATGGGCTCCGGCTGCGCGTAAAAGTGCAACGCGTTGGCGATGACGAGTCCGTCGAGGCTGGGAAGATCAATCGGGCGATTGAAATCCGCCAAGTGATAGTGTACACGCCGATCTGGAAATCGATCGGCAAATGCACGTTGTTGTTGCTGCACGGCGTACTCATCCCGCTCGATCGAATGGAGCGTGCCCGACGGCCCGATCAGTTCAGCCAGTGCCAGTGCGAACGCGCCCGTGCCTGAACCGAAATCGGCCCACACGCCGCCGGCTGTCACCGCGTTGCGCAGCAGGTTGATGTGATCAGTGTGATCCATGCGCGGATTCGATCGGGTGCGGTTCACCCGTCGGGTAGGGGATCCAACTCGCGAAGCCGCGTCGAAAGATGAGTATCGCCGCCGCCAAGATGATCATCGTCGCGCCGTCGAATAGGATGGCATAGGGTGTGCCAAAGCGCTCCGCCATAGTGCCAATGATTAGCGATGAGATGGGCTGAATGCCGAAACTGACGAGAATAAACGCCGACAATACACGGCCGCGCATTTGGGGTGGCGCCATCGTCTGGATCAGGCCGTTGGCGGTAGTCAACACAGTCGGCGTGGCTAACGCGCCGGTGAACACGCAGAGCATAGTCACTGGCAAGCTGCGCGAGAACGAGGCCAGTATCCACCACACGCCCGCCCACATCACACACAGCGCCAACACGCGACCGAGGCGGCGGCGCGTTTGGAGCAGCGGTGTGACGATGAGCGTGCTGATCAGCGCGCCCGCGCCAGATGAGGCCAGCAACAGCCCCAATGTTTGCTCATCGCCGTGCAGGACTTCATCGGCTACTGACGAAAAGAAGTTGAGCAGCGAAATGCCAAAGAAAGCTACCAAGACCGAGCAGAAGATAATGTCTTGAATACGCGGTTGACTGCGAATAAAACCCAGGCCGTCCAACACGGCGCGAACAGAACTACCGCTGTGCGTCCCCGACGTTCGATGCGATCGAACGAACAGCAGGCTAATGATGACGGCGATGAAACTGAGGCCATTCAGAAAGAAGGCCATGGCCGCGCCGACCGCACTCATCACGAGGCCAGCCAGCGCCGGGCCGACCATCCGCCCGACTTGCAGGATCATAGCATTGACGACGATGGCTTTGCGCACTTCGGCCATGCCCGCCAGATCGCCGATGAACGTTTGCTGTGCCGGAAAGTCGATCGCCGTCACGCAGCCCAGCAGAAAACTCAGGACGTAGACGTGCCACAACTGGACGGTGTTCGTAAAGACCAGTGCGGCTAGCACGAAAGCCAAAAGCATGGCGGCGCTCTGCGACGCGACGAGGATCTTCCGCCGATCGAGCCGGTCAACCCACACGCCCGCCCACAGGCCGAACAGCAGCATCGGCAGTGAGCCTAACATCGAGACGATGCCCAGCGCTTCTTTTGATTTGCTCAGTTCCCACACGATCCAACTCTGGGCGGTGACTTGCATCCATGTGCCGAGCAGCGACACAGCCTGACCGCTCCAATAGATGCGAAGGTTGAGCACACGTAACGGACTAAAACTGGCGCGCAGAGTGTGAAAGGTCTGGGCCAGTATCTGATTGGCTTTGATCACAGTTGGACCTTGAAAGATAGGGCTAAACACACAGAGACACAAAGTATACCTCAAAACTTTGTGTCTCTGCGAGGGTGCGAAGTGAATGGTTACGCTTTGACCGCGACGAAATCGAAGGTCAACTTGACATCGTCCTCAGTCGCCAGCATCGCCAGTTTGATCGGGCCGACGCCGAAGTCTGACATCTTGATCTGCGTCGTGGCTGTGCCGCTAAGGCCTTGATCGGTCAGCTTTAACTTTACCTGCCACGTGATCGGCTTGGTCGTTTGCTTCACCGTCAGATCGCCGCTAATCGTAAACGAAACTTCATCGCCGACGTTGACCTTGGCGGGCAAACCCTCGATCGAGGTGGTCTTGAACGTCGCCTGCGGGTAGCGGGCGGATTCGAGACCGTTGTTACGGATGAAGTTGTCGCGCCGCCCCTCATCCGATTGGAACTGGCTGATGTCGATGACGATGTCACCGATGACGCTCTTGGCAGGTTCAGCGAAATTGACTTGAATCTGCCCCGCTACACCCTTGGTGCGGCCAATGGCGGTCGCCAACCGATTGCCCTGAAAGAATGTCTCGTTGACCTCGTAACGGACTTCGGATTGAGCGGCATCGACGTTGTACAGCTGCGTGCCGCTGGCCGGCGCACTCGACGCAGCGGCCTGCGTCGGAGCAGCCTGAGCCGGTGCTGAGGTTGCCGCAGCCGCTTGGGTCGGCGCGGCCTGAGCGGCTGACGATTGGGCTGGCGCTGCAATCGTCGGCGCAGTGGGCACCGCGTCGCTCACCGCGGTTGGGGCAAACAACGTCCGATCGAGTACGAATAAAACTCCGCCGCCGATGACGGCTAACACAACGATACCGATGACAACTTTCTTTAACATCTCGCTCCTTGGCTTATCTGAAGTGGTTGAACTGCTTCTGATAATTTCTACTCGACCCAGATGAGATGAACCTGAGAATTTAGCCAACTCTAAACTAACGCACCTCAATCGACGTAAAAATACACGACAGACGTTCTACCACTTGCGTAAGCATAATTCGCATGCGTGTCAACAGCGTAAACGGAGGCGTAAACATCACGGCCCGATCGGAATACACACCGATCAGGCCGAAATAAAAAGAGGAGAGAGCTGAGAGTTACATCTCCACTGCAAACAATTTCAATTCTTCATCGTCGTTAGGAAGTCTGATCAGTCGCTCAAACTTGAAACCTAACTTCTCTAACAATTGCATCGATCGTTCGTTATCAAGCGAAGTGATCGCGACGATGCGCTTCAAGCCAAACTCGCGCTGTCCGTATCTCAGTGTCGCTAAGGCTGCTTCATACGCGTAACCTTGCGCTCGATAGTGTGGCAGAAACGCAAAGCCGATATCGACATCGTCCAGTCCCGCGCGTTTGATCAAACCACACATACCGATCGGCGCGGCGTTGCTTTTGAACACGACGGCGTACAACCCAAATCCCGATCGGTCGTACATCGCCAGCGGTCCGTTTTGCAGATAGTTGCGCGCATCCTCCAATGAATGCACGTTCCGATCGCCGATGAAGCGCAGCCAGTCTGGATCATTCACCAATTCGAGAATGAAAGCCGCGTCATCAAGCACAAACTTGCGCAGCATAAGCCGATCGGTTTCAAGAACAGTTTCTCTCGAAGTCTGTATCATATTCGGTGCGAGATCATTTATCGTTAACTGCGCGATGCGCTCTCGTACTAAATCGGCCTCATGTAATCGCTCCGCCGAAAAAGTGTGCGCCACCGCGACGCACCGCATGCCCGCCGCTTTAGCGGCGCGCACGCCGTTGACGGCATCTTCGACGACCACACACGCGCCTGGCTCCACACCGAGTTTTTGCGCGGCGAGCAGAAAGATATCCGGCGCGGGCTTGTTGCGTTGGACGTGCTCACGCGTCAAGGTCACATCCCAAGTTTCGGGCGGCAAACCGATCTTCTTCAAGTTCGCCGCGACCTTGATCGCATCGGCACTGGAAGCGACGGCCAGTCGCAGTCCAGCGGCGCGACAGGCGCGGATCAAGTCGTGCACGCCCGGAAAGGCTTGCAACTTCACGGGCACCAGATCAAGATAGATTTCGTACGTGCGCCGTTTCGCTTCAGGCAGATCGAGCGGCAAGCCGTACTTCTCGGCCACGCCGCCGATGTAGCGATCTTCGCCCGCACCGACGAACGGCAAAAAATCAGCGGGCTTCACGGTCAAGCCGCGCTCCGCAAACATCGCGATGGCGGCTTCATTGATGATCGGTTCGGAATCGGCTAACACGCCGTCCATATCAAAGATGACGGCACGAATGATGGGTGAGTGGGTCATGGTGACTGATGTGTAATGCGTAATTCGTAGTGAACTGCTTCGCTTTGTTGCTTGATCGCTTAATCGTCCAGTCGTCGACTCGCGGCTTCGATCTCTTCCAACAAGCGTTTGCGCCCGCTACTCTCCGCAATCGAACGGGCTTCGGCTAAATGTTCACGCGCATCGTTGGCGGGTAGTAGCGGTGCCAGCCACACGCGAATTTGCGCCGACAAGTGCTTGAGGTTCAGCGCTTCGGCGCGCGCCAGGGCTGTCGAAAAACGGTGAATCGCCAGCGCATTTTCGCCGCGTTTCTGCGCGACCAAACCGAGATTCGCCATCAAACCAGCCAATCGTTCGGGGATCGACAACCGCTCCGACATCGCCAGCGCTTCATTGAAGTTTTTTTCTGCCGCATCAATGTCCCCGCGCGCCAGTTGAATCTCACCCAGCGTTGACAGCAGATAAGGCTGAAACGTCAGCACACCGTTATCGATAGCCAGTTGCAAGCCGGTTCGCACATACTCCTCCGCGGACGCATCGTCGAGCAAATGTAAATGATATGCAAGATTGTTATAGGCCAGCACGCGAAATGGCAGTGTCTCGGCATCGTTGGCATGCTCTACAATTTCCAAAGTCCGTCGATATTGTGCGACAGCGCGTGGCAGATCACCTTGTTGTGCAGCCACGCTGCCTAACTCAAAGGTGGCCTGTGCTAACTGGGCGGCATTGGGCCGATCGGTTTGGCGCAACAACTGTTCGGCCTTTTGCAGATGCAGCGTCGCCCCGATCAGATCCGCGCCCTCGATCGACAGCACCGCGCCCCACATCAACTCCGCGCCGATCTGCTGATAGGGTTGACCGTGATCGCGCACCACCTGCGCCAACTCGATCACTTCACCATAGCGGGCTTGACTGAGCAAAGCCTGTGCGAGTGCTAACTGGAGATCATACGCTTCGACACTCGGTGGTTCTACTAATCTCAGCGCGGCCCGATAGTTCTCCGCCGCCCGATCGATCTCACCGGCGTTCAAGTGCGCGCGGCCCAACGCCGACAAGACTTCGGCGCGGCGGGCGTTGGGCAGATCAGCCCGCAACGCCTGTGTGTAGAACTCGATCGCTTCACGCCACGCCGCAAAACTCAGCGCCAGTTCGGCGGCGCGGATGGCGTACGGCGCGGCCCGCTCGATCGCACCGCCTTCGATGAAATGCCACGCGATCAGACCGCTGATCGGATCCATCGGCTGTTTACCGTAGATCGACTCCATCGCTTCGGCCACGCGCCGATGCAGCACGCGATGCCGCGGTTCGCCCACTTCCCGATAGGCCACTTCCATCGTCAACGAATGATCGAACGCGAAGTGCAAGCCGTCACTGCCTTGCGGCATGATCAGTCGCGCGGCGCGCAATTCGTCCAGCGCATCCAGCGCGGCCTGATCGGACAAGCCCGCGGCCCGCGCCACCACTTCAAACTCAAACACGCGCCCGGCGGCCACACCCGCATCCAGCACGCGCCGCGCTGCATCGCCGAGCCGCGCCAGCCGCGCTTCGATCAACGCAAAAATGTTGGGCGGCACGATCGGCGCGGAGGACAACGCGCTGAGGTTGAGCGCACCATCGGTGTGCAGCACATCGTTGGCGCGTGCGTATTGGATCAACTCGCTCAACATATACGGATTGCCTTCGCTTTGCCGCATCAACCAATCGGCTAGCGGAAACGCAAAGGTCGGACTCAAGCGCTGAGCCAGCGCCGTGGTTTCATCGGACGACAACCGATCGAGCGACACGCGCGTCAACCGCTTTTCGCGCTGCAGCGTTTGCAGCAGCGTGGCCGTGGGGGTGCGTGGCGCGATCGGGCGGAGCGTGGCGACAAAGGCTACCGACTGATCGGCGGCGGTGCTGCGCACCAAGTAACCCAATAGCGCCAGCGTGGCCGTATCGGCCCATTGCAAATCGTCGATCAACAGCGCCAGTGGTTGCGTACGCGCCAATGCGATCAAGAACTGCCGCAGGCCTTCCCACAAGCGCGGTTCGTCGGCTGTGGTGGGGACGCTCACCGGATTGCCCGACAATTCAGGTACAAGTCGCGCGACCTCGCGCTGCCACACGTCGGCCAACTGCAAGCGCGATCGGCACGCCGGCCAATCGGATTGCGTCATCAATCCGCGCAGTGCTTCGATGATCGGTTGATAAGGCAGGGCTTGTTCCAATTCATGCGCGGGCGCGATCAAAGGCAGTCGCCCTTCGTCGGCAATGAATTCCGCCGCAAGCCGCGTCTTGCCAATGCCGGGTTCGCCTTCAATCACTGCCATCTGCCGCGTCGCCACCGCGGCCCGCAGCGCGCGCAGTTCGGCTTCGCGGCCCGTGAACGGCAATTGAATTTCTGAACTCTGAGGTTTGATGTCCGATTTGGGACTGCTGACCACCGACCACTGACCGCTGAGGGCTGAGGGCTGTGGGCTGATTTGCAACCCTTCATCACTCACGATCTGGTCATAGAGTGCGCGCGTCTCGGCCATGGGCGGCACGCCCATCTCTTCATCGAGCAGTCGCCGCAAGGTCTCGTAACGGCGAATCGCTCCGGCACGATCACCCGCCAAATAGTGAAGGCGCAGCGCGTTGCGTTGCACGTCTTCTTGTAACGGATCGAACTTCAAGGCGCGATCGATGGCGTCGAGCGCGGCGGCGTAATCCTGATTCGCCTCGTGCGATTTCGCCAAAGCGATGTAGCCGCGCACCGCCTGCCGCCGATAGTGCTCCTGCTGCCCGATGACCCAATCGTCGAATTCGGCGGCATCGCCTAACACAAAGTCGCTGAGAAAATCGCCGCGATAAAGTTGGAGGGTAGAAGTTAGTAGCTGGAAGTTGAAAGTTGGAAGTTGGAGACTGGATTCAAAGATCCGCACATCGACTTCAACAGCGGGCGCTAAAGCGAGGGTGGCTTCATCGACGACGAGCGCCTCGCCCAGCGCTTTGCGCAGACCGTGCAGGGTCGTTCGCAAGACCTGCTGCGCCGACGCACGATCTTGATCCGGCCAGAAGAACGCGATGAGATGTTCGCGCGTTAACGGTTTGGGGTGCGCGGCTAAATAATAGAGCAGGGCGCGGCTCTTCTTCCGCGTGATCGATAGCGGTTGATCGTCAACCAAGATTTGCGGTGTGCCAAGCAAGTTGATGGAGAGCATGATGAGTGAAGAGTGACGAGTGAGTTACGCAATACGTATCATGTATTACGCAGTACGAAGTCTTTGATCGCTGTCGCTAACTCATTCGGTCTTTGCAACGGAATATCGTGAATCGTGTCGTTCATCCACAGCGTTTGCGAGTGCTTCAGATTTTGTTCGGCGCGTGCGATGTTGCGGCGCTTGTTGTCGAGCATGCTCTGCGCACGCTCATCATAGGGAGGTGCGGCCACGGCCGGCACCATCAGCACTGGACACTGTATGCTCGCCCACAACTCCGATGGATGATGATCGTACAAAGCGCGCACCACTTGCATGTGATTGCTTTTCTTCAAATGCGGCGCAATGGTTTGATCGGCCCGAATTTCAAAGTTGTGCAACGTGATCGCTTCGGCGTCCGGCGACCAGGCGGCGCCTTGCCAAACCTTCAAATTGGCGCGGAACTCCTCAACCGGCGTGCCGATCAGATCAGGCGGCTCTAGCATTTTCTTAGCTGTCGGCCAGTCAACGTGGTCGGGCATTTGCAGGAAACCGCCATCGACGAGGATCAGACCGCTGACGCGCTGTGGATGATCGGCCGCGTAGTGCACGGCCACGTTGCCGCCCCACGAATGTCCTGCCAACCACGCTCGATCGATCTTCAAGGCCGACAATATTGCGTCGAGATCACGCGTGATAGTGGCGAAGTCGTAACCCGAATCCGGTTTGTCGCTGAGACCATGTCCGCGCTGATCGATGGCGATGACGCGAAACCGATCGATTAGCTGCGGGGCAACCAGATCCCAAATGTGCGCTTGCGAAGCGAGGCCGTGCAGCAGCACCAGCCAATCGCCGTGTCCACCCCAATCCAGCGCATGAAAGCGCAGTCCGTTTGCTTCGATGTATGTTTCTGTTGACACAGTTCCCCCGCGTAAATTTCTTACGTCGCTTCGACGATCTTCGCTTTAGTCAGTTGGATTAAATCCGGCACGGCGATCTTCACATCGAGGCCGCGCTGCCCGCCGCTGATGTGAATGTGCGTGTGGGCCAGCGCTGTCCGATCGAGACACGGTTCGAACGGTTTGCTGAGCAGTGCCAGCGCGCTGATGCCGCCGACCTGCAAGCCTGTCAGCGCCTCGGCTTCATCGTGCTTGGCAACTTTGAGTTTCTTTTCGCCCAGCGAGGCAGCCAATTTGCGCAGATCGATTTCACGATCGGCGGCGACCATCACGAGGAATGGCTTCTTGCCCTTTTCCTCGCGCAGCACAACGATGGTCTTGTACACGTGCTCGACCGCCACGCCGATCAGTGCCGCGACTTCATCGGCCGAGTGAAACACTGAGCCATCGTATTCGTTGGTTTCATATTGGAT
>JAXLWI010000046.1:0-35710 GCA_046328575.1 Anaerolineae bacterium
CGCCTGATGGCCGCGCCGATGTCGCGGGCGACGATGCTGCTGGGCAAGTTGCTACCGTACCTGATTCTCAATCTCGTCCAAATCATGCTGATGTTTGCGGTGGGCGTGTTCCTGCTGCCGCTGACGGGTCTGCCGCGCCTGGAGTTGGGTCAGCATCCCGAAGGCTTGATCCTCGTATCGGTGTGCGCGTCGCTGGCGGCGAACGGCCTGGGGTTGCTACTGGCTGCGCTGGGCAAGTCCGCGGAGCAGATCGGCGGGCTGAGTTCACTGCTCGTCGTCACGATGGCAGCAGTCGGCGGGGTGATGGTGCCGCGTTTCGTGATGCCGCAGTTCATGCAGACGCTGAGTTTTGTGTCGCCGCACGCGTGGGCACTCAGCGCCTATCAAGACATCCTCGTGCGCGGCTACGGCCTCGTGCAGATTCTGCCCGCGTGCGGTGTGCTGCTGCTCTTTGCTGCGGCCTTCTTTGGAATTGCCGTGCTGAAATTCAAGTGGGATTGAGCTAACAAGTAACAAGTAATGAGTAAAGCCCACCCGTTATCCGCCTCTCATTAGATCTGCCATAACCCGATCGGACGATACAGCTGATCGGGTTTCTGTTTATTTCAGTCAGGTGGCGTATAATCGGCCCATTCTGATCCACATAAGCGGGGCGTATGAATAAAGGTCTATGGTACGGCATCGGCGCATACGGGGCGTGGGGTTTGCTGCCCATCTATTGGAAGTGGTTACATCAAGTTCCGGCTTTGCAATTGATCGGGCATCGCATCATCTGGTCGTTTGTCGCACTCACCATCGTGCTGCTGATGCTGCGCCAGTGGCGCACATTTCGGGCTGAAGCGTTGAAGCCGCGCGTGCTGCGGGTGTATGTGCTCGCGGCGGTGTTCATCGGCATCAACTGGTTCGTCTACATCTGGGCCGTGAACGCGGGCTACATCGTCGAGACCAGCCTCGGTTATTTCATCAATCCGCTGTTGAACGTGCTGATGGGCGTGATCATTCTGCGTGAGCGACTGCGGCCTATGCAGTGGGTGCCGGTTGGCCTCGCCGCGATTGGCGTGGCTTACCTCACGATTGTATATGGCTCGCTGCCGTGGATCGCGCTGACGCTCGCTTTTTCGTTTGGCCTGTACGGCCTCGTCAAAAAACTCGCGCCGTTGGGCTCGTTGCATGGTTTGACGCTGGAAACAGGCGTCTTGTTTCTGCCGATTCTGGCCTATTTGATCTTTGCGGAAGTCAACGGGCAAGGCGTGTTTCTGCACACCGATCTCATTCACGACCTGTTGATGATCGGCGCCGGGCCGGTGACGGTGATCCCGCTCTTGATGTTCGCCTCGGCCGTGAAGCGCATTCCACTGTCCACTGTGGGCATTCTGCAATACATCGCGCCGACGCTGCAATTTCTGCTCGGCGTGTTGGTCTACGGTGAGGCGTTTTCGTCGTCGCAGTTTGTGGGCTTTGGGTTGGTGTGGCTGGCATTGATCATCTTCACCGGCGAAAACTTGTGGCAGTATCGCCGCACGACCAGCCAACTCCAAACAATCCGCGCGCGGGCCGCGCAAGGAGAGCAATGAACTTCTTCAAGAAATTATTTGGACAAGCCGCGGCTCCGAGTCGCCAGTTGTTGCCGCTGAAAGTGCGCTGTCGGCGCTGCGGCGAGATCATCGAGACGCGGGTGGATTTATCGAACGACTTGAGTGTGGATTACGACGAGGCTGGGCATGCGGCGTATCATTGCCGCAAAGGGCTGATCGGCAAAGAGCGCTGCTATCAGACCATTGAAGTCGAATTGAGGTTTGACGCCGAGCGCCATCTGATTGATCGCCAGATCAGCGGCGGTGAATTCGTCGAAGAGTAATCGACCTGGGACAAAATTAAACCCGATCGGCCAGCTAAACCGATCGGGTTGTCGATAACCTCAGCGTGAGGGCGATCAATTTGATCGCGACTAGTCCAGAATCACGCGCCCAATCTCCCCGTTCACTTCCACGCGATACGTCTGCACATCCTTCTCGGCCGGGCCGCGCAGGACCTTGCCCGTGCAGACGTTAAATTGCGCACCGTGATAAGGACACGTTACCACTTCGCCGTCGAGTTCGCCGTCACTCAACGGACCTTGCTTGTGCGTGCATTCGTCTTGCGTAGCGTAGAACTGGCCATCGACGTTGAAGACGGCGACGTTGCCGACTAACATGGCGGAACCAGGCGGAACGTCACTAATCGCGAATTCGTTATCGCTCATGGCTGCAGCCTCCGGAGAAATGGTAGTCTGTTCTTCGACGCGGCCAAGCGGCCCGTCGATGATCACACGATAGGTCTTCAACGCTTCTTTAGCCGGGCCGAGGACCACTTGCCCCGTGCACACATTGAATTTGGAGCCGTGCCACGGGCACTCGACGACATTGCCGTCCAATGTGCCTTCGTTGAGCGGACCTTGCTTGTGTGTGCAGGCATTCTGCGTGGCGTAAAACGTCCCGTCGACGTTGTACACGACGACCTCGCCGACCAGGGTCATAACGCCGGGGGCGACATCTTCCGCCCAGAATTCGTTGGCTTTCAACGCGGGACGCGGCTCCGGCGATTGTGGGGCAACCGGCGGCTGACCGATTTCCGGCACGAGCAACACGACCTCGTCGGCCTCGATGAACACGGGGTAGGTGTCGAGACGCGCGTTGGGATCAGACAGGAATTTGCCAGTCGTCACGTCGTATTCAAAGCCGTGCCACGGGCAGATCAGCGTATCGCCTTCCAACGCGCCGGTGCAGACTGGCCCGCCGCGATGCAGACAACTATTGCGCAGCGCATACCACTGGCCTTTGTGGTGAAACACGCCGATCGAGAGTTTGTCGAGCGTCACGATCTTGCGTTCGCCCTCGGGAATGTCGGCGGCGCGCGCCACCGTCACACGCTTGAAGGTAATCGCTTCTTCCTCGCCGTGTTCGCGCTCATAGGCGATCTTCGCCAGCGCCTCGACCTGTTCTTTATCAACCGGCAACAGCGCATCGAATGACTCGGCGCTGCGTTCGCTGCCGTACGCGCGCGATAGCATTTCCAACAGCACCATCATCAAGTTATCCCAAGCCTCTTCAGCGCGGAAGGCAAAATCGGGATCGGTGGGATGCAGGTCTTTGATGATCACGTCGCTGATGGCGTGCGACATGAAGCCCACCTGCCCGATGACATAGCGCTCGGCGATGTAGATCTTGGGATCAGCGCCATGCGAGGTGTGTGCGCGGCCGACGTAATCGACGTAGCGAGCATATGCGTCGTCGAATACCGCATCGGCGGTGCGCAACCAGAAGTTAGTCAGGTGGCGCATCCGCAGTTCCAGATAGTCTTGATCGATGGTGTTATCCGGTTTCAAAAACCACTGGCGCGTGGGCGGATAGCGCAAGAGGTGAGCGTAAAACTTGGAGACGATGTCGGACAGGTGCTGTTCGATGATGGGCTTGGTCTGCCGAATGATCTCGGCGTCTTCCGGCTTGAACCCGACGAACTCGGCGATGTACCGAAAGTACTTGCCGGAATCTTCTGCCCCTTGACGCGAAGCGATATGCGACTGGCTCGTTGTACTCATGGTTCCCCCGATCCAAGACTACAATCGAATGTTGGCTGACATCCGTGATGGCGCGCCCGTATTATATCGTAGCTTGCCAGCCTTTATCAAGAGGAATTTGCCCGCCGCCGCAACACCGGATGCGTTTGACAGCGTTTTCAATTCCGCCTATACTCGCATCACAGCCTCGCGCGATCAGGAGAGTGAAGCATGCCCGACAGCAGTGCCTTCAGACTGACGATTCGCCAGGGTCCCCGGCCCAACCAAACGCTTGAGATTGACAAAGATGTCTTCACTATTGGACGCGAGGCCGGTAACGATCTAGTCATTGAAGACCCGCAAGTTTCACGCCGACATGCGCGCCTCACACGTCAGGGCAATTCATATTTGCTGGAGGATTTGGGCAGCACTAACGGCACCTTCGTCAACGGCAGCCGCGTGACGACGCCTGTCCTCTTAGCCCACAACGATCTGATCGGCCTGGCCGACACCGTCGTGTTGGGCGTCTCGGTCCCATTCGGCAGTGAAGCCACGTTGGTCAGTCCTGCCGAGGACGTCGCGCTGCAACCGCCACCCACTCAGCCCGCTTTCGCGCCGCCCAAAGTTGTGCCGCCGCAGGTTGCCGCGCAACCCGCCGCGCGACCTCAACCGCAGCCGGTGCCCGTTAACGTTCCGCCGCCCGTAGTGGTTGCGCCGCCTGCACCCGAAGCCGCACCGACCACCGATAATCGCCGCATTATAATGATCGGCTGTGGGTGTCTGGCGTTGCTCGCCATCGTCGCGGTGCTGGGGCTGGCCGCGTGGTCGTTCATCGACTGTGCGTCGTTCAGCAGCGTCTTCAAATTCCTGTTCCCGCCGTTTGCGTGTTGAGATAAGACCAGTAAGCAAGTAGACACGAAAAAGCCCTCGACGTTGAATCGAGGGCTTTTATCTGCGTCCTAAACTTTCCGCCAGTAAAGCACGCCGTCACGTACACTCGCAACCACTCGCCCCTGCTCTGCCAGCCAGTCGATATGGCCGATCGTTTCCGACAGTGCCAGAAACGAATCAACGCCATTGAGTCGTCCGAACAGCGGCTCCGCGATCTGAAACGCCGATCGTTCTCCGGCCCCGATCAGGCCCAGAATTTTATCGGCACGGCGAACGTGGAAGTGCAGGCGTTGGCGCACCAACTTCTCCACATCGTGTACTGGCTCGCCATGCGATGTCCACGCGATCACGGGTTTCAAATCAACCGCGCGCTGCAAGTGATGCAGATACTCCACCAAGCGATGCGGGCGCGGCCCACCGTCGGGCGCCGGTTCGACAATCGGGTTGCTGCTGATCTCGCGCAGGAGATGATCGTTCGAGAGCAACAGCCGTGCTTCCGGCTCGAAGAACGTGATCAGCCCACCCGCATGTCCGGGCATGTGATAGACCTGCCACATCCGATCGGCCAAGTTAATCTGATCGCCTTCAGCTAGCATCCGATCGATCTTCACAGCCTCCGAGAAGCGCTCGCCCACGCGCCGACTATCGGCGATGCGTTGCCGTTCTTCCAGCGGCACGCCGGATTCGATCATCAATTGCATGTAGAAGGCATCCCGCTGGGCGCGGGCGGCTGTGTACTGTTCCAACGTGGCACGGTTGTGGCGGTGTGTCCACAGTTCCGCGCTAGACTCGCGCACGAGTTCAGCTGCCAACCCGTAATGATCGGCGTGCGCGTGCGTGATGACGATGCGGCGCAGATCGGACCCGCGCAGACCCAACTCAGCAAGACCCGCGTGCAGCGCGGCGCGCGAATCCGCGTGCAGCGGTCCGGTATCGATCAGCGTGAGCGGTTCGCTCGTCGCTACATAGCAATTGACCGGTCCTACCGCAAACGGCGTCGGCACCACGATTTGATACAACTTTGGCAGCACTTCAAGCAGCATTTGATTGTCCTTTACAGCTTGATGCGTGATGCAAGAGGCACGCGGCATGAAAAAGAGGCTGCCTGCAAGCAGCCTCTGCTGATCACTAACGACCAACCACTGACGACTATTCTTTCGGCTTGCCCTTCACCACGATTGTCCATGTGCCCTTCTGACACGTTTCGTCGCGTTGATTCTTCACCACCACGTTGAACGTGACGAAGCCGCCCGATGGCCCCACCGACTTCTTCTGCGTTACTTCGGCTTCGGCGTGGATCGTATCGCCGATCTTGACCGGCGCACGGAACTTCCACTCCAGCGTCGTGAAGGCCTCAACAGTCCGATCGAGGAAGCCCATCTGCATCGCCAAACCCGTCGCAATCGACAAGCCCAACAACCCGTGCGCGACGCGCTCGCCAAAGGGCGTGCTCTTGGCATACTCGGCATCGACGTGGATGGCATTCCAATCGCCGCTAAGGCCTGCAAACGCCATGATGTCGGCTTCGCTGATCGTGCGCGCCGCCGTGGTTACCTTCAAGCCAATTTCCATCTCTTCGTAATACAAACCGCGTGGTTGATAGGCCATGCGTGGCTCCCTTATCCGTGATGCGGCGATTGTAACGGCATTCAGGCAATTGGGCAACTTGCGGGCTTGTAAGTCAGTAGATTGGTAAATTAGTGACGACTACATTAGTCGCCCATCAACCGACGCACTAACTTACTCATCTACTCACTCCTGCCGTCCCACCTGCCACACGCGGCCTTGAGTGCTGCGTTGACAATCGCGCACGAACACACATTCATCGCACGTGCTGGCGCAGCTGGCCTCCAACTGCCGCAGCCAACCGGCGCTGGTCATGTGATCGAGCATCTGACTGACCAACTGCGGCGACGTATCCAACTCGCGTGCCATCTGATCGACCGTCACCGTGCCGCCCCGCTTCAGAATCGACGTCAACTTTTCCAGCATGTTCGCTCCCTTTATCGAATGATTAGCCGACCATGCGACTGACCACTTGATACACGACTATGCCCACGCTAAACGATACGATCACCAGCAACCCGATCGTGAACAGCGTCCATCGCCACGAACGCGTCTCGTGTTTAATCGCCCCGATGGTTGCCGCACACGGGATGAATAACAGTTGCACGACCAAGAAACTCAATGCCGCCGCCGGTGTGATAACGGTGCTCAACTGGGCCGCCAACCCCGCCGCGTTATCGCCCGTGCCGAACAAGATGCCCAGCGTCGCGATCGAATTCTCTTTGGCGACAAACGACGCCAACAGCGCCACCATCAACTGCCAACTTAAACCCATCAACCCGCCGATCGGTGCGAGTGCCCGGCCGAAACCGCCCAGCCATGAAGTCTCCACCTGTCCGGTCGGGATGACGGACAACGCCCAGACGATCAGCGCCATCAGCAGGATCAACGTCCCCGCGTGTTTCACAAACCCGATCGTCCGCTGCCACACCAACAAGCCGATCGTGCGCAGATTGGGTCGATGATACAACGGCAGTTCCATGATGAAGGCGTTGTGATCGCTCTTCAACAGCGTGCGGCTCAAAATCGCGCCGACCACGGCCAGTGTGCCGACGTTCAACAGCACCAAACCCAACGCCACCAACGGCGCAGCCGCGCCGAAAAAGGCAGGCGTCATAAACGCCACCACAGCCATGCGCGCCGTGCATGGAATCAACGGCAACAGGATGATGGTCAACAGCCGCGCCTTAGGCGCTTCGATCACGCGCGTCCCCGCAATCGACGGCACGTTGCAGCCAAAGCCTAAAAACAGGGGCAAAAACGATTTACCGTGCAGCCCCATCATGCGCATAAAGCCGTCCATCAGATACGCGGCGCGCGCCATGTAACCGACGTCTTCCAGCACCGCCATGCCTGCAAAGAAGATCACCAAAATCGGCGCGAAAGTCAGCACTGTGCCTGCCCCGCCGATGACGCCATCGACGACGAGGCCGCGCACTAACGCGGGCGCGTTAGCCAGCCACGCCGAAGCCGCATTCGACAGGCCGTGGATGAGCGTCACGTCCAGCCAGTTCTGAATCGGCTGGCCGATAGTGTACGTGAGCGTGAACAATACGGCTAACACGGCCGCCAGCACACCCAACCCGCCGATCGGATGGGTGGCAACCCGATCGAGCCGCGCCGTCAACGTCATCGATTTCGTCGGCGTGCGCGTCACCGCCGCTTTCACCGCGCGCGAAATCCATTCGTAACGCGCGCCTGCGATCATGATCGGCGCGTCCGGCTGCGACTTGAGCAGCAGCTTGAGCGTACCCATTTCCATCAGATCGAGCCGTTGGCGCATCTGATCGATCAAGGCCCGATCGCCTTCCATCAATTTGAGTGCCGCCCAGTCGGGCGGATAATCAGCGGGGAGTTTGACCTTAACGGCGTCTTCGATCTCGCCGCGTAACCGATCGAGTTTGGGCGACAACCGCGGGCCGTGGATCGGCTGCGCAGGTTGTATCGCCGCATCGATCGCCGCATCGATCAGCGGCTCAATCCCTTGGTTGCGTGCGGCAATCAAGCCAAAGACGGGCACGCCTAGCGTGGCGCTCAATGCCTCCAAATCAATGCGCGTGCCGTGCTGCGTCGCCACGTCGATCATATTGAGACCCACGACCAGCGGCAGTCCCAACTGCACCAGTTCGGCGACGAGGTACAAACTGCGTTCGAGGATGGCGGCATCGACAATCGCTACCACCACGTCGGGGTGCTGCGTCAACAGATATTCACGTGCGATGAGTTCTTCCGGCGAATTAGCGGTCAGTGAATAAGTGCCGGGGAGATCGACGAGGTCGAGGGTGACTTCGCCGTGTTGATGCGTACCGATCTTCTGTTCGACGGTCTTGCCGGGCCAATTGCCCACATGCTGATTGAGGCCTGTCAGCAAATTGAAGACCGTTGATTTGCCGACATTGGGTTGTCCGGCTAGAGCGACATGCATCCGCGTCAACGCGGATTGGTTGACGCGAACTTGATCGAGCGTCGCCGCCCCGGTCGAGACGTTGCAGCAGTCCCCACCCATCAACCGATCCTGCGCGCGCGAATCGTCAAGGCTTCGCGGCGACCCAAGGCCACGCGGGTATTGATGACGCTGACGATCAGCGGTCCGCGTCCGTAATTCTGCACCATCGAGACGCGGCTGCCGGGCACAAAGCCCAACGCCGCCAAACGGCTAATCGTCGCACCGCCGCCTGCCAACGTAATGATTTCGGCATCGCTGCCCGCTGGTAATTCGTCCAAACCGATTCCAGGCATAGCACTTTCCTTGTCTGCTCGATTACTTACTTCTTACACTTCGCGCACAGCCCCGTCAAACACAAACACAGCCGCGTTGCTTCCACGCCATATTCAGCCTGCAACTGTCTGCGCAGCGCCGCGATGTGGCTCGATTCAAACTCGATGACGGCCCCACAGTTGCGGCACGTGAAATGATAGTGTTCGGTTGTCGGGGTCGGCTCGAAGACTTCGCGATGCGAATCTTGATCGAAGTACCGGGACTTGATCAAACCGTGCTCTTTGAGAAACGCCAACGTCCGATAGACCGTCGAGGGGTTCACGGTCCGATCGCGTCGCTGTGCCCGTACGACGATGTCGTCGGCGGTGAGATGTTCGTGGCTGGCCGCAATCACGTCGAGGATGACCCGCCGCGCATGGGTCATGCGCCCGCCCCCGGCGGAGATGGCGTGTTCGGCTTGGCTGACAAATTCGGTTTGCGTCACGTCGGACCTTATTGCAAGTGAGTTGCAATAAGGATACCGCACCGCTCAACCGCCAGACAGTGACAAGCGTAACGAGAAACACCTGACAGGTAGCGGCGACCTGTCAGGTGTTCCATTCAATCACACAGTTTGGAGCGGCGCGCGCTGCCGTTATGCCCGGCGGCGACTCCACGCCACGCTCAAGCGCAGCGCCACGCCGCTGAGCACGCCGGTCAGATGCACGGCCAGAAACGGCCCGATCTCTAAATCCTGCCCGACGATTCGATCGAGGTAGATGTACGGCGCCCACGCCAGCACACCGAGATAGATTAGAATGCGACTGACGAATTTGCGACGTTGGCCGTGGGTCTCACCTGCCCGATCGATCCCCTCAGCCCGATCGGCCGATCGGCGCAGCCACCAGCCGCCCAGCACGCCGCTTAAGTGCGCAATCAAAAACGGCAAAATCGACACAACTTGTTTGGCCGCAATCGCCGCCAAAAACGGCGCCCACGCCAACACCCCCACCCAGATCAAAACGGTACCCACCGTGCGACGATTATCAGGACTCATTCCCTTGGCTCCTTGGCTTTACATCCAGACAGTGCGATCTTCAAACGATGGCCGCGCGGGCGGCGTCGATGCGGCTTCGGGATACCCCACATACACGAAGCCGATGAGGTGCCGATCGGCCGGCAAGCCGAGAAAGGCCTTGATCGCTGGATCGGTCGCGGTCGGTCCGGTGCGCCAGATTGCGCCCAGCCCCAGCGCGTGAGCGGCAAGCAGCAGGTTCTGAATTGCCGCCGAGGCCGCTGCCACGTTTTCGATCTCTTGCACTTTGGGGATGGCAGGTTTATCGACGGCGACCGCGATCAACACCGGAGCGCGTAACGGCTTCAGGCGTTCCCGCTGCACATCATCGTTGCTGACTTCCGGCTTGCTCGTTTTGAGCGACTTCGCCATGATTTCACCCATCCGCTCACGCGCTTCACCTTGCAAGACGACGAACCGCCACGGTCGCACCTTGTGATGATTAGGGGCTTGCACCGCCGCCGTCAACAACTGTTCAATCAGTTCGCGCGGCACCGGCTCGGATTTGACTTTGCTAACCGATTGCCGCTGATAAATGGCTTCAAAGACATCCATGCGTGACCTCGACACAAAAAATGTGGCGAAGAAATCTTCGCCACATTGATTGTATCACATGGATGTTGAGCGCGTCGATCAAGCGGCGACTTCGACCTTCGTTATGGGCTTGCGCGCCAGCCAGCGTGTCAGGCCGAACACAGCCACAAAATAGCCTAAATAGCCGATCATTTCCATCAGCGACGGATTGGCGTTATAGCCAAAGAGCGCCTTCATGAACTCGCCAACGATCGAGGTTTCGGGAATCACGGCGTTCAGATCATAGACGTGTTCGGCAATGGCCGGTACCCAGCCGAGTTCGATGAATTCGTGCAGCGCGTGACCGACCAGCCCCGCCGCGAAAAAGATCAAGATCAAACTGGTGAATTGGAAGAAGCGGCGCAAGTTGAGTTTGACGGCCGCATCGAACATCAGCCAGCCGATGATCACGGCGGCGAGCAGACCAAGCAGGCCGCCCAGCCAGCCGAGGATCGGCGCTTCCACGCCCGCCGCGGGTTCAGAGAAGTTGACGGCTGTCAGGAACAGAGCCAGTTCCACGCCTTCGCGTACCACGGCCAGGAATGCCACCAAGAACAGCCCCCACTTGGTGCCACGTGTCAGCGCCGCTTTCACATCGGCCTCCAACCCCAGCTGCGTTTGACGCCCTTGCTTTTGCATCCAGAAGATCATCCACGTCAACACGCTAGCCGCAAACAACATCGTGAGGCCCTCAAAGGCCATCTCGCCGGGGCCGTCAAACTCCGCACCGATGACGTTGAGCACAATCGCCACGATCAAGGCGATGACGCTGGCGGCAGTCACGCCCAGCCACACGGCGGGCGCGCGATCCGATCGGTTCATCTTGCGCAGCATCCCCAACACAATGCCAACGATCAAGGCCGCTTCCACACCTTCTCGCAATGCCAGTAAAAAGCCTGCTAACATGAACCCTCTCCTTGGCTTGAACACGGCTTTTTGGACCGGTCAAAAGTAGGTTATACTAAACTAGATGAGCATGATAAAAATTAGATGCCGAATTGTCAAGGA
The DNA here is from genome assembly GCA_046328575.1 of Anaerolineae bacterium. Taxonomy (GTDB): domain Bacteria; phylum Chloroflexota; class Anaerolineae; order Fen-1058; family Fen-1058; genus JAGOBP01. The sequence goes on from JAXLWI010000046.1 coordinate 11,347, forward strand.
ATATCGCTACTTATTAGCTCATCTGATCAACGCCTAATCGGCATGGGCGACAACACTTAATTGGCCGCGGGGGAAAATGCCAAGTCCGATCAAACTAACCGAAACCTATGAGAACTACCTGGAAGCGATCTACAACATGCGCGACGAAGGTCTGAAGATCATCAACGCGCGGTTGGCCGATCGATTGGGGGTCAAACCGCCGACGGTGACTCAGACGTTACAGCGCATGGCCCGCGATGGCTTCGTCAAGATCGACGACGGCGACATCGCGCTGACGAAGCATGGCACGGAAGTCGCCGAAGCGTCGATTCGCCGCCACCGCATCATCGAGCGCTTCATGTCTGACATTCTGGGCATCGAATGGGCGGTAGCCCATCGTGAGGCCGAGCGTTTGCAGCACGCCATCTCCCCGTTGATCGAAGACAGGATGTTAGCCGCGCTTGGGCATCCTACGGCCTGCCCGCACGGCAACCCCATTCCGGGCATGATGAGCACGCGGCTGCCAGCCGATGCGATCTTGCTTAGCAACACGCGCGAAAATCAGACGGTGGAGATTTTGCGCATCACCGAAGAAGGCGAACGCGATCCGCGTCTGCTGGATTATCTGCAAAAACAAGACCTAATCCCTGGGGCACAGATCACCGTTGACGAAGTCGTGGAGTATACTGGCGTGGTGACGTTCCGGAAGGCCGACAAGCCAATCGCATTGGGGTTGAAAGCCGCGCGCACGATTTGGGTAAAGCCGGTCAATTGATCTGCCTCGTCACAGGAACAAGGATGGGCACCTGGATCTGTCACCTTCGCATTGCCGAGAATCTGCTAACCCACTGGCCGGAACTGGACGAGGTCGCCTTTACTTTTGGCAATATCGCACCCGATTCGGGTGTGCCCAATGCCGATTGGACCGCCTTCGATCCCCCCAAAGAAGTGACACACTTTCTGAAACTCGGCGAAGACGAAGGGCGTGTCAAAGACCTCGATTTCTATCGCGGCTACCTGACCGATCTAGCCCTTCAACTCGATCGTGCTCGCTACAGTTTTGTGCTTGGTTACTTCTGCCATCTGGTCTGCGACAATCTGTGGTGGAAACTCATTGCCAAAGCCACCATGTCAATCTATGCTGAGTTGTACACGCAACTGGGCCGCGCGATGTTTTCGGATGTCAAAGATGACTGGTACGGTCTCGATCAATGCTACGTGCGCGACCAGCCTGATTGTCTGTTCTGGCGCGTATTCTTGACTGCGCCATATCCCCCCGCTTATTTGCCCTTCATTCCAAGCGCGGCGCTGCATCACCAATTCGACTACATCCGAAAGTTTTACAGTCAGCCCGATCCGGCCTGGGTATTGGATCGACCCTATCCGTATCTGAATCAAGCAACGATGGATCGGTTTGTGGCTGATGCTACCAGCGCCATCATATCGATCTGTGCGCGATCGGCTGAACTTAGACAACTCACCGACACACACACTGCGCTCGCATTGCTCGCGGCACATCAAGTTGCGCCTTACGCCGCTCCCATCGGCGACGATCAGTGGTGGCGGTAAGTGGGGCGTTTAGATTTTTCGGACGTTGATGCTACAATCCAAACACCATATCTCACACGGAGGTCACCATGCCCGCCCTCAATCGCGTTCAACTCATCGGCTATTTAGGCCGCGATCCCGAAGCGCGCTACACAGCCAAAGGCACCAAGTATGCCACCTTCAGTGTCGCCGTCGATCGCCGCTGGAAATCGATCGAAGGCGAGAAGCACGAGATGACGGATTGGTTCACCGTCAACGCGTGGAGCAAGTTGGCGGACATCAGTCTGGAATATCTGAAGAAAGGGCGGCTGGTCTTTATTGAAGGCCGTTTGCAAACCGATCGATGGGAGGACGCGAAAGGCGAGGCGCACTATCGGACGATCGTAGTGGCCCGCACGATCCAGCTGCTCGATCGGCGACCGGAAGAACCGGAAGACACTGAAACGCCAGTGGAAGAACTTGCGGAATGACCAGTGACGCGTGACGAGTGAACGACGCTTCACGCATCACTGATCACGCGTTAGCATCCGATCGATCTTCGCGACGACTTCGGGCTGTGAACGCAGATCGATCGTCGCGCCATTCTCCAAATCGCATATTGATGAAGCCAGCCAGACAATGGCACGCGCGGGCACGTCGGGAGTGAAGACTGTGCCCGCGGCTTGTTGATCGAGGAAGAATTGCCGGCGTTTCGGCGGCAGTTGATTGTCAGTTGCTTCGCGCAGCGTCGCCTGCATTTGCGTTTCGACGAGACCAGGATGCAGTGAGTACGCGCGAATGGGCGTGCCTTTCAGATCGACCGCCAGTGTCCGCGTCAAGTGATCGAGTCCTGCTTTTGAACTCGCGTAGGCCGTCCAGCCGGGCTGCGCCGATGTCGCCGCGCCCGAACTCACGTTGATGATCGTGCCGCGTCCACGCTTGATCATGCCGGGCAGCACCGCGCGCATGCAGTAGTACGCCCCGCTCAAGTTGATGTCGATCGCACGCGCCCACTGTTCTGGATCCGTCTCCCACAATTTGCCCAGCGGTTCCAGCACGCCCGCGTTGTTCACCAGAATGTCGATGTGCCCAAACGCCGCTTCGATTTGTTGCGCCGCCCACGTCACCATATCCCAGTTGCTCACGTCCAACATCGTGGCCAGTGCCTTGCCGCCGCGCTGCGTAATCTCATCGGTCACGTGATCGACCTCGGCTTGCGTGCGCGACACCAGCGCCACCTTCGCGCCCTGATCGGCCAAAGCCAGCGCCGCCGCTCGTCCGATGCCACGACCTGCTCCCGTAACCCACGCTACTTGTCCATCAAACAACCCCATAATTTACGCTCCTCGGTTACAATCGGGATGGTTGAATCTTAACCCGGTTCGCCCCAATTCGCCAAACGCTTGAGGAGGCTGTCCATGAAGCGCCTGTGTGCCGTGCTTGCCATGACTGTGCTATGGTTGATCTTGACCATCAACGCTCTAGGGGCAGCCCCCAGCCGATCGGCTGCGAGTGAACCGCAGTTGGCGGTGACGCCATCGGACTTCACTATACTCACACCAATCAACACCGCAACAATATACACGCGCGCGTTATTAATCGCCAATGCAACGGCGGGCACAACCTTGACATGGTCAATCGCGATCAGCGCCGAACTGCCATTAAGTGTGACAGCTCAACCTCTAACAGGCACCAATGCCTCAACGGTGAGCGTTCAGATTGAGGTGAATCCGATCGAGACGACTGGAGTTTACACCGCGCTGTTGATCATCACCGCTGAGCCGACGACAACGCTCGATGCGCCGATCACCACTCCCGTTCGTGTCGTTGCTGCCGAGTCGATCAGCCAAACTTATTTGCCGCTGATCACCCGTAATTATGCGCCGCCCCTGTCGCCGCCAGTCGCGCCTTCAGCAGGTTTGGCCTTCGTCAGCTCCGCTTCTTACGGTCATAGTGAGTTGCGCTATCAATTCGCCAAGGCCATCAGCGGCACGTTGAATCGCTGGCCGATGTATTGGCACGAGATCGAGTCGCAAGCGGCCACGCAGCCGCGTGTCTACAACTGGGCCGCGGCCGACAGCAATATCGCTGCCGACCTCAATCATGGCTTAACAGTGCTGCCCATTTTGATGTTTACGCCCAGAGGCTTGGAGACCACCGCGTGCAGCCTCGCGTCGATACCGAAAGTGGGCGACGGCCTGCGCGCGCGCCTAGATCAGTCTATGGGGCAGAAACCCGCTGCGCCTCCGCCGTGCGTCACCACGCCGCCGCAAGGCTTGTATAACAGCGTTTTCAGCGATGGCACTGACACGCCCGGCCCCGGCAAATCGATCAATCCCGATAATCGCTGGGCGTACTTCGTCAATGCCGCAGTGAATCGTTATCGACCCGGCGGTACGCTGGCGCAGCAACAAGGCTGGGCTGCTGAACGCGGCGTACGTTTCTGGGAGATTTGGAATGAGCCGGATCTGGACACGTTCTTCACCGGCACAATCACGGATTACGCGCGGCTCTTAAAGGTCGGTTATTTGTCGGCCCGCACCGCTGACCCGCAGGCTCAGATTGTGTTGGGCGGCATGGTGCATTGGCAAAAATCCAATTGGTTCGTGAGCCTGCTCAACTTGATCAAGACCGATCCAACCGCGGTGGCAAATCATTACTTCATGGATAAGGTCGCGGTGCACAATTACTTCTGGGCGTGGCAAACCTTCGGCTATCTGTATCCCGATCGGGTGCAGCTGGACAATCACGGCTTGCAGGACGTCGAGCTGTGGTTGACGGAGACCGGCGTGCCGGTCTGCGGTGAAGGCAGTTTTCCGGCGTGTACTGATCCGCTGAATCGCTGGTATCGCGCCTCGCCCGACGAACAGGCCGCGTATCTGATTCAAAGCGCGACATATGCCGCGTGGCTGAAAAACGAATCGTATGTGTGGTTCCAGCTCTTCGACGATTGTGGCAATCAATGTGGCGTGGATGCGTATGGCCTGGTGCGTAACGACAACACCACTCGCTTGTCGTACCAAACCTACCCCATGATCTTCGGCCAGTTAACGGACGCGCAGCCCTACTGGCGCGATCGGCGCACGGTGACGGCCACCAACTTTATCAGCGGCAATCAGGAGATCATCGCCTTCAAGCGCCCCGCCACCAGCGAGCGTGTCGTCGTGATGTGGACGCGCTACTACACCAACGACATGGTCTATCTGGCCGCCACCGGCCCATCGGCGCGGTTGTACTTCCCGGACGGCGCCGCGCAGACCCTCTATCCCGTCAGTGGCACGTACGCGATTTCGTTGCCACTCGCGACCAATCGGAACATGCCCGGCACGACGGGCGGCGTGGCTCCCGACAGCACCGGCAGTGCGCCCATCGGTGGCAGCCCGCGCATTCTAGTGGAATATGATCCCAACGCGAAGTAACCGTTAGCACGCGAGGAAGTAAAACGGCGGCCAGCATCACGAAATGCTGGCCGCCGTTATTTGACTAACGCCCAAGCGAACTAACTGACTGTTTCCGGTTGCAATGCGTCTTGCTTAATCAACTTGCTGAACACCACGCCTTCATCGTTGGCATCGACCTGAATCGTGTCGCCGACCTTGAACTCGCCCTTCAGCATCTTTACCGACAACGGCGATTCGACGTAGCGCTGCAGCGCGCGGCGTAACGGGCGCGCCCCAAACTGCGGATCGTACCCCTGCTTCGCCAGCCACTTGCGCGCCGTCGCCGTCAACTCGATGAACAGGCCGTGTTCACGCAATCGATCGCGGATTTCCTTCATTTGCAGATCGACGATCTGCTCGACATCCTCCACCGACAGCGTGCCGAAGATGATGATCTCATCCACCCGATTGAGAAACTCGGGCCTAAAGGTCTGCTTGAGTTTGTCCTCGATCTTCTTCTCATCGGCAACTTGCGCGGGTGATTCACCGGGCCGCGCAAAGCCCAACGCGCCGCCCTTGCGACCGAATTCTGTGCCGAGGTTGCTGGTCATGATGATGACGGTGTTCCGGAAATCGACCACACGCCCCTGCCCGTCGGTCAAGCGGCCGTCGTCCAGAATTTGCAGCATCGCGTTCCACACATCGGGATGCGCCTTCTCGATCTCGTCGAACAGCACCACCTGATACGGGCGGCGGCGCACGGCTTCGGTCAACTGGCCGCCTTCTTCATAACCCACATAGCCGGGCGGCGCACCAAACAATCGAGATACGGTATGCTGCTCGCGATACTCGCTCATATCGACGCGCACCAAAGCATCTTCGTCGTCGAACATGAACCACGCCAAAGCCTTGGCGAGTTCGGTCTTGCCCACGCCCGAGGAGCCGAGGAAGATGAACGACCCGATCGGCCGTGAGGGATCCTTCAAGCCCGATCGAGCGCGGCGAATCGCATCGCTCAAGGCCGCAATCGCTTCCTCCTGCCCGATGATGCGATCGTGCAGGCGCTCTTCCATGTGCAGCAGCTTGGCCGATTCGGTCTCCAACATCTGCGCCACCGGAATGCCCGTCCACTGCGCGATAACGGCGGCGATGTCCGCCTCATCCACCACTTCGTCGATGTTCTTTTCGCGCTGCCACTGCTCGCGTTTTTCGTTGAATTCGGTGTCGAGTTGCAGCCGCTTACTCTTCAGGATCGCGGCGTGTTCGTAATCGCGTGCGACACCCGCCGCTTCTTCTTCAGCCGCCACCCGATCGATCTCGGTCTTCATCGCTTTGAGATCAGATGGCAGTGTGTAGAGCGTCACGCGGAGTTTCGCCGCCGCTTCGTCGATGAGATCGATCGCTTTGTCGGGCAACCGCCGATCGGTGACGTAGCGATGCGAGAGGTTCGCCGCTGCGACGAGCGCCTTGTCGCTGATGCTGACTTTGTGATGCGCCTCGTAACGATCGCGCAGACCGTGCAGCATCTCGATCGTTTCTTCCACGCTCGGCTCGTCCACGAAGACGGGCGCGAAGCGCCGCTCTAAAGCCGCATCTTTCTCGATGTATTTGCGATATTCGTCGAGCGTGGTCGCACCCACGCACTGCAACTCGCCGCGCGCCAACGCGGGCTTCAGCATGCTGCCTGCATCCAACGCGCCGCTGGCCGCGCCTGCGCCGACGACGGTATGCAACTCGTCGATGAAGAGAATGATCTCGCCTTGCGAGCGTTGAATCTCTTCCATCGCCGCTTTCAGGCGCTCTTCAAATTCGCCGCGGAATCTTGAGCCAGCCACCATCGCGCCGAGGTCGAGCGCGACCACGCGCTTGCCCATCAAAATTTCCGGCACGTCGTTGGCGGCGATCTTCTGCGCCAGCCCTTCGACGATGGCGGTCTTGCCCACACCTGCTTCGCCGATGAGTACCGGGTTGTTCTTGGTGCGGCGCGACAGGACTTGAATAACGCGCAGAATTTCGTTGTCGCGGCCAATCACCGGATCGAGTTTGCCGGACTTGGCAAGCGTGCTCAAATCGCGACTGTACTTTTCCAGCGTGCGATAGCGGCTCTCCGCACCCGGATCGGTCACGCGCTGCCCGCCGCGAATCGCCTTCACGGTCTCGTTGATGCGCTCGCGGGTGACGCCGTTTTCCGCTAGCAATCGCGCCGCCGAAGTGTTACGCTCGGTGCTGATCGCCAGGAAGATGTGCTCGGTCGAGATGTACTCGTCCTTCAAGCGATTCGCTTCTTCCTGCGCAAGATCGAGCACACGCTTTACGCGCGGCGTGATGAAGACCTGCCCCGTACCGCCGCCATAAATCGCGGCTTTAGGCGACTGCTTCAAAATGTCTTCCAGCTTGGCCCGCATCACGTTGACGTCAACGTTAAGCTTGCTCAAAATCTGCGGCACCACGCCGTCGGGCTGTTCCAGCAGCGCCAACAGAATGTGCTCAGTATCCACTTGATTGTGCCCGTAACGCTGCAAAATCTCGATGCTGCGGTTGGCGGCATCTTGTGCGCGTTCGGTGAAACGGTCAAATCGCATCATGATGGATATACCTTCTTGTGATAATGAACTGACGAGTGATGAGTGATAAGTGAAAAGTGAATTCTGATCGACGAGAATTGATGTCACTCGTCACTCGTCACTTTTCACGCTCGAATCTTCAGCGGCTCGATTTCGATCACTTGATCGTACGTGCTATCGGTTTCGACATTCCAATCGTACTTGGCTTGAAACGCCTCAACCACCGGGGTCGGCGCTTTCTCGATCGGCTTGGCCTGCCCCTCGATCACCACCGGTTGAGTGCCATTCTCCAGCGAGACCGACACGTGCGAATTGCCCAACACATTGCGGGCCTTTACACTGTCCGATCCGGTGCAAATGTAGATTCGCTGATTCACCCACACAAACCAGATCGGCACCAGGTGCGGGTGGCCGTTCGATCGGACGGTGGCCAGCCAGATGTTCTGCTCGATTCGCAAACGCTGCTCAATTTTAGGATCGAGAGTCGAGGTTGCCATGCACAGAGATTATACCGCACAGTAAAGGGGCGGGTTACTGCCCCGCCCCTACTGCTTCTCGCTCGAAGTACAACCCTTCGTGATCGGCGTCGATGTGGATGGTATCGCCTTCCTTGAACTCGCCGCCGAGGATCTTCAGGGCCAGCGGATCTTGCACATACCGCTGGATCGTCCGCTTGAGCGGCCGCGCACCGTACACCGGATCGTAACCTGTGTCGGCCAGCCACTCACGCGCCCGCTCGCTGAGTTGCAGATCAAGTTTGCGATCGCTCAACAACTGGCGCAGATTCCTCAACTGAATCTCCACGATGTGCGACAAATCCGCCCGCGTCAGATTGTCGAAGATCACCATCTCATCGATACGATTGAGAAACTCCGGCTTGAAGTTCTGTTCCAAAGCCGATTGAACCCGCTTCCGCATCTCGGCCGCATTACTGCCGCCCAGTTCCTTGATCCACTGCGAGCCGACGTTGCTGGTCATGATCACGAGTGTGTTCTTAAAGTCTACCGTGCGACCATGCCCATCTGTTAAACGACCGTCATCGAGTAGTTGCAACAGCACATCAAACACTTCATCATGCGCCTTCTCGATCTCGTCGAATAGGACCACGCTGTACGGTCGCCGTCGCACGGCTTCGGTCAGTTGGCCGCCTTCATCGTAACCCACATAGCCGGGCGGCGCACCGATCAGCCGCGAGACGGTATGCTTCTCCTGATACTCGCTCATGTCGATACGGACCATCGCGCCTTCGTCGTCAAACAGGAACTCAGCCAGCGACTTGGCCAGCTCGGTTTTACCCACACCCGTCGGCCCGAGGAACATGAACGACCCGATCGGGCGGTTGCGGTCTTGCAGGCCCGCGCGCGCGCGGCGTACCGCATTCGACACCACGCGGATCGCTTCATCCTGCCCGACCACGCGCTGATGCAGGCGGTCTTCCATGTGCAGCAACTTCTGCATCTCGCCTTCCAGCAAGCGGCTCACCGGAATGCCCGTCCACTTACCCACAATCTCGGCCACATCCTCGGCCTCGACTTCTTCTTTCAACATACGCTGATCTTTTTGCAGTTCCTTCAAGCGCAATTCACCTTCACTCAACTGCCGCTCCAAATCACGCAGCGTGCCAAAGCGCAAGCGCGCGGCTTCATCCAATTTGTATTCGCGTTCGGCGCGTTCGATCTCGGTCTTGGTGGCGTCCATCTTTTCTTTGATCGATTGCAGCGCCGTGATCGCGCCTTTCTCCAATTCCCAATGCGCGCGCAGACCGTTAGACTGTTCCTTCAGATCAGCCACTTCCCTTTCGATCTTCGCCAATCGTTCTTTGCTGGCCTGATCTTTTTCCTTCTTCAGCGCCTCACGTTCGATTTCGAGTTGCATGATCTTGCGATCGACTTCATCCAATGCAGCGGGCTTGGAATCGATCTCCATGCGCAAGCGCGAAGCGGCTTCGTCGATCAAGTCAATGGCTTTATCTGGCAACTGCCGATCGGTGATGTAGCGGTCCGATAGCGTTGCCGCGGCGATCACGGCCCCGTCTTGAATCCGCACGCCGTGATGGACTTCGTAGCGTTCCTTCAAGCCGCGCAAAATCGAGATGGTATCCGTGACCGATGGCTCATCCACGTACACCGGTTGGAAGCGCCGTTCCAGCGCCGCGTCCTTCTCGATGTGCTTGCGATATTCGTCCAGCGTCGTCGCACCGATCGTGTGGAGTTCGCCGCGCGCCAGCATCGGCTTGAGCATGTTGCTGGCATCCATCGCGCCTTCGGCCGCGCCTGCCCCCACCATCGTGTGCAGTTCGTCGATGAACATGACCACGTCGTCGGAGTCAGTGACTTCTTTCAGCACGGCCTTCAAGCGCTCTTCAAACTCGCCGCGATACTTCGCGCCCGCGACCAGCGAACCTAGATCGAGTGCAACCAAACGCTTGTTTTTCAGCCCTTCCGGCACATCGCCGCGCACGATGCGCTGCGCCAGTCCCTCCACGATGGCGGTCTTGCCCACCCCCGCATCACCTACCAAGACCGGATTGTTCTTGGTGCGGCGCGAGAGAATCTGAATGACGCGCCGAATCTCATCATCACGCCCGATCACCGGATCGAGCTTGCCCGATCGGGCCAGTTCCGTCAGATCGCGCCCGTATTTTTCCAGCGCCTGAAATGTGCCTTCGGGATTTTGCGAAGTCACTCGTGCCGAGCCGCGTACGGCCATCAATGCTTGCAAAATTGCGTTCGAGTTGAGGCCGCGCGCCGAGAGCATGTTGCCGATCGGGCTTTGCGACTTCGCCAGCGCCAGCAGAATGTGCTCAGTGCTGACGAATTCGTCGCGCATCGATTTGGCTTCGTTTTCGGCCGTAGTCAATACATCGTTGGCGGCGCGGCTCAAACTCACCTGTACGTTCGAACCGGACACGCGTGGCCGACTGTTGAGATCGCGCTCCAGGATCGCCGCGATCTGATCGGGGTTTTGCCCCAGTTTTTGCAGCACTTTTGGCACGATGCCGTCGCTCTGGCGAATCAAACTGAGCAAAATATGATCAGGCTCAATCGTCTGATGGCCCAGCGATTGCGCCAGATTTTGTGATTCGAGAACCGCTTCTTGCGCTTTCTCGGTAAATTTGTTGAGATTCATAGCCTAACTACCCCCAGTGTTCGAGTTTTATTCATATAACCATTAAGACGATACTCGGTTCAATGCGAAAGTAACCTTACGTAAGCTAGCACAGTCGAATTAGAAAAGTAATAGAGAAGTATCAGTGTGGTGTAAGTGACCTGAGAATGACCCGCGTGAAGTTTGGCACAGACGTTAGCATTTTTTTACGTTGTGTTCTATTGACTCCACTCCTCGGTCGTGTTATACCTTTTTTCTACGCCAAATTCAACGTCCCAAACAACTTAACGGGGGTTGGTTGTTTGAGACGAGGCGTCCTCACCCACAGCCAAGGAGATCAACTCGCATGAACTCACGTCAATCAACACCACTACCAACCACGTTCGCGATTCCAGACTTGCGTGCAACGATCACGGGGCAGGTCATCACACCCGCCGATGCCGATTATGATGCAGCCCGCGCCGTCTTCTACGGCGGGATCGATCGGCATCCAGCCGTCATCGTGAAGGTGGCGAATGACGCCGATGTAGCACGTGTCATTGCTCTCGCGCGTGAGACGGGCTTAGAACTCGCGGTTCGCAGCGGTGGTCACAGCGTCGCCGGTCATAGCGTGGCTGAGGGCGGCATCGTGCTGGATCTATCAAAGATGCGGGCGCTGCACATCGACACCGAAAACTGCACGGCGTGGGCCGAAGCAGGCTTGACCGCGGGCGAATACACGCAAGCGGCCAGCGCTCACGGTCTGGCGACTGGTTTCGGGGACACCGCTTCAGTTGGTCTGGGCGGTATCACTCTAGGCGGCGGTGTTGGTTACTTGGTGCGCAAGTACGGCTTAACCATAGACGATCTGCTCGCCGCCGATATCGTTACCGCCGATGGGCAACAATTGCGTGTGGACGCTCACCATCATCCCGATCTCTTCTGGGCCATTCGCGGCGGTGGCGGCAACTTCGGCGTCGTGACACGCTTCCAATTTCGGCTGCATCCTGTGAATTCGGTACTAGGCGGCATGCTGATTCTGCCTGCGACGCCGGACGTGATCGCGTCATTTATGGCAGAGGCCGAGGCCGCGCCCGATGAACTATCGGCCATTGCCAACGTCATGACCGCGCCGCCGATGCCGTTTTTACCAGCGGAATATCATGGCAAATTGATCGTGATGGCGATGCTGGTGTATGTCGGCGAGGTTGAAACTGGACAGCGCGTTATCGCGCCCTTCCGGGCCATTGCCCAACCGATCGCGGATCTGATCCGACCAATGAAGTATCCCGAGATCTATCCGCCAGACGATCCAAACTATCATCCAGTCGGGGCGTCACGCACGTTGTTTATGGATAACGTCGATCGGTCCGTGGCTCAAACCATACTCGATCGGCTTCAAGCGTCCACCGCGTCAATGGCCGTCACGCAGCTGCGCGCGCTCGGCGGCGCGATGGCGCGTATACCGATCGAAGCGACGGCGTTCGCGCATCGTCAGCGGCGGATCATGGTGAACGTGGCCGCTTTATACAATCAGCCTGAAGACAAAGTCAAACACGAAGCCTGGGCTGCCGATTTTGCGGCGGTGCTCCGCCAGGGCGAGGCCGCGGCCTACGTCAACTTTTTGGGTGAAGACGGCGCGGCTCGCATCCGCGAGGCTTATCCGGGCGCCACGTGGGAGCGACTCACCGCCATCAAACGACGGTACGATCCGACCAATCTCTTCCGACTCAATCAGAACATTCCACCGGCAAACGCCGGCCAGAAGTGATCATGCGCAGACTCATCTACTCGCTGTCCGTGTCGCTTGATGGCTTTGTTGAGACGCGTGATCGGTCGATCGATTGGGTCATCATCGACGAAGAGATCCACGCCTTCTTCAACGAACAGGCGCGTCAGCATGCGGCCTTCTTGTACGGGCGGCGTATGTACGAATTGATGGCCGCCTACTGGCCGACTGCCGATGCAGATCCGGCGGCGTCTGCGGTGGAAGTTGACTTCGCCCGCATTTGGCGCGACACGCCCAAGATCGTTTTTTCGCAAACGCTCGATCGAGTGGAGTGGAATAGCCGTCTCGTCAAGACCGATCCGATCGAGGAGATCAAGCGGCTCAAAGCACAGCCTGGCCCGGACCTGGAGATCGGCGGCCCCACCCTCGCCGCGTCGATCATGCCAGCGGGTCTAATCGATGAGTATCAACTCGTGGTGAATCCGATTGTGTTAGGCGCTGGCACGCCGTTCTTTCCGGCGTTGCCAAAACCGATCAATCTGCGGCTCATCGAAACACGCCCCTTCAAAGCCGGGCCGATATTGCTGCGCTATCACGCCAGTAACAAGTGAATTTAAATGAACAAGACCATCCGCGCCAACCTGGCGAATCTTGACTCTGATGATCGCGTCGCGCAAAACAAGGCCTTTATCGACACGTTGAAAGTGACCGAGAAGCCGGTGGATTGGGCTTACGAAGTGTGGGATGATCTAGTGGCGATGCTCAAACATCCCGACAATCATCAGCGGGCGATTGCGGCGCAGGTGCTATGCAACCTCGCCAAAAGCGATCCCAAACGCAAGATGCTAAAAGACTTTGGTGCGCTGCTCGCCGTCACTAAGGACGAACGCTTTGTCACGGCGCGGCACTGTTTGCAGGCGCTGTGGAAAGTGGGACTCGCTGGAAAGAAACAACAATTGGTCGTGGCTGGCCTGGCTGATCGCTACGCAGAGTGCATCGCGGAAAAGAACTGCACGCTGATCCGTTACGACATCATTAAAGATCTGCGGCAACTGTACGATGCCGTTCAGGATGAGAAGATCAAAGCGAAAGCCTTAGCGTTGATCGAAACCGAAGCGGATCTGAAATACCGCAAGAAGTACGCTAGTCTTTGGAAAGCAACGTAACAAACGGTAACATACAACGATCGATTTTCCGCGCCCGATCGGCCTCCGCTGCCGATCGGGCGCGGTAGTGACTCATAAATACTTGCCCAAAAACTGCCCCGTGTAACTCTGCTCGACCTGCGCCACTTCTTCCGGCGTGCCCTGCGCCACGATATACCCGCCCGTCACGCCGCCCTCCGGCCCCACGTCGATGATCCAGTCCGCGCACTTCATCACGTCGAGGTTGTGCTCGATCACCACAACGGAGTTGCCCGCGTCCACCAGTTTTTGCAACAAGGTGAGCAAGCGCGCGACATCGGCCACGTGCAAGCCCGTCGTCGGTTCGTCGAGTAAGTATAACGTGCGGCCTGTCGCGCGGCGATACAGTTCCTTCGCCAATTTCACACGCTGCGCCTCGCCGCCAGAGAGCGTCGTCGCCGGCTGCCCAAGTTGCAGATAACCGAGTCCCACCTCGACCATCAACGACAAGCGCGAATCGGCCGCGGGCACATCGGTGAAGATAGGCAGCGCTTCCTCGATGGTCATGTCCAGCACTTGCGAAATGTCATAGCTGTGATACTTCACTGCCAGCACGTCTTTCTTGAAGCGGCGACCGTGACACGTCGGGCAGCGCACCTGCACGTCGGGCAGGAAGTGCATCTCGACGGTCAGCAAGCCTGCGCCCTCGCAGCGTTCGCAGCGCCCGCCCGGCACATTGAAAGAAAAATGCTTCGCGCTCAAATGACGCGCTTTCGCTTCCGGCGTCGCGGCGAATGCCTCGCGGATGCCGGTGAACGCGTCGGTGTAGGTGGCCGCGTTCGAGCGCGTGCTGCGCCCGATGGCGGATTGATCGATCGAGATGATCTTGTCGATGAAGTCCCAGCCCTCGATCGCATCGTGCTCGCCCGGCAGATCGGTCGCATTGTAGAAGCGCTGGCGCGCCGCCCGATCGAGAATGTCCAGCATCAGCGACGACTTGCCCGATCCCGATACGCCCGTCACCGCGACGAGTTTGCCCAGCGGCACATCGACCGTGACGTTCTTCAAATTGTTGGCGCGCGCGCCGCGAATCGTCAGATGTCGGCCGTTGCTCGATCGGCGTTCGGTGGGAATAGCGATGCGCGATCGGCCAGAGAGATATTGCCCCGTGATCGATTCGGCGGTCTCGGCCACCCGATCGGGTATACCGGCGACGACGATCCTGCCGCCGTTGCGCCCGCCGCCCGGTCCCACATCGACGACGAAGTCAGCCGCGTGCAGCAGATCGAGATCGTGTTCGATGACGACGACGGTGTTGCCCAGATCGCGCAGTTGGCGCAGCACCGTGATCAGCCGCGCATTGTCGCGCGGATGCAGACCGATCGTCGGTTCGTCGAGCACATACAACACGCCGGTCAGGCTCGATCCCAGCAGTGACGCGAGTCGCAGCCGCTGTGCTTCTCCGGCCGAGAGGGAGGGCGAGTCTCGATCGAGTGTGAGATAACCGACGCCGACGTTGATCAGCCGCTGCACCCGCGCTTGCAGGTCCATCACGATCGGTTCGGTGACGATCCATTCGTCTGGCGTGACGGACGGATGCAGTTGATCGAGCCACGCACCCAACTCATCCAGCGGCAGTTTGGACACTGCGATGATGTTCCGCCCCAGTACGGTCACGGCGCGGCTTTCGGCCTTCAAGCGTGTGCCATGGCAATCTGGACAGGTGCGCTCGCTCACGAAATTGGACATCTTCTCGCGGTAGGTCTCGTCGTGCTCTTGATTGGCATAGCGGCGCAAGAGATTGGTGACCACGCCCTCGAAGTTGCCGCTCGCCACCGACGTCGGCGGTTTCACGTGGGGAAAGTGGCGTGTGAACGGCGCGCCATTCACGCCGTAGAAGAGCAAGTCGCGCTGCACTTCGCCGTATTGCTCGATGGGCAGCGATGCGTCGAACGTGAAACCGTAGTGACGACCGGCGGCTTCCAACGCAGCGATGTAGCGACTGAAATGGAATTCTTCCCAGCCCCAGATCGCGCCGCCGCGAATGGTCTTCGTCTGATCGACGATCTGATCGATGTTGGGCGAATGCACCGAGCCGAGGCCGGTGCAGGTGGGACACGCGCCCGCCGGTTTATTGAACGAGAAATGCCCCATGCTGAACTCGGGCACCAGTGTGCCGCACGCCGGGCAGGGATACATCTCGCCGGAATCTTCTTCATCGCCCGGGCTGCTCGCGTCGTCGCCGACATCGTACCGGGGCGGAATATCCGTGCCACAATTGGGACAAGGGCGGTGACCGAGCCGTGCGAACAGGACGCGCAGATACGTGAAGACTTCTGTCGAAGTGCCCACGGTCGATCGGGGGCTGCGGTTGTTGCCCTGTTGATCGATGGCTATGGAGGGCGGCAGGCCCTCGATCCGATCGACCTCGGGCTTGCCCGCGTAATCAACCATGCCCAGCGCCTCGAAGAGTTGGCGCAGGCTTTCCTTGTGCAGCGTATCGATGGCCAGCGTCGATTTGCCGGAACCCGACAAGCCGGTGAACACGACCAGTTGATTCTTCGGGATGCTGAGGTTGACGTTCTTCAGGTTGTGCAGCCGCGCGTTCTTGATGGTGATGGTGTCGAACATGAAGTTTGGACTCCTGAAGGGGAATGTGCCACTTCATTCTACAACATTGGTGTGCTCATGGAGGGTTCCCCTGAGTGAGATTAGGGTTTGGCAAATGTGCCAACAGAGGCTTTGGACAAAAGGGGTGGTTTCAATCCCACCTTAGAGCGTAGGGTAAGCGTAGGGTTGTAGTCGAGTTAAGTTGACTCACATGGCGTATATTTATAGTCGAAGAGCAGCGGGCGAAAACGTCTCTTCTTCTCCTCCTTGTTTTTGCCAGAGCGCCGATAGACAGCGACTATCGGCGCTTTTGGCGTCTAGTGCCCGGATGCTTATTCGGTGCCGCCCAACTGCGCCAGTAATTCCTTCAAATTTGGCCCGATTCGGCGCAGTTCTTCACGATGCGCCACCGACAAGCTCTCCAACACTTGTTCGCCGTGCACCGTCAGCGCTACGCACACCTGCCGCCGATCGGCCGGTGCGGGTTCGCGTGTAACCAATTTCTGCGCTACCAACCGATCAACCAGCCCTACCGTGCTGTGGTGGCGAATCTGTAGACGCTCGGCCAGTTCCCCGATTGTTACCTGCGCCCCGCCCGGAAAGCCCTTGATGGCGAGCAAGGTTTGATGCTGCTGTGGCGTCAGGCCGGCCGCCTCGGCCGCCGTTTCGCTAAAGTGCAAAAACTGGCGCAAAGCGTAGCGGAAAGCAGCCAGCGATTCATAGTCGGTTTGACTTATCGAACGCGTCATCGGAACCTCGTTTCGGGCCAATGTCTACACACATTATAATCGATTGATTTATATCGTAATACGATATATAATTATCGACGGTTTTTACCTCGAGTCAAGGGAGATACAATGATCGATCAACACCCAGCCGATCGGCAGATCAGGCCGTCGGCCAATTTCCGTATGCTGCTGGTGTCCGTACTCGCCGCGTTGGTGGGCGTGGGGGCGGGGCTTGTGGCCTACGTGCTATATAACTTGATCGCGTTTTTCACCAACCTCGTCTTCTACCAACGTCTGTCTGTGGAGTTCGTCAGTCCCGATCAGAATCAACTTGGCCTCTTGGTCATTCTCGTGCCCGCGCTCGGCGGGCTGATCATCGGTGTGATGGCGAAGTACGGCTCACCCAAGATCAAAGGCCACGGCATCCCCGAAGCAATGGAAGCCGTTCTCATCAATCGCAGCCGCATCGCACCACGGGTGGCAATCCTCAAGCCGATTTCGGCGGCGATTGCAATCGGGACCGGCGGGCCGTTCGGCGCGGAAGGACCGATCATTCAGACGGGCGGTGCGCTCGGTTCGATAGTCGGTCAGATCCTGCACACCACGGCGGCCGAGCGCAAAGTGTTGCTGGCCTGCGGCGCGGCGGCGGGCATGTCGGCCACGTTCGGTACGCCCATCGCCAGCGTCATTCTGGCCATTGAATTACTGCTGTTCGAATTCAAATCCCGGTCGTTCATTCCCCTGGTGATCGCCAGCACGTTGGCGACCAGTGTCCACAGTTTACTGATGGGTCCCGGCCCGATGTTTAGTGTGAATCTGGTCGACTTCGGTATCCCGCTGCAAATGCCGTGGTATCTGATACTCGGCGTGTTGTGCGGTTTAGCAGCCGTGATCTTCAGCAAAGCTTTGTATTGGGTCGAGGATCAATTCGAGCGGCTGCCCGTCGATGCGCTGTGGTGGCCGGCGATCGGCGCGCTGGGACTGGGCGTCATTGGCTTCTTCGTGCCGCGCGTATTGGGCGTAGGCTACAACACGATCTCGGACATCTTGAACGATCGGTTGCCGTTGCAAATCCTGCTGCTGGTCATGATCTTCAAAGCAGTGGCATTGTTGATTTCATTAGGCTCTGGCACATCCGGCGGTCTGCTTGCGCCGATGTTCATGTCGGGCGCGGCGCTAGGCGCGGTGTTCGCCACGCTCGTAAATCAGATCGTGCCGGGCGCGCACCTCGCGATCGGGGCATTTGCGCTCGTCGCGATGGCGGCCGTGTTTGGCTCGGCGGCGCGGGCCACCTTCACATTGATCATCTTTGCTTTCGAGATCACGCGTGACTACAACGCGATTCTGCCGTTGATGTTGGTGTGCGTCATCGCCGATGGCATAGCCATCCTCTTCATGCACGACACGTCAATCATGACGGAGAAACTAGCGCGGCGCGGTGTGCGGGTGCATCAAGATTACGAAGCCGACGTGTTGCAACAGGTGACCGTGGGCGAGGTGATGCTGAAGGATGTGCCGACCATCAACGCGGACCTGAAGGTTAGCGAGCTGTCCGATCGGATTGCGCGGAACGATCCGGCGGTGACGCGTCATCAAGCCCTGCCTATCCTCGACGCGCAAGGTCAGTTGGTGGGTATCATCACGCGCAGCGATGTACTTCGCGCGCTCGACGACGGCGTCGGCGACAAGACTGTTTTGGAAGCGGGCAGCGATGCGCTCATCGTTGCCTATCCCGATGAGACTGTACACGCGGCCATCAACCGAATGCTGCAATACGACATTGGTCGTTTGCCGGTGGTCAACCGCGAGAATCCGCGGCAAATGGTGGGCTATCTGGGTCGATCGAGCGTGATGCAGGCGCGGCTTTATCGACTTGAAGAAGAACACGTGCGCGAGCCGGGCTGGCTGACGCGCTTCGCTCAATCCAAGTCGTAGGCAGGGGCGGTGGTATAATCCCGCCTCGTGACTACTTCTTCCCATCGCCAGATCGCGCGGGCCAGCGTCGTCGTCATGGCGACGTTTTTGGTCAGCCGGTTGCTAGGCCTGCTGCGCGATGTCGTCATCGGGGCGCAGTTCGGCACGTCCGGCAATTACGACGCCTACGTTGCGGCTTTCCGCATCCCCGATATTATTTACACGCTTATCGCGGGCGGCATACTGGTCTCGGCGTTCGTGCCCACCTTTACGGACTATCTGGCGCGCGAGGATCGATCGGGCGCGTGGCGCCTGGCAAGTGCGGTGATCAATCTGGTCGTGATCGTGCTGGTGTTCGCGGCCATTATCGCGGCCTTACTGGCCGGGCCGATCGTGCGGTATTTGCTCGCCCCCGGTTTTGATCCGACCAAGCAAGCGCTCACCGTGCAGTTGATGCAGATCATGCTGGTACCACCCATCATCTTTGGTATCAGCGGCGTGGTGATGGGCATCCTCTACGCGCATCAAAGTTTCTGGCTGCCGGGCCTCGCCCCGTCGATGTACAACCTCGGCATCATCTTCGGCGCGATTTTCCTTGCGCCGCTGTGGGGCGTGCATGGTCTGGCGATTGGGGCGATTGTGGGCGCAGCGCTGCATTTATTGGTGCAAGTACCGGGTCTGATCAAAATCAAGGCGCGTTACTCCGCCCGATTGGCTTTGCGCGACCCCGGCGTGCGCGAGGTGATGCGGCTAATGCTGCCGCGCATGTTCGGCGTGGCTGTCGTCCAACTCAATTTTCTGGTCGAGACAAGCCTGGCCTCACTGTTGCCGGTCGGTGCAGTCTCGGCGCTGAATTACGCGTGGCGCGTGATGTTGACGCCACAAGCAGTGGTCGCGCAATCAGTCGCGACGGCCGCTTTCCCCACCTTTGCCGATCAATACGCGCGCGGCCAACTGCAACAACTCCGATCGGCTCTCGCGGCGACCGTGCGCTCGATTTTGTTCATCGCCATTCCGGCCGCCGTCGGCCTGTGGGTGCTGCGCGAACCGATTATCCAACTGCTCTTCGAGCGCGGTCAGTTCACCGAGCTCTCGACGGAGTTGGTGGCCATGGCGTTGGGCGCGTTCGCGTTGGGGTTGATCGGTCATTCCGGTGTGGAGATTCTGGCGCGGGCGTTTTACGCTTTGCACGACACGCGCACGCCCGTGATCCTGGGCGTGATCGCTTTACTCATCAACTTGCTGATGAGCCTCTCGCTGATCAATGTGCTGGGCGTGACGGGTCTGGCGCTCTCGAACACGACCGCCGCCACGATCGAACTCATCCTGTTGCTGATCTTGATCCGTAAACGCTTGGGCGGCCTTGAAGATCGGCGTGTGCTGATCGGGGCATTGAAAACCGCCCTCGCGTCGATCATCATGGGCGCGGCGGTGTGGGCGTTTCTGGGTGCGGCCAGCACGGCGGGGGTAATCGTGCGCGCCCTCGGCGGGGCCATCATCGGCGTGGGCGTGTTTGCCGTGGCCGCGTGGCTACTGCAGGTGGAAGAATTGCATTTGCTGACCGGGCTGATTGGACGAAAGATTTTTGGACGCGGATAACGTGGATTCAGCGGATTGACGCGGATGCTTTTTGTCTGGGCAGTTCGCGTCCTAACTCTTAAGTTCAGGCATGACCACTTCCACGTAGAACTCGACGATTTTTCCGACCAGCGCCATCGGCTCCAGCGGCGCCGACTCACCACCCGCCAGCATTACGCCCAGCGTGCTGTGCCACTCCTCACCATGCCCCGCTGCCACATCCGATAAGACGCCGCACTCAGTGCTGTGAATACCGACGCTGCGACTCACCGCGAAAAGATGCGACGAATCGCAGTTGACGATGTCGCAGCCCTGAGCAATGGCGGCATTCAAATTCTCATCGTACTCACGATAAAGGGCATCGGCGGTCATGGCTTGCACGGGCGTAAAGGTTGGAAAATCAGTCCGCGCGATCAGCGCTTTGATCGTCGCGTTGAGATCTTCGTCGGACGCGATGATCCGATCGGTGGTGTAATGCGGCGTCGTACCATCCAGCGCCAACGCCTTTTCGACGAGGTAGAAATCGCCCATCTTCTGCGATCCGGTTCCCAAGCCACCGGCCAGGCCATAAGCCAAAACGTAGCGAATGCCGTAGTAAGCTAGTTCTTCCATCAACGCCGCCGAGACAGGGCCACCATAGACGTGGACGATCGACAAAAACTCCGCAGCGTTGTGGCAGCAAATCTGCACGCTGGCAGGCGGGATGTGGATGAAGTATTGATCTCGTGTGTCGCGAGGTTGATAGCGATCTAAAACATTCGGACGCGGACAATAACCGACGAGGGCGACCTTAACATCGCCAAAGGGCTGCGAGCCGAATCGCTGGCCGACTAATTTGGCTGGCGTCAGATGCGGTTCGCGGCGAAGAGAATCCGAGGGCTGAGCCATTGAGCCGAACGCCCTATTCGCCGATCTGTTCGATCTTCAACTCGGCGTTGTCGAGCAGTTGGCCGCAATACGCCGCGAGTTGTTGGCCGCGCTCAAACAAAGCCAGCGAATCTTCCAGCGGCAACTCACCCTTCTCCAACGTGCGCACAGATTCTTCCAATTCAGCAAAGGCTTGCTCAAAGGTTAGGCTGTCAATCGGCTGCACTTTAGCGGCTTTTTTCATCCTGAGTCCCTTATCCTTCTACTTTGACGTTAAACTCGCCATCACTTACGCGAATCGACAATGGCGCATCGGCCTGCACTTGATTGACGCTGCGAATCACTTCGCCACCCGCGCCGCGCACCACCGCGTAACCACGCGCCAGCACATTGAGCGGATTCAGCGCGCTCAACTGCGCCGATAAACCATTGATACGCTCTCGCCTTAAACTTACCATGTGCCGCATGGCCTCCTGCATCTTGCCGCCTGCATCGTCGAGTCGCTGCCGGGCGTTCTGCAACTTCACGCGCGGCGAGAGGTGTTGTAAAGCACGCACGTTCATCGCGATCTGCTGCCGCGCCGTGTCGATACGGGCCGTCATGATCGAGTCGAGTTCGGCCGACAAACCGTCGAGCGCCGCTCGGACTTCGGCTTGATCGGGCGTGATGAGTTCGGCCGCGGCGCTGGGTGTGGGGGCGCGCACGTCGGCGACAAAGTCGGCGATGGTGAAATCGACCTCGTGGCCCACGCCGGATACGATCGGCACCGGCGACTGCGCGAGTGTACGGGCAACGGCCTCAGCGTTGAAGCACCACAAATCCTCGATCGAACCACCACCTCGCGCGACGATGATGGCGTCGAGATCATCCCGCGCATACAGTCGCTTCAACGCGGCGATGATCTTGGGCGGCGCGTCGTCGCCTTGCACAGGCGTCGGCGACAACACGATCTTCAGCAGCGGCCAACGACGGCGCATGATGTTGAGCATGTCCTGCAAAGCCGCGCCCGTCGGCGAGGTGACGATGCCCACCGTCCGCACGATCGCAGGCAACGGCCGTTTCCGATCGGGTTCAAACAACCCTTCGGCTTGCAGCTGCGCCTTGAGGCGCTCGAACTGCTGATAGAGATCGCCTTGTCCGGCCAATTGGATTTTATCGGCGTAGAGTTGATACGCGCCCTGCACTTCGTACACGCCGAGTTTGCCGTGCACGGTAACGGCGTCGCCGTCGCGCAGGCGTTGAACTTGCGGAGTAACGGACGTGCGCCACATGACGCACTTGATCGATGCGCCGCTGTCTTTGAGCGAGAAGTAGACGTGCCCGCTCGACGGGCGGCTGAAGTTGCTGATCTCACCCTCGACCCACACATCCTGCAGGCGATAGTCCATCTCGAACATCTCGCGAATGTAGCGGGTGAGATCGGTGACGGTAATGGCGGTGGGTTCGTTAAAGAGACCTAGTTGCATGCGATGATTGTAGTCGGAATGAATGATTTGGGCAATAAGCGATCAGCATTCAGCGTTCAGCGCGTTGCCTCGCAGCGATCCTCACAGTATAATCGCCCTACACCAAAAGGAGAATCGTCATGCGCCGAATTGCCGCCTGGATGTTGATCCTTGCTGTCCTGTTGAGTGCCGCGCCTGCCTTCGCGCAGGGCCAGACGCACACCGTCCAATCGGGCGACACGCTGTTCAGCCTCGCGCGCCGCTATGGCACAACGGTCGAGGCGTTACGCACCGCCAATCGTCTCAGCGGCGATTTGATCTACGTGGGGCAAGTGCTGATCATTCCAACGACCGCGGCCACACCCCAACCCGATCGGTACACGGTGCAACCCGGCGATACGCTTATCAACATCGGCGTGCGTTACCATCTCACCGTGCCGCGCCTGATGGCCATCAACCAATTGACCAGCCCCATCGTGTTCGTCGGCCAATCGCTGATCGTCTCTGCGCCGCCGCTCGACGCCGATGGCCTGCCCCTCAGCGCGCAGATTGCCAACATCGGTGGTCGAGGACAAGCGCTGCCGTTGGACTGCGAAACCCGATCGGCGGTGGATTGGGCTGCGTTCTTCGGCGTCGCCATCGACGAGTTAACGTTCTTCAATCAACTGCCCGTGTCCGATAATCCCGACAAAGGTTTTGTGGGCAGCGTCCATGGCGCGTGGGGACAAGTTCCGCCGCAGGCGTATGGCGTTCACGCTGAGCCGATCGCGGCGGGGCTGCGCGCTTATAACGTGTCTGCTGTCGCTCAGAAGAATACTGATTGGAAAACGGTGCGCACGGAAATTGCAGCCAATCGACCGGTAATTGTGTGGGTAACGGGCCATGTCGATTACGGCACCGGTCAGACCTACACTGCGTCCGACGGTTCAACGACGCTCGTCGCGCCGTACGAACACACCGTCATGGCGATCGGTTACACAGCCGACAGCGTCATCATCCTCGACGGCAGCTCGATCTACACGCGCCCCATCGAGCAGTTCAAAGCCTCGTGGGGCGCGTTGGGCAATCAGGTGGTGATGAAACAGTAAGGGCAGGTTTCTAGCCTGCCCCTATGGGTCATGACTTATCGCTCACCACTGGCGACGGCTTGCTCTTCTTCCGCAGTCGCCGCACCACCAACACCACCAGCACCACCGGAATCGCCAGCGGCGCCACCACCACGCCCAGCCAGATCGCCAGGTCGCCGAGGCCGCGCAGCACGCTGCCCAGCGTGTCGCCCGCGTCCTTCAACGTTTCGCCGGGCTGCCACGCCACAGGCGTCGGCGTAGGATACGGCGTCGGCGTCGGGCGCTGCTGCTCGATGTTGACCAGGATCGTCGAGTAGGCGGCGCGATCCTTCAAGTACTGCATGCGGCCCTTTACCTGCTCGATCTGACCTTCGATCTCGGTGAGCTGTGCGTTGACCTGCAAGGCCTCGTCGACCTTGGTGGCCTTGTCGAGGAACTGGCGGATGCGGGCTTGCGTCGCTTCGAGGTTGGTCAGTTGCGATTGCAGATCGACATACTCATCGCTCACGTCCTGACCCGACGCGGTATCGATCAGCACCTCGATCGCCAGCGTGCGAAGTTGGCGCTGCACCGCTTCGAATTGATCGGACGGCACGCCCATGTTGATCGTGGCGTATTTGAAACCATCCTGCACCCACGTCTTGGCGCTAACGATGTAGCCGCCGCTATCCACGGCCGCACTCGTCACCTGATCGATGGCGCGATCGGTGTTCGCCACCATCAGGCTCATCTCGCCATTCTTGATGATCATGCGATTGGCCTGAT
>JAXLWI010000047.1:0-35421 GCA_046328575.1 Anaerolineae bacterium
TGTAAACCATCGACGGCGTTCACGTTGCCTGCGGATGAAACCATGCGTTTGGTCACAGTTAAGGTCGGCTCGCCGACGAGCGTGGTCACGGTTTGCGTATTTGTCAGCGCCGTGGCCGTGGAGTGCGTGAGATAGGCGGTGTTACTGATCAGCGCGCCACTGCGAGCATTCAAGGCGTTATCGATGCGAGCGGTGATGGTGACAAACGCCTGCGTGTAGGAAGGCACACTCGTAAACGTCGTCGTGATCGATTGGCTCGTCTGCGTGACCAAACTCCCGACGCCGATCGCATCCACACTCACGATTGTCATACTTGGATTGATCGTGTCCGTGATCTGCACGTTGTACAAAGTCACGTTGAGCGGTGTTTGGGGAGCCGATAGCGTATACGTGACCAACGTGCCGAGCGTGGCCGTGGGCGGCGGTGAGAACGTCACTGTCTTCGCGATGCCGCCGTTGACGGTGCGCACAGCCGCACTACTACTGCCATCGCTGTAAGTGCGTTGAATAGTGCCTAACGCTGTCGTAACGCCTAGGCCGGGTTCGCTGTCATAGTAAGTAAGGAAGGCACTGTTATTCAGCGTGAGGTTCGCGGCGATGTTAGGATCGACGTGCGCGTACACCGTGATGGTGAAGCGTGGCGAAGCGGTGACGTCCGTGCCATCGAGCGTTGTCACTTGCCACGTGATCGTGCCTGTGGCGCCCAACGTGGGTTGTTGATCGAAGTTGCTGTTGTCGATGAGCGACGAGTCGAAGATCACGCCGGAGGGTAGCACGTCTGAGACTACGATGTCGTATGCCGGGCCGTTGCTGCTGTTCGCCACAGCGAGTGTGTAGGTCAACGACTGATTCGAACCCACATACGAATTGGCCGCAGGTGTGACCGATTTAGCGATCGACAACACCGGCTGAATGACGCGATTCTGCGCCGTGCTCGATCCGACGAATGATCCGCGCTGCCAGAGCGAGACGTTGTTGATCGGCGTGTAGACGGCTGACGACGGGTTGAAGACACTTGCGCCCGTGTTGATCTGCTGCCCCGTAGCCTGCGCTTGCAAAGTCAGCGTAACGACCGTAAGTTGATCGAGGGTGCTGGTAATCGCATCGAAATACCATGTGACAAGTTGATTCGCGCCACTGTTATTGATCGCGCGCGAGGTAGTGATAACGGTGACTTCAGATGGCGACCACGTCAGCGTTTCGGTGTCGGTGATGAATTGCAGTCCGGTTGGCAAGGTATCGATCAACGTTGAGTTGCCGCTGCCCATACCCAGCAAGCCAGCCGGGACGGTGAAGACTAGCGAATACGTAGTCACATCGCCAACGCGCAAAGTCGTCGGCGTGCTTGATTTATAGACGCTCGCGTCGGCAGTACTCAACGAACGCGAGTCCGTTAGTGGCCCGTACGATCGGGCTTGCGGTACGGTCTCCGTCAGTGACCAATAAGTACCAGTGGCGACATTGATCAAGTTCGACGCGGCCAGCGCCTGGCTGAGGCGCGCCGTGTATGTCAACGCGATCACGTTGTCGGGCGCAGTGCCGATCGAGTTAATGAGCCACGTCAGGTCGTTCGCGCCGATGATCGGGCCGCTGCTCGCATCGCCACCATATTGCGCGGTGACGCTGATGCCCGACGGGATGGCGTCAGTCAATCGGATGGAGTAAGCTGGCGAGGTGCCGCTATTGGTGAGACGCAGGGTGTACGTGATCAGCGCGTTGCCGTCGAGATTGGTCGTCACTCCGGTCGAAGTCGCCACGGCTTTGCTGAGTGACAAAGTGGGTTCAACCACATCGACGCGGGCGGTATCGCTGAACGTGTAAGCCTGTCCGAGATCGATATAGGTCAACGTCATGTGATTGGTGTGCGATACGCCGTTTTGATTGAGCGGCGCTTGATCCATGATGGTGGTGGTGATCACGCCGTTGATCAACACCGCGCCTGATAGATCACCCAGTGCCCAACGGATGTCGCCGCTATCACCAATAGCGGGGGCGCTCGTCGGGGCGCTGATCTCGATCGGGCCGGTGCCGTTGTTGTAAAAGTAGGTCAACAGCGAGGATTGATAGCCAAGGCCTGCGGGCAGCGCATCAGTAAGATCGATCGAACTGTACACCGCATCGGTGTCGGGCAGTAGCGTGGTGAAAGTGAAGACCGCCAGACTCCCGATCGTGCCGACCTGAACCTTAGGGCCTTTACTGAACGTATCGAGCAGCGTGGAATACGCGGTGGATGTGTTGCTGGACGAAGTGCAGCCCGTGTCGCAGCGCGACGAGACTATTGCTTGATTGCGATTGTCGCCCGTATTGGTCACAACGCCGCTGACGGTGGCCGACCACGCACCATCTGGCGGTAATGAAGTCAGCGTCCACGTAATGATGTTGCCGTCGAAGGTTGGCACGGCGCCATCGGAACCAAGCGAGGCGACGGGCATGAGATAACTGCTGCCGACGAGATCGGTGATGACGACGTTGTAAGCCGTGCCGGTGCCCATGTTGGTCAACGACAACGTCCACGTGACATCTTGCCCGATAGTTGTGATCTGCGTCGCAGGCTGTTTGTCGATGACGAGGCTCGGACTGCGCACGTCGATGGCGGTGGTGTCATTGATCGAATACTGCGCGGTGTTCGTGCAGTTAGTCAGATGATCGTCATACGTGACTTCAACCGTGTTGTTGCCTGAGGGAGCCGCGCAGGTGCCATTAGGTGCAGCGTTGCGCGCCCAGATCACGATGACGGTGTCGCCGCTGGGTAAGGTCCGCCACGTGTACACGACTGTTTGACCGAGGTCGACCGTATCGGCCGCAGGTGTGCTAATCGAAACAGTGTCACTATAAATGAAGCCCGCAGGCAAGGTGTCCGTGAAAGTAACGTTATACGCGGGCGGGCCGTCGTTGCTCAGCGTGATGGTGATCGGCCCGCCACATTGATTGATGGTCGTGGGCGAGATCTCAGTGGTCAAGACAATCGATTCGACCGGGCGCGTGCGCAAGTTGGCATACACCGGCGCTTTGCTCTGGCGACAGCCATCGGACGGACAGCCCCAACTCAGATCGGCGCGATTGCGGGTATCGATGATGGTGCAACTGTCCGTATTGCTGATAATAGTACTGGCGGTGAAGACTAAGGTTTGACCCGGATTGATCTGCGCCACCGACCACGCCAGCGTGCCCCCGATCGAACCGAGTGGCGAACCGATATAGCCGGGCGTGGCATCTTGCAAGATGACGTTGTTGGGCAGCGTATCGGTGATGACGGAGAGCGGCGCAGGCGCGGCGTTACTGGCATTAGTGACAGTAATGAACCAAAGCACCGGCTCGCCCGGTTCGCCATAGACCAGTTGACCGCTGGGCGAAGTGCGGCTGAGGTTCACGCCCGCTTTCACGATCGACAGGCTGGCTTCACGCTGCTGCATCACGAAGTACGAGGCGTTGGTGGAATAAGGTGTGCCACAGATATCTTGATAACGGGTCTGCACACGCAGTTGTCCGCCTGCGAAGGGGCATGAAGCTCGCACGCTGAAACGCACGTAAACCGTCTGACTGGGCCGAATTCGCGCGAGAAGACTATCGAGCGGGGCACCAGACGTTGGCCCCCAACTCAGGTTTTGCCCGTTGATTACTGGATCGGGCGCGGCTTGCCACGAGATCAGATCGGTGCTGACTTCAGTCGATCCGGAGACGTAATTCAAGCCGGTCGGCAATGTCTCGGTGACGGTCGAGGTATAGACGCTCAACAGACCTGCGTTGCGAACGGTGACGGTAACGGTGCGCGTGAAGCACGTATCGATGGGTGTAACGGTCTGATTGGTGTTAAGCAAGATCGTCGGCGGGAGTTCGACATGCGAAACGACGGGGCCTTCCGCCAAACACGATTGGCCGAGGCAGCCCGCCGAGCCGTCGAAGCGATTGGTGAGATTCGTACAGCCGATGACTTCCGCCGCATAGATGATCGTTACTTTCTCTTTCGGTTTGACAGCAGGTAGGAACCACGTGACAAGGTTCGTCGACGTAATTGGTATGACGCCGACGACCGAACCTTGATCAGAGGTGATCGATGAAGCGTAATAACGTAAGCCACTGCCCAGCGTGTCAGTGAGCGTCACATCGTAAGCGGGACCAGCGCCGCTGTTGACGACGGTCAACGTCCAGGTGACCACATCGCTCTGAGCGTAGATCACTTCGGGATACTTGGATAAGATCAGCAAGGGATCGATCGTGGCGGGCGTGGACAACAGGCCACCGGTACCGCAGCGTTCGCGATAGGTGTCGTTGTTCGCGCAGAGATTGTCGTAGTACAACTGCGCGTTGAACTGCACACTGGGCGAACCACAGCGCAGTTTGACGTGCAATTGAACCGTGGCCTGCGTGTTTGAGACGAAGGTATCGGAATAATAGAAGTGATAACCGCTGGCATCAGTGGTCGTTAAGACCGGATCGGCACCGGTGAAGCCGACCACGTTGAGAATGCTGTACGTGGTCGTCGGCACGTCGATCACGGCGTCGTAGGCGGGTAATGTGCTGGTACGCCGCGCTGTCAATGTGATGGTGTATTCGCCGCAATCGGAGACGGTGGACGGCAAGCCGCTCAATGAGAGCGTCATCGACGGCACTTCCGTCGAGACGAAGACGCCTTCCTGTAAGACGCCGTTGGTCGAGCATTGCTGATTGCCATTGACGCCAAGATTCAAATAGGACCAGTCATAGAATTGTGAAGCGTAACACGCGTTCGGTTCGCCCACTGCGGTCGAATACGAGATCCACATTGTCGCGCCGGGGACGGTGATATTCACTGTAGGCGAGATGTTGTAGAGGATCAAGCGGCCGCCGATGGTTGCTTCAGAAAACGTGGCGGTGGTCGTCACACCCGAGCGCGCCATCCAGATCGACGCGGTGCCGGATAGATACGTTTGATAGGACAGCGTCTCGGTAAAACGCATCGACTGCCACGTGGGCGTAACGGCAAAAGTGCCGGTGAAATTGTAAGTGTTGGTGTACGTATAAGCCGGATTAGCGCATACAGATGCCGGGACCGAGACGGTCTTATCGGAGGTGAGCACCGGTTCGTGGCATTGCACGTAAGTTGTGTCACTATCGACATCACTACGTTGACAGGACTGACAGTCCGACGACGTCGCCGTGATGATCGTCGTCGCGGGCAAGCCGCAGGCCTGGCAACCAGTGACCGTAGCGGTCGGTGTGCCGAAGACGGGATTGAACGTCAGCGAATTTGTCGCGCTGGCCGTCCACGTGATGAAGGCTACATTGCTGATCGTGAAGACATGGCCGCCATCGGCGTTCACCACGTTCCACCCGGACGGGACTTGCTGCGTCACGACGACGTTTTGTACCAACCCGCTTTGAGCGACGTAGACCGTTGAAGTGACGTTATCGCCGCGATAAATCTCACCGGGCAGGTAGACGGCGGCATCGATCTGGCCGGGTGTGTTGATCAATTGCCAGCTGGCCGTTTGGCCCGCCTCAAAGTAGTAGTTGCCGCATCGATCGTAATAGTTCAGCCCGAAGTTGAAACTGCCATTTTGCGCCATCGTGCAGACGTTGGCGGGATGCGTCAAAGTGAACACCAAGTTATAGGTGCCGCCCGCCGGAATCGTCGGCAACAGAAAAGCCGAACCGTTATAGGTCGCGCCCGCCGAAGCGATGGTCATGCTAAACGGTGCAAAGTCAGCCGTCAACGTCGGTGACACGGCGCTGGTGTCGCCGTTGTTGGTGACCGGAATCGTGTAGACATTGGTCGCACTGCAAAATGGAATATTGAACGCGGGCAGCGCATAACTCAACTTAGGCACGCGCACCTGCAAATCGACCGAGCCTTTGGCCGTTTGCGGCGTGAGACAGCTGCCGTCGGCACACCCCCACGTCGCGACGACGTTGTTGTCGAGATTCGCGCAGCCGATCACGCGCGCGCTGATCGGAAATGTGATCGATTCGCCCACCGCCAACGCGGCAATGTAAGTCGTCGTTAGGCCTGACACATATTGCAAGCCGCTGCCCAAAGTATCAGTCACATTCACGTTGGACACTTTGCCGTAGCCGGTGTTTTGGACGGTTACCGTCCACGTCACGATGTCGTCGAGTCCCGCCTTGATCACCGCCGGTTCTTTGCGCACCGTGATCGCGCCGGGCAGCACCACAAAGTCGGTATATTTCACGATCGGCGCGACGGTGTCCTGCGTGAGGGTCATGATGTTTTGGCCGGAGACCGCCGAACAACTGGCGGTAAACACCGCGGTGGCAGTGACGGTCTGCGTCGGCCCGACGGTGCCGATGTCAAATACCTGAAATTGCGGCGTGAAACCACTGGGCATCGCGCTAGTGATGACGACGCCCGTCGTGGTCATATCGTCGGTCGCGGCGATGATGGTGTAGGTAACGACATCGCAGTTGTTGATGGGCGAGGTGCCGCTCACCGTGACCGCGTTCGCGTAAATGGTTTGATGCGCGGCGATGAGATTGTTGGTTTGTAGTTGTGACGCGCTCGATGCGATCTGCCATTTATCCGATTGGACGATCCGCGGCGACGCCGGTTGTGTTGAGGCGGCAGGCGCAGTAAACCACGCGGGCAACGCCGAGACGGTTGTAGGATGAGTTGCTCCCGATGGATTGTCAAATCCATCGATCTTGAGCGGCGGATTTGGCAATCCGCCGCGAGCCTCACTAGCAGCGTTAAGCGGCGTTACCTCAGCCGAGGGCGCCGTGAACCATGCTGGCAGTGGCGACACATTCGCTACAGCACGCGAGTCGGCGGGCGCGGCGGCTTTCACCGGATGAGGGTGTGCCGCGGGGCGCGAAAACCAATCGAGTGCGGCGCTATTCACGGTCGGACGGTCAGCCGTGGATGTTACGGAGCGCGTCACTCCATCGTTCAGCGCGGCGGCTTGAGCGGATACTGCGAATAAGGGATTAATCGCCAGAACAACTGCTGAAACGACCTGAAGAATGAGATGAGAACGCATGGGCGACCAGCCTTTCGATAGAGCGCCTCCTCCTCTGGCTGCACTCGTTCGAAACGACGCCCGTCAAACTATGGCGAAAGGTGCGACAAAATATCAGCGGCAGACGGCCGCACGTTGGGATCGGTGCTGATGTTCGACCAGCTGATCTCGCCCGCCGGATTGATGATGAACACCGACGGCGTATCAACGCCGTCACCCAATAAATCGAACACACCATAGGCCGAAGCCACCATGTGTTCAGCATCAGCCAAAATGGGATACGAGGCTTGCACCACCTCGGCCATCTGCGCGGCGCGTGCCACGTCTTGATAAGCAAGTGCCAGAATCACGGCGTTTTTCGCTTGAAATTGAGGATACGCGGCTTGCAACTCCACGAGTTGCTGACGGCAGGAGCCTCAGGTTTGACCACGATAGAACACTAACACCACCGTTGACTTGTCGCGATAGTCGCTCAGTTTGACGCTCTGCCCGGTCTCACGCGGCAAGTTGAAATCGGGCGCGATCTTTGACAGAGCGGCTACCGGCGTTGAAGTTGGCGCGACGCTTTTCAACAACGGATCGACATACGCAGCCAACTGCTCTTCGGTGATCGGGCCGATGTGGCGCGCGCGAATCACGCCGTTCGCATCAACGACGAGTGTGGTGGGAATGCCAGCGACTTGATACTGTGCAGCGACGCTGCCATCCACATCGCGCACGATGGGATAGGTGACACCATACGGCGCGATGAATTGCTGAATCGTTGCCGCATCTTCTTTGAGATCGACGCCTAACAGTATGAGGTTCTGGCTCTGATACTTTTGATAGGCGGCCTGCAAAGCAGGCACTTCCGATCGACACGGTGGACACCATGTCGCCCAGAAGTTAACGACGACAATGTGTCCACGCAGATCGCTCAATTTGACTGATGTTCCGGTCAAACCGTTGAGAGCAAAATCGATAGCTTGCTGATTGACGTTGTAGCCAGTGGGAAGATCGGACGCAGCCACAACCGTTGGCGCAGGGGGGGAGGTCGGTTTTGGTGCGGCCGGTTGAGCGGGTTGCGCGGCGACTGCGAGATCGGTATATAGGCCGATCTGCGCCTGGGCGCGTTGGGCTGCCAGCCACTCATCGGGATTCTGAGTGGCCGCGATTTGCTTCAAACCGGCTTCGACGATCAACAACCGCCGGACGTCGTCGAATAGATCGGTTGAAGTGAGGCCGTTGAGCGTGAGAGTCCGATCGAGCGTGGCATCATCTACGCGCCACGTCTGTTTGAGAAAATCGAGCCGCTGTTGTACGACCTGATCAGAGAGAGCGTTGGCGGTGGCTTGCTGTAACACGAGGCGTTCGTTGATCAAGCGTTGCAGCGTTGTTTCGGCATCGGGCGGTGGTTGATTCGCCAATTGGCTCATCACGCGATCGAGCGCCGTGACGTGCTGCCATTCGGCGCGCGAAATCGTCGCGCCATTCACCGTCGCGGCGATATCGGATACAGCGGGTTGCGGCGCGACGGAGGACGATGTGGCAAACGCCATAGTTGCGGGCGATACTGGCGAAGCGACGACACCGGTGGAGGCGGCCGGTAACCGCAGACTCGTCAGCACAACGCCGACGATCGCTAGTCCAGTGAACAGTGTAAGACCAATTAACAGCCAACGACTGCGCGATGAGAGCATAGAGGCCTGATAAATCCAGGCTTGCAGATTAAGTTACATCAAGCTCCTTGAGTATAAGGTGTAGACGAACGCAGTGTCAATGACTTACTATTGCCACTTGATTACAACTTGATTGCATTTTGGTACTTTTCCACTTTGGCTACTCAGGCCGCGTATAGCAGAACCACATTCATCACTTACCGACCCTTATCCGGAACCTTGACGTCACTGAATTTCGATTAGGTTGCTGGTGTGCGTCGTCGTGATTGGCCGAGTACGCCTGTGTCAAATCAAGCCTTGAAGTCACCGAATGAAATCACCCGCTGCCGCTGGCAGCAATCACCGTACTACTTGGCGGGTGACATCATGCTACTGGGAGGAAGGGGCCGTACGTTAAGGTTTACCTATTCAGCCTAGATACGCGGCCACAATACGGGGATCGTTGCGAAGTTCGGCGGCAGGCGCGGCGTGGACCAGTTGGCCGCGCTCCAACACGTAAGCGTAGTCGGCGACGTTCAACGCCTTGCGCGCATTCTGCTCTACCAGCAAGAGCGTCACACCCTGCGTCTTGATCTCGCCGATGATGTCGAAGATCTGATTGACGATCAACGGCGCTAAGCCCATACTGGGTTCATCAAGGGTGAGCAATTTGGGCCGCGCCATCAACGCACGGGCCACCGCCAACATTTGTTGTTCGCCGCCGCTCATGTAACCGGCGGACTGCTTGCGCCGATCGGCCAGCACCGGAAACCGCTGATACATCGCGTGCAGATCGGCTGCAATGCCAGCGCGATCGGTGCGCGTGAATGCGCCTAACAACAAATTCTCTTCCACACTCAGCGGCGCTAACACCTCGCGGCCTTCCGGCACTTGCGCCAAACCCAGCCGCGCAATTTGATCCGCCCGCCAGCCGGTGATGTCGCGACCGGCCAACTCGATGCGGCCACGCGCCGGCTTGAGCAAACCACCCAGGGTGTTAAGCGTGGTCGATTTGCCTGCGCCGTTCGCGCCGATGATGGCGACCACCTGCCCCGCGTTGACCTCGAACGAGAAATCGCGGACCGCTTCGATCGCGCCGTAACGCACCATGAGGTCGCTGACTTTAAGCATCGGCGGACTCCGCGCCCAGATAGGCTTCCACGACGATCGGGTTGGCTTTGATCTCCGCAGGTGTGCCACGCGCGATGACTTCGCCAAAGTTCAGTACCACCACTTGATCGCACACTTGCGAAATGAAAGTCATGTCGTGTTCAATCACCAGCACCGTCAGACCTTCGTCGCGCAGGCTCAAAATCAGTTCGCCCAACCGAGCCGTTTCGGCCGCATTCATGCCCGCTGTTGGCTCATCCAGCAGTAGCAATTGTGGCTGCGTCGCCAGGGCGCGCGCTATCTCCACGCGCCGTTGATCGCCATACGACAACGCATCGGCAGGCGTGCGACTGAACTCACTCACACCCAGACGATCGATCAAGTGCTGCGCTTCGCTCTGCAAACGGCGCTCTTCAGCCCGATAGGTCGGCAGCATCAACACCGCGCTCCACAAACCAGCGCGGCCCTGCGGATGCGTGCCGACGACGACATTCTCGAGCACCGACATTTCCGCGAACAACCGAATGTTCTGATAAGTGCGCGCAATGCCCAATTGATTGATCACGTGCGGGGGTTGGTGGTCAATCGATCGACCGTTGAAGCTGATCGTGCCGCTCGTAGGTTGATCGAGACCGCTGATCAAATTCAGCAGCGTGGTCTTGCCCGCACCGTTCGGACCGATCAGCCCCATGATCTGCCCGCGTTCGACTTCAAACGAGACGTGATTGACCGCCGTCAAACCACCGAAGTTGCGGCTAACCCGATCGAGTTTCAGCATCACGCGGCCTCCGGGTGTTGCGGGGCGCGTCGCACAATGCGCTTGAACCATGCCGGATTGACCAGGCCGCGCGGCAAATACAGAATCACGATGACGAGAATCACGCCGTTGACGACGCCGCGATATTCGCGCATAAAACGCAGCGCTTCCGGCAGCACAGTCAAGATCGTCGCCCCGACCAGCGGCCCCGACCAGTGCAGCGTGCCGCCCAGCACCGCGTAAGCCAGAATGTTGACCGCCGCGTCAAAGCCAAACGACGTCGGCCCAACAAAGCGCGTGAGGTGGGCGCTGAAACCACCGGCCAAGCCTGCGACAAACGCCCCTAAAACAAAGGCCAACACCTTATAGCGAAAAACGTTGATGCCTAACGTGGCGGCTACGTTTTCATCGCGTCGAATCGCGGCCAAAGCGCGGCCGGTGCGCGAGCGATGCAGTTGAATCAATAGCACAATCAATAAGGCCAAGGCGATGAGCAATGCGCCGGGCGTGGTCAACTTGGGCACACCGTCCAAGCCTTGCGCGCCGCCCAACAACTTGAAGCCCGCGAAGTTATCGAAGTTGATGGCCACGATACGCACAAGTTCACCAAAGCCCAGCGTCGCAATCGCCAGATACACATCGCGCAGGCGCAAGACGGGCAAGCCTAAAAGCAAACCCGTAAACGCCGCGACTAACGCGCCGACAAGCAGACTCACCACAAATGGCGTGCCCGCGTTGATCGTCAACACAGCGGACACATACGCGCCGATCGCCATGAAGCCCGCGTTCGCCAGCGACAGCAGACCCGTATACAGCGTGAAGTAGATACTGATCCCCAACAGCATGTTGATCAGCGCAAACTGCACGACGCTGCCGTAAGTGGCCCAGAACTCGTTAAAAATATCCATGTTTTACGCGCGCTTCACACTCGAACGACCCAACAAGCCATTAGGCCGCGCCAGTAAAATGATCAATAGCAACACAAACGACACGGCATCGCGCAGATCACTGGACAAATAGGCCACGCTCATCACTTCACTGAAAGCGAGGATAAAGCCGCCCAGCACCGCGCCTTCGATGTTACCCAATCCGCCCAATACGATGACGGTCAATCCCTTCAAACTCATTGTTGTGCCCATGAACGGCGAGACCGCATTGAAAGCCAAGCCCAGCAGCACACCCGCTGCACCCGCCAGTGCTCCGGCGACGAAGAACGTCTGCCGTATCACTTGATCGACCGGGATGCCCAATCGGGCGGCGGTACGCGCGTTAAAGGCCACCGCGCGCATCGCTTGTCCCTGGCGTGTCTTCATCACCAACCAGCGCAGCACCAACATGATCAAGACGGATACACCCAGAATCGTCACTTGCAGGAGGGTCACCGAGACTGGGCCAAGATTGAAGACTTGAACCGGAAAAGTATCGAAGGGAAAGCGCGACACTTGCGCGTTAAAAATGCCTTGCGCGATGTTGATCATCACGATCGAGGCACCGATGCTGGAGATCAATGATGAGAGTTGCGGCGCATGACGCGCACGCAGCGGCTTGAACGCAACCCGATCGAGCACGATGCCCAACAGCCCCGTACCCATCATCGAGACGAGCAGCGCGGCCCAGATGGGCAGATGCAGGTTATTCACTGCCACCAGGCCGATGAACGCGCCCCACATAAACAGCGACGGATGCGCCAGATTCAAGATGCCCAGCACGCCAAAGACCAGCGTATAGCCCAAGGCAAACAGGCTATACACCGCGCCCAACCAGATGGCATTGATGACTTGCTGCCAGAACATATGCGGCCTATGGCAACGTCCCGCTGCAGCACTGAATCGGCGGGACGTTGCGAGTGATCAGTTAAACGGTGTGAACTGCATTACGGCTGGAAGACGACGAACTTGCCGTCTTTGACAGTCAATACAACCGGTTCGTGAACGGGATCACGGTTGGCGTCGAACGCGAACTTGCCTAGCGGGCTATCGAAGTCCTTGATCTTGGCGAGTGCATCACGTACCGCAGCGTGATCGGTACTGCCCGCGTTCTTGATCGCCAGTGCCGTCACCCAGGCCGCGGTATAGGCTTGCGCCGCAAACTGATCAGGCGCACCGTTGTACTCTGCCTGGAAGGCCTTCACAAAATCCTGACTGGCCGCAAAGGTGCTGGCCACATTCCAGGCCGAGCCGGAAATCGCGCCTTCAGCAGCGGCCCCCGCGATCTTGGCCAGCTGTGGGCTGTTGAAGCCGTTACCACCGATGATGCGTACTGTGGTGGGGATGCCCAGCGTGCGGGCCTGGATCATGATGTTGGCTGCTTCTTCAGCCAGCGCCGACACAATGATCGCATCGGGGTTCAGCGATTTGATCTTGGTCAGCTGCGCCGAGAAATCGGTATCGCCCTTGGCGAACGTTTCAGTCGTTAGTGTCTCGATGCCGGCCTTCTCCAACGCGGCCTTGAAGACATCATAGCCGCTTTGTGTAAAGGCATCGTCGTTACCATACATCACCGCCACTTTCTTCAAGTTCAAGGCTTTGGCAGTGACGTTGACCGTGTTTGGAATCACGGCACTTTCCGGCAAGCTGGTGCGGAAGATGTAATCGCCGATGGTGGTGATGCCATCCGCTGTGTTGGAGCTAGCGACGACAGGCACTTTGGCTTCTTGCGCGATGGGGTCGGCCGACTTGGCTTCACTTGACAAGGTCGGACCGAGGATCGCCACGATGTCTTTGTTCGTGGTCAGTTTTTCGTAAGCAGCGATGGCCTGTTTGGGATCACCAGCCGCATCCTCAAACGTGACCTTCAACGTGTGACCATCACCCAGCAACTTCTGATCATTGATCTGTTTGACGGCTAGATTGATGCCCTTCTGAATCGACGTGCCGTACAGCGCGGTCGAGCCGCTCAGATCGTGTACGGCGCCCAGCATGATTTCAGCCGGCAGAGCACCTGTGGCCGGCGCCGCCGGTGCAGCCGGGGCGCTCGTCGCAGCAGGCGCGGCAGGTGCCGCTGGCGTGGGCGCAGCGCCACCACCACAGGCACTGACAAACACACCGATCAACAGGACAGCAACGGCTAACTTGACGACAAATGGCTTATGCATGGTCTCCTCCCAGAGATGTGAGCAGCTTATGCGGCAGCAGGGGCTATGCATTCAAGTATAAGCTTCTTCGAATTGAAGGCAAGATCAAAGTGCTTCGCTTTGCCACGTCCACGCGCGCCGCTTTCATCGCCGTGTAACGATGATATCTTGTACTCCTAGACAGAGTTCTTCAATTTGAGACGTACGATCAATTTGTGACGTTCAACTTGACGTCAGATAAGCGTTCGATGAAACTTTGAATTGCGAATGAGCAACATCGAGTAGCTTTGATAGCGATGCGTTTTTCAGGGGGAGATCGACCCATTTGGTCAGCATATGCGCGGCTTTCCCACTCCTCATGTCATAGAGGAGGGTCCAGACAAGATGATTTGGCCCTAGGCGCACAGGCATTCAGAGCCTATTGGCACGCCACAATGATTCAAGTTTTTGTATTGAGCGGCAACACCGCAATATCCATCGGTATTTTATTGAAGGCCCGGGCTTGGACGCCTAGTCCACCAGCGATCCTCACAACGTTTCAAAGTCACCCGCTATGACGCGGCACTTCGCCCAATAAGCACTCATGGCGTCATGACTTGCGGGCGATCATGAGAAACAGCGGATAGTCCTTCATCACACCGACAACTTCCTTGCGCATCTGAAACATCGTCGAGAACGTGATGGACTGAAAGCCAGCCTGTCGGGCCTGCGCACTCAACGCAGACCGATCGAAACCTAAATGCCCGTGAAACTCATCTTCGTGAAACGTGCCATCTTCCGTATCCAGATCGGCGACACACAGATAGCCTGGCGTGTCCAGTAACGCATAAAAGGCGCGCAGTATCCGATCGGTATCGGAGATGTGGTGCAAGGTCATCAACGTGTAGATTAACTGATAACGCTCGCTAGGCAGCGGCTCGATCAGCAGATCCAACGACCGCGGCGTCATGTTTTGGACGTGCCCCCCCGCAATTTT
Source organism: Anaerolineae bacterium (assembly GCA_046328575.1). GTDB lineage: Bacteria > Chloroflexota > Anaerolineae > Fen-1058 > Fen-1058 > JAGOBP01. Next base: position 14,507 of record JAXLWI010000047.1, read on the forward strand.
CTCCCGCAGCACAGCCAGCATGCCGCTCGAACTATCCGCCAGCGTGATGTGACCCAGGTACGGCTGCAACGCAAAACTCACCAACCCCGTGCCGCAGCCATATTCTAGCGCCGTCACTCTCTCGGACAAAGGCAGCGCCGCCCGGATGCCATCGGCCATTGCCTGGGCTCGCTCGACACGTTCAGGTTTGGCATCCCACTGCGATGCCTTTTGATCAAATTCGTTCATGGTGGCCTCCTCGCAATGAGAGTATAAACGCGCGCCAAAGCATGTCAAGTGATGGCGGGGGCTCACACCACATGAGAGTTCGATGAATCTTCACCTCACCCTATTGACTCTCTGAAAACCGATCATATAATCCAAGCAAACGGGTAACGCGCCCTATACTCGTTGGACAGAGTGGCGGACTCTAAACCCGCCTGCAGCGAGTTCGATTCTCGCAGGGCGCACACCAAAGGACAATATGATGCTGTAGGGTAATCAACCGCGTTCTCGCTCACCCCCGATGGGTTCTCCAGCCCGACCGTCCCGGTCGTTTGATTTTGGCATCTCACCCATCACTTTCAAGGAGAATCCATCATGAATACCCTGTCCCGGGCATTCACTGCTCGCCTGTTTCCTAATGCTGAATCGTATCTCGCTTTCCGCCGCCGGTGGCGCGCGTTGATCAATTCCGATCGCAGACATGAACTCACAGCGACACATCACCTGCTCCATCTCGCTGCGTGCGGGAAAGATTGGCGCAAAGCCTTTACCCTGGCGACGAACCACCGCAAACTTGACAATGGCGCTTACGAAGGCTGGATGTTGTGGCGCGCGCTCGATCAAATCCACTGGTCACGCGATGAAACTGCATTGCTCGCACTCTTCGAGAGGACAATCACGCCGGAGATGTTGCAGCAGATCAAAACGTGGTTGCCCAAACCCAACGTCCACGCGTATCGATCTGATCAATTCGCTAATCGTCAATACCCGTTTGACGCTTTCGCCGTGCAGATAGAATCACCCGCGCACTGAGGTCATCGACCATGCCGGAACAGTAGATTTCGCCAAGTTACATCTACGCGCTGGTTCGCGCGGATATCCCACTACCTGATCAGATCGTTCAAATCGGTCACGCCTGTCTTGAAGCGGGTCGTCGTTTTCAACCTGACGGCGATTGTCATCTCGTCGTGTTGACGGTCGCCGATCAGATCGAGTTGACGCAGACCATCGATCGGTTGGCAGCGATCGATCTCCAATTCGAGGCCTTCTGTGAACCCGACGATGATCTCGGCCTAACATCGATCTGTACCGAACCGATCAGCGATTCACGTCGGCGCTTCTTTCGCCATTATTTGTTGTGGTCGGGCAACAACTCTGCGCGCGGGCCGCCCTTCACGGCCTATCCCAAACGACCATCTGCACGGGCGCGCTTATCCGCTGTGCCTGTGGCAGAGCGAGTGTCCCCGTGACTGTAAGCGTTTCACCGCGTGAACGTCCCCACTGCTCCGGTGCATACATCAGGTAAGCTTGTGCGGGCAGGACGTTGAAGACGCCGCCGCGCAGCACGCGCGCCAAATACGTGATCTGATGCGTGCCGCGCGCAAGGTGCGTGATGAAGAATACGACGCGATCATCCCGAATCTCTTTTTGATTGTAGCCATAGCGCTCGTAACGGAACTCTTCGTTGTGTTCAGTGTAAACGTCGCGCCGCGCCAGATAACCGGTGGTATTCAAGCGCTCGTTCACGGCTTCCAATCCGCCAGGCAGCGGATCCTCAATCGCCATATACCAACTCTCAGTCGGCACTTTTACCGTCACCTGCACCTCGATTAGATCGCCGGGTTGCGTCGTCGTGATCGGCTTGTGAGTCTTCAAGTTAAGGTAAGCACGTGTCACCGTGATCGGACCGACAGCCTGATCGGCCGACGTGCCGCCGATCAACAGCTTTGACGTGATCCTGTAATACAAGCGCTGCGCTGTGCCTTCGCGCTCTACCCGCACCCGATTGAGCCCACCGTACAACTGCGTCCCGGGCACTTGAATCGTTGTCTGAAGATCGCGGGCGCGCAGCGTGCCGGTCTGAATCAGCGCATCGTTCACGTACACGCGATAGGTGGAATCGGCGTCGAGTTCGCGCGCCGCGCGCAGATAATCCGTTAACGCAATCACGGTGTAGGCGGTTTCTTGTGTGGTGCCCCAGCCGTTGATGGTGCGACGTGCCATCAGCCAGCGTACGACCGGCGGGATAAGTGGATCGTCTGGCGACAGCTGCACCAGTGCTTCCAGCGCCAGCGCCGTACTGCGCGTGGCCGAGGCCAGCGTCTTTTGATGATATGCACCGTCGTCATCGACGTTTGTGCTCCAATGGGCAGTTCCGTCTTCAACGGTCACGGCGGCTTTTAAGGCCTGGAGCCAGAACTGTGCGCCGTCTTCATCACCCAACGTATGCAAGGTCAGCGCCAACGCTGCGCGCGAAAACGCATCCAATTGAGCAGAATTGGTGATCGCTTGCGTCGTCGTCAGTTCGCCATGTCCGCTGATCGCCAATGCGTACAACCCATAGACTTTGGTACGAACGTCGTCGATGGCAGGCAGTCGCTTGTGCAGGTACGCCGCGCCCCGATCGATCACGGCGTTGTCGACGGTATAATTGGCCTGCTTCGTCATCGCTAGCCCGAACAACACATAGGCCGTCTGATAATCATCGGTCGCATCGTCATACCACCACCCCCAGCCGCCATCCTCATGTTGATAGCCATACAACCGTTGCAGACCTGCGTTGATCGGCTTGGTCAGGTTACTCGTAAGTTGCGGTTGCGAGACGTTCAGCGTCGTGAGCGCACGCCCGACCACCGCATTCGGCAATGCCTTGCTCATCGTCTGCTCGACACAACCGTACGGATAACCCGTGAGGTACGCCAAGCCATCCAGCATTGTAGCCGCAATCGAAGGCGCAAGATCGATCTGCAACGATGAGCCGGCGACGATCACATTCTGCGTCAACGTGATGGGCAGTACGATTTGATCAGCCACGTCGCCAACGCTTGACTCGATGTGGGGCACGGCCAATGGCAAGACAGGTATGACCACTCGAACGGCATCGGCCACCCGATCGGCCCGATCAACCTGATCGGCCTTCGCGTGTAATGTGATGGTCACAGCGTTTGTGTCGACGACTTCCGCCCACCAGCCAAGCGTGGTGGACGACTGCGCTTCAAGCGTGATCGTCTGCTGCGGGGCTGAGAGCAATCGCAGGTTATTCGCCTCGATGTGCACCTGCGTCGTGTGTGTCATCGCCGTGTTGTTATAGACACTGGCCGATAGCAATACACGATCACCTTGCACAAAAGTATGCGGCAAGATCGGCCGAATGACAATCGCCTGTGTCGTGGTAATGAGTATCTGCGCTTCGCCGACAAGCGGCGCTTCAGCAGCGGTGATGGCCCGCGCAACGATGCGCCAGCGCGTGAGCGAATCAGGCAGCGTGACAGTGATGCTCGCGTGACCGCTCTCATCCGTGAAGATCGTCGGCTGCCAGTAGGCCGTGTCGGGAAAGTTGAAGCGCGGATTGCCGCTCAAGTATTCGCCACCGCCACCGCCACCACCGCATTCGCATGGCAAATAGCGCTGTGGGCGCAGTGAATCGTAGGTCTGCACTGAGTTAGCGCGCGGGCCATAGAAGGCCGCAAACAGATCGGGCGCGGCGAGATCGCTCAAGGCGAAGATGGTGTCGTCGACAACGGTCAGCGCAACTGCCGAGCGCACCGGCTGACCGGCGGCATCGGTTGTCTGGATCGATACTGTGGCTTGCGATCGCGGCGCGTAGATTGTTCGATCGGACGTGAGTGAAACGTTCAAGCGATGGGCTTCAGCTGAGACGTTGACATCGACACTGGCGATGAGTAGTTTCGCATCGGTCGTCGAGAGCCAGCGATCGTCTGTGCCAGTCGTAGTGATGGGCTGATAGGCATTGACGACGACGTGGATGTTGGGCGCATCGTCGTCCTGCAAACGCAGTGGCACGATTGTGAGAGGCGCGGTCAAGTCCACAATCTGCGCGCGGCGCACGCGACCGCGTTCGATCGTAAGCAGTGCGGGACCGCTCATCGGCGCGCGAATGGCGAGCAACGCCGTATCGCCTGACACATATTGCGATTTGTCGGCGCTGATCGACAGCGTTTGCGCATCTTCCGTGTAAGTGGGCCAGTCTGCAGCATGCACCCAGACGGTCTCATCGATCGCCTGTGCGTCAGCCGTTCGCAACTCAAGGCGATGGGCCCCTGTAGCCACAGGTGAAGTCAAACTAAAGGACGCGTGCCCAGTGACATCGGTGCGGCTGACCACGTGCCCAATTTCAATACGATAGCTGCCGTCGCGCGAGCGGGCATACAGGGTAGCCGTAATCACTTGATCGGAGCGCAGTTGATCATTGACGTCGAACACGGTGGCTTCAACCGTGATCGGCGCACCCGATGGATACACTCGTGGCAACCAGGTGAATTTCATGTACGTAGGCGCGTTATACACGCCGAGCGGCGTTGAGGCGCTAATCGCTTCGCCGCTGTCGTCGATCACGGTCGCTTCCAGCAACATCGATGCCGATGGTTGACTGGCATAGCGATTGTTATCCAGCCGCGGTGTAAACGACGCGAGCCATTGGCCGCGTTCATTGGTGCGCCCGCTGATCTGCATGCCATCCAACGGCACCCATACCCGAAGCGGTTCGGTTTCGTCGTACCCCCGCCACTGGATTTCGCGCGCGTAAGGCCGCAGGGTAACAGCGGCATTAGCGACGGGCGCACCGAACGGCGTGCGGGCTTCGATCGTGATGCTGACCGGTTGACCGTTAACGAGCCGTGAGCGATCGGGGTGCACCGATACAGCAAAATCGGGCTTGGTGTAGGACTCTACTTGAAAGTGCTGTTGGACTACGTCATCTTTGACTTGCACTTCGATCGTATACTCACCCAACGTACCGCCCTCCGCCAGATCGAACGAGGTGTGCAGCGCGCCGAACTCATCGACGTGCAGTGTGTGCGCCTCGATGAGATTGTCCCGCGCGTCGCGCAAGCGCACGTTCACGTCCCATTCCAACGGAATGCGTGTGTAGACAGCGTCGTTGTCGTAGCGCGCAAAAACATCGACGTTGACTGTCTGTCCGGGTCGATAGATCGGCCGATCAGTGTAGATGACGGCGCGCGTCAACAGGGGTTTGGTCACGGTGGGGGCAGGCGACTGCCACCAGGCGCGGCGCTGCGGCGACCAGTCAAGCCCGAAGCCGCTGAAGGTGAAGGCACCGTCGTGTTCGCCGATGATCACAAAAGGTGTCTGACCGATCGGTAGCGCTGTGTTCCATATCCCCTGCGCATCAGTAACGCCTTCGGCTACTAATGTATTGGCGGCAGTCAACACGCGCAAACGCATTTCGGCAATTGCGCCGCCGTCAATATGTTTTGCCCACACGGTCAAATGATCGCCGCCCTGTTTGACGATCAGTGTGTCAGGCGTGTAGGCCACAATCAAGCCTACACGTTTGGCCGCGGGTTGATCGAGGGTGAGCAGGTATAGACCGATTGGAAGATCATCAGGTAGAACCAGATCGCTCGTTTGCCAGCGGGCCGCAACGGGCACTCGCCATTCACGCACCAGCGATAGACCTGTCGTCGTGATCGACGGCGTGTCACCATACAAGTAAACAGGCTGCACCAGCGCCGAAAAACGTGTCACCAGATCGTCGGAGGAGATTGTGTATAGTCGCGCTGTTATCGGCCGGATAAGGCCGCCCTGCACCGCATATTGCACCCGCCGTGCGCCGCCCGGATCGACCACCTGCGCCTGCGGACCATCGCCGAACGTCAGTTGACCCTGTTCGTCGGGCGTGTAGAAGTGCCAGATTAAGGCCGTGCGCAACGGCTGTTCACCGGTGGACAGCTTCACCGTCGGCGCGAGTCGCACTGTGTAAGTCGCGTTGGCCGGTAAATCTTCACGCGGCTTGAAGACGAGTGTGTTGCTCTGCCACGTAAAGGATCCGCGCACCGCGGGCGTGATGGAGAAAGCGGCTTCAGCGCTGACGCGATCGATCGGTTCGTTAAACGCTAACTCGATCGGCTCATTCCACTCGATCGATTGTCTGAACCCGGCAGGCTCGCGCACCAGCGATCGGATCGTGAACGACAAATACTTGACGAGCGTTTGATCGGCGCGGTGCAGCGCAACACGATAGGTGCGGCCCGGCTCCCAACCCTCCGTCGGGACAAACATCAGTGTTTGGGGTTGCCACGAGATCGTACCCGAGAGAGGCGGTGTGATCGATAGACCGTGTTCGATCTCGGCGCGATCGACTTCGCGGCTGAAGTGAATCGTCAGCACTGACCGACGTGCGACATTTTCAGCCCAGTGGGCGGGCGAAGTCCAATTAACTAGAATCGGCGTGGCAGTAGGAGTGGAAAGTGGACTGGTGAGGGTGGCAGGCTGAGCCTTGACCGAATGAGACAGGCTCAAAATCCAGCTGAGGCCAATGACAGAAGCAAGCGCGACGAAAACTAACAGACGCGATTTGGGGGGCATAATAACCTTCGAGCAGATGCGTGATCTGTCCGGAGTGTACGCTTAAGTGGTCGCGCTTACCTGACGCAGGGCAGGCGCTCACTAGGTTATTGCCCATCGATCAGACGACGATTGTTCGACGCGTAATGGGCGCGCAGCCTACGTGGCGCGTGAGCGGCCGCCACAATATCCTGCTGCGCCGCCTATTGACTCATACCCTGCCGGCTGATGACGGCCGTGATCAGGTCGGGGAATCGATCGGGTGTGCAGGCAACACGGGAATGCCCAGCCGCTTCAGCCAATCGCACCGCTTCGATACGCCGCAAATCACAGCGATGCGTTGATAGCCTTCGCGTTGCGCCGTTACTCCACTATACCCTCGTTGCCACGCAAATACCATTACTCCCGACAAAATCCATTCGCAAGCAAGGCGGTCGCAATGAAGCGCTCAGCAAAGCTCCGGCCATCGCCAGCCCGTCATAGATATCATTCAGCTGATATAATATAAGCAGCCAGCAGCAGAGAGACTATCGGCGCCACCTTCCCCCCGGCCCGATCGAGCAGTCTATCATGGCGGTCGAATCAATCAGTTCGGAACGGTTCTCTTCCGAAGAGGTCTATGCGCGTGTGCTCCGCGCGAGTCCGTTAGCCTTTAGCTTGGCTACGCTCGATGAGGGCCGTTACCTCGAAGTTAACGATCGGTTCTTGCGCATCACCGGTTACACCCGCGCTGAAGTGATCGGTCGCCGTTCGACCGAGCTCGGCCTGTGGACCACATGGGCTGATCGGGCACGCGTGGTTCAAGCGCTGCGCAATCGGCAACCCGTTGATGATCTGGAATTGGCCATCCGCACCAAGTCCGGCGAACTGCGCTACGTGCGGGCCTTCTTCGAATCGCTCGACGTGAGCGGGCAACGCTGCATTTTCAGCCTATTTCACGACGTCACGGAGCGCAAACAGGCTGAAGAGGCCTTGCACACCAGCGAGCAGCATTTGCAACTGGTGCTCAACGTGACAGCCGATGCCGTCTACGATTGGGATGTACGTGTGGGCATGACGCGCTGGAATCACGGACTGCAATCGCTCTTTGGCTACGCCGGCGAAACGCTGCGAGCGCACGCCTGGTGGGAAGAGCATATCCATCCTGATGATCTCGAACGGGCCGTGACCAGTCTCAACCAAGCTGTCGCGCAGCGCAGTCAGTCGTGGTCGTGCGAGTATCGATATCGCCGCGCGGATGGCTCATACGCACACGTCATTGATCGTGGCTATTTCATTTACGGCGAAGATGGCCGGACAACACGCATGGTGGGCGTGATGGTGGACATTACCGATCGAGTGCATCTGGCCCAGGCGCAAGCTCATGCGGCGTTAGAAGAACGCCGCCGTCTGGCGCGCGACTTGCACGATTCGGTAACGCAGTCGTTGTACAGTCTGACCCTGGTGGCCGAGGCGACACGCCGCCTGGCCAAAACCGGCGATCTGGAACGCGTCGAACATCAGGTGGCTCGGCTCGGCGAAACCGCTCAACAAGCGCTAAAAGAGATGCGGTTGTTGGTTTACGAACTCCGACCGCAGGCGCTCGATCAGGACGGCTTGATCGGCGCACTGCAACAGCGGCTCGATGCCGTCGAGAAACGCTCTGGGGTGAATGCACGCTTGATCGTCGAACAAACCGATCGACTGCCGGAGCCGATCGAGAGCGCGTTGTACTTCATCGCGCAGGAGGCGTTGAACAACGCGCTGAAGCATTCGGGGGCAACCAGTGTCACCATCAAGTTGTGCGGCACACTAGGGCGTGTAGAACTGCACGTGAGCGATAACGGACGCGGCTTCGAACAGGCGGCAATTACCGATCGCGGCGGGCTGGGTCTGACGAGCATGCGCGAGCGTGCCGAGCAACTCGGCGGCACCCTGATGCTTGACTCAACACCCGAGCGCGGCACGCACTTAACGGTTGATATCAGTTGGCAGGAGGCAGTCCCATGACCGACGAGACAATTCGCCTGTTGATTTGTGACGATCATGCCATTGTGCGCGAGGGCTTGCGCACGTTGATCGCGACCGAGCCGGGACTGACACTCGTCGGTGAAGCCGCCGACGGCGTAGAAGCAGTGACGCGCGCCCGCCTGCTGAATCCGGACGTAATCCTGATGGACATGTCGATGCCGCGCAAAGATGGCCTGACGGCGATTCACGAAATCAAGGAAAGCGATCCGGCAGCGCGCATTCTGGTGCTGACGTCGTTTGCGGAAGACGACAAGGTCTTTCCGGCCATCAAGAGCGGTGCGTCAGGCTATTTGTTGAAGGATTCATCGCCGCTGGAATTGTTGAATGCGATTCGATCTGTCCATCGCGGCGAAGTGTCGCTGCATCCCACCATCGCGCGCAAGCTGATCCGCGAACTCAATCAGCCGCCCACGCTGCCGCCTACCGCTGAGCCGCTGACCGAGCGCGAAGTGGATGTATTGCGATTAGTGGCGCAAGGTCTCTCCAACGACGAGATTGCAGAAAAACTGACGCTGAGCGAACGTACCGTGCGCACGCACGTCACCAACATTCTGGGCAAGCTCCACCTCGCCAATCGCACTCAAGCAGCGTTGTACGCGCTGCGTGAAGGCCTGGCCAAACTGAACGAAGCGTAGCCGCTACGTCATTTGTCCTAGACTTCACCGTCATTCCTCACAATCGCGACCGCTGAACAAGCGGTCTTTTGTTTGATCGACAAACCGCCATCAGGCCGATGTATTGCGCCGGATACACGGGTATTCTGTCTGCAACGAAGCAACACACTCACGGACTTTACGATGATACTGGTGGCTACCCGATCGATGTCATTGCGTGACGGCTTACTGGCTCTGCTGGCAGCCATAAATCCAGCTCAACCGATCGAGTTTGTGGACGATATTGCGGTCCTATTGACGGCCGTGACTCAAGCGCCAATCGATCTGATCGTGCTGGATGCGGACCTGCCGACAGTCTCCACCGGGATGGTGTCTGGCCAGATCAAACAGGCGTCACCGCATACGCGCATTCTGATTTTGACCGACCTGATCGAACCGCACGACAGCCCATCGCACTTTGAAGCCGATGCCGTCCTACTGAAGGGTATCGCCGCCACCGACATGGCCAACACCATCGAGCGCTTGCTCGCTCATTAAGCCAATTAAGGGGAGATAACATCATGACTACTGCCGCCACATCTCGCAAGCCAATTCGTCTTAGCCGCAAACAAACGATCATCGGAAGCCTCATCGCGCTCGTCGTGATTGCAGCGGGGTATGTTGCATTCACGATGATCAAGATGTCGTACGTGCCACCCAACCTCGATTATTCACTCACACGCCCATCGGACAGCGGCCTGTATCGCGTCACGTATAGCAGTAGCCAAACACCGGTGCCCGTGAATGAACTGCACACCTGGAAACTGCACGTCGAAACCGCCGACGGCAAGCCCGTCGATAACGCGACGATCTCGATCTTCGGTGATATGCCGCAGCACGGCCACGGCATGCCGACGAAGCCGCAGGTCACGCAGAATTTGGGCAATGGCGATTACCTCGTCGAAGGCATGAAGTTCCAGATGGGCGGCTGGTGGAAGATCGATTTCACCATCAACGCCAACGGCCAGAGCGACATGGTGTCGTTCAACTTGATGTTGCAGAAGTAGAGATTGGGGGATGGAGGTTAGAGATTAGAGATTGGAAGTTAGAATGGCGCAACTTTACAGTGCGCCTCCAACTTCCATCTTCCAATCTCCAACATCCAACGTCCAACGCGGGGGGGAATCGCCATGAAATCACGTTACTGGTGCTTGATGCTGGCCTTACTGTTCACGCTCTCAGTCGCCGCCTGCCAGGGCGATCCCAATCAATGGAGCGCCGACGAGAAAGACATGTTACGCGGCCTGCGAATCGGCAGTTTGAAGCCGCTGCCGCCTGATCCATCCAATCGCTACGCCGACGATGAACGCGCGGCGAAGTTGGGGCAACGGTTATTTTTCGATACGCGCTTCAGTGCCAACGGCCAAGTCGCGTGTGCTACATGCCATCAGCCGGACAAACTCTTTCAAGATGATTTGCCTTTGTCGCATGGTGTCGGCACTACTAATCGCCGCGCGATGACGATTATTGGTACGGCTTACAGTCCGTGGTTATTCTGGGATGGGCGCAAAGACAGCCAGTGGGCACAAGCCACCGGTCCGATGGAAAGCGCCGTCGAGCATGGCGGCAATCGCACACTATACGCGCACCTGATCGATCAGTTCTATCGCGCCGACTACGAAGCCATCTTTGGGCCGCTGCCGGATCTATCGGGCTTGCCGGCCAACGCCGCTCCGATTGCTGATCCAGCCGTGAAGGCTGCCTGGGATTCGATGTCGCAAGCCGATCGCGATAACGTCTCGCGCATCTATGCCAACATTGGCAAAGCAATCGCGGCCTATGAGCGCAAGATCATGCCCGGGCCAGCGAAATTCGATCAGTATGTGGACGCGATCTTGAAAGACGATCTTGCCACGGCCCGATCGATCTACACGCCCGACGAAGCCGCGGGGCTGCGATTGTTCATCGGGCGTGGCAATTGCACCGATTGCCACAACGGCCCCTTATTCACCAACAACGATTTTCACAACACAGGCGTACCGGCTGTATCGACCTTGCCCGAAGACACCGGTCGTGCGCTGGGCATTCAACAAGTGGTCGCCGATGAGTTCAACTGCCTGAGCCAATACAGTGACGCGGGCAAAACCGATTGCGGCGAACTGCGCTTCATCCGCGTGGACGATGGTCACGATCTGACCCGCGAATTCAAACCGCCATCGCTGCGCAACGTCGCCGAACGCGCACCGTACATGGACGCGGGTCAATTCAAGACACTGGACGAGGTGCTGAATCACTATAGCCACGCGCCGGAAGCGCCCGCCGGTCACAGCGAACTCAAGCCATTGAACTTGAGCGATACTGAAAAACAACAACTCATCGCGTTCTTGAAGACACTGAGCGGCCCGCTGGCAACTGCGCCCGAGTGGCTGAAGGTGCCTAGTGAATAACTCATGCTACGTCGTGTGACTCGATTGCCGCCCGAGAAACGGCTACTTGTCGGATCAATGTGCCGTCAGGCCGATGCCGCCGCGTCCTGACTGTGATCGAACATGAACCACCGGACGGCAGGGAGATCAACACGCATCGACCTTAGTGTTGTGTAATCAAACACTATGCACCGAATCGCCCGCTTCCTCAAAATACAACCCGCCGAGACCCGCCTCGTCGCGCTGCAGGCCGGGCTGGTCTTCTGCGTGTCAGCGGGCGGTGCGATCGGCGGCAGCGCCATCGACGCGCTTTTCTTCGCCCGCTTCGGCGCACAATACCTGCCCTATCTCTACATGATCGTCAGCGTGATCACGTTTGTGGTGTTGATGGGTATGACAGCGATCACGGCGCGCGTGCCGCGTACCCGATTGTATGTCGCACTCCCGATCGGGCTGGCGGCCATCCTCGTGGCCGAACGTCTAGTCCTCGCTTTTGACGTTCACTGGTCTTACCCAGTGGTGTGGCTCAGCATGAGCGTGATCGGCACAGTGCAGGGCTTGTACGTGTGGGGCCTCGCCAGCTCGATCGTGGATACACGACAAGCCAAGCGATTGTTCCCCATCTTTGGCGCCAGCATCATTCTCGGTGCGGTCGTCGGCGGCTTTCTCACCGCGCCATTAGCACAGTGGTTGAAGGTCGAGAACCTGCTGCTGATCTGGGCGACAGGTCTAGCGGGTGCGTTCTTCTTGGGGCGGATATTAATCCGGCAGGCGCTGCCGCAATCGCGCTCTCCGCGCCAACCGATCGGCCCGCTCGACGAGATCAAGATCGGCTATCGGTTTGTGCGCGGCTCGCGGCTGATGCGCTGGATCGTTGCGTCGGGCATTCTCTTCGCCATCCTCGGCTACTCGCTTTCGCTGCCGTATGCCAAAGCCGCTGCGCTTGAATTTCCTCAGCCCGATCAGCTGGCTGGTTTTCTCGGCACATTTCAAGGCATCACCACGGCAGTAGCCTTGATCGTTTCGCTGCTCTTCGCCAATCGGCTGTATGCGCGCCTGGGCCTGATGACTGCGCGGCTGGGCCTGCCCGTGATCTATCTCATTGGCTTCAGCGCATTAATGATCGCGCCGGTGTTTCCCGCCATCGTCGCCTTTCGCTTCATGGAACAGACGTGGTCGCAGGGCATCTCCAGCGCGGCCTATCAGGCCGTGTTTAACGTCGTGCCGCCCTCGCAGCGTGAGCAGACGCGCGCTTTCATCGGCGCAGTGCCCGATCAGATCGGCACGCTGCTGGCGGGCTTGATCCTGGCCGTGGGACAGCAAACACTGTCGGCTTCACAGCTCTATTCGATCGGCTTGATAACCGCCGCCATTATCGTGGTTGTAGTGTGGCAGCAAAAACGCGCGTACGCGGGCGCGCTAGTCGAGTCGCTGCGCGCAGGACAGCCGCATGTCTTCTTCGACGAAGCCGATCCATTTGGCGGTCTGCGCGGCGATGCCGCCGCGCTCTCGACGGTGTTGGCGGGCCTATCGAGTACAGAGACGGCTGTGCGCCGCGTCTCGATCGACATCCTCGGTCAGTTGCCTGTGCCGGCGGCCACGGAACGACTGATCGGCGTGTTGGATGATCCCGACGCCGAAGTGCGGGTCGCCGCCTTGCGAGCGCTGGCGTGCGCGCGAGCGTCCTCAGCTCTGCTTGAAATTGCGGCATGCCTCAACGATCCCGAAGCCGACGTGCGCGCGGCAGCGATTGCCTCGCTGCGACACATGGCGGGACACGGGCGCAGCTTGCCCAAGTTGATCCGCCCACGGCTTGATGATACGCAGCCACAAGTTAAGGCTCAGGCCGCGGCAATGCTCTGGCACGTGGGCGTGGTCGCAGACGCGCGCGTCACATTGAAGAACATGCTTGCTTCAAGTGATGGCGAGTTTCGCCTTGAGGCCTTGAAGGTTCTGCGCGACATTGAAGATCCAACCGTTCACGATTGGCTGGCCTCGGCCTTGAGTGATCCTGTGCCCGCCGTACGCCGCGCTGCGGCGGCAGCCGTTCCATCTTCGGCCTCAACCGCGTTGACCGATCGTCTGGTGTGCGCGCTGGGCGATGACGATGCCGATGTGCAGATCGAAGTTGCTGCCGCGATCGGTCGCGTGGGGCCAACGCTGCTTCAGGCCACGGTGGCGGCGCTGTCTGATCCAGCGCTTGAAGCCGGCGCCTTGTTGGCGCTGCAGCATTTACCGGCACATCAAGCCGCCGCTGAACTTCGCTCGTACGCGCAAGCCACGGTCGCGCGCGCGGTGCGTTATCACCAACTGCGGCAGGGTCTTCATCTCAACGGCGACGAACGCAGCAACTTGCTGGCCGATTCATTGCGTGACGCGGCACACCGTCAGGCGTTGCACGCCCTGCGCGCGATCGGATTGCTAGGCGATCGATCTGCGGTGACGACCACGCTTGAAAATCTGACCAGCCGTGATACCAACCAGCGTGCCACGGCCGTCGAGACGCTGGAATCGATCGGTGAACGTGAGATCGTTCAGCCGCTGTTGAGTCTGTGGGAATCGAATGAGACCGCTAGCCCATCGACGGCGGACAATCTGTCTGACCTGTTGACTGACGCGGATGAGTGGCTGCGCGCGTGCGCGAACTTTGCTTTGGCCGGAGAAATTAATATGCACACTTTGCCGACGCTGTCACTGATGGAACGGGTGTTGTTCCTGCGCCGTGTGCCGTTGTTTGCCGAAGTCACACCGCTTGATCTGAAGCGCGTGGCGATGCTGGCGGGCGAGCGGTTGTTTCACGCCGGTGAGTTCATCGCGCGGCAGGGTGATCCCGGCGATGAATTGTTCATCATCCTGTCGGGCAAAATTGTCGTGCGCGAAGGCGCCGACGATCGATTGGAACGTACCGTCGGCGATGTGGTCGGCGAAATGTCCCTCATCACGCAGGAGCCGCGCATGGCTTCACTAGTGGCGGCCGAGCCGGTGCGTGTGTTGAGTGTGGATCGACCGGCCTTCGAGACTATGCTGCGCGAGCGGCCTGCGATCAGTTTGGCCGTCATGCGCGTGCTGATTGCACGGCTTAAAGAGAGCGAGGTGCAGGCACGGACACAGGCTTAAATACGTGCTGCGCCGTGACGATCTGTAACAACGGTGTTATCATATCAACATCGACTTCGGCATTCACTGATTGATCTGGGGGGAGATCACCAAGTGGATCAGCCAAGCGCTCAACGCATCATCCGCACGCCCGATCAGCGCCTGCGCGTCTTCGTCAGTTCCACGTTGCAGGAACTGGCCGACGAACGTGTCGCCGCGCGCGACGCCATCGCGCAATTACACCTCTCGCCCGTGATGTTTGAACTGGGCGCGCGCCCGCATCCCCCACGCGATTTGTACCGCGCCTATCTCGATCAGAGCCACATCTTCATCGGCCTGTACTGGCAAAAGTACGGTTGGATCGCACCGGGGGAATCGATCTCCGGTCTTGAGGATGAATATCGATTGTCGGGGCGGCGGCCTAAACTGATCTACCTCAAGCAGCCCGCGCCCGATCGGGAAGCGCGGCTGAGCGAACTGCTCGATCGTTTACGCGCCGACGACACGGCTTCGTACAAATATTTCTCCACGCCCGCCGAACTGCGCGATCTAATCGCCAATGATTTAGCCTTACTTCTGACGGAAAGTTTCGAGTCGATTCAAACACCGGAGCCTCAGCCAACCGAAACTCGCCGCCCTAATTTGCCGGTGCCCCCTACCCCGCTCATCGGGCGCGAGGCGGAATTGGCGACGGCGCGCGAGTGGCTGTTGCGCGGCGGCGCGAACCTGATCACGGTTACCGGCCCCGGCGGATCGGGCAAGACGCGGCTGGCGCTGCAGCTGGCACTTGATACGCAAGATCAATTTCGCGATGGCGTGTACTGGGTGCCGCTCGCCGCCATTGCCGATCCCAACCTCGTGGTCGCCACGATTGCGGGCGTGTTTGATCTCCGGGAATCGCCGGGCAGCCAGGCGTTGATTCAAAGCCTGAAACGCGCGCTCGAAGACAAACATCTATTACTGGTGCTGGATAACTTTGAGCAAGTGGTCACTGCTGCCGACATCGTGGCCGAGTTGCTCGAAGCCTGCCCGTGGCTCAAGATCGTCGTAGCCAGTCGCGCCCCGTTGCACATTCGCGGCGAGCGGCAATTTCCCGTTCCGCCGTTGGCGCTGCCTGAACGCCAGCGCCTAGTCGATCTCGAACGGCTCTCGCAATATGCCGCCGTCGAATTGTTCATTCAGCGCGCGCAAGCGGTGAAACCTGGTTTCGCCATCACCAACGAGACCGCGCCCGCCGTCGCCGAGATCTGCCACCAACTCGACGGGCTGCCGCTCGCAATCGAGTTGGCCGCGGCGCGCATCAAGTTGTTTTCACCGCAGGCGCTGTTGTCGCGCTTGAAAAGTCGCCTCGATGTGTTGACCTCCGGCGCACGCGATCTGCCCGCCCGACAGCAGACGCTGCGTAATGCCATCGACTGGAGCTATAACCTGTTGAGTGGTCCGGCCAAAGTGCTGTTTCGCCGCCTGTCCGTCTTCGCCGCGAGTTTTACGCTGGACGCGGTTGAAGCGGTTTGCAACCTCGACGGCGATCTGGGCGGCGACGTGCTGGATGAAATCGACACGTTGGTCGATAACAGTCTGATGATCCAAGCGGATGAGGACGGCGAGCTGCGCTTTGGCTTATTGGGCACCATCCGCGAGTACGCCCAATACCGGTTGATTGAAAGCAGTGAAACGGCCATCGTGCAAGAACGTCAGGCGCAATGGGTGTTGCAGTCGGCCGAAGAAGCCCAGCCTTATCTGTTA
This sequence comes from Anaerolineae bacterium, assembly GCA_046328575.1. Classification (GTDB taxonomy): domain Bacteria; phylum Chloroflexota; class Anaerolineae; order Fen-1058; family Fen-1058; genus JAGOBP01. Next base: position 30,909 of record JAXLWI010000047.1, read on the forward strand.
TCGCCGCAACGCCCGAACTGGCTGCCACGTCTTCAACTTCAGCACGGCGACTTTCGGGCTGCATTGGCGTGGAGCCACGCTCACGCCGCCGAGTTTGAAGCGCGCTTGTCGACGGTGCTGATCTGGTTCTGGTATTTCGCCGGTTACATCGGTGAAGGCCGCACTCATCTGGAACACGTTCTCCAGCGCATTGACGAGATTGAGTCGGCAACCTTGCGCGTGAACGTCAAATTTGCCGCGGGTGCAGCGGCCGCGGTGCAGGGTGATTATGCGGTCGCGCATGAGCGACTGACCGAGAGTGTGGCGGCGCTGCGCCAGTCCAGCGATCGACGTTTGCTGGCCTACGCTATTTTGTTTCTGGGCCTGACCGATTCCAGCGAGGGTGATACCCAAACGGGGTTAGCCTTGCTGCGCGAAAGCCTCGCCCTCTTTCAACAGATCGGCGATCGCTGGGGCGAAGCCTACGCCCTGAGCAACTTCAGCGACATGATCCTCAACCCGGCCAATCTGGATGCCGTGCGCGCCGAGATCGAAGCGGGGCTCAAACTGTGGCGCAGCCTTGGCGATACGTGGGGCATCGGTCACCAACTGGTGACGGCGGGCAGCCTAGCGTGGTATGACGGCGATTACGCCGCGTCGTTCGAGCGCGGCCGCGAAGCCGTTGAACTCTTGCGGCAGCACAACGACAAATGGGGGCTGGCGCGCGGTGTGGGTCGGCTGGGGTATGCCGCCTTGTATCTGGGCGATGTACATCAGGCGCGCGCCCATTTTGTCGAGAGCCTGGCCCTCTGGCAAGAGATCGGCAATCTGCGCGGCACGGTCTACGCCCTCGTCGGGCTGGCCGGTGTCGCCGCCCGGAGCGGCCAACTCGATTGCGCGGCGCGGCTGTTCGGCGCGGTGCACGCGCTCATCGGCGAGACGCCGCTGTCTGAATCCGGCATCGATCGGGTGCGTTACGAGCGCACGCTGGCCCTGGCGCGTGATCGCATGTCTCCAACCGAGTGGACCGCCGCCTTCAACGCCGGACAAGTGCTCTCGCGCGATCAGGCGATTGCACTGGCACTGGAGGAAGTGAGCGAAGCGCAGCCGATCGTTCCGGCGGCGACTGAGCGGCCCGTTGATAACCGCTTGCGGCAGTACATTCCCAAAGAACTGCTCGCCAAACTGCAGGCCATTCAGGCGGGGCGCAAATTGGAGGGCGAGCGCCGCATCGTCACCTTTTTGTTTTGTGATGTAAAAGGCTCGACGGCGCTGGCGCGTTCACTCGATCCCGAAGAATGGGCGGAGATCATCAACGGCGCGTTCGAGCAGTTAATCAAACCGATCTACCGCTACGAAGGCACGGTGGCGCGCTTGATGGGCGACGGCGTTCTGGCGTTTTTCGGCGCACCGCTCGCGCACGAAGACGACGCGTATCGCGCGGTGCGCGCGGGCCTGGACATCGTCGCGGGTATTCAGCAGTATCGCGCGCAGGTGAAGGAAACGCGCGGTCTCGACCTCGATGTGCGGGTGGGCGTCAACACCGGACCGGTGGTTGTGGGCGAAGTCGGCTCAGATCTGCGCGTGGAATACACGGCGCTGGGCGACGCGATCAATCTGGCCTCGCGCATGGAACAGACCGCGCAGCCCGGCACGGTGCAGATCACCGAGAACACCTACCAGCTGATCGCGCCCTGGTTCGAGATTGAGCCGTTGGGCAGGATCGAGATCAAGGGGTACACCCAGCCGATCACGACGTACCGCGCGCTGGCGGTGAAAGCCAGGCCCGAGCGGCTGCATGGCGCGATCACACCCCTCATCGGACGCGAGAATGAATTGATCGTGCTGCGCCACGCGCTGACCGATGCCCAACGCGGGCGCGGGCGTATCGTCTCGATCATCGGCGAGGCGGGGCTGGGCAAGACGCGGCTGATTGAAGAGCTGCACGCCGAATGGGCGAGCGCACCGAGCGCTAATGCCCGGCGCTACTGGTATGAAGAACACACGCTGGCTTACGCCACCGCGCAGCCGTATGGTCAGATACGGCTGCATCTCTACTCGATCAGTGGCATCGCCGAAACCGATCCGCCCGCGGTGATGCGCGCCAAGTTGACACAGATGCTAGATCAGTACGCGCCCGACGATGTGAAGCCGCGCGCGCTGAAAGTCTATACCACACTGCTGGGGCTGGAGGATCGATCGGGCCACGCTGACGCCCCGTTGACGGGCGATGCCTTCAAGCGTGAGTTATTCGAAGTCATGGTAGCGCTGCAACGCGCGCTGTTGATCGATCAATCCGCCGTCCTGGTATTTGACGACGTGCACTGGATCGATGCGGCGTCGATGGAGTTGCTCGCTTACCTGTTCCGCTTGACGGATGAGCTGCCCCTGCTGATCGTGTGCGCGTTCCGACCCGAACGCGATGCGCCTGTCTGGCGCTTGAAGCAGATCGCCGAGACAGACTACGGCCACCGTTACAGTGAACTGGTGCTGCAGCCGCTATCGAACGAGCAAAGTTACGCGCTGGTCGATAGTGTGATCGGCGGCCTGGGCGTGGCCGCGGCGTTGCGCGAGCACATCGTTGGCAAGGCCGAAGGCAACCCGTTCTTTCTCGAAGAGGTGGCGCTGGCTTTGAAGGATCGGCCCGCGCAAGACAGCGTGCCCAATACCCTGCAAGCCGTGTTGATGGCGCGGCTCGACCGGCTGGACGAGGACGCGCGCCGCACGCTGCAAGTGGCCGCCGTGATCGGGCGATCATTCTATCGGCGCGTGTTGAAGGCCGTGTGCGATCCCGCCATCGACGTTGATCGACATTTGAACACGCTGCAACGCGCCGACGTGATCCGCGAGAGTGCGCGTGTGCCCGAGGCCGAATTCACGTTCCGGTATGGGCTGATGCAAGAGGTCACGTATGAATCGATTCTGATCAAGCAGCGGCGCGTGCTGCATCGCCAGATTGGCGAAACGCTTGAAGCGCTGTATGCCGATCGGTTGGAGGAACACGCGGCTTTGCTGGCGCAGCACTTCGACGCGGGCGGCGATCCGCGCGCGGCGCACTACTATCGCCAGTCGGGCGAGGTGGCTGCGCGCCTGTTTGCCAATGCGGAAGCGCTGGCGCATTTCACGCGCGCGCTGGAACTGACGACCGAAGCACGCGCCGCCCTGCTGGAAGCACGCGCCGCCGTGCATCTGTTTATGGGCCGCATGACAGACGCCATCGGCGATTTCGATGCGGCACTGGCCTTAGCCCGTGAGCACGGCGACGGCGCGGCGGAATGTCGCTTGCTTACGCAGTTGGCGTCGGCCTATTGGAGCGTGGGACATAGCGTGGAAGGTCTGGCCCGCGCCCATGAGGCGGAAGCGAAGGCGGCGGCGTTGGGCGATCAGTCACTGGCGCTGCAAGCCTCCATCGTGATTGGCAACGGCCTGCAAAATGACGGCCACGTGCCTGAAGCTTACGCTCATCTGCGACGAGCGTTGTATACCAGTCGCGCCAGTCATGATCAGGTCGCAGAAGGCTATTGTCGCCATCAATTGGCCGTGCTGGACAACTTCATGGGGCGTTTCGGGCGCGCGGCGATCGGCGAGCGCGAGGTGGTGAAGTTGGCTCATCATCTCGGCAATCGCATTGGCGAATGCGCCACGCTGTTTTATCTGTCATTGAGCGAGGGCGGGCGCGGTCGTTACGATGCGGCGTGGACAGCCCTTGAAAACGGATACGCACTGGCGCAGCAGATTCGCAGTCCATTGTGGTTGGCGCGCTATCCCAATCAACGCGCGTGGCTCAGCGCCGAATTGGGCGATTGGGAAACCGCCTACGAGATCGATCACGCTGGACTTGAACCGGCGCGCGATGTGCCTGGTTTGCGCGAATTCGAGATCAGCACGTTGATCAATCTCGTGCTCGATGGTGTGGCGTTGAATCGTTTGGATGAAGCGGAAGCTTATCTGATCGAAGCGCAGCGCGATGTGGGGCGACCAGAGTTCGGTTCCCACAACTGGCGCTGGCGCACCCGCCTGGCCGATGCGAAGGCGCGCTTAGCGTTAGCGCGCGGCCAACTCGCCGAAGCCGAGCAGGCCATTGACGAACTATTGCAGCAGGCCGAAGTGACGCGCGCGCGAAAGTATCTGGCTCGCGGTCTGGTGCTGCGCGCCGATGGGCATCGGCAGCGAAACAATCTTGCGGCGGCCGAAAGCGATCTGCTCGCGGCCATCAGTCAGGCCGATGGGATGTGTTACTTCCCGACGCGAGTCGGAGCGCGGTGCAGATTGCGTGAAGTGTATGCACACACCGGCTCGACGGCGAATGCCGATCGGATGCAGCAAGAATTCGCGGAGTTGATGGCAGAACTCGATCGGACGCTGCACCAACCTGATTTACGCCGCTCGTTTGAAAAAGGGATGGCGGCTGATTTTATCCGCAAAGGACAAGTATGATCGAACTCATCGAACCGTATGCGCCACGTCCAATCCGATCGCTGGGGCACTGGACGGAAACCGGAATGCGCTTGAAAGTTCATGGTATCGCCTATCG
>JAXLWI010000048.1:0-35282 GCA_046328575.1 Anaerolineae bacterium
GGTATGCCAGGTGACGCGACCCCGATCCGCTACTGGGATATGGGCGACACGACGGGCGTGTTCCAACTCTCGCCGACCAACTCGATCTTGAACGGCGGCACAGATCAATCGAACATCGCGCCGAGCGCGACGAATCAAGTCGGTGTTAATCCGCAGGTAGCAGCGATGTATGACACACCGGTAAGTGTCTATCCGTGGCGCAGCCCGGCCTTCACCGCGCCAGTGATCCTCTCGATCGATCAGCCTGGGACACTGCCTGGCGACTATCACCTGGCGGCCGGTTCACCCGCGATCGATCTCGGTACACCCAGCAAGAGCGGGGTGAATGCTCCAGCGTTTGACATCGACAATCAGGCGCGGCCGGCAGGCACGGCGTGTCTACCCGACAGCGGTGCGGACGAGGCTCAAACGGGCGGCGTGTGCGCAGATCTGTCCATCACCAAATCGGACGGCGTCGATGTCACAATGGCCGGCGGAGCCGCAACCTACATCATTGTGGTCAGCAACAACGGCCCAGCCGCAGTGACGGGTGCGCCGGTGACGGATAACTTCCCGGCCAGTTTGACGATCAGCTCGTGGACATGCACCGCTACCGCAGGTTCCAGCTGCACGACGGCAGGTAGTGGCAACAGCCGCACCGGCACAGTCAGCCTGTTGGTAGGTGGCAGTGCGACCTTTACTGCCCAGACGACGCTCTCGGCGGCGGCGACGGGTTCGCTCGCTAACACGGCCTCAGTGGCTGCTCCGGCGGGCGTTGTAGATACGAACACTGCCAACAACAGCGCGACGGACACCGACACGATCGTGCCGCCGCTGCCGACCATGACCATCCTGGACAACTTCAATCGCGCCAATGCGAACACGCTGGGCGGGAACTGGAGTCAGCTGACGGCGTTTGGCAATGCGGCCGTCCGGGTGAATGCCAGCCAGGCGTTTGCCTTGGTACTCGGCAATGCGTACTGGAATGTGCCATCAGGTGGTTTCGGTGCCAAGCAAGGTGCCGCCTTCACGTTCGCCAACGCGCCGCTGAACAACACGACACTGTTGATGAAAGTATCTGGCGCGCCCGTGTTGGCTGGTGTTGCCCCGAACTTCCTGAGCGTGGTTTACCAGACAGCCAACGGTGGTCAGATCGTCGTGCAGACGACGACGAACTACGGCGGAGTGCAGACGGTACGAGCGACGTTCCCGGCGACCTTCGCGGCGGGTGACACGTTGAGCGCTGTCGCCGATGGCACTGGCACGGTGTATGTGTACAAGACATCCGGCGCAGTGACCACGTTCGTTGGCATGGTCAACATCCCGACGAGCGGCGCGGGTGCCTGGGCACCAGGCGCGAGTGGTGGTCGCATTGGTGTCCTGCTGCCCACTGGTGCGCGCGTCGATGACTTCCGCGGCGGTACGTTGCCCTAGGGACGGATGAAACTTGAAGGATGAAGGATGAGCCTCAATAGCCTTCCTTCATCCTTCACCCTCATCCTTAGATACAGGAGATAAAACATGAGTCAAACCATCTCTTCTCAATCAAATCGCTCGCTAAGCCGCCGCAGCTTTCTAAAATTGGGCGGCGGGCTGGCCGCGGCGGCTGCTGGAGCGTATCTGGTGCCACAGCTGGTCTCGGCCACGCGCTTGGCGCAGAAGACCACCGCGCCCATCATCAATGCGACTGGCTATCACTATCACCTCGCAGCCACAGATGGCTGGGTGTATCTCCCCGGCCAGGTCGATAAAGAGTTCAATGAAATCGGCCCAGTCACGTTCCATCCTGATCCGGCCGCGCGTGCGCCGCAAACGACGTATGCCTTTGGTTTCCGCGATGTGACTAACTTTGCGGACACGCCGAATGGTCTGACCGCCGATGAAAAGGTTCGGGCACAGGCCAACAAGGTGCAAGCCAGTGCGCCGCTGCTGTATGCCGAAGAGGGTCAGCCGCTGCGCATCACGCTGACGAATCTGGGCTTGCTGCAGCGCCCTGACCTGACCGACGGTCACACCATTCACTTCCACGGCTTCCCGAATGCGATTCCGGCCTATGACGGCGTGCCGGAACTATCGGTGGGTGTGCCGATCGGGGACAGCTACACCTACTACTACATCCCGCACGATCCGGGCACGTACATGTATCACTGCCACTTCGAAGACGTGGAACACGTGTCGATGGGTATGACGGGCGTGATCTTCGTGCGGCCGGCTGGTCAGACCAAACAAGCCTATGCTGATGCTTCGTCTGCGTTTGATCGCGAGTTCCCGATGATCCTGACTGAAGTCTGGGCGCAAGAGCGCTGGCGCGATGCCCACATCCAGGAGAATGACTGGAGCGACTACAAGCCGGACTTCTGGGCCATCAACGGGCGGGTGTATCCAGACACGCTGGCACCCAACGCGCCGAGTCAGCACTTTGATCCCGCAACCGGCGATCTGATTGCTCCGACGGGACGGCCAGAATTGCAGTATCAGCCGCTTTCGTCGCTGGTGACGTGCAACGCTGGTGACAAAGTGCTCATCCGCATCGTCAACCTGGGTTTCCAGGAACAAACCATGCGCGCGGATGGCATCACGTTCCGGATTGTCGGCAAGGACGCCAAGTTCCTCGGCCCGCTGGCTTACGATACCGACTCGTTTGACGTCGGCGTTGGCGAAAGTTTCGACGCCATCTTCACGGCGCCACCCAAGACCGGTGCGGGCTATGACACGTACATGCTGCACAACAGCAACTTGTCACGGCTGCACAATCCCGGCGCTACTGGTTACGGCGGGCAAATGACGGAGATTCGGGTCTATGCTGCGGGAACCGTTCCGCTTCAAACCGAATCGAATCAGAACTTCGCCGAGACGCTCTAGTCTGATCCGCCCATTAGGAGGACATTACGATGCGAAAAACTAACTTCTCTCGCTTACGGGTCGGCAGACTGTTGGCCCTGATCGCGATCTTGCTGGCGGTTGCGCCGCTCTCCAGCGCCGATGCGCAAGTGGCGGCCGCCTATGACTTCGGCTTGATCTGTGAAAACCAGACCGCGCCGGGTGTCTACAACGGCACGATCGATCTCACTGCGACCGATGGTTACATCAGCATTCCCGATGGCAACACGGTCTACATGTGGGGCTTTGGTTTTGGCGTGCCCGGCACTGCTGCGTATCAACACCCCGGCCCGACGTTGTGCTTTACCGAAGGCCAGGCGGTGAGCATTACGCTCCACAACACGCTGCCGGAAAACGTCTCGCTCATCTTCCCCGGTCAATCGGACGTGTTGGCAGGTGGACAGCCTGTTGCGGCGCAAGTTGCGGATAACTCACTGTCGCAGTTTGCGTTGCCCAACACCACGATGACCTATGCCTTCACGGCGGGTCACGCTGGCACGTTCATTTACGAAAGCGGCACCAGCCTGCAGAAACAGGTCCAGATGGGTCTCTTCGGGACGATCGTGGTGCGGCCAACCCTGGGGGCTAACTATCTGTACGATTGGTCTGTGACTCAATTCAATCCGATCAACGACTACACATTGTTGTTGTCGGAAATCGATCCCGATTGGCACGCGGCAGTTGAAGACGCTGTAAATGTCTTCAATGCCGGGGGCGCGTACAATCCCATCCCGTTCAGCGTGGTTGATTACCACCCGCGCTACTGGCAGATCAATGGGCGCAGTTTCCCAGACACGATCGCGCCCAATCATGCGGCGTGGTTGCCCACGCAGCCATACGGTGCGCTCCTGCACATTCACCCCATGGTTAACCCGGCGTTGGGACAAACCACCGCTAATGGATATCAAGAATTTCCATCGGCAGTGCGCGTGCTGAACGTTGGCATGCTAAACCACCCCATTCACCCGCACGGTAATCACGTGCAGATCGTTGGGCGTGATGGCAATGCGCTGCTTGGTCCGGCCAACGAAGATCTGTCATACGAAAAGTTCAACGTCATGACGGGCTCGAATCAAGTGTGGGACACGCTGTACCGCTGGACGGATGTCAATGGTTTCAGTCCGGCCAATCCGGTGCCGTACGATGTGGATACCGTGCAGGGCGATAACAGCGATACCATCCTGAATCCGCGCAACTTGAACATCTTGTTCAAGGATCCCAACTTCTTCAGTGGCAGCCCGTATCTGGGTTATCAAGCCAACAAGAACGATGGCAATGCTGCCACCTACAACCAGTGCGGCGAATACTATCAGATCTGGCACAGCCACGCCCTTAACGAAGCGGCGAACTACGAAGCGGGCTTCGGCGGCATGATCACACTCGAGCGGATCGATCCACCCGCTGGTTCATCGCCGCTGGCCGCGCAGTGCTCGCCGTAACGGGTGCGCAAAGTTAAGTTTGCGACGATAGGAGACGAAACATGCATACGAACATCTTTACTTTACCTCAACGACTTTCGTCGACCCGGCGCTGGCTGATGGCGCTGGTGATCGCCCTGGCCGTGACCGTGGCCGCGGTGTACTCGGCGCATGCGGCTAACATCCCGCCCGTCGATTGCACGACTGCACATACGACGAGCTTCGACCTGTGGGCCAAATCTGGAACCGCAACCATGGCCGATGGCACGATCGTGAATATCTGGGGCTATGCGGCCAACAGCGGCGACGCCGCCCAGTTGCCTGGCCCGACGCTGGTCGCGTGCGCGGGTGACAACATCACCATCAACCTGCACAACGTCGATATTCCCAGTGCGAGTTCGCTGGCAGTGCATGGGCAAGCTGGTCTGGCGGCCGATATGGCTGGCGTGACAGCGGGCGGCTCTAAGGGCTATGCCTTCACGGCGCGCGCGGGTACGTTTGTCTATCAGGCTGGCCTGACGCCCGATGGTCCAATGCAAGCCGCGATGGGACTGTATGGCGCGCTGGTGGTCTATCCTGCCAACGGACAGGCTTACAGTGCGAACAGCGCCTTCGACGCTGAACAGCTGGTGCTCATGAGCGAGATCGATCCAGCGTTGAATGGCATAGCGCCTGCGCCGGTCAACACCGCCTTTGAAATGGGCGATTATGCGCCCAAATACTGGCTGATCAACGGCAAGTCTTACCCACAGACGGATCCGATTTCAGTGACGGCGGGTAATCGGGTGTTGCTGCGTTACGCCAACGCGGGTTTTGAAGAACACTCGATGAGCCTGCTGGGGCTGAATCAATCCGTCATCGCGATGAATGGCTATCTATCGCCGTTCGCGCACGGCGCGGTGGCCGAGACGGTGCCGCCCGGCAGCACGATGGATACGCTGGTGACGATGCCGACCGGCGGACAATATCCGCTGTACGACGGCAATCAGCACATCGACACCAATGGGGCCAACGCCTTAGGCGGGATGATGACGTTTATAAACGTGACAGCCGTGGCTGCCCCGCAGCCGGCTGTCGGAGTCAAGACGGACATCCAAGTCAACCCTGTGCCGCCGTCGTCGGACAAGAATCAGCCGCCGGCGCCCGTAATCGTGCCGCCAGCGCAGTAACCTATGATGTTGCCAGTCTGCCGAACGGAAGTCCGTTCGGCAGGCTGGTCTTGGTCAAACACGTACTTCATCTTTAATCCTTAACGAAAGGCCCATGTCATGAGTTCACTAACTGCTGCGTTACCCGTGCATCGACTGCGCACATTGCGGCCGCGCTTCATTGGCTTGTTCGCCCTTGTGCTGCTGATCGGTGTGGCGGGTTGGCGGCTCTGGGCCAGCGCGCCCGCCGCTCTGCCGGGCCAACCGGCCTCTGAAGCCGCCATTGCGGACAAGTGGGGCATCCGTGTGACGCACATCGCCGTGCTGGCCGACGGCGGCCTGATCGATTTTCGATTTCAGGTGATTGATCCCGATAAGGCTTCGCCGTTGTTCGAGCTCGCTAGCCGCCCCATCATGTATGTGGAATCGACTGGGCAGAAGGTTGATAGCCTGTATCACCCACCGCACGGGCATAACATTGTAGCGGGTCAATCGCAATACTTCATCTACAACAATCAGTTTGGCGCGATTAAGAGCGGTGCGGCCGTTGCGGTGGTGCTTGGTGATTTACGGCTTGAACATGTGATTGCGAAATGAGTAAGGGTGCGGCGGCCGTCTAAAACTTTCTGCATCAGCCGCCGCACCCGATCAGCTAAACGTGAGAAAGACCCTGATTGTCCTGCTGACGATAACGTTGCAACTGGCGCACTGGCTGGGTGCGCCGCTTGCACAAGCACGCCCGGCGGCGATCGATTCGGCGCTGATGATCGTCTTAGATCAAACGCCGATAGATCAGCCGCTGGACGTGATTGTCACACTGCGCGATCGAGCGGACCTCTCCCATCTCGATCAATCTGCTGTGCCCGCCGCGCTTTACCGTCACGCCGCCGCGACTCAAACTGATTTGTTGACGATGCTATACGCGCAGTCCGCCGATCGAGTTCAGCATATCACGCCGTTGTGGATCGACAATGCGATTGCGTTATCGGCCAACCGATCGGTCATTCTCGACCTCGCGCACCGAGCGGATGTTGGGCGAATTCAACTCGACGATGTTCATCAGATGCTGGCACCGGTTACTCACACTAGCGCTGTACCATCGAATCTTACAGCCATCAACGTCGCGCCAGTGTGGCAGCGCGGCATCATGGGGCAGGGCGTGGTCGTGGCCGTGTTGGACAGCGGCGTCGATCTGGCGAATGCCGATCTCAAAGCCAAGTGGCGCGGCGGCACCAACTCATGGTTCGATCCGTACGGCGAACATGACATGCCAGTCGATCTGACTGGACATGGCACGCAAGTATTGGGGGTGATTTTGGGCGGCGACGACGAAGCTGGTCAGCCGATCGGGGTGGCGCCCGGCGCGCAATGGATCGCCGCGCGCATCTTCAATGATCGCGGCCGAGCCACCACCTCGGCGATTCATCGCGCTTTGCAGTGGGTGCTTGACCCCGATGGTGATCCATCGACCCCGGATGCGCCGCAGGTCCTCAATAATTCCTGGTCTTTCGCCAATCCCGGCTGCAGCTCGGACTTCGATGCGGATTTGCGCGCGCTGCGTGCCGCCGGTATTTTGCCAGTCTTTGCCGCGGGAACACAGCAAGCGGTCAGCCCCGCGAATCTGCCGGATGCTTTTGCGATTGGCGCATTGGAAAATGCCACTACCTTATCGTCCGACAGCGCGCATGGCCCCACCGATTGTCAGGGCACAACGCAAGTTTATCCGCAATTGGTTGCGCCCGGCGATAGCATTCATACGACTGATCATTACGGTGTGTACACCACCGCCGCAGGCACTTCACTGGCGGCTGCGCACGTCAGCGGTGCGCTGGCTTTGTTGCTCAGTGCCCAGCCGCATTTAAGCGCCGACGAACAAGCGGCTTTGTTGACCAGCACCGCGGCCGATCTAGGCACGGCCGGGCCGGACAACGACTTCGGTTATGGTCGGCTCGATGTCGCCGCATTGATCGATCGAGCCGCGCCAGACCAAACGCCGATCGGTGTGTGGGGGGCGTTAGGCGGAGTGTTGATCGCGATGTTCTTCGGCATCTTTCTCACTCGTCATCGTCGAGCGGCCAAGCCGCTAATGGCGGACTTTGTTCATATTGATACTCGTTGGCGGGATTTAGACTCATGACCAAAATCAAACGAGCAATTTTCATTGCAGTGAGTTTGGCTGTGATGATCAGTGCGCCCGCGTTAGCGCACGCGTTTGTCACACGCACCGATCCGATCGATGGCGCGACGTTGTCGGAAGCACCGCGCCAGATTCGGCTGTGGTTCAGCGAAGAAGTGGCGCTGAACCTTTCGAAGTTTGCGGTGATTGACAGCGCCGGCCAGTCTATTTCAATTGACGCGGCACACAGCGAGGCGGCTGACCCGGCGCAGGTCACTCTGAACCTGCCGGAACTCAAGCCGGGCGCATATCGCGTGACGTGGGACGCGCTCTCCACGGATGATCTACACATCACGAGCGGCTCGATCGTGTTTGGGGTGCAGACCGCGGCCGGTTCGGCGGTCGTTCAGATTGAAAGCGCGCCATCGGCCGCGGATGTGATTGTTCGCTGGATCGACTTCGTCGCGTTGACGACCCTCATTGGCTCAGTAGTGACGGCCTTGGTGGCGCGCTCGTTAAGCGAAGCCAATGCCGACTTGATCGCGGCCGTGACACGCCGCCTGTTGTCACTGGCGTTGTGGGCGACAGTTGCCGCGTTGTTCACGGGCAGCGGCGGCCTCGTTTCGCAAGCCGTCACCTTGCGCAGTGGGAACACTTCGGTGCTTGAGGCGTTAAGGCAACTACTGACGCAGACTAGTTACGGTTCGCGCTGGCTGATGCGCGAGGGTTGGTCGATCGTGCTGCTGGGCATCATCATTTGGCAGCGTCGTCAGATCAATGTGAATCGATTGGTGCTCGGCGCGACGCTGCCGCTGCTCATCGCGCTGCTGGTGCTGCAGGCGATGAATGGCCACGCTACAGCTTTCAACGATTCGGCGTTGGTGCGAGTGGTGTCAGATGCGGTGCATCTGTTGGCCGCGGGCCTGTGGGTGGGTGGTCTGATCGCGTTAGCGGTGGCGGTCGTGCCACTGTTGCGGCGCGGCCCTGAAGAGGCCGCGCTGGCGCGCCTGATTTTGAAGCGTTTTGGCGTGTTAGCGGCGAGCAGCCTGGGCATGTTGCTAGTTACCGGTCTGTACAACAGCGGTCAGCAGGTCGCCTCACTGGATGCGCTGCTGTTCACGTTGTATGGTCAAGCGCTGATGCTGAAGATCGGCTTGATCGTGACCGTGGGGCTGATCGGCTTGATCAACTCGGCGTTGCTGCATCCGCGGGTGGCCGACGTGATCCGCCGGATGCTGCGACGTCCGATCGGGTGGCGGCCTATCTCGCCGCGCTTGTTGCGGCGTACGGTGTTGATCGAAGCCATCGGTGCGAGCAGCATCTTGTTGTTGGCGGCGGTGTTGGGCTCTAGCCAACCCGCGCGCGGCCCGCAGTTCGATCCACCGCGTGAAGACGCGACGGCGCAAACGGCCACCACCAACGTTGATGGATTGTTTGTGACTTTCTCGATCAAGCCGAATCGGCCAGGGCAGAACTTCATCTCGATCGGCGCGTTCAACACCCGGCGGCCCGCACCCGCCCCAATCGAGCAGCTCAAAGTGCGGCTGGTTTCGCCCAATGACGAACCGATCGACAGCGTTGCCGAGTTAACGGCCAAAGACAAGTATCAAATCACGGGCGAGCAGATTGGGCAGCCTGGGGAGTGGCAGGTCTCGATCGAAGCGCAGCGACCCGGTATGCCCGTGGCGCGTTGGGCGTTCCCGTGGACGGTGCTGCCTGCCTCCACGTTGAGTGCGCGGCCTGTGCGAGTATCCAATCAGCCGTTAGCGCCGTGGCTTGAATTGGCCGCTCTCATCAGTGCGGGGCTGATGGCGAGTGCCACGGCACTGGTCTGGTGGCGACAACATCGTCCGCGGCCAGTAGCATCTGCACGTCGTGAAATCGAGCACGACATTCACTCCATGCCAGCCGGTTAGCGCCGCCGGTTGGAGCATGAATTAATCACGTTAAGGGGGGACTTCAGGTGAGACGGACATATCTTGCGGTTCATATCGTAATAGCGGTTGTGTTAGGTGGGTTGTTGACAGTAGCTGTCTTGGCCGGTGCGACGGCGAACTTGCCGGTTGCTTCAGCGGCGGCGATTCAAGCGCCCACCGCGGCGGGCGACACCTTCTGTGTGGCCGTAATCAGCACGACGTATCCTGGCTGTACGCGCGTCTTCACGACTGTGCAAGCGGCAGTCGATGCAGCCGCTGGTTTTGAAACGATCAAGGTGGCACAAGGCACTTATACCGATCTACACAGTCGTCCGTTGCCAGCCGGGTATGTGGGGTTGGGCAGTACGATCACGCAAGTGGTTTATATTGCCAAAACCGTGTTCATTCAAGGTGGATACACGACGACCAATTGGACAACGCCCGATCCGATTGTGCATCCGACGATCCTGAACGCGCAGGGGCAGGGCCGAGTGATGCTCATCGCGGGCAACATCACGCCGACCGTGACCGGTCTGCGGCTGATCAACGGCAATGCGACGAATCTCGGCGGCTTCGACAATACCGTCTTCGCTCCGCCGAATGCCTACGATGCGGGTGGCGGCGTGTACATCATCAGCGCCACGGCCACCCTCAGCAATTCCTGGGTGACTAACAGCACGGCCAACAATGACATCAGTTTGCCACTGTCATTGGGCGGCGGAGTTTATCTGAATGATAGCCCGTCCGTACTGTACGCCAACACGATCGCTACAAACACAGCTCAATATGGTGGCGGTGTGTGTGTGTATTTGGATGCGGCCACCCTCAGCTACAACCTGATACAAGGGAATACCGCCAGCGGCGGTGGTTATGGCGGCGGCCTGTATCTGGAAAGTGGCACAATCACAGTTGATCACAACACATTCGCCAGCAACACCGCCAGTACCGGCAACGGTGGTGGTTTGGCGATTTCATCTGGCACAGCAGCGATCAACGAAAATACATTTCGATCTAACACCGCGCCGGATTCATTTGCTGGCGGTGGTGCCGTTTATATGATCTTGGGAACCGTGACGTTTCGCAACAACGTCATCGCCGACAACCAAACGGGGGGCTTTGGCCCAGGCGTGTATGTCGCTTCGTCAACAGCCGACTTCTGGCATAACACGCTGGCGCGTAACACAGGCGGCGATGGCAGCGGAGTCTACCTCGATAACTCCGGGCCGAGTACCGCGCAGCTGACCAACACAATTCTGGTGAGCAATACCATCGGCGTGTTTGCCGACACAGGCACAACGGCGAATTTGAATGCGACGCTGTTTGGCGGCGGCACGAATACATCGGGCAGCGGCACCATCAGCAACCTTAACTCGCATACGGGCAATCCCGGCTTTGTGAATCCGACGACCGGTAACTATCACCTCACCAGTAATTCGGCGGCGATCGATCAAGGGGTGAATGCGGGTGTGACCACGGACATCGATGGGGACGCTCGGCCGATCGGTCTGGGCTTTGATCTCGGGGCTGATGAATTCTATAATCCTGCGTTGAGTGCTACGAAGAGTGCGTCATCAAGTTCGGCGCTGCCCGGCGCGGTGATCACATACACCATTCGCTTGACCAATACGGGCAATGTCGCGCTGACCACCTACATCAGCGACACGTTGCCGCCAAGCGTCACGTTCAAGGGACCGATCACCGTCAATCCGGTGGGCGGCTCGACGGGTACGCCGCCTGCAATCGCGAGCGGGCAATCGATTGCTTTGGGGGGATCGATTACGGTTACAGTTCCGGTTACCGTCAATACGGGGGCGGGCATGACGGCCGGCGGCTCGATTGCCAACACCGCGGCGATTACAACTTCGCCCACGACGCTAGTCACACAGCCCATCAACGCGGCGAATACCGTCACCATTTTGAATGCGGCGCCTGTGGCTGCCAATGATACGTACACCACTTCAGCCAATACGCCGATCAGCATGAGTGTGCGCGACAATGATACGGATGCCAACGGCGATGCGCTGACGATCATCGCAGTCGGAACGCCCCTCAACGGCGCTGCGTCGATCAGCGGTGGTGCGACTGTGATCTACACACCGACGGCGGCTTTCGTCGGCGCAGATTCGTTCTCCTATACGGTGCGCGATCCGCTAGGCGCGACCAGTACGGCGACGATTTTTGTCGATGTGGTCAACATCCCGATCAGCGGTCTCGTCGCGCAGAACAGCAGTCCCACGGCCTTTGGGTTGCCGACGTTCTTCACGGCGACGATCGCGGCTGGTACTAACCCTAACTTTGTGTGGAATTTTGGCGACGGCAGCACATCGGTGGGGCAAACCGCCTCGCACACGTATGTGTCGGTTGGCAACTACACGGCCATTGTGACCGCAACTAACTCGGTGCCGAGTTCGGCTTCGGCGTCGACCGCAGTCACGATCACGAAGTCCACACCCGCCGTTGCCATCACCAGCGATGTTCCCGATCCATCGGTCGTCGGGCAAAGCGTCGCGATCACGTTCACGGTGACGCCGTCCGGTGTCGGCACGCCAACGGGCGTTGTTACCGTGACCGATGGTACTCAATTCTGCACGGCGAACTTGCCGACGACGACGTGCTCGATTACATTCACATCGCCGGGTGCGAAGTCGTTGACGGCGCAATACAGCGGCAATAGCAACTTCAATGGGGCGACTTCGACGAGCGCGGCGCACACCGTCAACAAAGCCAGCACGACGACAAGCATCAGCGCGATCACGCCGAATCCCGCGTTGTTCGGCCAATCGACGACGATCACCACGGCATTGTCGATCAACGCGCCGGGCGCAGGCACGCCGACAGGCGTCATCACCATCACCGATGGGACAGTCACCTGTACGGCAACACTGCCTTCAACGGCATGTAGCTTAACTTTCAACGCGCTCGGTTCGCATACGATCACGGCGACATACTCTGGCGATGCGAACTTCAACACGAGCAACGGCACGTCACCGCTCACTGTCAATGACATTCCGATCAGCGGCCTCGCCGCACAGAACAGCAGCCCAACGACGTTCGGCCAGCCGACGTTTTTCACGGCGACGATCACCGCGGGCACTAATGTTAGTTACGTGTGGAACTTCGGCGACGGCAACACAACCACAGGATCAACTGCGTCGCACACTTACGCTGCAGCGGGCAACTACACCGCGATCGTGACCGCGACGAACACCGCCAATAGTCAATCCGTGAACACGTCCGTTACGATCAATAAGGCGACACCAGTCGTTGCCATCACCAGCGATGTTCCAGATCCATCCGTGATTGGCCAAAGCGTGGCGATCACAGTTACAGTCACGCCACCGGGCGCAGGCACGCCGACGGGGACGATCACCGTCACCGATGGAACACAATCGTGCGTGGCGACTCTGCCGGCGACGGCGTGTAACATCGCCTTCACGACACCTGGCGTGAAATCGCTCACCGCTCAGTACAGCGGTAACAACAACTTCACCAGCGCATCTTCGATCAATGTAGCGCATACCGTGAACAAGGCTAACACGACAGTTGCGCTTACGAGCGATTTGCCCGATCCATCCGTGGTGGGGCAGAGCGTGGCGATCACTTTCTCGGTGTCAGTTGTGTCGCCGGGTACCGGTACACCGACAGGTGTGGTCACCGTCACCGATGGGACGCAGTCGTGCACGGCGAACCTGCCGGCGACTTCTTGCAGCATCGCGTTTACGACGGCGGGCGCAAAGACGCTGACGGCGCAATACGGCGGCGATGCGAACTTCACTAGTTCAACGTCGAGTGGCGCGGCGCACACGGTCAACAAAGCGAGCACGACGACGAGCATCAGCGCGATCGTGCCGAATCCTGCGTTCTTCGGCCAGCCGACCGCGATCACGGCGACCTTAACGGTCAATGCGCCGGGCGCGGGTACGCCGACAGGCGTCATCACCATCACCGATGGCACCGTGAGTTGTACCGCAACATTGCCTGCCACGTCGTGCAGTTTGACCTTCAGCGTACTTGGTGCGCACACGGTCACGGCGACGTATTCCGGCGACCCGAACTTCAACACCAGCAACGCGACCTCACCCTTGACGGTGAACGATGTGCCGATTAGCGGTCTGGCCGCGCAGAACAGCAGCCCCACGCGCCTCGACAGTGTCACGTTCTTCACGGCGACGATCACGGCCGGCACGAATGTCAGTTACGTGTGGAACTTTGGTGATGGCAGCCCGACGACGAATGGCTCCACAGCGTCGCATACTTACGCGATCAGCGGCACCTACACCGCAATCGTGACGGCGACGAACTCAGCGAACAATGCTTCCGCCAACAGCGCCGTCACGATCATCAATCAGCGACCCGTGGCGGTTGCGGCGGATACGGCCTTCCAGCCAGGCTCGACAGCGACCCTGGATGGCAGCGCCAGTTTCGACCCGGACAATCACTTGCCATTGACATACTACTGGACGCAGACCGGTGGTGCGCCGCTGGCGTTCACGCCGAATATCAGCGTAACCACTTTCACTGCGCCCGGCTCGGCGACGGTGTTGACCTTCACGTTAGTTGTTACCGACGCGCATGGTCTGCCGTCATTGCCCAAGCAGGTGACGATCACAATCGACGATCTACCGATTACCAGTCTCTCCGCGACGAGCAGCAGTCCGACCGCGCTTGGTTCAGCCACGTTCTTCACGGCGACTCAAGTCGGCGGCACGGGCGTATCGTACGCGTGGAACTTCGGCGATGGTGTGGGCACGGGCAGCGGGCCGAATCCCAATTACACGTACAGCACAATCGGGACGTACACCGCTACCGTCACGGCGACAAATGTGGTGAATCAACTGGTGACGACGACGCGCGTGATCGTCGGCGTGCCGATCAGCGGCCTCGCCGCAACGAATAACAGCCCGACGTTCGCAACCGGCTCGACGGCTTTCACCGCGACGATCACCGCGGGCACTAACGTGACGTACGCGTGGGACTTCGGCGATGGCGGCACGGGCAGCAGCGCAAATCCCGCGCACGCTTACGCCTTGCCCGGTAGTTACACGGCGATGGTTACAGCGACCAATCTGTTTGGATCGCAAGTGGCGACGACGACTGTCACAGTGTTGGCCCAAGCCGGACTCGGTCTCGTCAAGACTGATGCGCCTGATCCCGTCTCGATCGGCCACCCACTCGTTTACACACTGGTCGTTCATAACAGCGGCCCAACCGATGCGGACAACGTGGTGGTGACAGATACGCTGGCCGCTGGTCTGACCTTTGGTTCAGCCACGACAACACTCGGCACGTGCAGTACGCCGACGGTGACGTGCAACATCGGCACGCTGATCAACGGCGGAACGGTGACCGTCACGATCATGGTCACGCCGTCGATGTTGATCACTTCGCCGGTGATCGTCACCAACACAGCCGGTGTGAGCAGCACCACCGTCGATCTGAATCCGTCCGATAACTTCGCGACGATCACGACGACGATCAATCCACGCCGAGTCTACTTGCCCATCGTTCGGCGGTAGCCAGCGGCGCGACACACGCAATACAACAACAGTCCCCCATGCGAAGTTCGAATTCGCGTGGGGGACTGGCTACGTAACTAATCTTCAGTCGTCTAGCCTTGCGAGCGCTGGGTCATCAAACGTTGGCACAAGCGTACGCCGCTCATGGCGTCCGATACCCAGTAATCCGCACCGACGAAGCCGCAGACCTGTTCGTCGATCATGCCGCCGCCGATGATGATGGGAAACGTCAGTCGGTTCCGTTGCGCCTCAATGCGGAGGACACTCACCGTCGCTTTCATAGACTCGAATGACGAAGTGATCAAGCCTGACAAGCCGACAATGTCGGGTTTCACCTCGATGGCTTTGGCCGCAAACTCGGTGGGCGGCACGTCCACACCCAGATCGATCACGGTGAAGCCATGGCAAGCGAGCAGCATGCCAACCATGTTCTTGCCGATGTCGTGAATGTCGCCGCTGACCGTGCCCACCAACACTCGCCCCGAACTGTGACCATTGGTGCGCTGCTCCAACATCGGCTGAACGTACTCGACGACTTCGCGAAAGATTTCGCCAGACATGATCAGGCCAGACACGTAGAACTCACCACGCTCGTAGCGTTGACCTACCAAGCGCATCCCTTCGTTACAATCTTCGATGATTTGTAAGGGATCATCGCCGGCTGCAACCCGCTGTTGGACCAATTCCAAGACGGCGTCTTCTTCCAGATCGGCTAACAGGTTGATCAAGCGCTCACGCGTATGAGTTGGCATCGTCGTCGTCACTCCACCATCACCCCGACTTGCGTGGTGAAGCGCAGTCGATCGGCGCGGCCGATGAACCACCCCCAGCTAATCGGTTTGTCATCAAAATCGTAGAAGAGATGTTCGAGGCAGAACGCCGCTAAGGGTTGCGGCGCACACAACAAGCGCGCTTCTTCATCGGTTAAGATGGTGGCTTCCACGCTAAGATCGCCTCGCTTGAGGATCGTTTCACCCGCGCCGCTGAACAGGCGTTGCAGCGCTGTCACTTCCATTTCGGATTCAACGATGGGGCGGGTGGGATCGTAGATCAAGTATTCACGATGATATAGCACCGGTTCGTTGTTCATGCGTAACAGGCGGCGAATATAGATCGTCCGCTGCCCGATTGGGATGGCTAACTTCCGCGCGATCCGTTCATCGGCGCTGACGATGCGCGTTTCCAGCAAACGTACACTGGTGTGAGCGGGATCGCTGAGGAGGGCTTGCAGTTCGGCTAATTGGAACGAGGCGGCGCCCATCGCCACCGGTTTGACGAATGTGCCGCGACCTTGCTCCGCGATGACCACACCTTGATCGGCGAGCAGGTTGATGGCGCGACGCACCGTCATGGGACTGACGCCATACCGTTCGCACAATTGCGACTCAGAGGGGAGTTGATCGCCGGGGCGGAGGACGCCGCTGGCGACGTTGTGACGGAGAATGTTGACTAACTGAAGATAGGCGGGCTCATGAGATTGCTTGTCAATGGAGCCCGAATGCTCAAGAACTTGATCGGACGGTCGCCGTGTCATGGTTGTTTAGCCATTTGTTTCAGGCGTGACATTTGTCACTTGACGACTTCCCTAGATAAGTGTACAAGTATAACGGTTTCATTCTACCACACCTCAACCGCGCCTGACTAATGACTTTCAACTAGACTTCAATGGACAAACCGCCCGAAATTGATCGCTGGTCGCATCTGTATGGCGCACGCCGCCGAGTCATTGCGTGTGCGACTGTCATCGAAGAAATGCGGCCATTGCTCCCCCCAGATGTCCCCTACGAAGTCTTGGACTTTGGTTTGCACCTGCGCCCGCAGGATTTGAAACGGGTTCTACAAGAGAAAATTGATGAAGCCAGCCAACAGGCGGATGTCGTCATCCTCGGCTACGGCCTGTGCTCGATGGCTGTCGTTGGCCTGAAGGCGACTACCGCCACGGTGGTCGTCTCCCGCTCTGATGATTGCATCGCCATCTTCCTCGGTTCATGCGCCGCCTATAAGCAACAGGCCAGCAAGGAACCAGGCACTTACTATCTGACTAAAGGCTGGATTGAAGTCGGCGATACGCCGTTTTCTGAGCACGAAAAACTGGTGGAAAAGTACGGCGAAGCCAAGGCCATGCGCATGATGAAGTTGACACTGAAGAATTACACGCGCCTGGCCTTCATCAATACCGGCGATTACAACCTGGAAACCTATCGCGAATACGCTCGCCGCACCGGTGAGAAATTCGCTCTACGCTACGAAGAGATCGATGGTTCGCCCGCACTGGTTCAGAAGATGATCGCTGGGCCGTGGGATGATGAGTTTGTCGTCGTATCGCCGGGGGAAACCATCACCTATGAGATGTTTACGAGATAAACCGCGAAGCACCCTAAGAAAAACGAAGAAAAACTTCATGGTCTTTATGGTCGAAAAACTTGTGCTGAAGGATGGGTAATGGGAGACAGCACGTTCGAAATCGATTTTGAACCAATTGGCAAGCGCGTCGATGTTGCACCCGGCACGAACTTGCTTGAAGCCGCGCGGCAGGCTGGCATCGGCCTCGCATCGGTCTGCGGCGGTGAAGGCACTTGTGGCCGTTGTCGCGTGACGATCATGTCGGGCAACGTGACGCCGCCCGTCGATGCCGATCGTCGGTATCTCTCACAACTGGAACTCACGTCAGGGCAGCGTCTCGCCTGTCGGTGCCAGATCTATAGCGACGTCAAGGTCCATGTCCCCAAAGCCTCGCTCGTTACCAATCAACGTTTGCAAGTGAGCGGTCTCGCACGCAAAATGCAGATCGAAGCCGCTGTGCACGCCTACGAAATCGAAGTGCCGGAGCCAACCCTCTACGATCTGCGCTCTGATCTCGATCGCGTGATCGATGCGCTGGAAACCGCGCACGGCCAACGAAAATGGTTCGCTGAACCAGCGGTTATACGGACGCTGTCCGCATTAGCGCGGCACACTGCGCATGACGCGGCCTGGCACTTGACCGTGTACGCACGCAACAACGAAATTGTCGGTTTTGAAGCGGCCGGTCACAAACCGATCGGCTTTGCGGCCGATCTGGGCACGACCAAGATCGCAGGTTATCTCGTCGATCTGGAAACAGGCGAAGAATTGGCCGCGAACGGCATCATGAATCCTCAGATCGGCTACGGCGAAGACGTGATCAGCCGCATGGTGCACGCCACGCGCAATGACGACGGCTCGGCCGAACTGGCGCGGGTTGTGCGCGAAGGCTTTAACAATCTGATCATCGGATTGGCATATCAAGCCGGCGTATCGCAAGAACAGATCGTCGAAGCTTGCATCGTAGGCAATACGGCGATGACGCATTTGCTGCTTGATCTGCCGGTGCATCAACTCTCGGTGTCACCGTTTGTGGCGGCGACCAGCACCGCCCTGGATGTGAAAGCACGCGAACTCGATCTGGATATGGCGGCGGGTGCGTACGTGCATGTGCTGCCGTGCGTAGGCGGTTTCGTCGGCGCCGATCATGTCGCGATGATCCTCGGCAGCGATCTCGATCGCAAGCCATACGTGGCGGTCGGCGTGGACATCGGCACCAACACCGAGATCGCGCTGCTCAAGCCCAATGAGAAGACGTTAACCTCAGCGTCATGCGCCTCCGGTCCGGCGTTTGAAGGCGCGCACATTCGCGATGGCATGCGCGCTTCGACAGGCGCGATTGAGGGCGTGCGCATCGTCGACGGAGTGCCGCAGATCAAGACGATCGGTGACGCGCCGCCGGTGGGTGTGTGCGGCTCGGGTATCGTCGATGCGATTGCGGAGATGTACCGCGCAGGCGTGATCAACAATCGGGGGCGGATGAACCGCGAAGCACCGGGCGTGCGCAAAGGCGAGAAAGGTTGGGAGTTCGTACTCGCTTCGGCTGAGATCAGCGGCACTGGTCGCGACATCGTCATCACGCAGGCCGACGTAAACGAAATTCAACTCGCCAAAGGCGCGATCGAGGCAGGCCTGAATACACTGATTGTGGCGACGAAGACGCCGCCTGAAGAGATCAAAGAGGTCATCGTGGCAGGCGCGTTCGGATCGTATTTGAATCTGGACAGCGCACTTGCCATCGGCTTGCTGCCGCGCTTGCCCAATGCGCGTTATTTGCAGGTGGGCAATGCGGCGGGGGTCGGCGCGAAGATGGCGCTGTTGTCATTGAAGGAACGTCAACGCGCGCAGCAGATTATGCGGCGCACGGGTTACATCGAACTGACTACGCAAGACGGTTTCAACAGCCGCTTTGCGATGTCGATGTTGTTGCCGAAAAATAATCCATCGTAGGGGCGACCCTCGCGGTCGCCTAGGGCGAGGGCAAGCCTCGCCCCTACGATAATCATGGAGGGCAAATGAAAATCATCGGTGAAAAGATCAACGGGACACGCAAAATGGTCGCGGCGGCGATTGCCAATCGCGACGCGGAATTCATTCAAAATCTCGCCAAGAAGCAGGTCGATGGCGGCGCGAACTGGCTGGACGTCAACGCGGGCACACATCCCGATCGCGAAGTGGACGACATGCTGTGGCTCATCGATCTGATTCAGAGCGTGACCGATGTGACGCTGTGTCTCGACAGCGCGAATCCCAAGGCCTTGGCCGCGGCGATGGGCGCGGTGAAGAAGACGCCGATGATCAACTCGATCAGCGGCGAACCCGATCGCTTGCGCAACGTCCTGCCGATCGTGGCACAGTATGGCTGCGAAGTGATCGCGTTGTGCATGGACGACAAAGGTATCCCGGCGGATGTGGACGGCCGCATGACGGTGGCGCGCAAGTTGTTCGAGGCGACACGCGCGGCCAATGTGCCTGACGAAAAAGTGTACGTCGATGCGCTAGTGATGACGATTGCGACGAACACCGAAGCAGGCAAGGCTACGCTCGATACGATCCGCGCGGTGCGCAGTGAGTTCCCCAAAGCGCATATTTCTCTTGGCTTGAGCAACGTCTCGTTTGGTTTGCCCGTGCGATCGTTGGTGAATCGCACGTTCCTAACGCTGGCGGTGGCGGCCGGTATGGATACTGCCATTATCGATCCGAACGATCGCGAATTAAAGGCCGCCTTGTTCGCCACCGATTTGCTGCTCGGTTACGACAAGCACTGCCTCAACTATACGCGCGCGTTCCGCAAGGGTCTGCTGGAAGCGCCGAAGCAAGCATGAACTTCAACAACGTGGCGAGCCTGATCGACCACGTTGTTTGTTAATCGCCAAAGCCCTATTCACCCCTAAGGAGCAAAACATGTCAGAGCAGTTGGTGCAGTTGATCGCGGATATGGAAGAGGATAAAGCGGTCGCGCTCATCAAGCAAATGCTTGAACAGGGCGTTGATCCGGTGTCCATTTTGGACGATTGCCGCGCCGCCATGAGCGTGGTCGGCCAACGCTTTGAGTCGGGTGAGTACTTCATCCCCGAACTGATACTGGCCGGTGAAATCCTCAAGTCGATCTCGGCGGAAGTGAAGCCGCGCATCAAGCACGAAGTCGGCGCGAAGTTGGGCGCCAAAGTGCTGCTGGGCACGGTCAAGGGTGATATTCACGACATCGGCAAGGACATCGTGAATTTCATGTTGGATGTGAATGGTTTCCAGGTCACCGATCTGGGCGTCGACGTGCCGATCACGACGTTCGTCGAGAAAATCCGGGAGTTGCAGCCGCCTGTGGTGGCGTTATCAGGTTTCCTAACGCTAGCGTACACCTCGATGAAGGAAACGGTGGATGCTATCGTCGCGGCTGGACTGCGTGACAAGGTAAAGATCATGGTCGGCGGCGGCACGATCGATCAGCAGGTGTGCGACTACGTCAAGGCTGACGCCTTCGGGAAAGATGCAATGGCCGCCGTAGCATTGGCGAAGCAGTGGACAGGAGGCAACTAACATGACCCCGTTTGTCGATCCTGATCTGAGCAAGCCCGCCGATCAACTGTTTGTCGAACGATTGAATCGACTGACGACCGCGTTGCAACTCAAGCAACCCGATCGGATTCCTATCGTTCTGGGGGTGGGTTATTTGCTGGCCGAGATGAATGGCGTCACGCGACAGGCGCAGCATGAGGATGGTGAACTCGAAATCCAAATGTTGATCAAGGCCGCGCAGTACTTCCAGCCTGATACGATTTTTGGCGCGTTTAACAACCCGGCCTCAAGTTTTGCCATTGGCGGCGATGTCATGACCAAATTCCCCGGACATGGCCTCGACCCGAATGGTTCGTTCCAATTCGTCGAAGGCGAGTACATGAAGGCTGAGGATTACGACGCTTTCATCGAAGACCCCGCCGACTGGGCCATTCGCAAGTACTGGCCGCGTGTCTTCCCTGAATTGGCAGGTTTTGGCCTGTTGCCGCCGCTGGGGATGGCCGCATTTGGCCATTACAATTTGTACAATCTCGGCGTATTACAGGCTCCGCCCGTAG
This sequence comes from Anaerolineae bacterium, assembly GCA_046328575.1. GTDB lineage: Bacteria > Chloroflexota > Anaerolineae > Fen-1058 > Fen-1058 > JAGOBP01. Next base: position 21,390 of record JAXLWI010000048.1, read on the forward strand.
TGCATGCGTTTGAGATGTTGATGAAGGCCGGTGCGGCGCAGGCCAAGTCCGATGCGCGCACTATGGAGACGACTCAACGTCTGGCGGCCGCCGGCTTTGCGCCGCCGCCGCTGGCCGGTGCGCTGGTCGAAGCGCCGTTTGATGCGATGTCTGACACGTTGCGCGGCATGCGCGGCATCATGCTCGATATTCATCGGCGGCCCGACAAGCTGCTGGCTGCGATGGAGAAGGTGCTGAAATATCAGTTGGAGCATGCCATCGCGTTCTGCAACGCTACGGGCCTGAAGACGGCGTTCATCCCGCTGCACCGCGGATCCGATGGCTTCATGTCGCTGGCGCAGTTCGAGAAATTCTACTGGCCGACCTTGAAGGCAATGCAAGTGACGCTGGTCGAGAACGGCATCATGCCGTTTGTCTTCTACGAAGGTGTCTGGGATCAACGTCTAAAGTATTTGACTGAACTGCCTAAGGGCAAGACAGCGGGTTGGTTCCAGTTCAGCGACATCTTCAAAGTGAAAGAAGTCGTCGGTGAGACGATGGCGATCACGGGCGGCATGCGCAACTCGATGCTGCAAGCCGGTACGCCGGAGGAAGTCCGTGAATTCACCAAGCGGCTATGCCAGGAAGTGGGCAAAGGCGGCGGCTTCCTCATGAGCGTCGGCGTCGGCGAGATGGAAGGCTGCCGGCCTGATCTCGTGAAAGTCTGGATCGATACCACCAAAGAATTCGGCGTGTATTAGTCGAAGAGGTGCGTCAGTCCGAGCGAGCCGCGCTGCGGCGAGCGAAGGATGACACGCACTGCTTGCAAACTGCTCTCAAATCCATGGAGGATTCGTATGAACGCATTAGTTGAAGCGATTACTGATATGCGCGAAGAAGATGCCGTGCGCACGGCAAATGAGATGCTCGATCAGGGTTCGAATCCGATCGAGGTGCTGGATAGCTGCCGTGAAGCAATGAGCGTCATCGGTCAGCGCTTTGAAGCCGGCGACTGCTTCGTGCCAGAGTTGATTCTGGCCGGCGAAATCCTGCGGCAAATCTCCGACGTGGTCAAGCCCCGAATCACGCAGACCGCCGATGTCAAGAAGCTCGGTCGGGTCTTGATGGGCACGGTGCAGGGTGACATCCACGACATCGGCAAGGACATCGTGACCTTCATGCTCGACGTCAACGGTTTTGAAGTGAAAGACTTAGGCGTGGATGTGCCGGTGGCGAAGTTCGTCGATGAGATGAAGGCTTTCCAGCCGCAAGTCGTGGGCCTGAGCGGCTTCCTGACGCTGGCCTATGACCCGATGAAGAACACGGTGGCGGCGATGCGCGAAGCGGGCTTTACCGGCAAGGTGATGATCGGCGGCGGGCAGATCGACGAGCAGATTCGGCAGTACACCGGTGCAGATGGCTACGGTAAAGACGCGATGGCGGCCGTAGCGTTAGCCAAAGGCTGGGTAGGAGCGTAAACCATGTTTATCCGACCTGATAACTGGAAAAAGATGACGCCGCTGGAGCGCCGCGCGGCCCGATTGGATTCCTGGCAGAATGCGGCTCCGCCACAATTTGCCAGCCCGGAAGCAGAAGCCAATTACAAAGAGCGCATTCAGCGCTTGCGCAAGATTTACGATATGGAGCCGCACGATCGCCCGCTGGCCGATGCCTTCATGGGCGCGAATGAATACATCGTGCGCCGCAAGGGGTTGCAGGGTAAAGACGTGGTTTACAACCACGACAAGCTGCGCGAACCGCTGTTGGAATTCCATCGCGACTTCCAGCCCGATGTGGCCGTGGGCGTGTTGCCGTATCCGGGGCGGTCATGGGATCTGCTGGATTTCAAGACGTATATCTGGGGCGGCCAGAAATTGCCGGAGTATTTCGCCATCCAGGCGGTTGAAGGCGAGTACATGACGGGCGATGAATACAAGGATTTCATTGCCGACCCAACCGCTTTCTGGCTGAAGCAATACTTGCCGCGCGCCTACGGTGCTTTAGGCCCGCTAGCCATGCTGCCCGATTTCCCGCGCATTTCGGAAAGCGTGGACACGATCGATCTGTTGGTGCCTTTCGGTTTGCCGCCTTTCCAGGAAATGCTGCACAGGATGATGGAAGCCGGTAACGAGTTGATGAAGGTGCTGGGATCAGTCGGTCAGACGATGGGCATGATCGCGGCTGAGGGTTTCCCCAGCATGGGACTGAACATCGTTAAGACGCCGTTCGACTATTTGGGCGACACTCTGCGCGGCACCAAGGGCATCCTGATGGATATGTATCGCCGCCCGAAGGATCTGCTGGCCGCCTGTGAAGCCTACGTTCCAGTCTTGATCAAATCGATCGTCGGCGCCAGCGATCGATCCAATGCGCCCGCCGCGTTGTACGTTTTACACAAGGGCGCGGATACGTTCATGTCACGCGCGCAATTCGAGAAGTTCTACTGGCCTACCTGGAAGCAGGTCATGCTGGCGCTGTACGAGGAAGGCATCACCAGTTACCTGTTCATCGAAGGCTCGTACAATCAGCGACTGGACTATCTGGCTGAGATGCCGGAGAAGTCGCTGGTCTGCCACTTCGACAAGACCGACATGAAGCGCGTGAAGGAAGTCCTCAGCGACAAGTACATCATCGCCGGGAATGTGCCGGCCTCGCTGATGTCGACCGGAACGACCGACGAATTGCGTGCTTACTGCGGCGAATTGATGGACATGTTCGGCGATGTGCCGGGCTACATCATGGCGCACGGCTGCTACTTCGAGAACACTACCGACGACAAGCTGCGTGCTTTCCTGGATTCGGTCAAGAAGTAAGGGATTTCGCTAGGTATCAGACATCGTTAAGCGGGGGTATCTACGCTGTCTCGACGGTGGCGTAGATACCCCTTTTGTGTTGTGACACGGATACACCATCAAGCACCCTAAGTCGCAAGACTTGCCATCTAATCAGGAGGACAACGTGAATGCATTGATTGAGGCGATCACGGAGATGCGCGAAGAAGATGCCGTGCGCACGGCTAATGACATGCTCGATCGAGGTGTGAACCCGATCGAGGTATTGGACAGCTGCCGCGAAGCGATGAGCGTCATCGGTCAACGTTTTGAGGCAGGCGATTGCTTCGTGCCAGAGTTGATCCTGGCCGGCGAAATCCTGCGGCAGATCTCAGACGTGGTGAAGCCCAAAATCAGCCAGACCGCGAACGTCAAGAAGGCCGGTCGGGTGGTGATGGGCACGGTGGAGGGTGACATCCACGACATCGGCAAAGACATCGTCACCTTCATGCTCGACGTCAACGGTTTCGAGGTAAAGGACCTCGGCGTGGACGTACCTGCGGCAAAGTTTGTCGAGGCCGTAAAGGACTTTCAGCCACAAGTGGTGGGTCTGAGCGGGTTCCTGACGCTGGCTTATGACCCGATGAAGAACACGGTGGCCGCAATGCGAGCGGCAGGCTTCACGGGTAAAGTGATGATCGGCGGCGGACAGATCGACGAGCAGATTCGACAGTACACCGGTGCGGATGGCTACGGCAAGGACGCTATGGCCGCGGTCGCGCTGGCCAAGAGCTGGATGGGAGCCTAATACCATGTTTACTCCACCTTCTAATTGGCGCACGCTGTCTGCTCAAGCGCGACGTGAAGCGCGTTTTGCAGATTGGATGGCAACCGACGGCAAGCCGATGGCCACGCCTGAGGCGAAAGCAACCTATCTTCAACACACGCAGCGTGTCAAGGATATCGTCGATCTGAAGAAACCCGATCGGGTTCCGCTGTTGCCGTTTATGGGTGCTTTCTTCGCACAATACGCGGGTATCACACCGCACGACGTGATGTACGATTACGTCAAGTACACGAGCGCATGGCTCAAGTACAATCGCGACTTCCAGCCCGATTATCTGGTCTTTTCGGGCGCATTCAATCCCGGCAAGGTGTTTGACCTGCTCGATTACAAGGTCTATCGCTGGCCAGGTCACGGCATCGCCGAGACGCAGCCCTTCCAGACGGTGGAAGGCGAGTACATGCGCGCCGATGAGTACGACGCCTACATTGCCGATCCTGAGGCGTACTACATGCGGACTTACATGCCGCGGGCTTTTGGTGCGCTGGGCGGTTGGGCGATGCTGCCGTCGGTGTTTGCCACGATGGAATTGCCGATGCTGCCCGCGTATATGATCCCGGCCGGTTTACCGCCTGTGATGCAATCGTTCCAGGCCTTCATGGACGCGGCTAAAGCGGCGCTTGAGTATGCTATGGCCTCGGGCCAAGCCGATGGTCAGATCATGGCCGAGATGGGGCTGCCCGCGCTGCCGGGTGGCTTCACCAAAGCGCCGTTCGACATCGTCGGCGACACGATGCGGGGCACTCGCGCCATCATGCTCGATATGTATCGTCAGCCCGCCAAGTTACTCGCCGCGGTAGATCGCACCGTGCCGATCGCGGTGCAGCTGGGCGTCCAGACCGCGACCGGGCAGGGTAATCCCTTTGTGTTCATCCCGCTTCACAAGGGCGCGGATGGCTTTATGTCGAACGCCGACTTTAAGAAGTTCTACTGGCCGTCACTTAAAGCCACATTGCTTGGCCTGATCAACGAAGGGTTAGTACCCTATCTCTTCGTGGAGGGCGGTTACAACTCGCGGCTCGATACGATTGCTGATCCCGATATTCCGGCTGGCAGCACCTACTGGTCGTTCGACAAGACCGACATGCAGGAAGTCAAGAAGAAACTGGGCGGTTGGGCGTGCTTCGCCGGAAATCTGCCTAATTCCATGTTGCACGCGGGCACGCCCGCGCAAGTTGCTGACTACGTTAAGCAGTTGATCGACACGGTGGCTGTCGATGGCGGCTATGCATTGGCCGCCGGCGCGGTCGTCGATGAAGCGCGACCGGAGAACCTGCACGCGATGTTCGAGACGTGCAAAACCTACGGCGTGTATCGCTAAATCAAATCCAATCGAATCACAGAGGACACGGGAAGTCCATAGCCTTTGCCGTGTCCTCTGTGGTTAAGTGAGTGATGATGAATTCAAAGCGTAAAGCGTGGGCGGTGATGCTGGCAGCCTATCTGGCTGGCGTGGCCGTCGCTCTCAATCAATCCAAAGTGCCACCGGTCATGCAGGTTTTGCTGCAAAGCCTTCACATTGACGCGGCGACCGGCGGCTGGCTGATGTCGGCGTTTGCTGTGGCAGGCATCGTGCTAGGCATTCCGGCCGCGCTTGTGCTGGGCAAGCTGGGGCCAAAGGTGGCAGGTCTCATCGCGCTGGGCTGCACCTTGCTCGGATCGATCATCGGCGCGGTTGCGAATGACGCCACGGCCTTGCTATTTGGCCGCGTCGTTGAAGGCGTGGGCTTGGGCTTGATCGCCGTAGTCGCGCCGGCCGTGATCAGCATGTGGTTTGCGCCGCACGAACGCGGCACGCCGATGGGCATTTGGGCATCGTGGGTGCCAGTGGGCAGTTTCGTGATGTATAACCTCGCCGGGCCACTGCTGAACGCATTCGGCTGGCAGAGTATTTGGTGGTTCGGCGCGGTGTTTGCTTTAGTTGCGTTGGTGATTTATGCGGTAGTGGTCAGGGCGCCGACGCGGGAATCGGCGGATGATCGACCCAATGAATCATCAAGATCATTTAGCAAGTGGTTGTTGAATCCGGCTAGCTGGCTGCTGGCTTTGGTCTTTGGCGCGTTCAACTTCGCGTTTATGGGTTCTGCGACATGGGGGCCAACCTACTACAATCAGGGATTGGGGGTCAGTCTTTCGACGGCGAGTTTCTATGCCAGTCTGGGCAGTTTGGCGGTGATTCCGGCGACCATCATCGCCGGGCGCGTACTCGATCGAGTTAAGAATCGACACATGATCATGACGATTGCCCTCGCAATTTCCGGCGTGCTCTTGTTCTGGTGTTTCCGTTTGGGTAGTGCTGATGTGATCGTGCCGTATACTCTCATACTCAGTTTCGTGGCCGGTTTTGTGCCCACGGCAACGTTTACCCTCGCGCCGGAAACAATGGCCGATCCGCGATTTGCCGGGTTGGCGCTGGGTATTGTGAGTGTGGGACAAAACGTCGGGATGTTCTTCGGCCCGCCGATCGTGGGTGCCTTGATTGCGACCGGCGATTGGACGTTGGGGATTGGACCGCTGGTGATCGGGGCCGCGATCGGCACCGTGGCATCGATCGGGTTACAGCTGAACCACGCGCGCCGGGTGACGCTTCAGCCACAATAACGAATCGAATCTTGAGCGCGGTTGCTTGAAGCAATACAGCCTCCGGGGTACAATTTTCTGGTGTTGCAGGGTGAGCCAGAAATCATCAGCCACGGAGGCTTTTGTCATGCAGCAAATGACTGTTCAAGAACTATCGGAACGCATCAAGGCGGGAACGGCTCCCACGATCATCGATGTGCGTGAACCGTTTGAATATAAGTTGGCCCGCATTGAGGGCGCGGTGCTTAAACCGCTGGGCGAGATTTATCAGTGGGCGCCGGAGTTGAACAAAGAGCAAGAGTATGTACTGCAATGTCATACCGGGTCGCGCAGTTTCCAGGCCGCCTATATGCTGGAACGGATGGGCTTTAAGAAAGTGGCAAATCTGGTTGGTGGCATCGACGACTGGTCGTTGCGAATCGACCCTAAAGTACCGCGCTATTAGACTCGCGCGGAAGACCGTTCGCGACTGCCCGACCTCAGCACGAGGTCGGGCAGTTGTTTTTTTTCAAACGGCTGGCGCGTCTCGATAACTTCTCAACAACTTCGTGGTATCCTTGTGACTGAAAATCGGAGTAGAGGTAGTAGTATGGGACAGCGCATTCTGGTGGTTGACGACGATAAGGAAATAGTCCGCATTCTCCGGGCCTATTTGGAGAAGGCTGGCTTTACTGTGTTAGTGGCTTACGAGGGCGAAACGGCTCTGCATAGTGTTCGCAGCGACCGGCCCGATCTGGTGGTGTTGGACCTCATGCTGCCCGATCGAGATGGCTGGAGCATCACGCGCGTCGTGCGCGAAGATCCGGCGTTGACGGCCACGCCCATCATCATGTTGACGGCCCGCGTCGAGAGTGATGACAAGATCAAGGGGCTAAATCTGGGTGCAGACGATTACATCCCCAAGCCGTTCAATCCGCACGAGGTGGTTGCCCGGGTGCGGGCCGTATTGCGCCGCACCTGTACGCCGCCCGGCCAACCACACTTGATTCAGATCGGACAGCTGCTCGTCGATATCGATCGGCACGAGGTGCAGGTGGAAGGCCGATCGGTTGAGTTGACGCCCACGGAATTCGATCTGCTGCGAACGCTTATGGAAAATCCCGGTCACGCGTTTACGCGACTGGCATTAATCGAACAGGGGCTGGGCTACGCTTACGAAGGCATGGAGCGTACGCTCGATAGTCACATCCGCAATTTGCGCCGCAAAATCGAGCCTGATCCAGCCGAGCCGACGTATATCAAGACGGTGTTTGGCGTGGGCTATCGCATGGTCGGACCGGAGTCAGCGTGAAGCAAACCCAATTCTTCAATCGGCTATGGGTGCGCATGGCGGCGGCGTTTGCCATCGTCGCCATCATCGGCATCGGGTTGGCGGCGTTTCTAGCCGCGCAATCGTTCGACCGTGAATTCCGCAGTTTTGTCGGTCGCAGCGAAGCCGATCTTCAGAACAGCGATCTGGCCAAGACGCTGATCAGTTACCATACTCAATATCAAACTTGGAACGGGGTTGGTGCGGTATTAACCCAAACCACGCCAGCTAATGGTCCGCGGCCACAACCGAATAATCAACAGTTCGGTGGGCCGCCGGATCGGTTTGGACCGCCGGTGGCGTTGATCGTGACCGATGCGTCGGGCCAGATCGTGTTTGACAGTCAGCAGCGACGGATCAGCCAGACGCTCTCGTCGAGTGAACAAGCCGCGGCGACAGCTTTGAAGTCGCAGGATCAGACGATCGGCTACCTCGTCTTTACCCCCGGCCCGATCGCGACCCTGCGCCCCAACGAATTAGCGTTTGTCGAACAAGTGCGGCGCGATCTCATTCTGGCTGGCCTAATCGCCACGCTGATCGGTGCAGGCTTAGGTGTTGCCCTCAGCCGCACGCTGACGCGCCCGCTCGATCGATTGGCCACGGCGGCGCGCGCCATTGCCGCGAAAGATCTCACTCATCGGGTGGAGCCGGGAGGCACCGTCGAAGTGGCGAATGTGGCGACGGCGTTCAACGACATGGCCAGTTCGCTGGAAAAAGCCGAGCAATTACGCCGCAACCTCATCGCCGATGTGGCGCATGAGCTGCGTACGCCATTGAGTGTGATGCAAGGCAATCTGGCCGCACAACTTGACGGGCTGTTTCCGCTTGATCTAGAAGAGACCGCGCGGCTGTATGATGAAACCCGCTTGCTCAGCCGCCTCGTTGACGATCTGCGCGAACTGGCGCAGGCTGAAGCCGGGCAGTTGCAATTGAACATCGGGTCGGTCGAGCTGCGGCGGGTGATCGAACACACGGCTGAAATCTTCAACGGCATGGACAATGAAAAGCAAGCGGCGGTGATTGTCGAATTGCCGGAGCGTGTGCCGTTGGTCAAAGCCGACGGTGAACGTGTGGCTCAAGTCTTGCGTGTGTTGTTGAGCAACGCGCGTCGTCATACGCCCGTGCACGGCACGATCACGATCTCGGCGCTGTTGATGCCCAATCAGGTGTGCGTCAGTGTGCAGGATACTGGCGATGGTATCATGGCGGACGATATCTCGTTTGTCTTCGATCGGTTCTGGCGCGGTGATAAGTCGCGCGCACGGGAGACGGGCGGCTCCGGTCTGGGCTTAGCCATTGCCAAGCAATTGATCGAAGCGCAAGGTGGATCGATCGGTGTTGAAAGTCAGATCGGGCAGGGGAGTAGATTCTGGTTCACCTTGCCGATCGCCCGGTAGATCGGGAAACAGTGTATGGACGATCTATTTTACTTTTCAAAATCCACTGTCCATCTTCCAGATGTGGAGAAGCTAGCGCGAGAGGCTGGCTATCAATGTAAGATTACTTCGAATGCCTGGGGTGTCTGGCTAGACGTGCGGAAACAGGACCACACTCTGTGGAAATGGAGCGAACTGCATGAAGACGCTGGTGACTTCAATGGTCTTGATCTTCCCCAGCTAGATCGGGTACACGACTACCAGCCCTCCGCCGCTTTCATCATTGCCCACCACCTCGATTCGTGGCAGCCACTGATCGATTTCCTGAAACTGATCTTGAGTCGCTTTGACGGCTGGATCGGCTGCGATGATGGCGCGTTTGAGGTGATCTGTACGCTGGACAACATCGATCGTCTGCCGCGTCTGCGGGCAGGCTTGCGGTCATTGGATGAACTTTTCACTGCGCCGAACGAAAACCTCTTCACACCGACAACCTATCGGGAGTTTGTGGAACGATACCGAGAAGTTGATCGAGAAAACGCCGCGCTGTCGTACGTCAATCCACAGCATCGAGAACGCAAAGAACATTTGCAACAATTGTTATGGGCTAAAATGCCAGATGAGTATCGGGCCAGGCTGCCACTTTATTTGCTGGCGCGCTGCCCGATCTGCGGTGGGCGCGTCGCGGAAGTGATCGATACTTACAGTCTGAATGGATTGGGCTGGATTGGATCGGGCAATGCGGGATTTGGCTGGTATGGATTGCTTGGCCATCCCTCGCATCCCAGCTATGAGGCTGAATGCCACCACGTCAAAGTCATGGCGACGGCCGTCAACCTGAATGATAGGCCGCCGACTGAGGTCTTCCACGAAGTCTGGATTGGACCGGAGAAGCCGTTTGTGATGCGGCCGCTGATTGAGGCCGAGCAAATTTTCGCCGTTATCCATGCCTTGCCGGTTGGCGACTACAATAACCTGGCGGGACGTCCCCCATACACGCTCTACTTCATCACATACTTCGCTGGCGATGAAGCCACGTTTGATGAAATCATATTACCTTTCGATCAGGCGCGAAGTCGAGTTCAGTACGGAACGGCCGATTACGATCTGATCAAATGGGTCGTAGCGGGCAAACTGTTCTGGCTAGACCCGCACGACCCGGACTTGCCCTTGTGCAACAGGCCGTCAGAGAAATTCCCGTACGGAAAAGTTGAGGGTTTTGAAGGGCAGTGTGTTATCCGTGACGGCAAGCTAAAGCTCTATATGGGGCCCCGTCGACAACGAGCACGTGGTCACACTCGATCTTGTTGAATACTACGCCGCCAAATTTTCTTTCACTCGCCACTCTTCACTCGTCATCCTCTCTTCTCACCTCTTTCTCATCTTCTCTCAATTTCATCTCGACATCTGACTGCTATCCTTTGAATCGATGGCGCACAGCCAATCTATTTGCATCACAGGAGAAATCATCATGCAGAAGATGCGGGCAACACTTTATTCGCTGGTTATTTCGTCGATGTTACTGGCCGCTTGTGCCTCCACTTCGATCACGACACCTACGACCACTTCGGTCTCGACTGTTCCGACCGCGGCGACCTCGCCGGTTGCGACTGAGACCGCGACTAATCCGGCTTCGACTGTGAATAACGCGCCACCCGCACCGCCGAGTGGCAATCCACCGGCGGGCGCACCTGCCGGCGGCGGCGCGACCAGTGCGGCCGATGCACTCTCGACGGCGACGGGTGCTTATAGCCTTAACGGCGGATCGGCGACTGAAACCGATAAGACTTACACCGCTTCCAATGCCGATCAGTCAAGCGTGTTTGTGATCAACGGCGGAACGCTGAACCTGGTCAATCCCATCGTGACTAAAACTGGCGACACCTCGTCGGGTGACAACAGCAGTTTTTACGGTCTGAATGCGGCGGTATTGGCAACGTCGGGCAGCCAGATCACCATCGAAGGCGGCACAGTCGATGCGAACGGGGCGGGCGCGAACGGTATTTTTGCCACCGGCAGTAGCACAGTTGTGACTGTTTCCAACATGACGATCAATGCTTACGGCGATGGTGCGCACGCGGTGATGGCGACCAACACCGGAACGCTGATCTTGAACAACGTCACGATGAACACCACCGATGTCCACTCGGGCGCGATTGCAACCGATCGGGGCAGCGGCACGATCACGGCTAACGGCGGCACAGTCACGACCTCTGGTGCAGACTCGCCCGCGATCTATTCGACGGGTGTGATCAAAGTAACGGACGCGACGTTAACGGCAACAGGCGCGGAAGCCGCCGTGATCGAAGGCGCGAACTCGATCGAGTTGACGAACAGCACCCTTACGTCGAGCGTGGCCGATAAATGGGGCGTGATGATCTATCAGAGTTTTTCGGGCGATGCCGAAGGCAGCGATGGCATTTTCACGATGACGGGCGGCTCGCTGGCTTACATGGCCGCAAATGGTCCGTTGTTCTACGTCACCAACTCGACTGGCATCGTCACGCTAAAGGGCGTGGCCGTGACCGCCGCTTCCAGTGTGCTTGCTCGGGCTGAGGGAAACGATCGGTGGGGTAACAGCGGCGCGAACGGCGGCACGCTCATTTTGGCAGCTGATGGGCAGGTTCTATCGGGCGACGTCAGCGCCGACAAAATCAGTTCGATCGCATTGACGCTACAAAACGGCTCAGCTCTGACGGCTGCGGTCAACTCGGACAATGCGGCCAAGACCGCGAGCCTGACGCTGGACGCATCGAGCACTTGGACCGTCACAGCGGATTCGTATCTGAGTTGCTTGAGCGATGAGGGTGGAATTTCAGGCACGACGATCACTAACATCAACGGCAAAGGACACACGGTTTACTACAACCCGAGCGCGTGTGCGGCGCTGAACGGCCAGACCTACACGTTGAATGGAGGTGGCACCCTCAAGCCCATCAGCTAACGCTCATTCATAATCGAATAGTCATATGTTCGCGCGGGCAGCCGATCGGGTTGCCCGCGTTTTTATTGGGGTTCGTCATAGTTCAATTCTCAGGTATTTCTCAGCCAATTTCGATTTCGCCTGCACACCCTTCGGCTATCCTATGACCAAGATTTTTAGATTGAGGTGACAAACATGAAGACGAACAAGCAGAAGCACAACTGGCTGATCGACGCCGCCTTGTTTATCGGGCTATTGTTATCGTTCTGGCTGGAATTGACGGGGGTGGCAGTGCATCAATGGCTGGGGATTGCGATCGGACTGGGCGCAGGCTATCACCTGCTCACGCACTGGACCTGGGTCAAGTCCGTGACCGATCGGTTTTTCAAGCAAACGTCGGGGCAGGCTCGCTTGTATTACGTGATCGATGCCGCCGTGCTGATCGGGCTGGCAACGATCGTTGTGACAGGTCTGGTGATCTCGACGTGGCTAAATCTGACGTTGACCAACTTCGCTGCGTGGAAGTCGCTGCACGTCATCGCTTCGATGAGCACGTTGTTGGCCGTCGTGGTGAAGATCGGTCTACATTGGCGCTGGATTATCTCGACGGCTCGCCGCCATATTCTGCCGAAGGCTGAGCCAACGGCGCAGTTGAGGGCCGCACCTGTAACGGCTGGCAACAACCTGGGCCGCCGTGAATTTCTGCGCTTGATGGGCGGTGTGAGCACGATGGCAATCATTGCGACGATCGGGGCGGCTGACGCGCTGAAGGCATCGGCGTCAGCGGCGGCGACGACGAGCAGCACTCCACCGGCAACCACCACCACGTCGCAAAACGCCGCCAGTTGCGCGGTGCTCTGCAACCGACGGTGTTCGTATCCGGGTCAATGTCGGCGCTACGTGGATAGTAACGGCAACGGCCGCTGTGACAATGGCGAGTGTGCGTAAAGGCTAACGAGTAACAAGTAACGAGTAATGAGTGTCAAGGTGACACATTACTTGTTACTTGTTTACTGGTCAGTGATTTTGGTAGGTGCAGTCTTCTTAACGATTTCTCACCTCATCTCGACCAAATCTGCATGCCTAATTGGTATCCTCAATATCAGATAGCGCAAGCTATACTATTAAACACTACAGGAGATGTACGATGACTGGCTTGAAGAAGTATATAGGTTTGGCTACGATGGTAGCCATTGTGGCGGCGTTGGCAATCACTACGGCGGCTTCGGCGCAGAGTTCGACCACGCCGACTCCGAGCGCGCCGAACTCGACGCAGACTACGCCGGTTGCACCGGCTGGGCCGCGCGGTGGCATGGGCTTTGGTCTGCGCAGTCAGGCCGAACTGGATGCTGCGGCCAAGGCGCTGGGCATGACGTCCGATGAACTGTCGGCCGAACTGTGGGGTGGCAAGACGCTGTCCGATCTCGCCACTGAGAAGGGCGTGGACATCGCCGATGTGCAAGCGGCAGTTCAGGCGGCAGAGAAGGCTGAGGCCAAGACTGCGATTGAGAACGCCGTAACGGCGGGGACCATTACCCAGGCGAAGGCCGACTGGCTGCTCGAAGGTCTGGACAAGGGCTACTGGGGGCCGGGCGTGCAGGGCGGTGATTTTGGCTTCGGTATGGGCATGGGCGGCCACGGTGGCCGTGGTGGTCATGGCGACTTCGGCGGCCCGAACGGTGCGGCTCCGAACGGTACTGCACCCAACACCACCACACCTAACAGCACGGCGCCGAGCACCACGACGCCGAGCAGCAATCTCTTCTAATTGGTTGGTGTAACAACGCAGCCTCGAAGGTGATTTCGCCTTCGAGGCTTTTTTTATTTATCGGCGTTGACCGCCTTTTCGTAGCCGCCACTCACCTTAAACCAAACTTAGAAATGACTCATGTGGCCTCGATAAGTTCTCAACAACTTCCTGCGATACTGTAAACAATCCTGTTGCAGGCAAATGTGGAAGAATCGAGGCAGAAATATGAAGAAGAAGCGTATCTTGATTTTGCTGTTGGTCGTGCTGCTCATCGGGGGAGGCGTGGCAATCGCTTCAGCCCGAGCGCAGACCTCGACGACGACAGCCCAGACTCAAACAGGGCAGGTCACCCAGGCTACAT
>JAXLWI010000049.1:0-34994 GCA_046328575.1 Anaerolineae bacterium
TGTCGTTCTATGTGGAGTGTGCCGACCAGGCCGAAGTCGATTACTTTTGGCGGAATCTATCGGCTATGCCGGATGCCGAACAATGTGGCTGGCTCAAGGACAAGTTTGGCCTCTCCTGGCAAATCGTTCCGAAGCAATTGGGCGAACTCCTGGGCAGTCCCAACAGAAAGAAAGCCTTGGCTGCTGGCAATGCCATGCTGAAAATGAAAAAGATCGTAATCGCAGATCTCCAGCGAGCGTTCGATCAAGCGTGACAGGTTAAACGTGGCGATGAATTTGGAGTTCAGCGGCAAGATCTGGTTCTGGAAAGGCCCAGCACCCTATTACTTCGTGACTGTTCCGGCGGAACAGAGTGGCGACCTGAAAGCAATCTCAAGCCTCGTGACGTATGGTTGGGGTGTGATTCCGGTACTCGTACGGATCGGTCAGACTGAGTGGCAGACATCGCTGTTTCCCAAAGATGGTTGCTACCGTGTGCCTCTCAAAGATCGTGTCCGAAAAGCTGAAAACCTTCACGAAGGTGACAACGTGTCCGTACGACTCAAAGTGAGCCTATAAGAAGGGAACTAAAGAATGAGAAAACTAATCGTGGCGGAATTCATCACCCTCGATGGCGTGATCCAAGCCCCGGGCGGCGCAACTGAAGATATCGATGGCGGCTTTCAGCATGGTGGCTGGACGCGTCCGTACTGGCATGATGACATCGGATTGCACTTCTTTCAGGCGATGAGCCAAGCCGATGCGCTCTTGCTAGGGCGCAAAACGTGGCAGATTCACGGCGGCGCGTTTGAGCCTATGGTCAACGACCCGTTCGGCGATGCGATGAATGGCATTGCCAAATATGTAGTGTCGACAACCTTGAAGTCAGCCACGGCCTGGCGAAACTCGACGCTCATTAGCAGCAACGTGGCTGAGACGGTGCGAAAGTTGAAGCAGCAACCGGGGAAGGACATCCTTCTTGACGGCAGCAGCGTGTTAAGCCACACGCTCATTCAGGAAAATCTGGTTGACGAATATGTGCTGCATGTCTATCCGCTGGTGCTAGGCGGCGGCAAGCGGCTATTCCCGATCGGGACGCGCGTCAATCTGAAACTCGTTGAGTCCCAAGCGTTGCCTACGGGCGTGATCTATCAACGCTATCAGCCTGCCTCATGATAACAACGCATGACGCCGGCCTCCGTCAATTCGAAGTGGAAGGTCACGATCTAGAGTCGCCAATCGGTTTCCAAGTTGAACAGCGAGCCTCAGACTCGCTCTACGTCGAATCAGTTATACACGGTCGAACAGCGGGCAACGGTACAACCATCCGCCCCGCCGAATGCCATTGGCACATGGTACTGGTCAAGCATCAAGGTGAAACACGTATGCTGGTTGTCGGCCCGTGGACGACGACTGACATCTTACCTTTTACCGCAGGTGTCGAATTGCTCTGGATAAAACTGAAAATCGGGGCCTTCATGCCGCACCTGCCCACGATCAAATTGCTGAATTCAGAGATACCCTTACCCGGCGCGACGAGCCGCTCTTTCTGGCTTCATGGCTCGACTTGGCAGTTTCCCGATTTTCAGAACGCCGACAACTTTGTAAACCGTTTGGTACGGGAGGATGTGCTGGCCCGGGATCCAATTGTTGACACGGTACTACGGCAGCAACGGTCTCTGTTGTCGCCGCGCACCGTGCGACATCGCTTTCTGCGCGCAACCGGTTTGTCCCACAACCAAATTCATCAAGTAACGCGGGCGCAGCGCGCCGAGGTTCTCTTGCGGCAAGGCACTTCGATCCTCGACACCGTCGAAGCAGCGGGTTATTCCGATCAGTCGCACCTGACCCGGTCGTTGAAGCACTGGATCGGGTATACGCCCGCCCAGATTTTGCGTTTAAATGCGGCATAGCGTTGCCATTTTGTTCAAGACAATTCACCGCGGCTTTGATAAGATCATCGCACGCCTGAACCTGCAGGCGACGATACTCTTTTCTCTAAGGAGACGCCATGCCTAAGATTAACAGTTTCATCACGTTTAATGATCAAGCCGAAGAAGCCGTGACTCTGTACGTGTCACTTTTCAAGAACTCACGCATTATCAGCCTAAACCGCTATCCTGATGAAGTCCCCGGTCTTGGCGGCAAAGCGATGTCGATCAACTTCGAATTAGCGGGACAAGAGTTCTTGGCTTTGAACGGCGGACCACACTTCACGTTCACCGATGGGTTCTCGCTGCTGGTAAACTGCGAGACGCAGGCCGAAGTGAATGAGTTGTGGTCGAAGTTGACGGCTGATGGCGGCGAACCGGGCCAGTGTGGCTGGCTGAAGGACAAGTTCGGTCTATCGTGGCAGATCATCCCGACGGCGTTGGGCCGCCTCCTCGGCGATCCCGATCCGCGCAAGTCACAAAACGTCATGCAGGCCATGCTGCAAATGACCAAGATCGAGATTGCCGACTTGCAGCGCGCCTATGAACAAGCATAACGAGGCTAAATGGCTAATGGTCATTACGCGCCTATCAACGGCCTGAATCTGTATTACGAAATCCACGGCCAGGGGCAACCGCTGATTTTGCTGCACGGCGGCCTCGGCGCGATTGCGATGTTCGAACCAATCCTGCTAGCCCTGGCTGAACATCGCCAGGTTATTGCGGTGGAATTACAGGGACATGCGCACACAGCCGATATCGATCGGCCATTTGCCTTTGAAGCAATGGCCGACGATATCGCCGCACTGCTTCAGTACCTCGACCTGCCGCGGGCTGATATTCTCGGTTATTCGCTCGGTGGCGGCGTGGCTCTGCAAACCGCGATCCGACATCCTCAGATCATTCGCCGACTGATCCTCGTGTCCGCGCCGTGCAAACGAGCAGGCTGGTATCCTGAAGTCCTGGTCGGGATGTCGGCCATGAATGCTAGCGCGGCGCAAATGATGGTTGGCTCACCGATGCATCAAGCCTACGCCGCCGCCGCGCCTCGCCCTGCGGACTTTCCCATACTCGTTGAAAAGACAGGCCAGTTATTGCGCCAGGCATATGACTGGTCAATTGACTTTGCTGCCATGCCCGCGCCAACTCTGTTGATCTTTAGCGACGCGGACAGCGTGCGTCCCGAACATAGCGTCGAGATGTTTCAATTGCGCGGCGGCGGCCAGCGGGATGCGGGCTGGGATGGATCGGGCATGTCTCAATCCCGATTGGCCATTCTGCCCGCGACGACACACTATAGCATTTTCGCATCGCCACTGCTTGCATCGATTGCTATCTCGTTTCTCGACAATTGATTTGAAAGGCTAATGATGACTTCACAACCAAACGTTACTTTTTCGCTCAAAGCCTGGGATGAGAAGCCCTACAACGAAGTTGAGGGCGAACTAAAGATGACGCGTTCAAGTGTGGCCTACACTTATTACGGCGACATCGAAGGTGACAGCACGCTCGATTATCTCATGGTCTATCGCCCCGATGAATCCGGCAGTTTCGTCGGGCTGGAGCGCATCATCGGGCGCGTGGCGGGCCGCACGGGCAGTTTCGTCATCCAGCACACGGGTACGTTCACTAAGACCGAAGTCGACAGCACTTTCTTCGTCGTGCCGAATTCAGGCACGGGCGAATTGAGCAACTTGCGCGGCGAAGGCGAGATCAAGTTGGCGGGTCACGCCGAACGCTACCCAATGATCTTTCGCTTCAATCTAGGTTAAGGCGGAGACATCGTGAATCAACGCGGAACTTTTCAAGCGGGTGACGATACAGTCGGCTACTATCTTGCTCGGCCAGCGGTTGAATCGCGGCGCGGCGTGTTGGTGCTGCACGCGTGGTGGGGCTTGACCGAGGTCTTCACCGCGTTTTGTGATCGATTAGCCGCTGCAGGCTTTGTCGCTCTCGCACCCGATCTGTATCGCGGGCAAGTCGCACACACGCGCGAAGAGGCGCAAGCGATTCAATCGACCATGAACGGCGAAGCGACGTATGCGCTGGTCAACCGCGCGGTCGAGGAATTACAAGCGCGGCCTGAAATTCACGGCAAACCGATCGGCGTAGTGGGCTTCTCGATGGGCGGCTTTTGGGCGCTGGCGCTCGATCGAGGGATCGCCGCGATGGTTACCTATTATGGCGGAACCGGTCCAGAATACGTCAGCGCCGATGCGCCAATTCTGGGTCACTTCGCCGAACACGATGAGTTCGAACCGCTCGAATCAGTTCAGCAGTTGGAACAGGCCTTGCAGGCCAAAGGGCTAAATGTAACTTTCCACTATTACCCCAATACACAACATTGGTTTTGCGAAGAGAATCAACCGGGGTATTATGATTCGGCCGCAACTGAATTAGCCTGGCAGCGCACGGTCAGTTTTCTGAAGCAACATTTGGCATAAAGGATGAGTCGATGAAGTATGGTTTTGTCCTGCCATCCGGTGATGCGCGTGTCGCCGCTGACTTTGCCTTTGAAGCCGAACGTGCAGGTTGGGACGGCTTCTTTGTGTGGGAGCCGGTGTGGGGTGTTGATGCATGGGTGTCGCTAACAGCGGCCGCCATGCGCACACAGCGCATCAAACTCGGCACGCTGATCTCGCCAATCTCGCGCATGCGGCCGTGGGAACTTGCCAGCAAGACTGTTACCCTCGATCAACTTTCGCAGGGCCGCGTGATTCTATCGGCTGGCTTGGGCGCGGTAGACACCGGCTTCGCCGAATTCGGCGAAGTGACCGATCGCAAAATGCGCGCTGAACTACTCGACGAAGGTCTCGATGTCCTCACCGGTCTGTGGCGCGGACAGCCCTTCGCTTACGAAGGCAAACATTATCACATCAAGCCGACGACGTTCTTCCCCGCCCCGCCGCCCGTGCAACAACCGCGCATTCCAATCTGGGTCGTCGGCGCGTGGCAACGTGACAAATCGATGCAGCGGGCGTTACGCTACGACGGTCTGTTACCCAACGTGCTGAACGAACGCGGCGAACACATTCCGCCCACACCCGATCATATCCGCGACATCACCACGTATATTCGTCAACATCGCGCCGATTCAACGCCTTATGACGTCGTCGTCGAAGGGAAAACGCCGGGCGATGATCTTACATCGGCACACACGATTGTGCAGCCGTGGATCGACGCTGGCGCAACATGGTGGATTGAAGCGGCGTGGCCCGCGCCCGATCAGCCTACGGACCTCAACGCGATTCTAAACCGCATCAAACAAGGCCCGCCCGCCAGATGAAACGATGAGCGATCCAACGACCGAGACTTTCACTGAAGCCGCCTCGCATCGCAAACAAGCGATCGATTTATTCAACTACACTTGGACGTTGATCGGCAAATCCGATCGCACGCCAGCTGATGACGATTTGATGATCCACGCGGCACACGCCTCGCGCTATCACTGGCAGATCGCTGGCGATATCGTCAACTACCTGCGCGGCGACTGGCAACTTGCGCATGTGTACACACTGCTCAATTTGTCCGAACGCGCGCGGCATTATGCGCGCTTGTGCCTGCGCCAATGCGAAGAGCACCGCATCGGCGATTTCGATCTTGCTTTCGCTTATGAGGCCGTGGCGCGAGCCGCGGCGTGCGCGGGCGATTACATTGAGGCTGAGAAGTTCTATCGGTTGGCAGAAGACGCCGGAAAACACATCGCCGAAGACGACGATCGCGAGTTGTTCGATCGAGATCTGCCGGCGCCACCGTGGTTCGGCTTCAAGTAGATCAGCGTGATCTGCGTGTATTGTTTGACAGCCAGTAGCCTGAGCTATATAATCGCCTCGCATCTGGAAGTTCCACGATTGAAATTTCCAGCGCCCCAATAAAACGGGGCGTTCTCATGCATACTCGCTCAGGAAGGTAAGCCGTGACCGATCGTATCCAAATCAGCAGCATTAAACCCAAAATGAAGTTCGAGGGCAAAGTCACCAAGGTGGAGCTCTCCGGCGCGCGCGTCGATATCGGCGCAGAACGCGAGGCGTTCCTGCACATTTCGGAAGTGCAGCCCGGTAAAATCACCACCCGTGTGGCCGATATCCTCAAAGAAGGCGACGACATCACTGTGTGGGCCAAGCAAGTCAAGGCCCAGGAAGGCATGGTGCTGTTAACCCGTGTGGAGCCGCCGCCCCTCGATTGGAACGATCTGCAGCGTGGTTTGAAGTTGCAGGGCAAAGTCGTGAAAGTGGAAGAGTTTGGCGCATTCGTCAATATCGGCGCGCCGAAGGACGGACTGGTCCCCGTCGGCTCAATGGCCAAGACCCGCATCAACAAGCCATCGGATGTGGTGAAAGACGGCGACGAGATCACCGTGTGGGTGACCAAAGCCTCCAAGAAGGAAAATCGCATTGGGCTTAGCATGGTCGAGCCGCCCGCGCTGGATTGGAACGACATCAAGGCCGGTCAGATTTTCAGCGGGAAGGTAACGCGGCTGGAGCGCTTCGGCGCGTTTGTAGACATCGGCGCGGAACGTGAAGGCATGGTGCACGTTAGCGAGATGGCCAATGGCTACATCGGTCAGCCGTCGGACATCGTTAAGGTCGGCGAAGAAGTGGAAGTGCGCGTGTTGGAAGTGAATCCCAAGAAGCGCCAGATCAAGTTGACGATGAAGATGGACGCCGAACTCGAAATCGAAGAAGAAGTCGAAGAGACGCCCGCGCTCACACCGATGCAGGTCGCTTTCCAGGCCGCGCAGCAGCAGAATCAGTCGGCTGGCGCTGGCAAGGGCAACAAGGCCGCCGTCGATCGGTCGGAGCACGAAGATATTTTCGCCCGCACGATTCGCCAGCACCGCCAAAATAACTAAGCGGCAGCAAGATAAACAAAAGCGCGGACTCTCAATGAGAGTCCGCGCTTCTTTTGTGTGTCAGTCATACAATAACAATTATCTGCCGAGCGGCACCCAGATCAGCCGATGAGGTCTAGCGACGACGTCGACTACTGCCGCTCCAACCACCACCGCTGTCCTCATCGTCGTCATCGTCCCAATCGTCCTCTTCGTCTTCTTCGTCGAGGTCTTCCCACTCCTCTTCTTCTTCCTCTTCCTCTTCGTCCAAGTCGTATTCCAACTCTTCTTCGTCTTCGAGTTCCGCCTCGACGACTTCGACGACTTCTTCGTCAACCTGGCTAAAAGTGAGACAGCCCAATTCCTGATCGAGTTCAATCTCGTCAGCTGAGCAGACGTTACCTTCCAGGTGAATGCATCCTTCGTAGTTGCATCGAATTCGCGGCATCAGTGACCTCCTGAGGATCGGCAGATAAGTTCGATAAAATCGCTGCGATTATAGCAAAAAGGCGGTAACGTGCAAGGCAACTCACAACCCCGCGATGTCGTCGGCGGCGATCAACAATTGGGCTTGAACCTGCGCGCCGGGCGCCAGACGCGTCACACCATCGGGCACGATGACCAACGCGTTGGCGTGCGCGAGACCGCTCAACATGTTGGAGTCTTGCTTCGCGCTGATGCGCGCCACCCATTGAGCACCGTCGCGCTCGATCTGTGCACGTGCGTATGTTTCACGCCCGTCGCTCTCGATCGGATCACGCAGCGTCACAGTGATCGTTGGCTTGCGCCAATGCGTGAAGCCCGCCATCACCCGCAGCACAGGCCGCACAAATTGCTCGAACGTCAACATCGCCGACACTGGATTGCCCGGCAACCCAAAGAACGGTACACCACGATATTGACCAAACGCCACCGGTTTGCCCGGGCGCATGCGGACGCGCCACAGATCGATCGAGCCGTGCGCTGCCACCGCGTCCTTCACGAAATCATACGCACCTACGCTGACGCCCGCGGACACGACGATCAGATCAACGCCCTGCCCGATCGCTTCTTCAAGTTTCGCGGCTACTTGCTCTAAGCGATCGCGCGCGACGCCGAGCACGATCGGCACGCCGCCGTATTGGGTCACCAGCGCCGCCGTAGCATATGCGTTGACGTTGCGAATCTGCCCGCGGCCCGGCGTCTGATCGGGCTCGACCAACTCATCACCAGTTGCCAATAAAGCCACACGCGGCCGACGATACACATGCACTTGCGCCCGTCCGACGCCCGCCAACAATGCAATTTCCGCCGGCCGAATCACCGTACCAGCCGTCAACACCACTTCATCCCGCTTCACATCGTCGCCAGCGCGGCGCACAAACGCGCCCGGTTTCAAAGCACGATACACTGCAATCGACGCGGGCAGCGGATTCGAGCCACGCGCGCCGTCATCGGTGTCTTCGACCGGCACCACTGCATCTGCACCGCGCGGCACCATCGCGCCGGTCGTGATGCGCGCCGCTGCGCCGTCGGGTAGCACCAGATCGATCGGATGACCGGCGGGCACATCAGCTACAACCGGCAAGCGCACGGGTCGCTCGCGTGATGCACCGCTGAGATCGGCGGCGTGCAGCGCGTACCCGTCCATCGATGAGTTATCGAACGGCGGCAGATCGATGTCTGAGGTGATATCTTCAGCCAACACCCGGCCTACTGCGACCAACAAATCTACCCGTTCAGTCCCAAGGCGTTGGATTGTCGCCAGAATGGCGCGTTGTGCTTCGGCTACAGAGAGCATACTCATAACGTTATCTCGCAAGTACCGCAAGTATCCTACAACAATTTTTTAGCAGATGTCAAGCACTAACTATGGCCTAATACACGATGTGGCTGATACGGTTCTGCCAAGCGCATCAACTCATCGCTAGACAATTTGATGGAGAGTGCCGCGACGGCTTCTTCCAGTTGATACATCTTGCTTGCGCCGATGATGGGCGACGTGATGCCCGGCTGATGCAACATCCACGCCAACGCGATCTGCGCGGATGACACACCGCGTTGCTGCGCGATCTCCACGGCCCGATCGGCCACGATGAAATCATCGGGCTGATAGTACATCTCTGATGCGTAGCCGTCAGTCTGCGAACGGATCGTTTCGCCGCCGCCCGATCGTGCTCGATTGCCCGCCAGGAAGCCCCGCGCCAGCGGACTCCACGGGATCACGCCGACGCCTTCAGCGCGGCACAACGGCAGCATTTCGCGCTCTTCTTCACGATAGATCAAGTTGTAGTGATTCTGCATCGAAACGAAGCGCGTCCAGCCATGTTGCTCTGAGACACTCAACATCTTCATAAACTGCCAGGCGTACATGCTCGACGCGCCGATGTAGCGCGCCTTGCCCGCCTTGACGACATCGTGCAGCGCCTCCAGTGTTTCCTCAATCGGTGTGTCCGGATCGAAACGGTGAATCTGATACAAATCGACGTAGTCCATGTTCAGTCGCCGCAGTGACGCGTCGATTGAATCAAGAATATGCTTGCGCGACAGGCCGCCTTGATTGGGTTTGTCGCCCATCGGGAAGAAGACCTTGGTCGCGATTACCACTTCATCGCGTTTGGCGAAATCGCGCATCGCACGGCCCAGGATCTCTTCGCTGACACCCAGCGAATACATGTTAGCTGTATCAAAGAAGTTGAAGCCCAACTCCAACGCGCGCTGCACAAACGGACGCCCCTGCTCTTCAGTCAACACCCACGGCCGCCACTGCGGAGTGCCATACGTCATCATACCCAGACACAACCGCGAAACTTTCAGACCGGTTCGACCTAGATTGATGTACTCCATCTCGACCTCCATGCCAAGTGACAGGATGATTATAACAAACGTTGCACCGGCCCGCCCCTACTGGATGAGGTAAAATTCAAGGAGTCATTTCATCTCAACGAGGATCACATGGATAACGTCACCAATCAGCAATCAACTTTCGCAGGCTTGCGCACCCACCAATTCATCAATCTGACGACCTTCCGCAAGAACGGTCAGCCGGTCGTGACGCCGGTCTGGTTCGCTCATGACGGCGATCGGCTAGTCGGTATCTCTCAGCCGCAGACCGGCAAAGTCAAACGCATTCGCCGCAATCCTCAAGTCACCGTCGCGCCGAGCACGGCGTCTGGCAAAGCCTTAGGCGAAGCCGTTAACGGCGTGGCCCACATCCTACCAGAATCCGAATTTCCCGTGGCGGAGAGCGCCCTAAAACGCAAGTACGGCCTGCAATATCAGATGTTTCGACTGGTGATGAAAGTGCGCCATACGTCGCATGTTTTCTGGGAAATCCGGCCAGCGTAAATTCGCACGTCCAGCCAGATAACTCGATCGAGCCGCGCAACGTTCGCGTTACGAACTGCGCCATCAGGAGTCGCCATGCCCGATGCTCCAATCGCACCCAAACGGCCGCACACGATCACGCAGCACGGCCAGACCCGCATCGATGACTACTTCTGGCTGCGCAATCGCGATGACCCGGCGGTGCTGGACTATTTGAAAGCCGAGAATGATTATCTCGATGAAGTGTTGCAACACACGCAACCGCTACAACAGCAGTTGTTTGCGGAAATGAAAGCGCGACTAAAAGAAGATGACGCATCCGTCCCTGAACGTCGCGGCGATTACTTCTACTACACGCGCTACGAAACCGGTAAGCAATATCCGTTGTATTGCCGCAAACACGACTCGCTGGACGCGCCGGAAGAGCTGCTGCTCGATCAGAATGCGCTGGCCGAAGGGCACGACTTCTGCCGCATTGGTGCGTTTGCCGTCAGCCCTGATCATCAAACAGTGGCGTACTCGATCGATCCCGACGGCTCTGAAGTCTGCACGATTTACATCAAGAACTTAGTCGACGGCTCGCTCTATCCCGAAACCATTCCCAACACCTTTGGTAACGTCTATGCTCACGGCGGCGTTGAATGGGCCAACGATAATCGCACTTTCTTCTACATCACGCGTGATGCCGCCACGCGTCCCTACAAACTCTATCGGCACGTACTGGGCACCGAACCTGCAGAAGATGTGTTGCTCTATCACGAAGCCGATGAAACCTACTATCTCTTCCTGCTGAAATCGCGCAGTCAAGCCTACATCGAAGCGTTATCGTATTCCACGCTGACCACGGAATGGCGCGTTCTATCCGCTGATCAACCGTTGAGTGAGTTCCAAGTCTTTGCGCCGCGCCGCTCAGGTATCGAATACGCGATCGAACATCACAGCGATCGGTTCTTCGTCGTGACAAACGAAAACGCCTTGAATTTCAGGCTAATGGCGACGCTCGTCACCGCCACTTCGCCTAATAACTGGCGCGAAGTCATCCCGCATCGATCGGACGTTTTGATCGAGAACGCTCTCGCTTTTGAAAATCACCTCGTCCTCTTTGAGCGGCAAGACGGCTTGCCGCAGATTCGCCTGTCAGCGGCGGATGGTATCAGCGACGTTGCCTACGTGCCGTTCCCTGAGCCGGTTTATAGCGCCGCCCCGATGACGAATCCGGAGTTCAAGACCGATCACGTGCGCTTTGCCTACTCGTCGCTGATTACGCCCAATTCGGTGATCGACTTTCACTTTGACACGCACGTCTGGGAGTTGAAGAAACAGGACGAGATTCCCAGCGGTTACGACCCAGCCGACTATGTCAGTGAACGCCTGCATGCCCCTGCTCCCGATGGTACGCTCGTACCGATCTCGATCGTGTATAAGAAAGGCTTGGAGAAGAACGGGCGTAATCCGACGCTGCTCTATGGTTACGGCGCGTATGGCTTCACTGTCGAGGCGAGCTTTAACTCGCAGCGCTTGAGCCTGATCGATCGGGGTTTCGTCTTCGCCATCGGTCATATTCGCGGCGGATCTGACCTGGGACGCGCATGGTATGACGGCGGGCGCATGTTCAACAAGCGCAACTCGTTTACGGACTTTATCGCGTGCGCCGAACACTTGATCGCGACGGGTTACACCTCGACGCCGTATCTCGCTATCCAGGGCGGCTCGGCGGGCGGCTTGCTCGTCGGCGCATGCCTGACCATGCGGCCTGATCTCTACAAAGCCGTCATTGCCGAAGTGCCGTTCGTCGATGTAGTCACCACCATGAGTGATGCCAGCATTCCGCTGACGACGATGGAATACGATCAGTGGGGCAATCCGGCGGAGCAAGATCAGTTCCACTACCTGATGTCGTATTCGCCTTACGACAACATCCGAGCGACCAACTACCCCGATGTATTGATCACCACCGGCCTTAACGATCCAAGGGTGGCTTACTGGGAACCAGCCAAATTCGCGGCGAAATTGCGCGCCACGGCGACCAACCACAACTTGATCTTGTTGAAGACCAACATGGAAGCCGGGCACGCCGGCGCGTCAGGGCGTTACGACTATCTCAAAGAAGTAGCGTTGGAATACGCGTTCCTGCTCGATCGCTTAACCGACGCGAAATAAGAGAGGGCGAGACATTAATACGCCAATGTCTCGCCCTCTTATCAACTCCGTTTAGTCTGATGTATTACCGCCCCAACGCCACGTCGATCGCGCTCTGGATGTTGACCTCTGGCGACGGGATCATCGTCACGCAGCCTGTACCGACGATGTAGCGCCGTCCACCCGTCTGCTTGATTGCGTCCGCCACCTGTTCGCGCACCGCTTCGGGCCGACCGCGCAGCATGACCATATCACGCGCAATGCCACCGCACGCCGCACCTTTGATCTGCAACAAGCCTTCCGTTAAAGAAGGATATGTCTCGCGATCGTGCCAATTCCATACCTGCATCGGATAGTCGGCAATCAGGTCAAAGTAGATCGGCTCGCCATGCACGTGCATCACGTTCAGCCACGTGCCCGATAATTCGCCCAAAATTCGCAGATCATACTCGCGCCCGAATTCGATAAATTCGTCGCGGCTCACCAAAGCCGGTGACGCGTGCTGCACGGCGTAGAAGATACCTGCAGCCTGTGTCGTCTTGATCGCCCGCACAAACTCGATCGTCGTTTGGGTGATGGTCTCCAACGCAGCCTTAAAATCCGCTGGATTTTGGCGCATATCCAACAGCAGTCGTTCACCCGCCAGATTCTTCATCTGCGCCAGCGGACTAAACACTGTCTGAATCACAGGCACATCCGGCAACGCCGAAAGAATTTGATCGAGGCAGCGCAGTTGCTGGCCCAACGCGCCGCTGCGTGCATCCAGCGGTTTCAGCGCGCGCCAATCGGTCGGGCGTTCGATCGGGCGATGGATATATTGTCGCGTCCCTTCGATATTGCCCGTCCACACATCCTGCACGCCCCAGTCTTTGATCTGAAAACTGCTCGCAGGCGTGACCTTCACGAAATCGAAATCCCAGCGGTGTTGAAAGGCAATCGTCGCCGCCGCTAAACTATCGGGCGACTGATCATCGCCCGGAAAATGCCGCCACAAGGCCACTGGCGTTCGATCGGTCGCCTGTCCCGCTATCGTCGCTTCGAGTCGCTCGCGTTTGTTCATATTCACCCTCGCTAGTTTGAAATCACTTTGATCCGCGTTTGAAGCACCACGTGGTCGCCCACGATTTGTCCCGCCTCGTCAAACACCGGTGCGCGCACGCCGTCACCTAAAGTATACAAGCCTACCGATAGTTCGTACTCGCCCGGCGGTGTGTCCGGCGCGATGATCACTGTGTGATCATCCCATACATATTTGTCCAACGGCCAGCGCGTCGT
Source organism: Anaerolineae bacterium (assembly GCA_046328575.1). GTDB lineage: Bacteria > Chloroflexota > Anaerolineae > Fen-1058 > Fen-1058 > JAGOBP01. The sequence goes on from JAXLWI010000049.1 coordinate 13,462, forward strand.
CGGAAAATCACCGGGGTTCAACTTATCCGATTGTCCAAACGGTGGCACGCCCGGCACGCCGACGTGCGCAAACACCTGATAATTCTTAGGCACAGGCGCGGTCGCTTTCCAATACAACGTCAACGGCAGACTGTCACCCGCTTTCACTTCGACGACGGGCACATCGTAGCCCAACAGATCGATATGGCCGCCCAAATGCGCAACCTGTTTGACCTGCGCGCCGAGCACTTGTCCCGCGGGCGACGTGTATCTAAAGCAACTATCGCAGCGATCGATCACGCCGATCTTGACGATCAAAAAAAGTAAGACTGAGAAAATGAGCGACAATGAGATAGTCGGATGATGCACGCGCACATCATCAGTATCGGTTGAAGCGCGACGTCGTCGCAATGCTAACACAAGGATGATGCCCGCCGCACCGATCGACATCAACGTACCGATGAGTTGCGGCGTAGTGAGCTGTAAAGCAACTTCGATCACATGCGAACCGGCGGGCACCGGGAACGTCATCAAACCCGATTGATCTTCCGGTGCGATCGAGACTTCATGCCCATCGATGTACGCGCGCCACCCCGGAAACACAAACGTCAAGACGCGCGCACGAAATTCATTCGGCGCGCTCACTTTGAATCGATCGTAAATCGCGGTGTGCGCTTCGGCTTGTGCGGTTGCACCTGCAGGCAGCGAAGTTCGATCGAGTTTATCAATCGTCGTCGCATACGACGTCAGCAGCGCCGAATTTGCGGGCGGCAGTGTGCCGACGGGTGTCGGCAGAAAATCGCCGGTCGAAGTGGTGCCTAATGCCACGCCACTCAACTCAAAATCAATCGACCCTTTAGCCGACGTATCACCGAAGTCAGCATGCCATTCAGGCGGATAGAGCGTAGGCAACGCGGCGACCAGCAACCCAAGCAGAATGACGAGCGACAAGTAACGCGTGATACCCGAATCAACTGACTGACTTCTGACCACTGACCACTGACCACTCATCGCTAACATCAACGCCGCTGGACCGAGGAACCGCCACGGGAATTGGATCAGTGCCGTTTGCGGAAACGCGTCCCAGATGAATGTCGACGCAGGTGTAACGAGGAAGATCAACAACAGCGCCATCACTACGAAGAAAAGTGCTTGTTTTCCAGCCTTTTCACGCCGTTTGATCACCGCCGTGATTGCAGCGAGGATCAGCAGCAGCCACTGCGCCGAACCAAGATTGTAGATGTACTTCGGCGTCGTCGCGCCAAAATCGAGCGCAGGTGACGGCGAAAGCAGCATCGACAGCGGAATGAAATGATTGTGATAGTCGAAGTGCCCCGGCCCGGCCACATCCAATCGCACCGCACTACGTTCAACGAAAAACGGCAGCCAGAAAATCGCCGTGAGGGCCAGCGCCAAACCGATCGAGACTGCGTCACCGATCCATCGTCGCGGCTTATCGATTAACAGGCCGCGCCACAATAGACACGCCGCTAACAAACCAACCGCCATCAGCGCCATCAAGTTGTGGCTGAAAATCAAGATCGCCAAAACTAACGGTTGCGCGATCGAGAAGCGTGGTCGATCAAAAACCAGGAATACCCATGGCAGCAGACTCAACGCGAAGAACTCTGCCAGATCGCCGCGCATAAACGGCTCGATGAAGACGAAGTACGGCGACAGCACAAACGCCGCCGCCGCGATGACGCCCGCCATCGGACCGAAGTGTCGCCGCGCCAGAAAGTATGCGCCGTACGCGGCGAGTAGAAATGCTGTGAGCATCACGCCCTTTACGGCTGTAACGATATCCACGACGGGAATCAACGCGTAGGCACTCGACAGCGCGTAAGTAAAGGGCGCGTAATAGTTGAAGATAGGATAACCATAGCCGTAGTAGAAGTTAGCCGCCCAACGCGGATAGACCACCCCGTCTGCCCACAAGCGACTGTATTCCGCCGCGCGAAAGACGTGCAATTCCAGATCGGTGTGGCGCGGCAAACCCGGTCGCGTCAGCAGCGGCAGCGCCGCAACCACGACGATGAGTAGCACTGCGATGAAATTCAAGTCAAACGAGCGAAGTCGCTTCAACATGGCAACAAAATCAAACGCAGATTACGCGGATACCGCAGATCAATCCATCTGCGTTCATCTGCGCAATCTGCGTCCTAAAATCAAGCCGAATGTGCTTACCGCGCCGCGTAGGCGACGAGATCGGGAATTTCCTCCGGATGTTTAGCGACACGCACGCCCACCGCTTCCAGCGCTGCGATCTTGCCTGCCGCCGTGCCGCTGCCACCTTCGATAATGGCACCGGCGTGCCCCATGCGCTTGCCTGCCGGGGCCGTCTGCCCAGCGATAAAGGCCGTGACTGGCTTACTCATCTTGGCGGCGATGAAGTCCGCCGCGCGCTCTTCATCCGAGCCGCCGATTTCGCCGATCAACACCACCTGATCAGTCAACGGATCGTCTTCGAACATCTGCAACACATCGATGAAGTTGGTGCCATTGATGGGATCACCGCCGATGCCTACGCATGTGCTCTGCCCCATGCCGCGATTCGACAGCGCGTAGATCACTTCATACGTTAGCGTGCCGCTGCGTGCCACAATGCCGATGTGGCCGGGTCGCGTAATGTGGCCGGGCAAGATGCCGACCTTCGCCTCGCCGGGCGTGATCAAGCCAGGGCAGTTCGGGCCGATCAGGCGCACGTGCTGCGTATCTAGATGGGCACGCACTTTGATCATATCCAGCACGGGCACGCCCTCGGTGATACAGACGATCAACTCGACGCCCGCATCAGACGCTTCCAACATCGCGTCAGGAGCAAAGCGCGCGGGCACGAAGATTACCGACGTATTCGCGCCGGTCGCATCGACGGCCTCTTTCACGGTATCAAACACCGGCACGCCTGCCGCCCATTCGCCGCCCTTGCCGGGCGTCACGCCGCCGACGACCTTGGTACCGTATTCAATCATTTGCTTCGTATGGAATTCGCCCTCGCGCCCGGTAATGCCCTGCACGATCAGGCGGGTGTTTTTGCCAACGAGAACGCTCATCGAGCCTCCCAGAAAATGTCTGATTGCTAAGTGCTAAGTGCCGATCGTCTATCTAACGCCGGACGGTTTTCTTCGCTTTGGGCGCGACTTTTTGGGCGACCGGTTTGGTTGTCTTCTTAGTCGCGGCCTTCTTCGCAGGTGCTTTCTTGGCCACCTTGCGCGCTTTGGGCAACGCTTTCACTTCGACGGGCGGTAACTTAACCACCCCTGCTTCGCCTTTCACAGCGGCGACGGCCTTCTGCGCGGCTTCGGCCAACGTCTTAGCTGTGCCCATATTCGCTGCGGCCAAAATCTCACGGCCTTCTTCTTCGTTCGTGCCAACTAAACGCGCTACCATCGGCACGTTGGTCTTCACTTCTTCCAACGCTGCTACGATGCCGCGCGCCACTTCATCGCAGCGTGTAATGCCGCCGAAAATGTTGAACAGCACCGCTTTCACGTTCGGGTCCGCGAGGATGATCCGCAGGGCCGCCGCGACCTTATCGGCTTGCGCACCGCCGCCGATGTCGAGGAAGTTGGCGGGGCTGCCGCCAAACAACTTCGTCATGTCCATCGTCGCCATCGCTAAACCCGCGCCGTTGACCATGCAGCCGATCTCGCCGTCGAGTTTGATGTACGATAAGCCGCGCTGGCGGGCTTCCGTTTCCGATGGCGCTTCCTCATCCACGTCGCGCATCGAGGCCAGATCGGGGTGACGATACAGCGCGTTGTCGTCGACCAGGATCTTGCCGTCGACGGCTTGCAGTTGCTCATCGCCGTTGACGATCAGCGGATTGATCTCCGCGAGGCTGCCATCCAAATCGCTGAAACAGCGATACAGACCTTGCGCGATAGTGTTGAAATCTTTCATCTGCTCGCGCTTGAGGCCGATGCCGTACGCGATCTGGCGCGTTTGATATTCGCGCAGACCCAAAAACGGATCGATTGCCACGCGGATGATCTTCTCGGGCTGCGTGCGCGCCACCTCTTCGATGTCCATGCCGCCCGCCGCCGAAGCCATCATCACGGCGCGGCGCTGCACCCGATCGAGCACGATGCCGAGATAGATTTCGTTTCGGATGTCGGCCGCTTCGTCGACCAGCACTTTGCGAACCGTCAAGCCTTTGATGTCCATGCCCAAAATTTGACCGGCGACGCGTTCAGCATCATCGGGCGTGTTGGCGAGCTTCACACCGCCCGCCTTGCCGCGCCCACCGACCAACACCTGCGCCTTGATCACAACGCGCTTGCCCAGATCGCGCGCGATGCGGCGAGCGTCTTCCGGCGTGGTGGCGACTTCGCCTTTCGGGATGGGAATGCCGTATTTGGCAAACAACTGTTTCGATTGAAACTCATGTAGTTTCACAGATGCGCCTCCGAGGTGAGTGAGGATGAAGACATCGGCATTATACAATGAACAAACAGCAAGTAACAATCAGCCACGAGCGAGTAACAACGCGCCCGATCCTGTGCTTTGACCATGGTTATTGGTTAATTGTTACTTGCAAATTCAAACGGCGGAAACTTCAACACGCGCCCCGAACCCGTATCGACGACGTAGATGTAACCGTCTTTATCGACGGCGATGCCGCCCGGCAACGTGAAGCCGTGATCATCGGTGCCGTACTGGCCGAAGCCGCCTAGATACTTACCGGTCTCGTCGAAGATCAGCACGCGCCGCCCGACTTCATCGGCGACGTACACGCGCGACTGTGCATCGACGGCCAGATACGGTTTGCCGACGGCTTCCTTATCAAGCCAACCGTCGATGTCCCACGCCGCAATGGGGCTGCCGTTTGGATCGAAGACTTGCACGCGGCCATTCCACGTATCGGCGACGATGACATTGCCCTGCGCATCAACCGCCACGCCGACCGGTTCGTCCAAACGGCCTTGATCGAGTCCGCCGCCACCAAACTGGTTGATGAACTTGCCATCCTTGTCAAAGACCTGAATGCGTTTGTTGCCCGTATCGGCTACATAGATCGATCCATCTGGTCCAACTGCGACACCACGCGGACCATAGAAGGACCCTTCACTGCCGATCGCTTGACCAGCCGTATCGCCGAGCGTGCCCCAGGCTCGCTGGAAGGTACCGTCTGGGTTGAAGATTTGGATGCGGTGATTCCATGTATCTGCCGCGACGATCGAGCCATCTGCCGCGACCGCTACGCCCCACGGTTCATTGAACTGACCGTTAGGCGGATTAGGCGCTTGGTTGCTCGACGAACCGATCGAGGCCACGTAATTGCCGTCTTTGTCGAACTTCTGGATGCGGTGATTGAAGCCATCGGCCACGTAGACCGATCCATCCGGCCCGACCGCAATCGCATGCGGCGATTGGAATTGCCCCGGCTCCGTACCCGTCGAACCCCAGACTGTCGCTGCGGCAATATCTTTCCAGCCCTTGGCATACGGATCGACCTGCTCCGTCTGCGTTACCGGCCTGACGCCGCCGACCGCTTCAGTCCACACCGAACTGGCGAGGTCCCGGCGTACGTACAACCGGAAGTCGTCGACCAGCGGCCAGTTATCGGGTTGATGCACACCGTTGCGAATCTTGTCGTACGCGGTGTAATCCCGATTGAGGAAGATGTCCACCAGCGCCGAGCGACGATCGACATCGATCAGCCAGCGCGCCACGGTCGCAATCGAATCGGGGATATGTCGAATGAAATACGAATTGCAGCGGGCTTGGCCGCGTGCCTTCTCGGCGGCATCGATTGTTCCGTCATTGTTTTCGTCAAACGCGGCGACATTCACCGATTGACCAGTCGCGGCATCGAGTTCTGACGCGGGACAATCCGCAAAGACCTTGTAGTCTTCCATCGGCCACCAAATGCGATGACCCTGCCAGTAGGTGTGCGTCTTGCGCACCGCCGCATCGACTGAGTTCCACGTCGCCGCGCTGGAGATGATAATCGGCGCTTCGAGGTCTGTACGCGAAGGTGTGTTTGAAATCTGCCCCTTGTTCGGATAATCGCGCAGATACCAGAAGAACGGCCACGACGCATCGGCGTCAAAGACAATGCGAATGTTCTTGCCGTCTTTCGAGCGCGCCGCGTACTCGTCGATCTGACGCATCACCTCTTTCACGCCCGGCCCGCCGTGCGCATATACGCCAAATTCCAGCGCCGAATCATAGTTGATGAAGTTCCAAATCCAGCCAGTGCGGATGGTCAACCCGGCCAGCACCAACACGCCGATCAGCGCCGACATGCGCCGGATGACGTGCCAACTGGGTCGCGGCTTCATCCACACCAGCGCCCCAACGGCTAACACGAACACGATGAGCGACGCGATCCAACTCGAAAACGCCATCAGACTATCGAGTTGCAGACCGCCGAAGGCCTTCTGCAAATTCCCGATCGTCCACGCACCCGACACGATCGCCGCCGCCCACAGCAAACCGATCAACCAGTGGCGCTCGGCGATAAGGGCACGCCAATCGATCGTATCCAACCACTCGCCGATGAAACGGCCACTCAGCACGATCATGGGCAGCGCCAGATACACCATCAACCACGGCATCTTCTCGCCCGCCCATGAGTACGCGATCCACGAAGCGACCGTCCATACGATGACGAACGGAATGAACAGCCGCTCATCCCACGACCGCACGTCGGGCAAGTGGAAACGCCGATCGCGCAAAGCCCGCACACCGTAGGTGATGATGGCAATCGCCGCGATCAACATCGGGAAGTATTCATAGACCGATGTAACAAAGAGGTAGTAATACGGTGGCTGCGTTCCGCGCTGCACGCCTTGTTGCACCAGCCAGTACCCCAGCGAGCCGACGAAGCCCGTACCCAGACCGACACCGTTGGTAAAGACCGTCGTAAAGAACGTGATGCCGATGCCAACAAACGACGCCGCCATAGGCACCCAGCGTCGGCCGTTCCACCACCACCCGATCGCGATGGCGGCAGCAATAAAGGCAAACGCCACCACGGCGATGCGCAGTACCAAACCTACATCCGTCGTCGGGAAATTGCCGCCTTCAAAGAAGTTAACATTCACAAACGGCTTCTGATAAACGGCTTGCCAGATGGTATTCAGCGTCGGCAGCACGCCCGCCGAGAGCATGAACAGGCTCAGCGTGCCCAACACGATCACCAAATCGAATGAAGCGGCCTCTTTGACGACCCGCGGCCAACTCCAGCGAATCCAGTAGTACACGCCCATGCCGATCAGGATCGCCGGGATCAACATGCTCAAGCCGACTTTGAGCACCGCAAACGCCAACTGCAAAATGTACTGCAATTGCACGCTAAACTCGATCGGCAGACCCGGCTGTAACGGCTGTACTGGAGTCGGAAATGGCGACGGCAATTCCGGCCCTAACCCGATAACGTTGAGCAGGAACGCATGCAGCAACATCGCCACAAATAGAATCACCGCTACGCCGCCCACGCCCAGCGCGAGTCGGCCTACGATGCCGCGCCAGAAATCCTCATGATGCGACATCTCGATCAACAGCGCAATGATCAAGAAGAAGCCATATATTGCGGTGAAGATAAACGCCGATTCCATCGTGGTAAACATGAAGCCCATGACCACGGCCAACATGAACAACCACTTCACCTGGCGGCTGCGCAGATAACTAAAGATCGCCCAGGCGAGCAATGTCCCCCACACCAACATGAAGCCTTCATCGCGGATGTAGCGCGCGTGGTACATGATCGACGGCGAGATCAGCAGCATGAACGACGTCACCACCGCGCCCGTGCGGGTCAGCCAGCGGCGCAGCACGTAGGGCAACGCCACCAACACGATGCCAAAGATCGCAGTGGGAATACGGGCGGTGAAGTCGTCTGCGCCGAGGATGCTGTACACCAGCGCATTCAAATGGAAGCGGAACGGACCATGCATCAATGGCGTGTGGCTGAAACCACCGCCTTTGTACAGGTTCCACGAGTAATACGTGTGGAGGCTCTCGTCGTGGCTCATCGCCCGATCGCCCAACATCCAGAACCGCGTAAAGATCGCCAGCAGGATGATGACGATGTACAGCGTCTGCTCCAGATTCAACTTCAGAATCGGCACTACCGGCCGATCGAGCCAATGGGTTTTCTCTTCTACCGTCGCGCTCATAGCATCTCTGATTTCTGATTTTTGGTTGCAGATTGCGTTGCTGAGTATTGCACAATCGAACGATGCGACTATTGAACTGGTTTGACCCAGACCACCAGCGTTTGGGCCGCCGCCACATCGCCTTCGCGATACAGCCACCAGCGCAGCAGCGTTTCATCCGTCAGCGCCGATGGGCTCCAGGCTGTTTGCGTCGTGAACCGCGCCCCGATGTAGCCGCCCGGCTCAGACGGCGGTTCGACCCCCAACGACGTAATCACGATCGGTGTCACAGCCGCCGGTGCGGCCGTAAATTGCACGTTCTTGAAATCGCGCAGATACCAGGCCACCACCGGATCAAACTGCGGCAGTGCCACATCGATCGCCGCTTGCTGCCGGAAGCCCGTCGTGCGATTCGAGGCCGCTTGCACCGCTGTCACCAATTGATGTACATCGTCCGTCACTGCGGTCGGCCCCCACAACAACTCGCGCGGATCACCGGCGCGCAAGTGCGTCACGCTCCACGCATTGCCAAATGCGATGACGATGAACACTGCCATCACCGCCGCGGCTCCGGCGCGCAGCACCGCGCCCAGACTGATCGCCAACGAAAACACGGCCCCGACGATCATCGCCAGGATCAACATAAGCACTACAAACGAAATCAGCGGCGACATCGTCTGGCCCAGAATCTGCGCGTTGCCGACCAGATTGTGGCCCATCGCGTACGAACTCAGCGTCACAGCCAAATAGCCCGTCAGTGGTGTGGCGACCAACCACAAGATGCCTTCAAACAGCCAATTGCCGTGTCGAGCCAGCGCATCGGCCAAGCGTTGAACCGCCCGACCCGCCAGCACGGCCAGCGGCACTAACATCAACGCGAGATCGGTGGTCTGCCGCCCCGATTGGAACAGCGCGATCAATAACGCGCCGATCGCCCACACACTCAAGATTACGCTCAACGGCTGATTGCGCCGCAGCGTCAAGATCAGGCCAGCCAGGCCGACCCACACAATCAATGGTTCATAGATCAACAAACTTTGCAGAATTTGCAGCGCCCCGATCATATCCGGCGCGCGTCCGGCGGCTAACCACGCTGAGAACAATTCCGGCACTGAGCCCAAATGCCGCAAGTTGGTTAACAGCACTGTGGCAATCGCGAATAGCGCCAGACCCGCCCACAACCCAGTTTGCCGCAGACTTGCGCGATCCTGCCAGATGGCTTGCACCGCGGCACGTTGTTCATCCGATAAACTGACGCGATATACGAGCAGCAGCCCCACGCCGATCACAATCGCCAGCGTGACAACGCCCGGCCCGCTGGTCAACAGCACTCCGATCGTGATGGCCAGCCCGATCAAAACGCGCGGCGATTTCGTCTCCGCGTAACGCAGGCCCAGTCCCATCGCCAGCAACGCACTCGCCGCGGCGATCGCCTGTCCATCGATCTGGCGTGAGGCAAACGCCAGCGTCGGCGAGATCGCCAACGCCACGGCAGCGGTCAACGCGCCGATGCGGCCAATCGCGGTGCGATACAGCACGGGCACCAGCACCAGCAGCGTGCCGATCAATGCCGCGCCCAAGCGTGCGCCCACATCGCCGAGGCTCGATCCCGTCAAACCGAAGATGATCTGATTCAGCGCATACAACACCGGGCTGCCGCCTGCACTGAGCGGTGCGCCTTGATACGCGGCCAAGGCTTGTGCGGCCTCATGCGGCGACAGCGCTGCCGCTCCCAAATTCGACAAGCGCAGCACTGCCGCAACTAACACAACGCCGACGTAAGCCAACGCCTCAACCGTCACACCCTCGCGCAACACGACTCGCGGCTCAACGTCACGCTCGATCGTTGGAGTGACTGGCGAAACCACATTAGCCTGTTTACTTTTCTGCGCCACTGACTTGGTCCTCATCACTCGTCACTCATTACTCATCACATTCACGGCACTTCATACACCGTCACTTCACCCTGCTGAAACGCCACCGGCAGATTCCGATCGAATTTGGCTAAAGCGGCAGGCAAAAATTGACGGCGCTCATTCGGCCCGACGATCACGTACCGCACGTTGTACTTCTTCAATGCGGCCAGTGCCGTCTCGATATCGCCCGTCGAATAGATCTGCTTCACTTCCTCAACACGCGGGCCTTGAACGTCATAATTGCCGCGCCACTGCCATTCGTGTACGGACCAACCGACGACCGTCGGCAAGCCCGTCCACGTCGACATCCGCGAAGTGGCTGGATTATACTCTTCGCCCGGCGCTTCCAGAATCACGGGCGTACCCGTAATCGTGTCGTTGAACCAGCGGGCCGCCGCGTATTCATCGGGCACAAATTGACCGCTGTACTCCAATGCGTCCAACGTCGGCGTCACGTTTTCCACTTTATCCGGAATCGCCAGCAGTGGATACAACAAGCCCAACCCGATTACGCCTGCGGCTACGACGCCCACACCGATCCGCGTTACCCGCTTGAGATCAGCCTCACGCGTCAGGTAATATAACGCAAACGCCGACGCTACACTCCACAGCGCCCACGCTTGATAATAAAATTTGAAGACTGTGTTCATGCGCGTGCCGAAGCCGTCGATGATGAACGCGAACTCGACGCCGAACGCCAGCAACAAACCGACGGCGTACAACAGCAACGCAAAATCCACCACAGGCCGATCGGGCCGTTCACCAACCGATTGGTCGTCCGAAGTTTTGCGGCGCGCGCGCCACACCAGCAGAATCGCCGCCAGTGAAATCCCCAGAATCAGCGGCACCCACGGATCGGCCAAGCGCGCGGCCAAATGATCACTCACGCCGATACCCGCCTGCGCCATATCGTTGATCTTGCCTTGCACTAGATCGTTGGCGGCTTTGGAGACACGCATGATCACCAGCGATAGAATCGCCATCACCACCGTCAACGCCACGATCAGCCCTACGCCTCCGCCGATCGCGCCGCCGATGAACGTCGGCCAGCGCAGCCGCTTGTCGCGCACCGCCGACATGATCAACGCGACTGCCAGCATCGCACCAATAATCAGGAATGGCCCGAACATTACGAAGAATTGGCCGAAACGCGTGCCGTTATACAGATTCGGCGCGATACCCGCCGCTTGCGACGTAAAGGCGCGATAAAACGGCAGATACAGCACGGCACCGGTGATGCCCAATGCCACCAAATCGCTGATGCTTTCCAAAAAGTTGAAGCGCCCTGCCCGCCAGCGGCCCAGCGCCAACGCCGCGATCAACACAAACGCGTAGATCGGAAAGTCCCACGTGTTGAGGAAACTCAGGCCGCCCACGGCCAACGCATACAACGGCCACAACGGCGCACTGCCACCGTCACGCATCCACCACAGCGAAGTCACTTCGCCATGCGATGCGCCCAGATATAGGTTCAATGCCAGTGCCATCATCAACAGCGCAAACGGCAGCGCCAGCACATGTGGATGCATGTCACCCAATAGGAAACTGAATTGCGGAAACTCGTCGATGAGTTCCTGCGAGGTGTCATTCGGCGCAGGCGGCAAACCAGTGACGCGTGCCAATTGCGGGCTGACAGTATTCGGCGGATAGTCATGCACCACTCGCGACGCTCGCCACCACCACCAGAAACGTGGCGGCCAGCGCGGCTGGCCGGGTTGCGGCGCCTTGTAAGGCTGATTCAGATCGAGAATGTCAAGTTGCTGAAAGAACTGCGGCGAGGCGACATCGGATACGCGCGCCACTTCCAGCGACGCCTCGAAGTTGCCCATCAACACCAGCATGACCGCGCCGATGAGGCCAAACACACTGGCAGCGTTCTGTGCGGAGCGCGGCGAAGTCGAAGAAGGCGCGTCGTCAGCGGACGCTGAAGGACGTCTTCCTCGCGCTGCCACCAACACCAAATTCGCCACCACCCCAAACGCACTCGCCGCCGACAGCGCAAACCAAAAGGCATTACTCAACGCATACGCTGTGCCCGCGGTAACGCCGGTGAGTTTGTGCATCACCGACATCATCACGTAGCCAAAGTAGTAATAGGCAATGGCATAACCGGACAACCACGGATCGTGTGGCGGAAATTGCACGCTGCGATTGATCGCGTTAAAGAACGCAAACTCCATCGGCTTTTCGGTCGAACCCAGATCGGGGTTGTTGGCGCGAAACACCGCCCAGCCGATCAACGCCATCACGAACAGCGCCTCGTACGCGATCACCACCGTACGATGATCGCGCAGCCAACTGCGCAGATGCGCGCTGCCTTCGCTGGCATGATAGCGTCGATAAACCACGACGCTGATCACCGCCAACCCGATCAGTACTGCGATCAGCCCACCGGTCGAGTTCTGGATCACACCCAGCGTGGCTAACAGCCACAGGCCGTAGCTGACGAACAGCAGCCCGATCGGCTTGGACAGCATGTAACCGCGATCGGGTAACCAGCGCAGCCAACGCGCCGCTAGCGGCCACGCCGCAAAGCCGAGGACTTGAATCGCCAACCACCAGGTGAATACAGAGATTGCGTCTGACATAGTGAATGGTTAATGAGTAACGAGCAATTCGTAAATAGCGCAGCTTACTTACGCTTCACGCGTTACTGGATCACCTCATACAACGTCGCGCCGTCGTTCTTATACGCCACTTTTAGCACGCCCAAGTTCACCATGCCGTCGAACTTGGACAGGCCGAAACTGTCATACACCGCGCGTTCCATCTCGCCGACGACGATGTACTTCACGCTATACAAATTGATGATGCGGCGCGCTTCATTCGGATCGATGCTGTCGTATAACGACCGTACATCCTGCAAGCGCCATTGAATGATCTGGCCGGGCAAGATCGAACGTTGCTGCGTTTGGTGCCAGTCCCACCCGATAATCGTCGGGAGGCCGGTATTGATCGAGATGCGCGATTGCCAACGGTATAAGCCGGTCTGCCCCTCAGCCACTACAGGCGTGCCGCTGACGTTTCGATTCATCCAGCGGATGAGATCATAATCCCATTTCAGCGGATACTCATGATCGTTGTCCGCATACGACGCATCCAGCATGTAAGTCTGGCCGTCGAAGCCGGGGGGTTGATTGGGGTTGTAGCGATCGAGCATCTTGCCGCGAGTGGCGAGCGGCACATACAAGAACGCCGCGCCGACGATCAGCCACATGAAGCCGCTCCACACCGCCTTGCCCCAGCCGTGCCACTGCGCCAACCGATCGGCCAACCAGCCCAACGCAACTGCCGCGCTGACGCCCAGCAAGATCCATACCTGCAGGTAGAACTTAAACGTCGTGTTCATGCGGCTGATGTCGCCTTTCAACACGATGACTTCCACCGCAAACGTCAAGCCAATCGCGACGGCGACGATAAACAGCCAGAAGCGCTGCGCCACTGCCAGTCGCGGTCGAATGATTAACACAGCCGCCAACAGCAGCACTGGCCCGGCGACGATGATCACTTCGCGTCCGCCGCGGAATATCAACGCGATTACGATCAGCGCGATCACCGAGCCGACGACGAACACCCACCAGTCTTTTTTCCAGACCGTGTTCAACATGCCGCGCCACCAGCGCAAACCCCAGCGCCGCAGTTCCCACAACATGAAGGTGACACTCGGGAACAGGAACACCAGATGAATGTTCAAGTATGCCCAAACCGGCGTCAATGAACCTTCCCAAATATCGACGCTCGAATAGGCCGTGGCGTAACTGCGCGTGAACGGAATAAAGAACACGATGCTTAAACCAACAAAACCGAGGACGCGCGCGAATAAGTTGATCCACGCCGACAATGAGTTGATCCTCTCCGACGCGAACGTACCAAACAGCAACGCCGCGCTGCCAATCAACAGATACGTCGGATAGTCCCACGTGTTGGTGGCGCGCAGTGCGCCGACGACCAATCCGCCTAACGCGATCGAGCCTGCGCCCCACCACGACCATGTCGGCGGTCGCGATAACCAGCCAATCGCCAGCACCAGCATCAACAACGTCAACGGCATTGCGATCATGTGCGCGTGCAAGTCGGCGTACAGGAACGTGAAGTACGGGAATTCACTGATCGGCCCGGCTTCGCCCGGCGGCGCTGGAATTTCGCGCGTCGGCGTGAAGTACCACCACTCCGGTCGATAGTTCAGCGCCTTGCCTTCAAACACCATCTTGCCCAAACCGGCGGCTGTGTTGACGATCAACTCCACGCCAGGGATGCTGCTCTTGAACTCCAGGTCCGGCACGATCTGCTGTTTGATCTGTTCCGTCAGCAATTGGGCTTCACCGAGGTTGCCCATGAACGTGACAAACACCGCCGCGATCACGCCCACCACGATCGGATTGCGGAGATTCAACGGCTGCCCGCTGCCCGCTGACCGCTGATCGCCATGCGCGGACTGCCGACTACTGAACAGGTTAAACGCCGCCGTAAACGCGCCTAGCGCCGTCATCGCAAACAATGTTGGAATCGCAAAGTTGTACGCGATGCCAGGCACGATTCCGATCAGTTTGATCAGCGTCGCGATCAGCACAAAGCCGAAATAGTAGTAGGTGATCTGCCCGCCCGAAAACCACGGATCATATGGCGGGAAAGTGTTGCTCTTGATCACGGCATTGAGGTAAGCAAAGTCCATCGGCTTTTCGCCGCCCATGTAGGGATGCCACAGATCAGGGTTGCCGAAACGCACAAAGAGGAACCACAGGAACGCCACCCCAAACAGCGCTTCTTCAATCAGAACCGTGCGGCGCTGTTCCCGCCAAAACGCTTGCAAGGCGCTGCGCTGCCGCCGCGCACTGATAAGGCCCACGACGACCAACGCGAGCGCGGTCAGCGCGATCGTACCGCGCGAAAAATCGATCACGCCGAAACTCGACGTGAACCACACCACGAACGTAACAAGCAGCAAGCCCGTAATGCGTGCCACGCCGTAGCCACGATCGCGCAAGCCCGGCGCGATGGCAAATAGCAATGGAAACGCGGCGAGCCCCAGCAGTGCCACGACCAGATACCACACAATCGCGCCCAGCAACGGCGCTTGATTCAACAGGCCGTTCGGGTCAAACAGATCGCTCCACGTGCCCGATTGCTGCTGACGTTGCCACACGCTGTCTTTCAGCATCAGATCGTTGGGCGCATCCGCCGTCGATTTGGGCGACTGACCCTGTAGGACCTTTGTCAGATCGATGCGGCCCAACTTGGCGCGCGCGTCCGCTTCCGAGTACGCGTCCGTTTTCTGAAAGATCAACACCCGCATGTGATCGTAAACGCTGAACGCTTCTTCGGCGGGTGGCATCGGCACGTTGATTTGATCGGGGCATGATGCCAGACCCGATTGAGGACAGCGCGTCGGATCAGGCCACAGGCCCATCGCTTGCGTCGTTTCCTGATCAGGGAACGTGAACGGGCCGATGGTTGGATATGACACCGTCTCGTTGACCAACTTGAAGCCAAACTGGCCCGTGAACAACAGGCGATAAAACTCGGTCGACATCGGGTAACGCTGCGGCTGGCGCGGCAGCGTGGCATACGCGCGATTGCTGCTGAGGACGATGTAATCGGTCTTATTCAGCGCATCGATCAGATGCTCAAACTTATCGGTGTTGTCTTCCCAATCGCGCTTGATGTCGAAGCCGTGATACATCCCGAAGGCGTCATAGAGCCCCAGCCCGACCGGAATAATCTCGTCCCACGTTTCCACGCCGATCGTGCTGCTCTCGGCTTGCAAGACGCCGCCGTTGATGAGTTGCAGCGTGACAAAGTAAGTCCGATCAGCTTGTAGATTGATCGGGTTGAAGCGGAACTCATACGAGCCGCCGGGTTTGCCCTGCGGTCCGACACTCGTCGTCACTTCGGCCGACGCCAGGGCGCTATTCAGATCGGGCGTTTCTCCGATCGACATCCGCAGCGTGTCCGGCGCTGTGTCCCCCGATAGATCAACTACACGATTCAGGGTGATCGATTCCAACGTGCCGGCTTGCTGAATCTTTACGCCCGCCACGGCGGGATTGAGGCCCGGCTGTAGAACAGTTGTGTTCGGGAATGGCACCGGTGACGATTGCGTCGCGCCGTTGACGTGCACGCGCAGCGTTGCGACAGCGGGTACATTGGCGTAAATCCATTCCGTCGCCGTGACGTGTGTATTCGGTTTGCGATAAATATCGGTGAAGGCGACGGCCCAGGCGTAAGCGCCGCCAACCACGACGATGGTCGAAATCACCGCCGTGATGTGCCACACCGCCTTGCGCGTCAAGGCCGCCCGCGCTTTGTCCCACAGCCCGATGATTAGCGCGGCCGCGAACATCACCAGCAGCGGATAGATCGGCAGTTGATAGCGGATCGACTTGACCCACTGCGTACTCTGATAAACGAAGTAGGCAGTCACCCACACCCAGATCAACAAGTGCCGCGACTTCGCGACTTCCACCAGCCAATCGATGAGGCTCCCGGCCCGACGTTTCAAATACGGCGATAGAAACGTTTGCCACGCCGCCCACGCCCAGCCGATCCACGCCGCTAAACCGAGCGGCACACCCAGTCCCAAAAGACGATGTTGATCCATGAGAACACAATCGGCGGCCGATTGGTCCACTGCACGCCGGGCGGCCCGCCGGGATCATCGCCCGTGCTGACGAGCGAGCGGATGTAATTCATGTTGTTCGTCCAGCGCTCGTCGAACTTGAACAAGCCATCGAAAGCGTACGGCATGAAAATGCGGAACACGATCACCGCGGCGACAGTCGCTACGAGGATGCGGGCAATCGCGCCTTCGAAGTTGGCGGTGCGCCGAGGGTTCCGCCATTGGCGCAGCACAAACGCAAACGCGCCGATCGCACTGACGCCCAACAGCGGCGCGACGTTGATACGGCACGCCACCGCCAGTCCCGTTGCAACGCCGCTCGCGACCGCGTCGCCCCACGAGTTGGTATCAGCAAAGCGCAGCACGAAGAACACCGCTGCCGTCGCGAAGAACGCCGCGAATATGTCGGCGGTATAGAAGTGCGACTGTTGAATTTGCAGCACTGTCGCCGCGCCGAGAAACGCCGCAAGCGCGCCGACGCGAACGTTGTACAATCGGCGCCCGATCAAAAACATGAAGATCAGCGTGAACAGATCGAGCACGCCGGACAGGAAGCGCCCCAGCAAATACACACCGTCATAAGCGGTGTAGCCAATCGGCACACCGTAACTATTCTTCAAACACGCCTCTGGCGAGGCGGCACACACCTTATCGAGCACCTCGGCAATGAGGCGCGTCATCGCCACAGGCAGATCACCGTAGACGAACAAACCAAAGTCGTGATTGTACGGATTCAGCGACGACTTGGCCGAATTGAAGTAATCACCCAAATTGTCGGGAATGCTGATGCGCGTGGTGACATCGGTCAGGAAGCGCTCGTCGGGATGACGATGCGTGCCTTGATCCCAGTCGAGGCCGACAAAGCGGAAGTACGCGCCAAAGACCAGCGCGGCGATCAGCAACAACACCCACGGCCAATTGAGGGTGCGGCGTGGTTTAATAGGCTGCGGTGCAACAACCGTCGATTCGTTCGTCATCGGTCAATCGTCGTCCGTCAGATCTTCTCCGCTACAAAGAAACACTCGCTCGAATCGGGCACGCCGTCTTCGGCCACGCGCGGCGCCAACACGGCTTCTTCCAGCGCGAAGCGCGGTCGCCACGGCCACATCACCCACTTGCCCGTCAACTTCCGCGCAATAACATCCGGCCCACCATAATAGTGACCAAGTTCCAAATACACCGTCGCCAACGGCGAAAGGTAACCGCGTCGATATGTCACCTTGAAACCATGCGCCTCGATACGGCGCTGCCATTCGTCGGGCGTGTACATGTGGAAGTGAACTTGCATGCGCGTGAACCAATCGCGATAACGCTTAGCCAGGCCTTTTGCCCCAATCCGATCGAGCAACCGTGCGATCGAGAGATTCGCATTGTGTTTGTCGGTCGGCACAGAGAAGATAAATTTGCCGCCCGGCTTCAGCACGCGTGCCACTTCGCCAAACACACCGTCGAGCTTGGGCATATGCTCCACAGCGCAGTTTGCCAGCACGGCATTGAATGTGCCGCTGCGATACGGAATGTTCCAAGCACTGGCAACATCCAGCGTGCCATATACGCCGCGCTGCTTCGCCTCAACCAGACTGTGATGGGCAATGTCGATACCGACCGCCGCATGCTTGATGGTCACTTCGGCAAAGTGACCGTCGCCGCAGCCGATATCCAACAGCGGTTGCGGCAGTTCGCCCAAATCAACCAGCAACCGGTGCTCAATCGCGCGGATCAACGCTCGAAACGCGGGCAGTTCGCGCCGATGCTGCCACAAAATATCTTTTGATCGCTGTAATACGTCGTTAGTCATGGACACTCACACATGAGAGAATTAAGGCACAAAACGATAGAACTGTGCATTGCCGTCGGCATCCGGAATTGGAATCGACGCCCCCGTATTGAACATCGCTTTCAGTTCTGGCCCCACTGTCGAGGCGTCGGCGGCTCGATAGAAGAACGCGCAGCCATTGGCACAGATCACACGCGTCGCATTCGATGCCAGCGCGTTAGGCCGGATCAGGTTGAACGCCACGCCGAGATTGAATTCGTGCAACCCCCACGGCTGATAATCATCCGGCACATCAGAGGCCACCAGCACCACCGCCGAATTGCGTGGCATCGTTTGCGCATACCAGAACATCGCATTATCGAGATCGGGCCGGAATCGATCGGGCATTTCAGAAAAGTACGTTCGCCAGCCCCCGATCGCCAACACACTCATCACCGCCGCTAAGCCTATCAACTTGAGGCGCTCTGACACCCCGCCGATGACACTAGCTAGCAAATCCAGGCTCGCCGCCAAGCCGAGCGCACCCAACACGGCGATCGCCGGAATCGCTGGCGCCATCAATCCCGCTCGCGGCGGGTAGCTGCTCATGGCGCTCAACACGAAACCGCCGACAATCAACCACAGCGCCCACAACGTGTAACCAGGGCGACGCCAGCGCGCCAGGCACCACGCCAACCCGATCAGCATGATGATCCCAAATGGCTCGCTCAACGCACCGACGAGATAGCCATCGCGCAGCAACACAGGCGTCTGAAAACTCAACGCTGTGCGCACCGCACCTCGCACCAATAACGTACCCGCTAAGCCTGCATCCGAAAAGAGGTCTTGCTGGCCAATTTTGAACGTATCGACTTGCGTCACGTCGTCAGGGAAAATGTCACGCGCGTAAAAGACCGAGTTATACGCCGATTCGACAAACTTTCCGCGAAAGTTATCAGGTTCGCGGGTCAGGCCGTAAGCCAAAGTTGGTCCACCCGCAATCGCCGCGCCGACGATGATAACCGCGCTCGTCACTGCGATCGAACGCCACGGCCACCGCCGCACGATCAACATCCCAATCAACATCAAGGCGACCAACAGCAGGCCCAGCAGCGCCGATGGATGCACCATCAGTCCCAGGCCGCCCACTATGCCCGCTAAAAAGGCGTACAATCGGCTATCTCGCCGCAGAGCCGCCCAGAATAGCGCTAACGCCGTCGTGACGACGAGCAGCGTCAAACTGAGCGTGTACCCCATGCGCGCAAATGTCAACGTGTACGGCATAACGCCATATGCCGCTAGCGATAACCATGCCACGCGCTGGCCCAACGTTGCGCGCACCAACAAATACAATGGAATCGCCCCAATTGCCACGGCGACGACCGAACTCAGCCGCCACGCCATGATCGATTCACCCAACAATCTGAGAAAGACCGATTGATACACCGACGCCGCGATCGGGAAACCATACACCCCCGGGCCAAACACATTCGGCTCAAACGCCCCGCGCGCGATGTCCCGCGCCACGGAAAAATAGCCACCTTCATCGCCCCAAACGCTGTTGGGCACATCACCCAACCGAAAAGCAAACACGCCGATTAGCGCCAACAGCGTACCCGTCAACACCAGAATCTCGGAGGGACTCAAGGTGACGCCCAACCGCACGCCCCGCAACCGATCGATTTGCCGCCACACAATGACCAACACCACGCCGGCGAGCAACCACTGCCACACACCGCTGAAACCCGTTGCACCGCTAGCCGCTGAACTGATCGCTGCCAGCCACAACACTGCGCCACCAATTGCCACCAACCACCAGACTCGCGTCACACGCCGTGGCTGTTCGTGATTGATCGCAAACGACAACGGCGTGTAACCGCGCATGACCAGATTACGCGTGAAAGCCGCGCACAACCCGATGCCCGCTATCGTTATCACCCAGCCGAGCAGTATCAAGGTTGCATCGCCGGGCAGATCTAGTCGAAACGCCTTCGCGATCGGGCTACTGGCTTGTTCTGCCTGAGCCGCGCTGCTGATCACAAATTGCCCAGCAACTAACGCCCCGATCGCAACTACCAACCCGATCGGATTGAGGCGCGTCCCGATTGGTGTGGCCTCTTCCTCGCGCACCACGGCGACCGGCGTTGCGCGGGACTCTATCGACTTTGGGCGAGACGGGCGCTGCCGCGCCCATCGCAGCCACGCCCCAAACGCAATGATCACAATCGACGCGGCCCAACTGATCTGCCACACCCAAGTGGCCGTCGGACGGAGCCACGCGATCAGCGCCGCAAACACATTTAGCGCAATTACCAGCACCGCCAGCGCTCGCGGCGGCAACAACGGCAGCAAATCCCGCAACGTCGAAATGATCATCCGCACCGCATCAACGATCACACCGAACGCGACACGCAGTGAATCGCGCAGCGCCACCCAAACCGGATCGGATTCAGTGCTCAGCGTTCGCCAAGCCAGCCAGCCCATGATCGCGGCTGCGCCGTAGAAGATCCAGCCATCGGCTGGGTACTCGTCGCGCAACGTCGACAACGCATGATGCCCGAGTCCAGCCAACACCAGACTCGCTGTAACCTGCAAGCCAAGCACCACGCGCCGACAATTCATAGACCAATTCATGATACACAATTCATAATGCACAATTGAGTGCGATATGCTCCAGCACCATGCACTATGAACGATGAGTTAACAATTCGTTGAATAACTGCTCATACAACTGCGCCGTGCGTTCCGTGCTGAACAGCGCCTCGATCGCAGTTCGCGGCTTGACGTAGCGCGCGCGATCATCTAGCACACGGATCACCGCTTCGGCCAGAGCAGCACTATCGCCAATCGGCACGATCTCGCCCATCCCCGTCATCATCACCGGTTGCCGCACGCCGGGCAGTGCACTCGCGATCGAGGGCGCCCCACACAACATCCCCTCGACTTGCACCAGGCCAAACGACTCAGTCGAATTCAAACTTGGCAGCACCGTCACATCACTGGCCGAGAAGAACGCCGCCATGTCGCGCGGATTCAATGTGCCGAGGAACGTCCAGTGATCGGGAAAGGCCTGAATCAACGGCAGCACACGCCGCGCATAAGCGTCTTCGCCCAACACGTTTTGATACGGTCCCGCGAACAGCACGCGCGTGTGCGGATGT
>JAXLWI010000005.1:0-107834 GCA_046328575.1 Anaerolineae bacterium
GCCAGTACCCGAAGTCGCCAGTCAAGCTGCGCAGGATGGCGCGTTGATTCTGCACTTGCTGCCCGGCAGCGCCGTCGTCGATCAGGTGCGTGGTTTAACGCAACGATTAACATCCTAGATGAACCATCTGATCCAGCGTGCCATTGAGCTGATTGCTAAAGCCCGGCATGTTGCGGCTCTAACGGGCGCTGGGTTGAGTACGCCGTCGGGCATTCCTGATTTTCGCAGCCCAGACACCGGTCTGTGGGCCAACTACAATCCGATGGAGATCGCCACGGTGTACGCCTTCCGACATCACCCGGAAGACTTCTTTAAGTGGATTAGGCCGCTGGCTCAGCAGATGACCACTGCTCAGCCAAATCCCGCCCACCGAGCCTTGGCGTCCATGGAGCAAGCGGGCCGACTGGCAACGATCATTACGCAGAACATCGACGGGTTGCATCAGCGGGCGGGCGCTACCGATGTCGTGGAATTGCATGGCAACATCTATACCGCTACGTGTGTCCGCTGTTATCGTGCCTTTGCCAGCGACATATTTTTGCGTGCCCTGATTGATGAAGGGCGGATTCCGATGTGTCCGGTCTGCGGGCACTTGTTGAAACCTAACGTGATCTTGTTTGGCGAGGCGTTGCCCGCGCAGGCGTTGATGGCGGCTAAACGGGCGGTCAATCAGTGTGATCTGTTGATTGTGGCCGGTTCATCGCTGGAAGTGTCGCCCGCAGCCGATCTCCCCGTGGCGGCTCTGGCACGCCAAGCTCGGTTGATTATCCTCAACCGCGATCCCACCCATTTGGATGCGCGCGCTGAGGTAACGATTGCCGAGAATGTGGCCGAGGTACTGCCAGCCATTGCGGCGGGCTTGACGGAACACTATCCGCCCGATGGGGCGCAGGACGCACCTGAGCCAACGAAACGCACACCGTTTGCCAACGATTGACCAACGATCATTTTCGGGGATATTTGGTAAACTGTAAGAAATTGGAGTTTCGCTTGATTGCAGGCTGTATGGTATGACAACTAGTTCCGTGTTGGACGAACGCATCGAATCTTATCGACGGCTGCTGTCGCTCAGTCAAGTGCTGACCTCGACACTTGATCTTTTGCAGCTGCTCGATCTCATCGTCAACGCGGCCCGCGATCTAACCCGCACGGAAGCGACCTCGATTCTGTTGTTGGACAGCAAATCGGGCCAGTTGTATTTTGAAGCAGTGACTGGCAGCAAAAGTGAAGAGATCAAGCGCGTCGTCGTGCCACCCAACAGCGTGGCTGGCTGGGTGGCGCGCGAAAATCAGATTCAGATCATCAACGACGTGTCGAAGGACGATCGGTTTTACGCGCAGTCCGATGAGCGGACCGGCTTTCACACGCGGGCGATGATCGCCGTGCCGATGCGCGTCAAAGAGCGCGTGATCGGCGTGTTGGAAGCCATCAACCCGATCGATCGCGGCGCGTTCGACGACGACGACGTGGAATTGATGATGACGTTAAGCGCGCAAGCCGCCATTGCCATTGAAAATGCGCGGCTGTTCCATCAAAGCGATCTGATCTCAGAGATGGTGCATGAGCTACGGACGCCGTTGACTAGCATTGTGGCTTATAGTGAGCTGCTGCTGCGCCAGGAAATTCCGCCTGACATGGCGCGCGAATTTGTTGAAACGATCTTTCAAGAGGCGCAGCACCTATCTAGTATGACGAATGCCTTTCTGGAGCTGAGTCGCCTGCAATCGGGCCGCACGCGCTTTCAGATGGCGCCCTTTGCATTGAATGATCTCATCGAGGACGTGATCAATCTGTTGAAGCCGCAAGCTGACGAGCGCGGCTTGACGCTAACGAGTGTGCTGCCTGATCCGCTGGTGCGCGTCATCGGCGACCGCGAACGCATCCGGCAGGTGTTGGTTAATCTGGCCTCTAACGCCGTCAAATACAACAAGCCCGACGGCGCTGTTTGGCTGGAAGTGACACTGGAAGAAGCCTGGGCGCGGATCAAAGTGCGCGATACCGGCCGCGGCATTCCGGCGAAAGATCTGCCCCATATCTTCGAGAAGTTCTATCGGGTGGCTGACAGCGAAGGGTACGCGCAAGGCACCGGCCTTGGCTTGCACATCGTCAAGCAAATCGTCGAAGCGCACAGCAGCAAGATCACCGTCGAAAGCCAGGTCGATGTGGGGACGACGTTTGGCTTTGGGTTGAAATTGGCTTAACACGTGGCACGCCCACGCTCGATCAGCCCTTGTCATCTTGTCCGCCCGCTGGTATAATCTCGCCCGTTCCAGCGCCATCCTAGCTCAATCGGCAGAGCAATCGCTTCGTAAGCGATAGGTTACCAGTTCAATTCTGGTGGATGGCTCTTCACCACAGCCCCGTTCGCGGGGCTTTTTTGTGAGGCAGATAGTTCACCTCACTTCAGGCCACATTGATATGACGACCGCATCGCCTACCCTGATCCGCAACCCCTGGCGGCGCGTTTGGCGCTGGGTGTCCAGCGATGTCTGGCTAGCTGTTACCCTCAGTTTGTTAGCGACGTTGCTGGTGTTGTCCGTCCTCTTACCGCAAACGCCCGCCAGCGATCCCGTGGCCTATTCGCGCTGGTTATCTGAAACTCAGCAGCGCTTTGGCAGCAGTTGGTCGCTGTTCAATGTTTTGGGCCTTTTTCAGATCACCGGCTCGATCGTGTTTCGATTGCTGGCAGGCGCATTAGGCTTGAATTGCGCGGTGCGTTTGATCGAGCAGATCACGCAGTTGCGGCACGCGCCCGATCGACCCACGCGCCCCAAGCTTGATCGACTTGTCCCGATCGAACGCGAAACGTTGATCGGCCAACTGCGCGGTTATCAAGTGCGAGCCGACGGTGAGTGGCTCGTCGCCGAGCGGTCGCCCCGTCTTCATGCACTGGCGGGTCTGCTGATCTATGGTGGCGCGTTGATCGTGTTGCTTGGGCTGGTGCTAGGCACCTTGATCGATTCGCGCCTGGATGGCATTCGGCTAGAGCCTAATGCGATTGCACCCGTCAGCGGCACACCTTACGCGCTGCGACTGGATGCGTGGGATAACGGCCGCGCATCACTTGCGTTGCTGCGCGAAACGGAATCGATCGGACAGGGGGCCGTAGCCGATCGGCAGCCGTGGATCAGCCCCGGTCCGACGATCTATCTCGAAGGTAGCGGCCCGGCATTGATCGTGTCGGCCACCAACGATAAGAATCAGCCGCTCGGGTTGCAGAGCACAGTGGATAGTCCACCTCAACCAGAGAAGGCTGTGGTGTTTGAGCCAGAACGCGCCGATAGTTTTCTAGCCGTCTCCGATAACAATCTCGTATTGCAGCTGACGCGTCTGGCCGATGGACGCTATGTGGCGCAAGCGCTGCAGAGTGCCAGCGGCAAAGTACTGGCCAGCCAGGAAGTGACGCCGGGCGCGACGTTCACGGCGAATGCGGTGACTTTTTCCTTTCGCGAGGCTGTCTTCATTGAAGTGGCGGCTGTGACACAACCCTCGCATTGGTTCATTCTGGTTGGCTGGGTTTCGCTGATCGTTGGCTTAGGGCTTGGTACGTTAGGCTCGGTTCGCCGCGTGTGGTTGCAAGCGATTGATCAACAAACGCGTATACTCACCGATGAGGCCGACCCCGATGTGACGGCCATGTTATCACAGATCGAGGAGACTGAGGCTCCGCCTGTGGCTAAGCCCAACCGGGCTGTAAGAGCGATCGGGTTTGTATTGTGGGTACTTGCCACGATCGGGGTGTTGGTTGTTGCCTTGTTGATCTATCCACGGTCAGCCCAGCTAATCGACGGGGGCTTCAAGTTCGCGGCTGCTGCTGGCGCGTGGCTGTTATTGGCATGCGCGCAGGTGATGAAGGCTGATCGGTTGCGCGGTGGGCTGATCGGGTTGGGTGTAGTAGCCGCGGTGCTTGCCGTTGGTCTGTCAATCACTGCTTGATCTGAAGCGGACCGCGTTTCTCCTCAGTCTGTTTTCCGTGAGAGCAAATTCTTTTGAGGTATAATCGCCGCGATGAAGAATCACCCTGTCACAATCGGTGTAGCCGGCGGGACCGGCTCCGGCAAGACCACCATCGCCGAAGAAATTGTGCGGCGGGTTGGTGCGGAGCAAATCGCTTATTTGCAGCATGATTCGTACTACTTTGATTGGGACGACATGCCGCGCGATCCGCGCAATCAGCCGAATTTTGATCACCCCAACGCGCTGGAAACCGATTTGCTGATTAAGCATTTGAAGCAGCTTAAGTCGGGTCACGCCGCCGACGTGCCGCTCTATGACTTTGCGACTTATCGGCGCTTGAGTGATGTCCGTCACGTTGAACCGCGGCCCGTGATCTTGATTGAAGGCCTGTTGATTTTCGTCGAGAAGCGGCTGCGTGAGTTATTCGACATTAAGATTTACGTTGACACCGATGGCGATCTGCGGTTCATCCGACGGCTGCGGCGTGACATCGCCGAGCGCGGCCGCACGATGGACTCGGTGGTGGAGCAGTACCTGAACACTGTACGTCCGATGCATTTGGAATTCGTCGAGCCAAGCAAACGCTACGCGGATGTTATCATTCCCGAGGGCGGTTTCAACACGGTGGCGTTGGACATGGTTGTGGCCCGCATCGATGGAATGTTGCGGAAGTAATGAAATAATTAGGAGCAGATGTAAATGAAAGTCGCTATTTTGGCAGGTGGTCTGGGGACGCGCCTGTCTGAAGAAACCGTGGTCAAGCCCAAGCCGATGGTCGAGATCGGCGAATATCCGATGCTTTGGCATATCATGCAGTGGTATGCTGCATATGGGTTCAAAGAATTTGTCGTCGCGCTGGGCTACAAAGGCGAAATCATCAAAGATTATTTCGTCAACTACCGGCATCTTGCCAGCAGCCTGACCGTATCGCTAGCAACTGGCGACATTGTCGTCCACGATAGCCAACATGAAGATTGGACGATTCATTTGTTGGATACCGGCTTGCACACGCAGACCGGTGGGCGCGTAAAACGACTGGCGGAGTACATCGGTCGCGAACGCTTCATGCTGACGTATGGTGATGGCGTTGCTAATATCGACATCAACCACCTGCTAGCCTTTCATCACACGCACAATCGCCTGGCTACAGTAACGGCGGTGAGACCGCCAGCCCGTTTTGGCAGCATCGTCTTTGACGGTGAACTGGTGGCCGATTTCGAGGAGAAGCCGCAGGCTGGGGATGGTTGGATTAACGGCGGGTTCTTCGTGTTAGAACCGGGGATCGCTGACTATATTGAAAGCGATGAGACTATTTGGGAGCGCGAGCCGATGCGTCGCTTGGCGCAGGAGCGGCAGCTGGCCGTCTATAAGCATGAGGGTTTCTGGCAATGCATGGACACGCTGCGAGATGTGCGGATGCTGGAGCAGCTGTGGCAAAGCGGCCAGGCCCCATGGCGGGTATTGCCTCGCTAGGGCTAATGAGTGGGGCGGTTAACAGCCTCATGGTACCGGGCTGGAATGGGAGGACAGTGGCCGAACGATTGGGAGATGTTTCGTTGCATTCACAGCTAGCTGCCTTGCGCTCAGAGCGGGTGCTAGTAACCGGCGCTACTGGTTTTATTGGCCGTTACTTTGGCGAGTTTCTGGTTCAACACCAAATCGAAACGTATGGCTTAAGCCGGACTGCCGCAGCGCAAACCTTGCCGCGCAATGTTGTACCAGTGCCGATTGATATTCAAGAGCCTGCCGAGGTTATGGGCGCGTTTGAACAGATTCGCCCAGATCGTGTTGTGCATCTGGCAGCGGCTGGAGTGACTGAGCCATTTCTGCCCATCGAGCAAGCAGTTGAGGTCAACATTCGTGGCACTGTCAATCTGCTGGAAGCCAGCGAACGGATCGGTGTCCGGCGTTTTGTCCATGTCGGGACGGCCTATGAACGCCCGGCAGCTGAAACCGTACGCGGACCGGGCAATCCTTATGTTGCGTCCAAGTTGGGGGCATGGTCTTTCTGGCACGCCTTCGCGCAAGAGCACAAGCTGAACTCTATCGCGCTACGCCTGTTTCACGTCTACGGGCCGCGCCAGTCGGCCCGTGGGTTGGTGTCTGCTGCGATTCGAGCGGCGCTGAGCGGCGAAACGTTGCGCATGACGCAAGGCGAACAGTTACGCGACTTTGTTTATGTGACTGATATTGTGCAGGCGCTGATCGCAGCGCTGGCGACGCTTGAGTTTAGCACCCAAACTTACGATATCGGTTCGGGCACTGGCCGATCAGTTCGATCGGTTGTCGCCCAGATCTTCGAACAGATCGACGGCGACGGTCACTACGAGTTGGGAGCCTTGTCTTATCGGCCAAATGAGGAAATGGTTTTAATCGCACAACCGGCGACCACCCGGCATGATCTGGGCTGGACGACGACGGTTGATTTTGAGGTCGGCTTGGCAGCCACCATTCAAGCCTGCCGTTCAGGTGATAGTCAGTATGAATTTTGATGAGCGAGCATTACGGGCCAGAATCCTAGAGCAAGTGGGCGAGTATTACAGCGCTACATATGGGTGGCGAGAATTTGTGCCGGGAGAGACGCCGATAGCCGTGTCGGGACGGGTGTTTGACGCCGAAGATATGCAATCCTTGGTGGATGCCGCCCTTGATTTTTGGTTGACAGCAGGTCGATTTGCTACCGAGTTTGAAACGACGCTGGCACGAACGGTTGGCACGCGGCACTCGATCTTGGTTAACTCCGGATCGTCAGCAAACCTCCTGGCCCTGTCTGCCCTGACATCAAACAGTCTGGCAGACAGGCGTTTGCAACCAGGCGATGAGATCATCACGACGGCGACCAGCTTCCCAACCACTGTTAATCCCATCATTCAGAATAATCTTGTGCCAGTTTTCTTGGACGTCGAACCTTTGGAGAACGGCACATATAATCTCGATACGCGCTATCTGGAAGAGGCGTTGTCACCTCGCACGCGCGGCATTATGGTCGCGCATACGCTGGGCAACCCGTTCAATCTAGCAACCGTATCGGACTTCGCTCAGCAGCACGAACTATACCTGATCGAAGATATGTGTGATGCGCTAGGTGCACAATATCGCGGCCAAAATGTGGGTACGTTTGGCGACGTGGCAACAGTAAGTTTTTATCCCGCGCATCACATTACCATGGGCGAAGGCGGCGCAGTCTTGACACAGCGGCCGGCGCTGAAGAAGGCGCTGGAGTCTTTCCGCGATTGGGGGCGCGACTGCTGGTGCGAGCCGGGCAAAGCTGATACTTGCGGTAAGCGCTTCGAGTGGCAACTGGGTGAATTGCCCTATGGCTACGATCACAAGTACATCTACTCGAACATTGGCTACAACCTCAAGGCCACAGATTTGCAAGCTGCGATCGGCGTGTCACAGATCAAGAAGCTGCCGCGCTTCATCGAAATACGTCGTCGGAACTTCGATCTGTTGTATACCGGCCTCAAACGCTGGGAAGAGTTTTTCGTTTTGCCGCAGTCCACGCCGGATTCGTCACCGAGTTGGTTCGGCTTCCTGTTGTCAGTTCGTGAGTCGGCGCCATTTACACGCCAGCAACTTGTCGAGTATCTTGAAACCAAGAAAGTGGCAACACGGTTGCTGTTTGGCGGCAATCTGCTGCGGCAACCGGCATATTTGAACGTTCCGCGCCGCGTCATCGGTGAACTGACGCAGTCTGATCGGGTAATGAAGAACACGTTCTGGATCGGTGTTTATCCGGGGCTGACGCCAGATATGATCGCCTATGTCATCGACGTTTTTGCGCGGTGGATGGAGCGTGTCGCATGATCGACGGTGTGATGCTAATACCTCTCAAGCAAATCCCCGACGAGCGCGGCAAGATCATGCATATGTTGCGTTGCGATGATACACATTTTGAGCGCTTTGGCGAAATCTATTTTTCAACCGTGTATCCCGGCGTAGTGAAAGGTTGGCATCTGCATACCGAAATGACACTCAATTATGCCGTCGTCGTCGGCATGATCAAATTGGTGCTATATGATGATCGGTCCGGCTCGACCTCGCAGGGTGAAGTCATGGAAATCTTTGTGGGCCAGGACAATTATCAGTTGATCAAAATTCCACCTATGGTGTGGAACGGTTTTAAAGGCTTGGGAGTGATGCCTGCCGTCGTGGCCAACTGTGCGACGATTCCGCATCGTCCAGATGAGATTTTGCGCAAAGACCCGTTTTCACCTGAGATTCCTTACGACTGGAGTTTGAAGCATCGATGAAAGCACTGGTCATTGGGGCCTCAGGGCAGGTGGGAGGTGCGCTTCTCGCCGCGCTGTGTGAGCGGGGACACAGTGTTGTCGGCACGTACCGTCAACATGCGCAGCCGGGTTTAATCGCTTTGAACACGGCAGACGCGACGGTGGTAGCCCAAGTGCTGGACTATCAACAACCCGATTGGGTTTTCTATCCCGCCGGCCTGTCATGGGTGGATTTGTGTGAGCGTGAACCGGAACGTTGCTACCGAGAGAATGTGACGTTGCCAATGATGGTAGCTCAACAAGCAGCGCGCTTGGGAGCAGGTTTCGTTTACTATTCAACGGAATATGTGTTTGATGGCGAAGCTGGCCCGTATACCGAGCAGGCCGAGCCGCGTCCGATTAGCGCATATGGCCGCAGCAAGCTAGCGGCCGAGCAGCAGTTGAGTGCTGCGTTCGCCCGGTTGCTCATCGTGCGCACGACAGTGGTGTATGGCCCCGAGGCGCAGCACAAGAATTTCGTGTACCAATTGGTCGCTAAACTGGGTCAGGGCGAGACGATGTTTGTGCCCAACGATCAGATCTCAACGCCGACCTACAATGTGGATCTGGCGGCGGCCAGCGTCGAATGCGTAGAGCGTGACGTGACCGGCGTGGTAAATCTCGTCGGGCCTGATCGACTCGATCGCGCCGAGTTTGCGCAGGTGGTCTGCCGGGTGTTCGATCTGGATAATCGCTTAATCGTGCCGCGCGCCACTGCCGAACTGGGGCAGCTGGCGTCGCGCCCGCTACAGGCTGGACTCGTGAACACCTTTATCCAAAGTCGCATGACGACCCGAATGCGTGGTGTGCAGGCCGGCTTGATTGCGATGCGATCTGCCGATGGGCTGTAAGATCGATCAGGACACGTATGTCACCCAAGGTTTCTGTCTGTATCCCCACGTACAACTACGCGGCCTACCTCAGCGTTGCGATCCAAAGTGTGTTGACTCAGACATTTACAGATTGGGAACTAATCGTTGTTGACAATTGTTCGACGGACAACACCGCCGAAGTGGTAACGTCCTTTCTCAGTGAGCGCGTGCGCTACGTTCGCAATGACACAAATCTGGGGATGGTAGGCAATTGGAATCGCTGTTTGGAGTTAGCGCAGGGTGAACTGATCGGCCTATTGCATGCTGACGATGCTTACATGCCCCGACTGCTCGAAGTGGCGGTGGTCGCGCTGAGTGCTCACCCGCAAGCTGGTTACTTTTATTCGGCCTACCGCTTTATGGATTCAGATAGCTGTCCGGGCAATATAGTCCGGCCATTTCCAACAGCGCATGTGTGGCCGGGTGAGCAAGAGTTTCGCGAACACATCCGGTTGCCTTACGTGCAGTGCCCCACAGTGATCATTCGCCGGACAGCAATTGAGTCCGTGGGGCCATTTATGGCTGCGCCTGAGCTTGGCTTGGCGAATGACTGGGAAATGTGGTTGAGGATCGAACTGGCTGGCTGGCAGGTAGCCTATGCGCCGGAACCACTGGCCTTGTGGCGCTGGCATCAAGGTAGCTTGTCGCGTGAGGTTGATCGGCGCAATGATCGGATTGGTGAGCAAGCGCGGGTGATCGAATATGTGATGGCGCATCTCCCAGCCGCGCGACTGCATTTGCGCGAGTTGCGCAAGCCGGCAATCTATGCAGTCGCACAGCGAGCGTTGGTTGCCGGCGTACTCGCTGTTTGCCAACGAGCTGGGCGCACTGCGTGGCTTCATTTTCGACAGGCATTGCAAACCGCACGCCAGGTTGGATTGGCTGGCTTTGTCGCTTACCTGTTTCGCAGAGTCACAATAGTTGCGCGCCGCCGCTGGTGGCCGACTGCTTGAAACAAGTCATGTCTTCTACGCCTGTTCTTCCTGATCCGCGCGATGCTGCGCCATTGGCCCACCGGGTGGTGCGCGGCGGGGCACTGACGGCGATCGGCTCTTACCTATCCGTGGGTTTTGGCTTTGTCGCCAACCTGTTTCTCACACGCATTTTGCTGCCCGATCACTTTGGCATCGTCTCCATTGCTACTTTCTACTACTCGTTGCTTAACCTCCGCCCTAAGTTGAGTGTGGGCTTGGCCTACGCGCGCGATCGTCAGCTGGGTGGAGCGGAAGTTGGCACGCATTTGTGGATCGAGGTGGCAACTGGGGTCATCAGTCTGGTTTTGACGCTCGTCGGCGCTCCTTTGGTCGCACATTTGTATTCTACCGATGCGGCTTATGCGTTAGTAGGTCTAGCCATAGCTGGTTTACTGGAGTCGATCACCTCGACAGCGTGGGTCTCGCTGGATAAAGAACTTCGTTTGGGCCGTTCCAGTCTAGTCAGTACCATTGTCTTTCCAATTTCCTATATTCCAGCTTTCGTCCTAGCCTTGAACGGCGGCGGGTTCTGGAGCCTGATCGCACAAGCCGTGGCGTATGCGGCTTTGTTGGCTTTAGGTCAATGGGTTGTTTTTCGCCGGACGTTGCCGCAAGTCTTTCAACAGCGTTGGCATTTCGATCGCGTGGTGGCAATCCGGTATTTGAAGTTTGGGCTGCCACTAGGGTTGGCAACATTAGCATCTGTCACAATTTTTCAATTTGATAATTTCCTTATCGGAACTTTTGTTGGCGTCGAGACGCTGGGCTTTTACGAACGAGCCTATCGCACTGCGCAGTGGCCGATTATGCTAGTCAGTCCGATCGTGACACGGGCCGCGCTATATACCTATGCCCGCTTACAGGATGATCCAACGCGTCTGTCAAAGTCACTGGATATGACAATGTGGGTCATCAACGTAGCGGCCCTACCAATCGCGGCGGCAGTCTTTACAACCGCGCCCGATCTGATCCGCTGGCTGTACGGCGAGCGTTGGCTGGCGAGCGCGGTGTTTTTGCGCTGGCTGATTGTCTTCTCAGTGATTCGCCCGTTGTTGGATAATGCCGGTTCTCTATTTATTGCAGTTAAGGATTTGCGCGGCACGCTCATAGTGCAGCTGGGTCAGGCTGCTACGCTGATCGTTGCAGGCCTGATCCTGACGGCCATTGGTGGCGCGATTGGCACTGTCTTAGCTGTGGGGCTTGCCTTTGCGGTCGGGCTGGTCTTGACCTTCCGGCGACTGCGACGTGTTGTCAGCATCTCGCTGTCGAACTCCTTGTTCTTACCTGGGTTAGGTGCACTGGTTGCTATCGGCGTGTATGCCATGAGCGTGCGGGTGCTGCCGTTATCGACCCTGGCGTTACCGTTGGTGGTGGCCTTCAAGGCCGCGTTAACGCTGATGGTCTTTTACGGCACGATCTTGTTGGTACGTCGGGCCTGGCTGATCGATCGGATCCGGTATATCTGGCGCTTATTGCGACCATGAGGGAGTGACGGTGGCCCTTTTAGTCAGTATTTGTCTGCCCACCTTCAATCGCGCAGACCTATTGCAGCAGGTTGTCAAGTGTGCGCTGGCCCAGACCTGGCGCGCATTTGAACTGATCGTTGTCGATAACGCGTCGACCGATGATACGCCAGAGCGCGCAGCGCGATGGATGGCCCAGGACGCGCGTCTTCGCTACCAGCGGAATGTGCAAAATCTAGGCATGGTGGGCAACTGGAATCGAGCATTGGAACTGGCGCAGGGAGACTTTGTCACACTGTGGCACGATGATGATGTGTATTATCCTGAATTGCTGCAGTTCGAAGTCGAAGCTTTGCAACGTGCGCCGGATGCCGGGTTTGCGTACGCAGCTTGCGATTTGATCGATTCAACCGGACAGCGGCTTGGGAGACATCGGCCCTTTGTCGGCGATCACGTATGGCCAGCCGAGAAAGAATTTTCGCATCTGATCTTCAACTGTTATCCGGCTGCGCCACTATTGCGGCGCGAATGCCTGCGCGATGGACTGAGATTCAATCCACAGCTGGTGTACGCCGCTGATTGGGAATTTTTGCTGCGTCTAGCGACGCGTTGGGGCGGTGCATATCTCGATCGGTCTCTGGCCGCCTATCGGTTTCATACCGCCCGCACCACGGCGACACTCAGTCAGAATCGAGTACCGTTAGGTCTTGATCAATGCGCAGCTTTTGACAGTGTTTTTGCGCAGCCTGTGCCGTTTAAGTCCATCGCGCGTTATCGTCAAATCGCCTATGCAGAGCTGGCGCAGCGCTTACTCATTGATTTTATGCGCGCCGTTCGTCGTCGGGAGGAGACCCTGGCGTGCAGTTGGCTGAAACAAGCGCTATTTGTGATCTTCCGACGCGTTGGTCCGCGCTTCGTGAGTTATTCGATTCGAGACGCCGTGCGCTTCAGCCGACGCCGCCAGCAGTCGAACGCCAGTATTTTTGAGACGACGCCATGAAAGCGATGATGTACACCGCATGGGGGGCGCCCTGTGGCATTCGGGACTATAGCGCTGATCTGATGCGGTTTTTGAATCAACAGATTACGTGTGAAGTTGTGCCCGTGCCGGAGCCGCTGCCGTCGATCTGGCGCAGTCGGTGGGTCTTTGCCCATTTGGGACGGAAAATGAACGATGGCGATGTCGCACACTTGCAGCATTCATTTGCATTTTGGGGCGGCGCTTCCCAACTACGCAATCGCTTTGAGGTGTTCCGCAGCCAGATCCGGGTGCCGGTGGTAATGACCGTGCATGATATTTACGATCAATGGGAAGTGGCGCAGCCACCCGCTACCCGCTCGATACGGCGTCGCGTTTACGCGTTGGTTCGTCGCTGGCTGTATCGCCTAATGACGGACGAGGCCACCTACCTACGGCACTTGAACATCAACACTTTCCAATCTGTTGCTCGCTTGATCGTGCATAGCGAATCGCATCGCCAGGTATTGCTGCAACGTGGCGTTTCACCAGAGCGTATCACCGTGATCCCATTGGGGGTGCCGACTTATCGTGTGATTGCCGCTAATGCTGCCGTCGCGCGCCAACGCTGGAATCTGGATGGAAAGCGGGTGCTGACGATGTTCGGCTTCATCGTGCCAGAGAAAGGGTATGATCTAGCTGTGGAGAGTTTGAACCAACTGCCATCAGATTGTGTTTTGCTGATTGCAGGCGGGCCGCGCGAGGTGGCCGGTGAAGCTTATCTGGCTGAGCTGCGTCGCCTGATCGCCGAGCGTAATTTGACCGCACGCGTCATCGTGACGGGCTACGTGCCTGAACCCGACCTGCCGGCGATCATGGCGGCGACGGACATCGTGCTAGCGCCTTTCAAGGGCATGAGCGGTTCGGCGTCGTTGGCGCTGAGCCTAGCCTATGGCAAGCCAATCGTAGCGTCTGATCTGGAACCTAATCGCGAAATCAATGTATTAGTGCCATGCTTGGCCTTGTTTGAAACTGGTCGCGTTGAGCACCTGACGCTGGCTATTCAACAGCTGCTGGCCGATGAGGCCCGACGTTGCCAGCTGGCCGATCGGGCTTTGGAGTATGCCCGCCAGTTTGCGTGTGAGCAAACTGCCCGGCTAACGATCGACGTTTATCGGCAGGTGCTGGCTACAGAATCAAATGGAAACTGACTATGCCGCGAGTTAGCGTTTGTATTCCCACTTATAACCGCATCGCCTTTCTGCCAAAGGTTATCGAGTGCGCGTTGAATCAGACGTTTGTCGATCTGGAAGTTCTGGTGGTTGACAATGCTTCGACGGATGAGACGGCCGAAATCGTGGCGGGATACTCCGACGCGCGAGTGCGTTACATTCGCAATGATCAGAATCTAGGTATGGTCAGAAACTGGAATCGCTGCTTTGAATTGGCGCGCGGGGAGTATGTAACCATTTGGAGCGACGATGATCAGTACGACGCTCAGTTGGTTGCCGAACAATCGGCCGTGCTAGCGGCGTCGCCAGCAGTGGGATTGGTGTATACTGCCCATCAAGTGCGGCACGTCACGGGTGAATTGGTGGAAGTCCATCCGTTTAGTCGATCGCATCAGTGGTCGGGTACGCGCGAACTGGCTTATCTGTCGCGCCGCTGCTATTTGTATTCGCCGCTACTGCGGATGGATGTACTGCGGCAGGGCGGCGGCTTCAATGTGCAGTTAGGGTATGCCTTTGATTGGGAATTATGGTTGCGCTGTGCGTATCAATGCGACGTCGCGTATATCGACCGTGTCCTCATCACTTACCAGTTGCATACTCAGCAGATGAGCAACACCAGTTTCACCGCGCGCACCAGTTTGGCGGCGGAATGGTGTCGCGCGCTAGAGAGCGCTTATGCTCACGTGCCTGCTCACCAGCGAGAGCTACATGCGTACAAGGTGAGGGGCTATTGCGAGGTGGCGGAGATACATCTGCTGCAAGCGTATTGGCTACTGCGTCAGGGCCGGCGTAGTGAAGCGCGTGGTCAATTGGCCGGCGCATGGTATGCCATTGTTCACAAGGCGGGGTGGCGTTTTCTGCCTTACGTGGCGCAAGATACCGTGCAATTTATCCGTAAGCGCCGAGCCGGGCAGACGACTACCATATTCCCGGAAGCCTGATGTGGCCTACGGTTGAACGACGATCGATGCGGCTGCTGTTCCTTAACCACAACTTGCGTTTCAACGGCACGTACTACCGTGCCATGCCCATGGCTGAGCAGCTTGCTCAACGCGG
The DNA here is from genome assembly GCA_046328575.1 of Anaerolineae bacterium. Taxonomy (GTDB): domain Bacteria; phylum Chloroflexota; class Anaerolineae; order Fen-1058; family Fen-1058; genus JAGOBP01. The sequence continues at coordinate 14,787 of JAXLWI010000005.1, forward strand.
TCATCAGGTGACACTCTTAACGGTGTCACGCACGCGGCGTTGGACGGCGGACTGGTCGACGGTGAATGGTGTGCGCTTGGGCGAGATGCCAAACTTGGCGCGTCGTTACGAAGGCTACGGCCCGCTGGATGTGTTGACGCGAATTTGGCACGCCATGCATCAGCGTTATGATCTGATCCAGATGTTTGATCACAAACCCAATGCGACGTTTCCGGGTTTGGCGGCACGTTGGCGGCGTGTCAAGTTGGTAGCTGACTGGGCCGATTGGTGGGGGGGCGATAGCGGTGTGAATGCCACTGGTCACCGGGTGCCGCTGGTAGCGCGTTTTGAAGATCGGTGGGAAACCCAATCAAAACTCTGGGCCGACGGCGTGGTGACCATCAGCACGGTATTGCAACAGCGCGCGATCGAGCTGGGTGTGAAGGCCGATCGGGTGTTGTATTTACCCACGGGCGCGGCCTTGCAGCGCATTCAGCCCATCGCGCTTGAAGCAGCGCGGGTGCAGCTGGGCGTGCCGCTCGACCGTTTTATCATCGGGTTTATCGGTCTGGGGCAGGGCGATCTGGAGATCGTGATGCAGGCGCAGGCACAATTGCCTGACGTCTGGCTGATGGTGATCGGTGCCAAGCAAGCGAGCGTGAGCGATCTAGCCCGGTCGTTTGGCGTAGCCGACCGGTTATGGCAGACTGATCGGGTGCCTGATGAGGCAGTGGGCGCCTATTTGGCTTGTGCAAATGTGATGTGTCTACCGCTGCGCGCGACGGACGCCAATCGCGGCCGGCTACCCAATAAACTGTTGGATTATCTGGCGGCCGGCCGACCTGTCGTGGCCAGCCCAATCGGTGACGCGAAGACGATCGTGGAACAGTATCACGTAGGCTTATTGGCAGTCGATGATTTTGCCCGGGCGCTCGAACGTCTCAAAGCAGATCGGGCGCTATGTGACGATCTGGGTAGGCAGGCGCGGCATACCGCTGAAACGGTTTTCGCTTGGCCGTCATTGATCGATCGATTAGAGGCCTTCTATCAGAATTTGCTTATGCCTTCAGGCCAGGGAGATCCCCGCTAATGCGTGTCTTGATCTTGTCTGGCTATTCGCACCCGTCGCACCACCGGAAGATCGAGTTGTTGGCTGATACGCCCGATGCCGAGATTTTGCAGCTCTTGCAGCCCGGCAATGGCAAGGCGAGCGGCGAATATCCATCGGCCGATGGGCAACGCTGCTATCGCGTGAAAGTTGTACCCGTGTGCTCATTGGGCCAGCCGAATGATCCACACCGCACGGTTCATTGGCCGATGCAATTTGAATTGCAGGCATTTCACCCCGATGTGATTCACTGCGAGCATGAGCAAGAAGGGTTGCTAGCAGCTGAGGTGGCGCTGGCTCGCAATCTGTGGTTGCCGCGCACCCCGTTGATTTTGTACTCATGGCAAAACATTTTGCGCCCGCGCCGCAAATTGGTTCGGTGGGTGAGTGATTTTACTCTGCGTGCCGCGCAGCATTTGATTTGTGCCAGCACGGAAGGCGTTGAGGTGGTGCGGCAGCAGGGCTTTGGGGGCGGAGCAACTGTGATGCCGCTGTTTGGTTTGGATACACGTTACTTCTATCCGCGTCCTACGCCGCACCGCTGGCCACGTTTTGCTGTGGGTTATGTAGGTCGGTTGGTCGAGGAGAAAGGCGTTGAGACGATTCTGCGCGCGGCCGCCCAGCTGCCTGTGGAAGTTGTTATTGTCGGTAGTGGGCCAGATCGGGCGCGGTTGGTCTCGCTAGCGCAACAGCTGGATCTAGGCGAACGGTGCCACTTTGTTGGTGAAGTGGCTTACGATCAAATCGCTACTTATCTCAACGCGTTCGATCTGCTGGTGTTGCCGTCGCGCACCACCCAGCACTGGAAAGAACAATATGGTCGAGTGCTGGTGGAAGCGATGGCGTGCAAGGTCGCCGTGGCAGGTTCCGATTCAGGTGCAATTCCCGAAGTGATTGGGTCTACCGGTCGAATCTTTCCCGAAGGACAGATTGAGGCGCTCGTTGAGGTCATACGCGAACTCTCGGCGCGGCCAGACGCGCTGGCTGACCTGCGCGAACGTGGTTATCAGCAGGCGCTGTCGAGATTTAGCGTGGAGCAATTGGCAGCGCAGACGCTATCAATTTGGCGCAGTCTGGTGAAGGATTAATATGCGCATCGCCATCGATACTCAATCGACGTTAGGGCGCAAAACCGGGATCGGTTTGTATACAGCCTACTTGTTACAAGCCTTACGCGATATTGCACCTGAGCACGACTATGTGACGATCGACCAAGGGCGCGAAGCTGTGATGCGGCTCGATCGACGGCTGCGTTGGCAACAATTTGAGGTGCCACGTCGCGCTCGTATACACCACGCTACGGTCCTGCATGTGCCCGGTTTTGATGCCCCGTGCTGGAAAACAGCCCCCGTTGTATTGACGGTGCATGATCTGATTGGCATGTTGTTCCCGGAGAATCTGCCGCCGATCGCACGCTTTTACTGGTCCAAGTGGTTGCCTTTCAGTGTCCGCTGGGCCGATCGAATTGTGGCTGATTCCGAGCATACGCGACAAGACATCGTACGACTGTTGCACATCCCGGCCGATCGGATTTCAGTAGTGCCGCTGGCTGCCGGTCCGCACTACCAACCGATTACATCGCTCGACGAATTGCAACGTGTCCGTCAGAAATATCAGCTGCCCCTTCAGTTTGTGCTGTTTGTTAGCACGTTGGAACCGCGCAAAGGCATTGACACTTTGTTAGAAGCTGTAGCACGCGCAGCTCAACAAGCACCCGAATTGAAATTGGTCATTACCGGCAAGCGCGGCTGGTATACTGAACGCCTCTTTGCGCAAGTGGTTCAACTCGGGTTGAAAGAGCGGATCATATTTACGGACTATGTGCCCGACGACGATCTGCCTGCGCTGTACGGTTGCGCGACGGCGCTGGTGTTTCCATCACGCTACGAAGGCTTTGGCCTGACGGTATTGGAAGCGATGGCTTGCGGCACACCTGTGATCTGCTCGAATGCGTCGAGCCTGCCTGAAGTTGCGGGAAATGCGGCGTGGTTGCTGCCGCCCGATCGGTCCGGTGACTGGGCGCAGGCTCTGCTGCGCCTCTTGGCCGATGATCCTCTGCGACAGCAGCTGCGCACCCAGGGTCTGCGGCGCGCCGCGCAATTTTCGTGGGCGACAACCGGTCGCCAGATGCTGACCATTTATGAACAGGCTGCCGCCTTGCGACGATAATATGCGCCTGACAATTGACTATACCCCCGCCATTCAACACCATGCAGGTATCGGCCGCTATGCCGATGAACTGACACGTGCCCTCTTGGCGTTAAACACTGGTGATGAACTGCGACTGTTCTATACCGATCCACTGAACCGAACACCGACTGCACCACTTGATCGTCTCCCGCGTCGGGTACTTGACCAGGCGAACAAACCTTGGCGGCTCAAAGTGCTACTTTCGGCGTTGGTGCACCGGTCACTGGATCCGGTGATCGATCCTGATGCCGATATCTTTCACGCCACTGATCATCTGCTGCCTCCGCTACGCCGCGCCCGATCAGTTTTTACGCTGTACGATCTAACCTTCGTGAAGTTTCCCGATGTGCATCTGCCGCTGAACCGTTGGTATTCGCAACTGATGGTGCCATACGGCTTGCGTGCCGCGAATGCCGTTCTGGCTATCTCTGAATGTACCAAACGTGATGCTGAGACGCTCTATCGGCTGCCTACCGATCGCATTCGGGTGGTTCCACTTGGTGTCGAAGCGCGCTTCAAGCCGATCGAACCGCTCCAGGCGAACGTGGTGCGTGAGCAGTATCACTTGCCGCAGCGGTTCATTCTCGCCGTCGGCACTATCGAGCCGCGCAAGAATTTGATCACGTTGTTGGAAGCGTATCAATTAATCAGCAAGCACATCCCGGATTTGCAGCTGGTCATCGTCGGTAAACGTGGCTGGCGAGCCGAATCATTTTTTACTCGCCTGCACGAACTGGGTTTGGAAAATCGCGTTATTTTTCCGGGTTTTGTGCCCGATGTCGATCTTCCTGCAATTTATTCGCTGGCGGCCGTACTAGCTTTTCCTTCGATCTATGAGGGTTTCGGGCTGCCCGTGCTCGAGGCGATGGCGTGTGGTACACCCGTTGTTTGCAGCAACACCTCGAGCTTACCTGAGATTGCGGGCGAGGCTGCTGTGCAGTTGCCCCCTGACGATGGGCGCAGTTGGATACAGGCACTGGAACGCGTTCTCACCGATGTGCCGCTGGCTGCTGATCTACGGCAGCGAGGCTTGAAGCAAGCGATGCGCTTTACTTGGAAGATCACTGCCCGCCAAACCCATGCCATCTATCAAGAAATCAATGCCGATCGTTCTTGACGCCCGCACCGCCACCGATCACTTTCCGGGTATTGGCCGCTACGTGGTCAACCTAGCGCACGCATTGTTGTCACTTGCGCCCGATCTCGATCTGCGCTTGTTGCATGATCAAACCGCCCATGCGTCGCGATTGGCTCTGCCTAAACTGCCCATCACTAATCTACCCATTTCCTCTTTTTCGCTTCAACAGCAATGGATAGTGCCGCGTCAACTGCGCGAACTCAAAGCACGGCTCTATCACAGCCCCTACTACCTGATGCCTTATCGGCCCGGCGTGCCAACAGTGTTGACGGCCTACGATGTAATTCCGCTGGTCTATCCACAGTATTACACTGTGCCACAACGCCTGATCTTTCGATTCGCGCACGCACGGGCGCTGAAGACGGCGCACGTAACGCTGGCAATTTCGGAGGCGACTAAAGTTGATCTGGTGCGGCAATTCGGCACACGACCCGATCGGATTGTGGTCACCCCGCTGGCGGCCGATCCGCGCTTTGCGCTGCAAACGACAGCGGCGGTTCAAACCGTGCGCGAGAAATATCACTTGCCTGAACGCTATGTGTTGTATGTAGGGAGCAACAAACCACATAAAAACTTAGCGCGATTGATTAAAGCGTGGCTAACAGCGGAAGGCGGAATGGGGAACGTGGAGTTGGTGATCGCGGGATCATGGGACGAACGCTATCCCGAAGCGAAACGATTGGCCGAAGGGCACGCTCGCGTTCACTTTCTCGGCTCGATCGATGATGCGGATTTGCCAGCGTTGTATGCCAGTGCGTTAGCCTTTGCGTTCGTGTCTGAATACGAAGGCTTTGGCCTGCCGCCGCTGGAAGCGATGGCGTGCGGAACGCCCGTGCTTGCCAGCAATACGTCGAGTTTGCCGGAGGTCATCGGCGATGCGGGCTTGCTGGTTGATCCACACGAGATCGATGCAATCGCGGCTGCGCTGGAACGTATCATCACTGATAAGAACTTGCGGCTGGATTTGAAGCAGCGCAGTCTGCAACGCGCCGCACAGTTTTCGTGGGAACAAACAGCGCGATTGACATTGGACGTTTATCGCTGCCTTACAGGTTAAGCCTCATGCGAATTCTTCACATCTACAAAGATTATGCGCCCGTGCTGGGCGGCATCGAAAACCACATTCGCATTCTGGCCGAGGCGCAAGCGGCGCGCGGCCACGACGTGACGGTGCTGGTGGCGAATCCGGCCCGAAGCACAACCGTTGAAACGTTGAACGGCGTGCAGGTGATCAAGGCGGCGCGTTGGGCGACAGTTGCCTCCACGCCGATCAGCCCGGCGTTGTTCTGGCAGACCGCGCGGCTCAAGGCCGATGTGGCGCATCTGCATTTTCCGCATCCGCCGGGCGAGGTGGCGAACTGGTGGCTGCATCCGGCCAGAGCGACGGTGATTTCGTATCACAGCGATGTGGTGCGGCAGGCTAGTATCTTGCGCTTCTATAAGCCGTTAATGAAACGCGTGCTGAAGAACGCGGACGCCATCATCTATGGCAGCCCGCCGATGAAGAACAGTGTGTACTTGCAACCGCATGCGGCCAAGTTGCATTTGATTCCCTACGGCATTCCGCTCGATCGGTTTTTAGCGGAGCCGTCGGATACAGAGATCGATCGGATTCGAACGCGCTATCCGCTTGTGACATCGTCGCGAGTACGTTTTTCATTTCTGCTTTTCGTCGGTCGCTTACGTTACTACAAAGGGTTGAACGTGCTAATCGATGCGCTATCGCACATTGACGCGCAGTTGTTGGTGGTCGGCATCGGGCCGATGTTGGAGGAGTGGCAGGCGCTGGCTAAAGCGCGCGGCGTAGCCGATAAAATTACGTGGCTCGGCGAAGTGCCGGATGCTGATCTGCCTACGCTGTATCATCTCTCCGATCTGTTTGTGTTGCCCGCGACGCACACCAGCGAGGCGTTCGGTCTGGTGCAGGTGGAGGCGATGGCGAGCGGCGTGCCGACGATCTGCACTGAGTTGGGCACGGGCACGTCGTACGTGACGCAGCACGAGCAGACCGGCCTGGTTGTGCCGCCGAACGATCCGCAGGCCTTGACTGAGGCAATCAGGCGGCTGCTGGCCGATCCGGCTCGACGCACGGCGTTGGGGGCAGCGGCGCGGCAGCGGGCGCAGGCGGAATTCTCGGTCGAGCGGATGATCGATCGGGTTGAAAACTTGTATCAATCTCTCATCTCGCATTAAAGTCCGTTCATTTTAGGGTTCAATAACCTATGGTATGATTGCGCCCGTTGTAGTCGAATCTGCAACACGTTGTTTAGCCATCAACGTTTAACCCATCAAAGAACCGAGATTTCTATGACGCCTTCAAGCCGATTGAGCGCACTCTGCGACAAGATTATCGAGGCAGGCTGGCTGGCCGCCGTGGTGGTGGCCCCGCTGTTCTTCAACGTTTATTCCAGCCGCGTGTTCGAGCCGGACAAGTTGACGATGGTTCGCTCGATTGCGCTGGTGATGATCGGCGCGTGGCTAGTGAAGATGATCGAGGAGCGCGGCCAGCAGGGAGATCGGCCTGATAAGATTACGCGCCGCACGCCGCTGGTGATCCCGACGGCGATCCTGGTGGTGCTGTATCTGGTGACGTCGGCCTTGTCGATTGCGCCGCGCGTGGCTTTCATGGGTTCGTATCAGCGCTTGCAGGGTACGTATTCGACGTTCTCCTACATCGTGATCTTCTTCATGGTCTTGCAGAACATGCGGCGGCGCGAGCAGCTCGATCGGCTGGTGACGACGATCGTGATGACGAGTTTGCCGATCGCGTTTTACGGTTTGCTGCAGCACGGCGACGGCACGCAATCGATCGATCCGCTGCCGTGGGGCGGCGATGTGACCAGCCGCGTGGCGGCCAACATGGGCAACGCCATCTTTGTCGCTGCGTATTTGATCATGGCGTTCTTCTTGACGCTGAGTCGTATCATCGAAAGTTTCCGCGTGATACTCACCGAGAAGGAATCACGCCTCAGCGATATTTTGCGCGCCAGTAGCTATGTGTTCATCGCGGCCGTGCAGTTAATCGCGTTTGGCTTTGCCGACAGCCGCGGTCCGCTGTTGGGCTGGCTGCCGGGCATGTTCATCTTTGGGTTGGTCGGCTTGTTGTTGCTGCGCGTTTCATTGCATAGCCAGTCGGCCGAAAACGGGTCTGATGCGACTGAGCGTTATCCCATAATGGCGTTTGATGTGATCAAGGCGCTGGGTATGGCGGTAATTAGCATTGCGGGCGCGGGTGCCTTTGGCCTTGTGGCTTATAAGCTATTCCCAGTCACTAAGGTTTCGTTAGTCGTTGTGGCGGCTCTGCTCGGCGGATTGATGCCGGTGCTCATCGCCGCCGGTATCCGCCGTACCGCCACCCGCTGGTTGTGGGCCTCATGGATCATGTTTTCGGTTGTTGGCGCAGTTGGGTTGTTCTTCGTTAACTTCTCCGACATGCCGTTCATTGTCGAGTTACGGTCGAGTGGTGCCTTCGGGCGTTTATCGGCACTGTTTGAAACGGAAGGCGGCACCGGCGAGGTCCGATCGTTGATTTGGGAAGGCGCGGCTAAGTTGGTGCTGCCCCACGATCCGTTGACGTTCCCCGACGGCTCGAAAGATCCGCTCAACGCGATTCGCCCATTGATCGGCTACGGTCCTGAAGCGATGTATGTGGCTTACAATCCGTTCTATCCGCCCGATTTGGCGCACCTCGAAGCGCGCAACGCCTCGCCGGATCGTTCCCACAATGAAGTCTGGGACTCGCTCGTGATCACAGGCGTGAGTGGCTTTGTCATCGAGCAGTTCCTGTTCTTGAGTGTGTTCTTCTTCGCGTTGAAGTTCATCGGTTGGGTGCCCAATCGGCGCGCCGCAATCCTGCTCTTCGGATTGATGATTGCGGGCGGTGTGGCTGGCGCGGCGCTGTTGGCGTTTGCGCTGAAGCCCAACTTCTTCGGGCCGGGTTGGACAGGGGGCGTTACGGCTGGTCTGGTGTTGTACGTGATCGCGTTCGCGTTGTTCCACTTCCAGATATCGCGGCGCGTATACATCATCATCGCGGCTCTGTTGATCTTGATCCTCGACGCGGCCATTTTCGGCGCGACGTTCACACGGCCCAATCGCACGATCGAAATGACGGCGGCGACGATCGGCGGTATTGCGCTGTTTGGCGGAATGTATTTCACCGGGCGAGCCGTATTCGGCAAGACCGCCGGTCAGCCGATCGAGATGAGCGGACACATCTTCCTCATCATCGCGTTGTTCGGCGGCATTTTGGCACACTACTTGGAAATCGGTCTGGCTGGAATCGCCATCGCGTCGACGCGCACCTACTTCTGGACCTTTGCAGGCTTGTTAGTGGTAGCGGGCTTGCACTTCGTGCCAGCCGACGACGAAGCGTCAGCTGCCAAACCGATCGCGGCTCCGAGCCCGGCGGCTCCACCGACACCAGTGCCCACTGTGAAAGAAGCGGCCAATGTGCCGCGCCACAAGAAGAAGACCGTCCAGCGCGGACCATCTCCGGCGACAGCCGCCCTCAAGCGCGAGACACGCCGCCCCGCTACGCCGTGGCTTAGCCCGGTGCTGGTAATGGCGCTGATCGGCGCATTGGTGCTGGTGACGCTGGGTTACGAATTTATCAATAATGCGCCGCAAAACCCCAGCGCGCCCAATTACGTGCCGGTTACGAATGCTACGCAATTGATCGTCAACTCGCTGACGCGGTTGCCGTATCAGAACAATCGGGAGTCGGCGGGTGCGCTGTTGATGTTCTTCGTTACGTGGCTGTTTGGCGGCTTGTTGAGCATCACGGAATTGCGGCGACGCAACATCCTCTCAGCCGATCAAGTTTTACCCGCTGCTGGTGTGTACTACGGCACGTCGTTGGGCGTCGCGTTGGTCTACTGGTTGATTCAGGCCGGTACGCTGCTGGGATTGGGCTCGCTGGTCTCACAGACGCAGGTCACTACGCTCGATCAGTACGCGCAGCGCATCAACGAACTGCTGAACCTGGCCGACAATGTGGCGAATCTGCTCTCGCTATTTTATGTGACTGCATTCTTGATCATGCTGGCCGCGGCGGTGTTGATGTTGAACGAGCCCCGCGCGTGGTATGGCAAATCGGCCAGCGATTGGGGCTTAGCCGCGGCGGTGCCGGTCGTGGTGATCGTGTTGGTGCTGACGGTAGTCACCAATCTCAATCAGATCCGCGCCGATACGATCTACAAGCAGGCCGATCCACTGCGACAGCAAGGGCAGTGGGATGTGGCGATTGCGCACTATAAACGCGTGATCGAACTTGCCCCCGATGAGGATTTCTATTACCTGTGGCTCGGTGCGGCGTACCTTGAAAAAGCCACGCAGGCTCAGCCGACCGCCCCAGTGATGGGTAATGCTGATCTGGCCAGTATGTTGAAGTTGAGCATTCAGCAAACATATCAGCTAGGACAGCAGGACGCGTTAACGGCGGCCCGCTTGGTGTTGGAAACCGCCCGATCGCTCAATCCGCTCAATACCGATCACTCCGCGAACCTGGCGCGTATGTATCGGCGTGCGGCCGATCTGGCGCCAAGCGATCCGGTTGCCCGTCAGCAGCAGTTGGAGAAATCGAGCGCGCAATATCAGATTGCGACGACGCTTAGCCCTAACAACGCTATCTTGTGGAATGAATGGACGACGGTGTATATGTCGATGGCCGAAGTCGCGCGGGCGGCCGGTGATTCAGCCAAAGTGGCTGATGACCTCGCTCAGGCACAAGCCAAGATCGATCATTCGCTGGAACTCGATCAAGAGTTCGAGCAGACGTATCTCATCCGCGCCCAACTCGCGGCGGCGCTCAATCAGCCGGAAGATGCGAAGGCGAATTACAATCAGGCGCTGAAGTTGAATCCCAATAGCACCGACGCCTGGAACGGCCTGACTCAACTGTTGGCGGCGCAGGGTAACTACACCGAAGTCGAGACCATTACGTTGGGCATTCTGCAAAAGCAGCCGGACTTTTTGCCCGGTCTGCGGACGTTGGTGCGCAACGTTTACTATCCCCAACAGCGCTTTGCCGAAGCTATCTCCATGCAACAGCGCGTGATCCAGTTAGCGGCGAAAGATCCCAACCTGTGGGACGATCACCGTGTCATGGCGATCATACTGGCGCAGACCGGCCAATTGCAGCAAGCGCTTCAAGAGGCGCAGTTGGCGTTGAGCACTGCGCCGCAGGCCAATCAGGCTGAAATCAATAACCTCATCGCGCAACTACAAGCGCCGTTGAGTGCCACGGTGCCAGTCACGTCACCGGCGATAGTTCCATAGATCATCGATCGAGACGCGCCCATAAACCGCGTCTCGATCGCATTTTTGATTCGTTCAGGCTCGATCATGCTGACACCGCTACTCATTCTCGTCGCCGCTTTGCTCATCGCTTTTGGCGCAACCCCGGTGGCGCGCCGCATCGCGCCGCGTCTGGGCGTGATGGATGTGCCCAATCCGCGCAAGGTTCATGCGCGCCCCATGCCATTATTGGGCGGCGCCGCGATCGTGACGGCCAGCCTCGTCACGCTGTTGTTGTTTCAAGATCGCTTTGAGTTTCAGCAGCTCATCACGATTCTGCTGGGTGCGGCGTTTATGTCATTGCTAGGCATCTTCGATGACCGTTGGGGACTGCGGCCGATCCTGAAGCTGCTCGGCCAAATTCTGGCCGCCGGGCTGCTGATCCTATCGGGTGTCCGAGTAACCTCGCTGCCGTTCGAATGGCTGAACTTCGTCGTCTCGCTCATCTGGATCGTAGGGCTGACCAACTCGCTCAACTTGCTCGACAACATGGACGGCTTATCGAGCGGCGTGGCCGCCGTGTGCGCGGCCTTCTACATGGTCACAGCGGCGCTCAGCCGCCAGACGTACGTCGGCGCGTTGGCGGCGGCGTTGTTGGGCGCGGCGTTGGGCTTTCTCTTCTATAACTTCAACCCGGCTAGCATTTTCATGGGCGATACCGGCAGCCTATTCTTGGGCTTCATGCTGGCCGCGATCGGTATCAAACTGCGGTTTCCGGCTAACGTACCCTTCGTAACGTGGATGATTCCAGTGTTGATCATGGGCATGCCGATCTTCGATACGACGCTGGTCTTCATCTCGCGGCTGCGGCGCGGCAAAAATCCGCTGACGACGCCGGGCAAAGATCACGTCTCGCACCGCTTGGTTGCACGAGGTTTTACGACCCGCGAAGCCGTCATGATCCATTACCTCATCAGTGGCGCGTTTGGCATGGCGGCAATTTTGGTTACGCAATCCAGTGTGCCGGAAGGGTATCTTATCGGCGGCGGGATGGCGGCCTTCGGGTTGTACGGTTTGTGGTTCTTTGAGTTTAAGAAGAGACCTGCTGAATAACGGGTAACAAGTGACGAGTGATCAATTTGCCCGTTACTCATTACTTGTCACTTATTATTTTTTGCCATGACCACCGACGTCAAGAAACCCTCACGTTTAGGTCGATTACTGACGCTGATCTTCGCTGTCGGGCTGAGCCTGGCCATCATCTGGTTAACGAATCGCTATCAATCCGAGATTCAAAGTTGGGGCGAGGCTGGCTTACTGGGCCTGTTCGTCGTCAGCGCCATCGGCAATGCCACGCTGATCATTCCCGCGCCGGTCTTCGTCGTCGCCTGTGCGGCGGGGCTGGTGTATGGGCCGCTGCAAGTTGGCCTCGTGGCGGCGGCAGGCGCGGCCATCGGTGAACTGACCGGTTACCTCGCTGGTTACGGCGGCGAAGCCATCATTCCCGAAGGCAAGATCTATCACTGGCTGCACGATTTCATGCAGCGTCACGGCATGCTGGCGATCTTCCTGCTGGGCGCGATCCCCAATCCTATTTTCGACGTGGGCGGTCTGATCGCTGGTGTGATGAAAATGCCGGTGTGGAGATTCCTGATCGCCGCGTGGGCAGGCAAAACTATTCGATTGGGGTTGACGGCCTGGGCGTGTCTAGGCGGCGTCCCATGGTTGCAGCAGATTTTTAGATGATTGAATCGCTAGGACGCAAAGCGCGCACGGCATTTTACCAACTACTTTGCGTTCTTAGTTTCTTTACGGTTGTTCGTTCGATCGGTTGACAACTCTTCCTTCCCGGTTATAATCAGTTTTACAACTGAACATGCAACGTTGATCGAGAGGAGTAGGCGCGCGGCTTTTAAGCCGCCGCATCTGCCAGAAATTGAGAGTCACCGGCTGAGAGCTCTCATCAGATAGCAGCGCTGAAGGTCGCTCGGGAGTTGATTGATTGAACACGATGTAGATCAATCCGGGTTTGCCCGTTATCGCTCAGAGCGCGGCACGCTCACTAAGGTGAGGGTGCTGAACCAAGGTGGTACCACGGAAGCCGTTTTCGTCCTTGTCGATGAAGACGGCTTTTTGTTCGTAACGAGTAATGAGTAACGCGTAACAGACCGAGTGCTCATGACCCTTTACTCGTTACTGGTTACTCGTTATCTTTAGAGGAGCAAGCGAATGTCCGAAACATCAATGCCTAAGACTTACGATTTTGCCGCTACCGAGCAGCGACTGTATGACTGGTGGTGGAAGAACGGCTGGTTCAAGCCGGAAGCAGCACGCGATCAAAGCGCTGAGCCGTTCGTGATCTCGATCCCGCCGCCTAATGTTACTGGCGAACTCCACTGGGGTCACGCGATGTTTGTCAGTGTGGAAGACTTGATGATCCGCTACGCTCGCATGCAGGGCAAACGCGCTCTGTGGGTGCCGGGCATGGATCACGCCGGGATTGCCACACAGTTGCAAGTCGAGAAGCAGCTGCTGCGTACCGAAGAAGTCACCAAAGACGAACTAGGCCGCGAAGAGTTTGTACGGCGCGTGTGGCAATGGAAGGCTAAGTACGGTGGCATCATCCAGACGCAGATTCGGCGGTTGGGCGCGTCGTGCGATTGGGATCGCGAGCGCTTTACGCTCGACGACGGGCTGAGCCGCGCCGTGCGCGAGGCCTTCGTGCGCCTGTATGATCAGGGCTTGATCTATCGCGGCACGCGGTTGGTGAACTGGTCGCCGGGCCTCAAGACCGCCGTGTCCGACATCGAAGTGGAGTATACGGAAGAACAGGCCACGCTGTATTACTTCAAGTACTACATCAAGGGTCAGGACGGCTACTTGCCTGTGGCGACGATTCGGCCTGAGACGATCCTCGGCGACACCGCCGTGGCGGTGCACCCCGAAGATGAGCGCTACAACTGGCTCATCGGCCAGACCGCCATCGTGCCGATCATCAATCGGGAAATTCCCGTCATCGGGGATGAGAAGGTCGATCGAGCATTTGGCGGCGGCGCGCTCAAGATCACGCCGGGTCACGATCCGGTGGACTACGACATCGCTTTGCGCCACAATTTGCCGATCATCAACATCCTGACACTCGATGCGAAGATCAACGAGAACGGCGGTAAGTACGCGGGTCTCGATCGGTTTGAGGCGCGCAAACGGTTCTGGGCCGATATGGAAGCCGCAGGCCTGACTCTCAAGACCGAGCCGTACACGACCAACATCCCGCGCGCGCAACGCGGCGGCGAGATCATCGAGCCGATGATGTCGACGCAGTGGTATGTGAAGATCAGGCCGTTGGCCGAGAAGGCCTATCGGGCGGTGGAAGATGGCCGCATCAGGATTATCCCTGAGCGCTTTGAGAAGGTTTACTACAACTGGATGAACCCGGAAACGATCAAAGACTGGTGTATCAGCCGTCAGTTGTGGTGGGGGCACCGCATCCCAGTGTGGACGTGTCTCGATTGCCAGCATGAATTCGCAGCGCGGATCGATCCGAGCGCGTGTCCCAAGTGCGGCAGCGCGCACTTGCAGCAAGACCCGGATGTGCTCGACACGTGGTTCTCGTCGGGCTTGTGGCCGTTCAGCACACTGGGTTGGCCCGAGGAAACGCCGGACTTCAAGGCGTTCTATCCGACCAGCGTGCTGGAGACCGGTTACGACATCCTGTTCTTCTGGGTGGCGCGCATGATCATGCAAGGCTTGGAAATGACGGGCAAAGCGCCATTCCATACGGTGTATTTGCATGGTCTGGTGCGCGATGAGCATGGTCGTAAGTTCAGCAAGTCGCTGGGCAATACGCTCGATCCGATCGAGATCGTGGACGAGTTCGGCACGGATGCGTTCCGCTTTACGCTGTTGACGATGGGCACGCCCGGCAACGATCTGAACATCGGCTTGAGCCGTGTGGAAGCGAATCGCAACTTTGCGAACAAGATCTGGAACGCGGCGCGGTTTGTGATTTCAAATCTGGAAGACGGAAGTTTGAAGTCGGAAATTGGCGAGATGCTTTCTCAATTGGAGAATGGTGCTTCCAACTTCCAATCGCTAACGTCTAATCTCCAACTACCCGATCGTTGGATCTTGTCCCGGTTGAACGACACCATCGCAAGTGTGACGCGGTTGATGAATGAATATCAGTTTGGCGAAGCGGGCCGACAGGCGTATGAGTTCTTGTGGGGCGAATACGCTGACTGGTATATCGAGATGTCGAAGATCCAGTTGAACTCGACGGACAAAGCGGCGAAGGCGCGGACGCTGGCGGTGCTGGCGCACGTCCTCGATCGGACGCTGCGCTTGCTGCACCCCTTCATCCCGTTCGTAACCGAGGAAATCTGGCAGAACCTGAAATCCGCGACAGGCCGCACGGCGTGGGGCGAAGCGTTGATCATGGCCGCGTGGCCGCAAGCCGGTGTGATGGATGCTGCCGCCGAAGCCGACATGGCACTGCTGATGGATGCCATCCGCGCGATTCGCAACGCGCGGGCCGAGCGCAACGTGGAGGCGGGCAAGAAACTCGCGTCGATGATCGTATCGTCGGAGAAGAGCGCGTTGTATGAAATGCATCGCGCTGAGTTGAGTTTCCTCGCGCGGGTGGACGCCGATGCGCTGTACGTGACGAATGAACTGTCGGCCGCGCCGCAAGGCGCACTGCCGATCGTGACCAACGCAGCGACGATCTACCTGCCGCTGGCGCAGATGATCGATGTGGCCGCCGAGCGTGAACGCTTGAGCAAAGAGCAGAAGGACGTAGCGGCGCAGATCGAACGTCTGACGAAGTTGTTGAGCAGCGACTTTGCCAACAAAGCACCCGCGCCGGTGATCCAGAAGGAACGCGACAAACTGGCTGATTATCAGGCAAAAGCCGAGAAGTTGAAAGAACAAATCGAGCGGTTAGGCTAACAAACTATCACAGAGACACGGAGCGACCCTCCGTGTCTCTGTTTGTAGCCAATGTCGCCGTTTTGCAAAACAGTTTTCGAGAAGTACAATAACTCCGCTTTCGACTTATCTCAGACGATTTGAACCTCCAAATTCAGGGTGTAAGCTGAGCCTACCAGTTTCAGTGCGGCAGCTGCTACAGTATGAGTTGAGTATGACTGACGACTCAAAGCGCAAGACACTGATCTTCCTCCTATTGGCTGCGGTTGTGATGGTCGTGACCGCGGCAGCTTTGCCTCAACTCCAACTCAAACCCGGTCTTCCACTTATGCGTGGGGACAACACAGGCGCGCTACAACCGGAGGGCGCACCCACCGTGCTAATTTCGGTCAGCACCTTCTTCAAGGCGCTAGTGGGCGCTATCGTCGCGCTGATTCTGGCTTATGCCGGCTATCAGCTGATCAAGGGAGTTGGCTGGCGGGATATCCTGAAGTCTGTGGTGTTCATCATCATGGTTGCTGTACCTGCACTGGTCATCCTGTTTGCCATCGCTAACATTCGAATCACGGTCAAGCCGCTTGAGCCAGAAGTCCTGCCGCCGGTTCTGAGTTCCGAAAGTGCGTCTGCGCCATTGCCCGGCGATTTTATCTGGCTGGCGTGGATCGGATTAGCGGTAGTGATCGTCCTCTTGGTGGTGTGGTTTGTCTATTGGCGACGAAAACAGATCTCCGTCAACGCTCGGTTGCGGCTGGAAGCGGAGCAGGCCTTGCAGGCATTAGAAGCGGGCGCAGACTTCAAAAATGTGATCGTGCGGTGTTATCGACAAATGAGCCTGGCCCTACAACGTGACCAGGGCCTCGAACGCGAAGAAGCGATGACAGCCCGTGACTTTGAGTCTTTGCTCACGACGCGAGGCTTTCCTGTCGTTCCAGTTCAGCAACTCACCCGGCTCTTCGAGGCTGCTCGTTACGGCCTATGGCAAACCAATCGCACCGACGAGCAACTGGCTGTTGATTGCTTAAACACGATCGTGCAGCACAGTCGCGAAAGGCGATCCTCCCCAGTCGTATGAAACTCTCGCCACGCACGTCACTTGTCATCCTCCTGTTTGGGTTGGCCCTTTTTCTGGGGATTCTGTTTCGCGCCTTCATCCTGGATAACTTTGTTACGCCAGTCGCTTTGGTGATATGGGCATTCTGGCGTCTGCTGCTCAGCGTCGATCAGGCTGTCTATTGGGGCGTGTTGATCGCCGCGGCTGGAGCCTATGCTTTCACCCGCCTGGTTTTTTTCGTCCGAGGCCCAATAACCGTTGAGCCAACCTCGCCATCTGATACGAACACTACCCTGCAGCATGTCAATTACTGGCGGACTTTGATCTACCTTACTCAGGACGAGACGGATAAATACAATTCGCTAAGACGCGATCTGAGCCGGATGCTCGTCGACCTGTACGCTTCGCAACAACGCGAGGCAGCCCATTTCAAAGTCTACGAGGCGCTGCAGCAGCGCCAGATTCCGCTGCCCGAAGATATTCATGCTTTTCTTTTCCCGATTGAACCAGCTGGCCCCACGCGATCCGTCAAGCGAATTCTATCCAATCTTAAGCAGATGGCTAGAAGACGGTTCCGCCATTGGACGGGCCGGGATGTGGCGGAATATCATCAATCGATCGAAGACGTGATCCGTTTCATTGAATCAGCATTGGAGACCCAACATGGCGGCGAACAGCGCGACATCCGTTAGTCTTGAGCAAGTTGCCGGGCTTTCAGACAGTATCATCACAGAAGTAGAAAAGGCTGTGGTCGGCAAGCGCGCAGTGCTCACCCAGCTGATGGCGGCCTTTCTATCGTCCGGCGGCCACATTCTGCTGGAAGATTATCCTGGTCTGGCGAAAACCTTGATTGCGAACAGTTTCGCCACGGCTTTGGGACTGGACTTCAACCGCATTCAGTTCACGCCCGATCTGTTACCGGGTGACATCACCGGCGGTTACGTCTTTGACAGCAAGCAGAATGTGTTTCAGTTGCGCCCGGGGCCGTTGTTTACCAACATCGTCCTGGCCGACGAGATCAATCGGGCCTCGCCAAAAACTCAATCGGCTCTGCTGGAAGCCATGCAGGAATATCAGGTGACGCTTGAAGGCGAAAGCCTGACGCTGCCCAACCCCTTCATCGTGATCGCTACGCAGAACCCGATCGAGTATGAGGGCACCTTCCCGCTGCCCGAAGCGCAGCTCGATCGATTCATGGTCAAGCTGTCCATCGGCTATCCCAAGCCTGAAGAAGAGGATGAAATTCTAAAACGGCGGGCCGAGCGTAAGCAGGATCGGGTGGCGCTGCAAGCCGTAGTCACCCCCGAACTCTTCCTCGGCATGCGAGCGGCTGTCGAAGAGGTCTATGTCGATCCGGATGTCCGGCGTTACATGGTAGATCTGGTCGCCGCCACTCGCCGTCATCAGCAGGTCGTCGTGGGTGTCAGCCCGCGCGGATCGCTGACACTTCTCAAACTGGCCCGCGCCTGGGCGGCCATTCAAGGCCGAAACTTTGTGATCCCCGATGATGTGAAGGCGTTTGCTCAGTACGCCCTGGCTCATCGCCTGGTGCTCGATCCTAATTTGTGGGGATCAAAGAAGACCGACAATGCAGTGATCGAACAAGTCGTCGCGGCCACGCGTGTGCCTGTGCTTCAAGACGCCCATGCATAAGCCTCTGACTCTGCTGCTCAGCATAATTGGGCTGCTATTCGCGGCTGTGCTCACGCGCAATGGCGATCTGGTTTGGTTGGCGCTGCCGTTCCTGACCTACGTGGGAATCGGGATTCTGCGTTCGCCCACCACTGGACAGATTCGCTTGCGGGCCACGCGGTCCGCCGCCAAGACCAGTGTTGACGCGGTCACCGCCATCGAGGTCGGCGTTACCATCAGTAATGATGGGGCCGCGCTCGTTCATCTGCGATTGGTCGATGCGCTGCAAGCCGGGATGAAAATCACGGTGGGCAAGACTGAACAATCGGTGGTGCTGCGAGCCGGAGAAGAGGCGTTAATCCAATATACCTTTCAATCCGAACGCGGCAGTTTCGCGTGGAAAACGATCCGAGCGGTTGTGCGCGATCCCTTCGGCTTGATCGAATCCCCGATCGATCTGCCGGCCGAAGCGGAGATTCGCGTGCAGCCGCAGCTGCGTAAATTTCGCCCGTTTCCCTTGCATCCGCAGGACACGCTGCACTCAGCCGGCTCGATCCCCGCTCGTCTGGCGGGCAGCGGCACAAATTTCTGGGGCGTGCGCGAATATCATCCGGGCGATCCCTTACGCCGGCTCGATTGGCGCTTGACGGCCCGCCATCCGGGCCAGTTTTTCACCAAAGAGTTTGAGCAGGAAGAGATTGCCGACATTGGCTTGATTTTAGATGCCCGCCAAAAAACCGATCTACGGCTTGGGGAAGACAGCTTATTTGAACACTCAGCCCGAGCCGCCGCTTCGTTAGCCGAAGTGTTTTTGCGGCAGGGCAACCGCGTGAGCCTGCTCATCTATCGGAAGCACATGGTCAACGTGTTTCCGGGCTATGGCAAAGTGCAGCTTAACCGGATTCTCCGCGCGCTGGCGCAGACAACCACCGAAGAGGAAAGCAGCTTTGACAGTTTGCAATTCTTGCCGCTCCGCATGTTTTCCAGCCATTCGCTGATTGTGATCCTCAGCCCCTTAGCCGCCGAAGATTGGCAGCTGTTTCCCCGTCTGCGAGCCTACGGTTATCAAGTATTATTGATTAGTCCGAATACACTCGACTATGCCGGGTCTCTGCTGCCGACCGATCACATCACGCAGCTGGCCAGTCGCCTCGCCCGCATAGAACGCCAGTCTGAAATCGACAAGATTACCCAACTGTGGATTCCCGTGATCGATTGGCAAGTCGATCAGCCTCTGGCGCCGTTGGTCCGTCAGGCCCTCGCTCGTTCTCACATCCAACGGCAACGCTAAGGAGAAAATGGGATGTCGCTGTCAAGCCGAAAAATCTTCAACCGCGTATGTCTAATCGGGTGTACAACTTGCCTGGCAGTGGGATATGCCATCGTCGCGCAGTGGATAGCCCTCGCCGTGATCGTCATCTCGGGTGTGGTGTGGTTGGTGGCGGTGCACAAACGGCTGGCCGCCGAATGGTTCTCAGTGATGCTGGTGATTTTCGTTGGCCTGGCTGCTGTTGGACTATTGACCGGAATTCCTCCGATTCTGATGATCTTCAGCGCGACCTTGGCGTTGGCGAGTTGGGACCTGGCGCTGTTCGATCGGATGGTGACGGGCCTCTCGAGCACGTCCGCCGAGACCCTCGCCTTGTTTGAGCATAACCATTACCAGAGCCTCGCACTGGCGCTGGGACTTGGCTTGTTGATGGCCCTCGGCGGCCGGCTGCTGCGTTTCGAGATCCCCCTGAGCGGTATGATCTTGCTGGTGTTGCTCGGTCTCTTAGGCTTGGATCGCGTCTGGCGTGGGCTGAGAAACTGAAGGAGCAGATCGAGCGACTGGGGTAGGAAATCGCACTGCAGAGATGCCGAGGGCACAATGTCCGCTAGACTTGTGCCCTCGGTTTACTATTTGATTTGCTCGCGGCTTCATTCTGATCACGCCTGCAACAGCACAGCTATTCTGTCAGCAAGAAACTCCGCATTGCGTTAAGCACACACTTTTCCTGCATGATGAAACAGTAGTGATGTCCGTCAGAGAGCTCTACAATCCGAGCGTGTGGCACTGCGCGGCGGAACTGCTCGATCCATTCTTGGTTGAAGGGTCGGCGGACCGTGGCAAAGAATTCGAGCACTTCGGCTTGCTGCTCTGCTGACATGAAAGCGTCGGATAGATAATCAGTGCCGTTGGCGTTGACGAAGAAACTGAGCATTGGCGCGCTGATTTTGGCAATTTCCGGCGAGTAATTGTTTAACGTATCACGCAGCGCCTGGCTAATCGCATCTGACATCCGTTCTACCACTTTGCCTTCTGGTGTGAACTTCACCGAGTGCATCATCTCGGTATCCAGCACTTCATTCCACATTATGGCTAGCGCTGGATAACAGCGTTTGAGCGAGGCCTTATAATCTTCAAGGGCGTAGTGCTCGGCGTTTGCGTCTGCTGGCTGAAGACGCGGCACCGGATTCTTAGCCAGCATCGCTTTGAAGTTGGGTGAGGCGTAATCATAAGCGGCGTCTAGATACACCAGTTTGAGTACACGGGTTGGATGTAACGTTGCAAATCGGCTTAGTTCAATGCCTGCCAGTGAATGACCGACTAAGACGGCTTGCTCAATCTTCAAGGTATCCATGAAACACCGAATGTCGTCCGTCAATGTGTCGATATCGTAGCCAGTGTCGGGATAATCGGATTCGCCATGACCGCGGCGAGTGAGCGCGAGGACGTGAAACCGATCGGTAAAACGCGGGGCAAATCGATCGAAGATATGGGCCGAGCAGCCCAGGCCGGCCAGAAAGAGCAGCGCCGGACCGGCACCGCCCCAATCGAGATAATGCAAGCGGACGCCGTTCACGCTGACAAAGTCGCTGACGTGCGGAGATGTGTCCATCGTTGACCTCCTAGATAACGATTAAAGTGGTGTGACAAGCGCGGTCAGTCTAGCAAAAATCGGCGGGAAATAAATCAGTCGCTCGCCCGATTTTTTACTTGACAAGGTGTGGTAGGATAAGGGTAGAAATCATGTTCGGTGTTGTTTTGCCACCACCCTTGCACTTAGTCTGATGCTGCAAGGGTGTTTTTTCAAATGCTATAATCGCTTGAACGCAGCACTTGATCTCAAACGATTATCATGCGCAAATTCATCAAACGTCTCTTCCTCACCTTCTTCCTTCTCGGCGCGATTGGGACGATCACCGTCATTGCTTTCAACCTGATCACGCACGCGACGTACGCGAGTCGCATGTATGCGAATGTGGACGCAGTGCCGCGCGAAGATACGCCGCGGATCGCCATTGTCTTTGGGGCCGGGCTAACGCGCTCGGGCGGGGCGACACCGGTGTTGTACGATCGGGTGGCGACCGCCGCTGATCTCTATCACCGTGGCTTAGTGAATAAACTGCTGCTCACGGGTGACAATCGCTTCATCGATTACAACGAGCCGGAAGCGATGCGACAGACGGCGCTGCAATTGGGTGTGCCCGATAGTGCCCTCGTACTCGATTACGCTGGTCGCCGTACCTATGATAGTTGTTATCGTGCCCGCGAGATTTTCGGCGTCAGTCGCGCCATCCTCGTCACGCAAGCTTTTCATCTCGATCGGGCGCTGTATTTGTGCGATGCACTCGGCCTCGACAGCATTGGCGTCGTCGCCGATCGCCGCGATTACACTGCTTCCTCTCGAACGTGGTGGTCGATTCGCGAAGCCGCCGCCACTGTCGCCGCGTGGATCGATGTGAACGTACTCAAGCCCACGCCGGTGCTGGGCGATAAGATTCCGATCGGCTGAACACGTTACTGCGGATAAGGTTCCCTCTCGCTTTCTCTCTATCACTCCATCCCGCCCTTCTTCTCTTCTGTCCGTCGTCCGCAGTCTTTCGTCAATTTTTCTGTTGACATTTGTCCCCGCTCGATTACAATAGAATCAGCCATATTTCCCCGCAATTATCAGTGTTTGTGTGCTCAATTTCACAACTCGATCGGAGCGCTTATGGCTCAGAAGAGCGCGTTGATCATTGGGAACAGCCGCTATGACGATCCCAGTCTGGCGCGCTTAACTGCGCCCGGCGAAGATGCCACCGATTTGGCCACAACGCTTGGCGCGGCGCAGATTGGCGGCTTCGAGGTGACCAAGCTGATCGATGCCTCCGCGGACGATCTGCACAAGGCCATCGCCAGATTCTTCGCTGGCCGCAAGTACGACGATCTACTGCTGCTGTATTTCTCCGGCCACGGTGTGTTAGATGATCAAGGCCAATTGTACTTGGCGGCCAAGGACACCGAGCGCGATCTACTCAGTGGCACAGCCGTTCCCGCCGCGTTTGTGAAAACTGAAATGGATCGCTGTCGCTCGAAGCGACAAGTGCTGATCCTTGATTGCTGTCACAGCGGTGCCTTTGCGCGCGGTGCCAAAGGCGCGGTCGGCGCGACCGTCGGCACAGCCACGGCCTTTAACGAAGGTGATGGTTACGCGCGGGCGGTGCTCACCGCCACCGACGCCACGCAATACGCTTGGGAAGGCGATCAGGTCATCGGGTCTGCCGACAACTCCCTCTTCACGCACTTCTTGATTCAAGGCCTGCAATCGGGCGACGCCGACGCGGATGGCGACGGTCACATCACTCTGCAAGAGATGTTCGATTACGTCGAAGCGCAGGTGCGCTTGAACACAGCGCGGCAAAAGCCGTTGATGTGGGCAATGAAAGAGCAGGGACAGCTGATCATTGCCGAGAACCCGCGCGCGAACCTGCGGCCGGTGGAACTCCCGATCGAACTCCGCGCGGCGATCGAGAATCCACTGCCCACTACCCGCGAAGCCGCTGCCCGCCAACTCGAAGGTCTATTGAACGGCCCCGATTTGGGTCTGGCAGTGTCGGCCTATGATGCCCTGAAAGGGCTGACGACGGACGATAGCCGCAGCGTGCGGACCATTGCCACATCGGCGCTGACGGCGGCTGCCGAACGCTTGAAGGTGGCGACGCCTGATAGTGCTGCGGCCAAACTTGCCGAGGCGCTGGCGCAGCGCGAGAAACTTGCCGCGCACAGGGCCGAGGCTGAACGCTTGGCGCAACAAAAAGCCGAGGCCGATCGGACTGCCGAAGCCGTCCGCATCGAACGTGAACGGCTCAAGACTGATCCGGCGGCGATCGCCAATGCGGCCCGCTTCAACTTAGTGACCAGCGCCGGGCAAAAGATCGCCTTGAAAGCGGGCGACAATCTGTTAGGCCGCGCCGAAGATGCGGCAATTCTCCTGTCGAACACGCTCGCTTCACGCCAACATGCTGTAATCGTGGTTGAGGCACAGCGCGTAACCGTGCAGGATTTGGGCAGCGCCAACGGTACGTTCGTCAACAACCAAGCGATCGGAAATTCGGCAGTCGCGTTGAAGCCGGGCGATACACTGACGCTGGGCGGCGAGAGCCTGAAGTTTCAAGCGGTGCCAGTCGAGGTGAAACGCGCGCTAGAAGTTGAAGCGGGCAAGCCGCTCGAACAGCTTCAGCAAAAGCGCGCAGAAACGCCGGGCCGATCGGGTGCCGAAGAAAAATCGGTAGTGACGAAACAACCGGAAGCATCCGCACCGGTCGTGAAGAAATCGACTCCCTGGTATCGATCTTTCATCGTCATGTTGATCTTGATGTGGGTGTTTGCGCCAGCCTGGGGGGTGTTGATCTGGACGAGTAAGCAGACCCGCACCGTGAAATGGATAGCGCTGGGCTGGGTCGTGTTTTGGTTTTTAGTCATCATGCCTAATCTAGGTCTATAACAATCATGAGCAGCAAACTTGCCTTGATCATCGGAACCAGCGACTATCAAGATCCGGGCCTGCAGGATTTGGCGGCGCCGATCGAAGATGTGCGCGATCTGGCCGAGGCACTGCGCGATCCGGCGATTGGCGGCTTCGACGACGTGACGCCGCTCATCAACGCGCCCGCGCAGACCATCCGCCGCTCGATCGCGCGGTTGTTCAAAGAGCGCACGCCGGATGATCTGCTGGTGCTGTATTTCTCAGGCCACGGTGTGCTCGACGAACAAGGCCAGTTGTATTTGACGGCGTCGGATACTGAACGCGGCTTGCTCAGCGGCACGGCCATTCCGGCGGCGTTTGTGTCCGGTGAGATGGATCGCAGTCGTTCGCGGCGGCAAGTGTTGATTCTGGATTGCTGTCACAGCGGCGCATTTGAAAAAGGCAGCAAGGGTGCGTTGGGGGCGAGCGTCGGGACCAAGTCGGTGTTTGGCGGCAGCGGTTATGGGCGTGTGGTGCTGACGGCGACGGATGCCACGCAATATGCGTGGGAGGGTAACAAGGTCATCGGCGACGCGATTGAGAATTCGCTGTTTACGCACTATTTGTTGGAGGGCCTGCGCACCGGTCAAGCCGATAGCAATGGCGACGGTCACATCTCGGTGGAAGAGATGTACGACTACGCTGCGCGCCGCGTGGCCGAACAGACCTCGAAGCAGAAACCATACATGTGGCGCTTCGAGAAAGAGGGCACGTTCGT
Organism: Anaerolineae bacterium; assembly: GCA_046328575.1. Taxonomy (GTDB): domain Bacteria; phylum Chloroflexota; class Anaerolineae; order Fen-1058; family Fen-1058; genus JAGOBP01. Next base: position 39,540 of record JAXLWI010000005.1, read on the forward strand.
CATCGCACGGAATCCCAAGCCGATCGTGGTTGAGCCGATCCCGCTCGATGCCGCGCTGCAGACCGTGATCGACAATCCGTATCCATTGGTGCGCAAAAGCGCGGTGGAACAATTGGAGCACCTGTTAAACGGTAGCAATGCGGGCCTATCAATCTCGGCGTTCAATGCTTTACAGCGTTTGAGCGACGACGACAGCAATAGCGTCAGCGCGGCCGCACTGGCTGTACTGAAAGAGTATCAAGATCGGCATAAGGCGGGGACTTCAGTGCCTACCGATGCCACATCGACGCGACCGGCGGATAAGGTGCGGACAACGCTGCGGATGGAGCCAGTGAAGATCACGCCGCCCGATCGGCCAGCTGGATCGATCGGGGCCGTTGAGACGCCCATCGTGCGCACCACGGGCTTGCCCGCCGATATTCGAGCGCTGGCCGAATCACCGGATTCGACTACGCGTATGCTCGCCATCAAACGAATCGAAAATCTGCTGACAAGCACGGATGTGAATCTGGCCACGTTGGCGTTTGATGCGCTGCGCCAGTTGACGAATGATCCCGAGGTACTGGTAGCAAAACGAGCCAAAGAGGCGCTGGAAAAGTTCATTACTCAAGCCCGATCGGACCCGGCGCCCGCCGGACCGCAGATGGCCGGGCGGTTGTTGAGTGGCGCGCCTGTCAAGCCAACGACGGATCAAGTTTCACGTTCGACTGAGGCGCAGCCCGCAAACGCTGCCAGCGAGAAGGTGTTTGAATCGATCTGGTACTGGAACGGCGAGCTGCGCTGGCTCAGTCTGAGTTCGTACAACGATTCGGGTAAGTTGATCATACGCCGCAACCGCCTTGAATATCACGGCAGCAAAACCGGCGTGCTGGTGATCGAAAACGTGCGCGCGGTGTCAGAGGCTTCGTCGCTGAAGAATAACTGGACGTGGGTCAAGGTCGAATATGGCCGCAAGAAAGATCCGCAAGCGGCCTACTTCGCCGACGGACGATACATGGGCTATGCCAGCATGTTCGGCGGTAACAAGGCTCTCATCGAAGCGATCCGGCAGTTGGTCAGTATCTCGAAGTAAAGCGTACTCATTCTCGTCTGATAGGACTGACATGATGACTGACGAATTGCTGGCCAAAGTAACGATTCTGATCGATGCTGGTTCTGACGCAGATGACGATGAAGTCAACGATGATCTATTTCAGTTGCGTTCTCAATTGAGCGATCTCAATGTGGATGCGATTGATGGTTATGCCGTCGAAGGTACATTGGATGGTGCTAAAGCCGATTCCACTATTCACGCACTTAATGCGCTTGAAGTCACTACCGCGCCTGGACTGCTATCGCGAGTGGTGGATGTTTTTCGAAATTGGGCCTCGTGGCGCTCTGATCGCAGGGTCGTGATCACCTTTGAACAAGCCGATCAACCGGTGGTGGTGCAAGCATTGGCCGGCGACTTGCCGATTGTGTTGAAGGCACTGGCTGAATATCAACAACTTCGGCCAATGGTGAGTTCGGCGCTGAGCAGCCGCAGATGGCTCTAAGGGCTCGCCGACATCGTCGCGTTCTGGTGGAGCCGATATCGCTGCCGATGAGGTGAGCGTAGGTGGCGACGTTGTCGGACGTGACAAGATCATGCAGGCTGGCGGGCATCATCATTGCCAAAGAGGGCGCGCAGGTCATCATCAATGGTGAGGATCGCGCCTATGCTGAGTATCAGTAATCGCAGGCTGACATGAACCGCAAACTCGCGCTCATCATCGGCAACAGCCATTACCAGGATCCGAACTTGGCGAAACTTATCGCGCCCAGCGAGGACGTAAACGATCTGGCCGATGTTTTGCGCAATCTGGACATCGGCGGCTTCGATGGCGTCAACACCCTTGTCGATGAATCTGACGCAACGATCCGCTTGAGCATCGAAGACTTCTTCGCCGACAAGAAGCCCGATGACCTGCTGGTGTTGTACTTCTCCGGCCACGGCGTGCGTGATGAGCAGGGCCGCTTGTATTTGGCCGCGCCGAACACGCGCGCCAATCGACTGCGCGCCACGGCCATCGCTACCGACTTCATCACAGGCGAAATGGATCGGAGCCGATCTAAGCGGCAGGTGCTGATTCTCGACTGCTGCCATAGCGGTGCCTTCGCGCAAGGCGCTAAGGCCGTCACCGGCGAAAGTGCTGGCATCGGTCCGGCGTTTGAAGGCAACGGCTACGGTCGCGTAGTGCTGACAGCGACGGATGCGACACAGTACGCGTGGGAAGGCGACAAGATCATCGGGGAGGCGGACAACTCGCTGTTCACCCATTACATGGTCGAAGGCTTGCGTACGGGCGCGGCTGACGTGGACGGCGACGGCAAGATCACGCTCGACGAGATGTACGACTACGTTTACGAGCACGTAGTGACACAGACACCCAAACAAACGCCGGGCAAGTGGTCGTACAAGCAGCAGGGTGACATTGTCATTGCGCGGAATCCCAAGCCGATTGTGAAGCCGGTTGAATTGCCAGCCGATCTCAAAATGGCGATTGAAAGCCCGCTGGCGAACGTGCGGCTGGGGTCGGTGCGTGAACTCGATCGGTTGCTGAACGGTTCGAACGCGGGCCTGGCACTGGCTGCGTTCGATGCGATCAAGCATTTGGCCGATGATGACAGCCGGAGTGTGTCGAGTGCGGCGTCAAGCGCGTTGCAGGCGTATGCCGAAAAACAGCGCGTGCGTGAGGAGCAGGAACGTTTGGCGAAAGAACGTGCCGAACAAGATCGCCTCGCGGCCGAGCGCGCCGAAGCCGAACGACTTGCCGCGCTGAAAGCGGAACGCGAACGAGTCGCGGCGGAAAAAGCCAGGCAGGAACAACGGGCGCGTGAAGCAGAGCATGCCGAACAGGAACGCATCGCCAAAGAACGCGCCGAGGCCAATCGGCTGGCGGCGATCAGGGCGGAACAAGATCGAATCGCGGCCGAACGTGCTGAATCTGATCGTCAAGCCGCATTGAAGGCCGACACTGATCGGCAAGCGGCGATCAAGGCTGAGCAAGATAGAATCGCAGCCGAGAAGGCCAAGCAGGAACAACTGGCGCGTGAGGCGCAGCGGGCCGAACAGGAACGCATCGCCAAAGAACGCGACGAGGCCGAACGTCAGGCCGCGCTGCAAGCGGAAGCCGATCGGATTGCTGCGGAACGAGCGGCTCTATCACCGGCCCGTGAAGAGGTTTTCGATACAGCCAGACGCGCGGCAGTCGCTGCGGCACGGTTGATGGTTCAGGGTGGCCCGGATGTTGGCCAGACCTTCGCTTTGCAACTCGGCGTCAACATCATTGGTCGCATGAGCAGCGTAGCGATTCGTCTGACGGATGGACTGATCTCACGTCAGCATGTGCGCCTGACTGTTGAGGCGGGACGGGTGACGGCGGAGGATCTGGGCAGCGCCAACGGCACCTTCCTCAATGGCCAACGCCTCAGCGGTAATGCCCCGATCGCGCTTCACGAGGGCGATACGCTCGCGCTAGGCGATACAGTGCTTGTCTTTCGATCTGCCGCGATGGCGCCAGTCGTACAGCCGGAAGCACCTATTGCCACGCCGCTGATCGAAATGCAGACGACGATCGCCGAAGCACCACCGAGGTCGTTTGCCGATCAGCTGGTGGCCGATCAACCGACGCGCGTCTCCTCAGTCGAGACCACTCAATCAAACACAGCACTTGCCGCGCGACTAAAAGCCATTGTTATTCCAACTCTGATGGCAGCGGCAGGCTTTGGCCTGATTTTTGCAGTGTGGCTGGCGTCGTTAATGGGTGTGTCAGACTTCGTCGCTGGCGCGACCTTGACGATAGCGGCGATGTTGCTATTGTGGGGCGTGACTGGCTTGATGTTGCGCCAAATGCAAATCTTGGTTGCATGGCAGCGCGTCTTCGCCGTCGGGCTTGGCTGGGCGGTAGCGGCAGGGATAGGTGTAGGAGCGGCTTACGTCTTGGGAAGTTCGCTTCAATATGGAGATCATTCGCCTGAATTTGCTAGCACTTTGCTGATCATCAGTGTTTTTGGTGCGGTATGTGGCTTTGGGGGCGGACAGGTTACCGGCCGCATATTGCGTTCCGCTGTGCCGGCGCTGAAGTTGAAGACCACAACCTTGGGCTGGACGGTTGCATGGACCGTGGGCCCCGGCACTATGTTGGCCGTGGTGTGGAACAGCAACGATAACGAAGTACTGAGGCAGGCGTTAGCACTCTGCGGTGCACTCATTGGCGCGATTGGCGGCGGGACGATGTTCTGGCAGATCGCGTCGAAGAACACGGCTATGCCAGTCGCGGCCACCCAGCAATCGATCGAGCCTTCGCTCCCTGCAGCTGAGTTGAAGACGGCCGTGCGTGCCATTGCCATCATTTGCGGCGGCTGGGTTTTGATCAATTTGCTTGATGTGCTTGTCGGCCAACTGGCCCCATCTGTTCTGGACATGGCCGCATATTTCAGCGTCGGTTACGGCGCTGGCTGCCTGGTGCTGGCGCTGATAATGCACAGCGTCCTGCCCTCCATGAAGCGTACGGTGTGGCTGCTGGCCGGCGGCTGGGCGCTGGTTACGATCAGCGCGGTGCAGATCGGCGTGGCTGCTCGACTAGATTCCAACTGGCTTAACACTGCAGGGAACGGAATCTGCGGCGTGATTGGTGCCTGGGCTGTGTTACGCCAGATCCCCAGTGTGCCGCATTGGAAATATGGTGTGGTTGGCGTAGTTTGGCTGGCAGCAGGTGCGATTGGTAGCGGCTACGCATGGGAGATAGTGATCCATCAACTATATCAAGGTTGGAATCTGGCGTCGTCTATGAACGAACTGAATGTGAGCGTCTTGTCGCTGGTGTTGGGTCCAGTCTTGAGTGCGGTGGCGGGCGGTGCGCTGCTGTATCGATTGGTCAACACTGCGTCTCTGACCGACCATACGCCAACCTTGAATCAAGACAGCACAGCAGATTAGATCGGTGAGATCTTGTCGACGTGCAGCCATCTAGTTATCACCAATGCGGCGAGTGGTACAGCGATGGCCCAATCTGACTCACCAGGATCAACATGAATCGCAAGCTCGCGCTAATCATCGGCAACAGCCACTACCAGGATCCCAACCTAGCAAAACTCGTCGCGCCCACTGAAGATGTTAGCGATCTGGCTGAGGTGCTGCGCCATCCTGACATTGGGGAATTCGATGAAGTTCAAACACTCCTTAACTCGTCCAGCGAGGAGATTCGTCTCCACATTCAGGATTTTTTCTTCGACAAGAAGCCAGATGATCTACTACTGTTTTACTTCTCTGGTCATGGCGTGCGCGACGATCAAGGGCGGTTGTATTTGGCTGTGCAAAACACACGGACCAGCCGATTGCTTGCCACGGCTATCGGCGCGGACTTCGTTCGCGATGCCATGAATGCCAGCCGCTCAAAACGGCTGGTTATCGTGCTCGACTGTTGTCACAGCGGCGCCTTTGCAGAAGGCAATAAAGCGGCGGCTGGCGAAAGCGTTGGTACTGCCCAGGCCTTTGAAGGTAGCGGTTATGGGCGCGTAGTGCTGACGGCGACGGACGCAACCCAGTATGCTTGGGAAGGTGACAAGATCATCGGCGAAGCTGATAACTCGCTGTTTACGCATTTCATAGTGGAGGGGTTACGTACCGGCGCGGCGGATATTGACGGCGACGGCAAGATCACGCTCGACGAGATGTATGACTACGTTTACGAACGGGTAGTAACCCGTACGCCTAAGCAGACCCCAGGAAAGTGGTCGTACAAACAGCAGGGCGACATCATTATTGCCCGCAATCCCAAACCGATCGTGAAGCCGGACGAACTGCCGATTGAACTGCGGCAGGCAATTGAAAGCCCACTCGCTAGCTTACGCGAGGGCGTGGTTCGAGAACTCGAACGGATGCTTGGCGGATCCAGTCGCGGCCTGGCGTTGTCAGCACGTGAAGCGCTGGAGACCTTGGTAAACGATGATAGTCGGCGAGTATCGCAGGCCGCCGCGGCCGCCTTAACCGCCTATACTGAAAAGCAGCGAACACATGAAGAACAAGAACGTTTGGCAAAGGAACAGGCTGAGGCTGAACGGCTTGCTGACCTGAAGAAGGAAGTCGATCGTCAAGCGGCCATCAAGGCCGAACAGGATCGAGTCGCAAAGGCAAAGGCCGAAGCTGAACGGCTTGAGCGACTGCGTATTGAACGCGAACGCGCGGCTCGGCAACAAGCTGCGGCCGATCGGTTCGCGCTGCCGACGGAACAGGCGTCACCCGCTCAAGAACGCTTATCGCCGCGCAGTATCTTTGCGCTCACCGTGGCGCTGGCTGTCGTATTTTGGGCCGTACTTATCTGGTCTGCTGTAGCCCGACGTTCTACTGGCAGCAGTGACGTAGTCCCAGTATTTCTGAGTACGCTAGCCGTTAATCTATTGCTGGTTGTTGTTCGCCAGCGCGTGAAAGCTTTGACAGTTGGCCGGATGGAAGTGCTTACTTTTTGCTGGCTTATCAGCGGTGGATTGGTCTATCCACTTGGTTATAACTCCAGTTCCGGCGGCGCGGCTCTCTTGATAATGGTGCTGCCAGCCGCGGTCTGTTTCGGGGTGGCGTACTGGGTGCTCCATTAAAACGAGTAGGACTAGGATCAACACGAACTTGGCCCAGCCTAGCCTGTGAGGTATCTTTCGTCCTGTTGACTTTTGTTCCCGCGCGGCTACAATAGCCGTAACGATGGGCACCAAAGAACTCCTCGGTCAAGCGATACTCACCGCGCAGCGCGGATTGCCGGACAAAGCCCGCGAGATGTTCAATCTCGTGTTGATTGCCGAGCCGCGCAACGAGCACGCCTGGTTGTGGCTGGCCTCGATCGCGACAAACGACGCCGAGCGCGAAGAATGCTTGCGGCAAGTCGTTGCCATCAACCCTAAGCATCCCAATGCGGGCGCGGAACTGCAACGGCTGATCGAGAAGCGGCGCGGCGAATTATCCGCCAAAGTCACGGCGCTTGGTGCGGTTCAACCCGTTGCCCCGATCGAACCAGCTGCCCCGGCGGCCCGTAAACCTACGGTCGCTGTTAGCTCGCGCGCAGTTCGCAGCGGGCGCAAGCCGGTTCGACCCAAGACGCAGCGGATTTTGTTATATGTGTTTGGCGGCGGTGCCATCGTCGGATTAAGCATTCTGCTGATCAGTCTGTTGGTCAATCGAACCACCGCGCCAGTTGTGTTTACGCCCACGCCGACACGCACGGCCACCGCTACCGTGCCGCCCACGTGGACGCCCACGCGCACCGCCACGGCCACACAATGCCCGCCGCGAATCTGCTCGCCGACGCCCACTGAGACACCGACGGTGACACCCACATCCACTGACACGCCGACGCGTACCGCGACGCCCACACGAACGCCGACCAATACGCGCACACCAACTCGCACGGCCACGGCGACTCGTACGCCGACGCCAACACGGACCGCGACGGCGACACCTACTGTGACGGCCACGCCCACTCGAACACCAACTGCGACCGCCACACCGACGCTGACACCAACTCTAACCCTTACTCGCACGCCGACGGCAACACCGACACGAACCGTGACGCCCACTCGGACGCCGACCCGTCGCCCCTAGCAGTGCAGTCGGCCAATCGGCTGTGGTATAATCCCGCGCACATCCAGACCTCGTGGGTTCCTAAGACCCACGAGGTCTCTTCTGAGGCTGCGATGAACCGCGACGAAGCGTGGGCCCTCGTTACCGAATACACCGCCAGTGATTCACTTCGCAAGCATATGCTCTCGGTCGAAGCTGCCGTGCGTTTCTACGCGCCGCGCTTCAATGCCGACGCCGACTTGTGGGGCGTGGTCGGTTTGTTGCACGACTTTGATTACGAGCGCTATCCCGATGTGGCGGTCGAGGGGCATCCCGTAGTTGGTTCTAAGATTCTGCGCGAGCGCGGCGTCAGCGAAGAGATTATCCGCGCCATCTTATCGCACGCCACCGAAGTGACCGGCGTCGTGCGCGAAACGGCGCTGGAAAAAGCGCTGTACGCGTGTGATGAGCTCACCGGCTTGATAACGGCGGTGTCGTTGGTCCGGCCCAGCAAGAACATCGCCGATGTGACCGTTTCCAGCGTCAAGAAAAAGTGGAAAGATAAACTGTTTGCCGCCGGGGTCGATCGGGCGGAGATTGAACACGCCGCTGCCGATCTGGGTGTGCCGCTCGACGAACATATCGGCAACGTGCTGCAAGCGATGCAGGCCATCGCGCCGACGCTAGGCCTGGATGGTAGCTTGGCGAAATGAAACTCCGTCGCTTCGGCGCACCACGCGCCGACGAATCTTCAACTGATCCGGCTGCGGCGAACACTCCGTCCGATCAGCAGCGCGTCTGCCCGCAATGCGGTGCGTTGATCTCTTCGCGGGCCAAGACTTGTCTGCACTGCGGCGCCGACCTCGTCGCCATTGCCAAAGCCGAAGCCGCCAAAGTCAAGCAGCTGCAGCGTCAACAACAGGAAAAGCGCGAAGAAGCCGCGCAGATTCCGATTCGTATCTTCGTCATCATCATCACGTTGATTGTGATTGGGCTGATTTTGGCGTTGGTTGTGCAAGGTTCGCAGGAAGCGGCGAATCTGGCGTTGACGCCCACCGTGACGCGCACGCCCACGCGCACGCCCCGACCCACCAGTACACCGCAACCTACGCCGACGATCGCCGCCACGCCGACCCCGTTGTCACCAATTCAAATCGTCGTCAAGAGCGGCGATACGCCCGGCGGTTTGGCCGACTTGTGCGGGATGTCGGTCGATCAATTCATGTTGTACAACAGCAAGGCGGTAGATGATTTCATTGTCGTCGGCGAGAAGTTACAATGTCCCGCGCCCACGCCGCGCCCGACGACGACGGTGACGCCGGTCGGCTTTGAGCCGACGGCCACGCCCACCCGATCGAGTTGTGAATCGGTCTACATTGTGCAAGACGGCGATACGCTCAGCGATATTGCGGTGAAACTCAAAGTGCCGATGGCGGTCATCCAGCAGCGCAACAACATCACCGATCCAGAAGCGTTGAGTATCGGTCAGCAGCTGGTCATCGTGACCTGTCCCACACCGACGAACACGCCTGCCCCCACTGTCGATGTGAACGCGACGCCGTCGCCACCTGCGAATTATGGCCAGGTGCGATTGCTGACGCCGCTCGATGGCGAGATCATCGTCGGGGATGCGAAGCCGATCGTGCTGCAGTGGCTCTCCGCGGGCATCTTGAAATCCAACGAACTATATCGTGCCGAAGTGTCGCAAGTGAACGGCACGCGCTCGCCGGAGGTCAAATTGACGCTGGCGACCAGCTGGCGTTTGCCGGCCGATCTCTTCCCGCCCGCGTCCGATCGCAATCGCGTCTTCCGTTGGAAGGTTGAAATCGTGCGGCAAGTGGGCACGGGCAGCGACGGTCAACCGATCTACGAAGTGGTCAGTCCGCTGAGCCAATATAGTTTTGAGTGGTTGGCGACTGCGCCTACACCGACGGCCACGCCTACGCGCCTGCCCGGTGCGCGCGTCACACCCGGCGGTTGATGCGGCCTTCCTCACTCGATGGACAACCCCTAACCCATCGATTATAATAATTAACAAGTCTTGGTCGCGTGTGTTCATCGCCGCTGGTTGAGCAGTCCGCTCCAAACCAAACGGAAGGGAAGGTGACGCCGTGGCACTCAGACCAAACAAGTCGATTGAGACGTTAACGCCGCGCGAACTGGAAGTCTTGCAGCTGATTGCACAGGGCTTGAACAACAAACGGATCGCCGAACGGTTGACGGTCAACGAGCGCACGGTCAAATTTCACGTCAGCACCATTTTGTCTAAACTGGAAGTCAGCAATCGCACTGAAGCGGTGACTTCCGCCGTGACGCGCGGCCTGATAACGTTGTAGGCTCAGGGACTCACTTCCCCCGAGCCGCTTTTTATACCGGTTCGAGGAGCCTCATGAGCAAACCTCGCCTGTTTGTCACGCGCGTGATTCCACCAAAAGGGTTGGACTTGCTGCGTCCGCTCGAAGCGGAATACGACCTCGAAGTGTGGCCGAATCCGCTGCCTCCCGCTTATGATGTGCTCGCATCCAAAGTCAACGGTCTGACTGGACTGTTGTGTCTTCTCACCGATAAGATCGATGCAGCCTTGATGGATGCCGCCGGGCCGCAACTCAAAGTCATCAGCCAGATGGCGGTCGGTTTCGACAACATCGATGTTCCTGCGGCGACGGCTCGCCACATCCCGATCGGCAATACACCCGGCGTGTTGACCGACGCCACCGCGGATTTTGCCTGGGCGCTGTTGATGTCAGCCGCGCGGCGCGTCGTCGAAGGAGACAAGTTCACGCGCGCGGGGCTGTGGAAGACGTGGGGGCCGATCGATTTTCTCGGTCCTGACGTGAGCGGCGCAACGTTGGGCATCGTGGGCTTCGGTCGCATCGGCCAGGCCGTTGCCAAACGCGCGCAAGGCTTTGACATGCGCGTGCTCTATTACGACGTGCAGCGCTATCCCGAAGCGGAAAAAACGCTGCACGCCCAATACGCTGATCTGGACACGGTGCTGCGCGAAGCCGACTTCGTCTCGATTCACACGGTGCTGTCGAAAGAAACCTATCACTACTTCGACGACGCGAAGTTGAAGTTAATGAAGCCATCGGCGGTGCTGATCAACACCTCACGCGGCCCCGTCGTCGATCCGGCGGCGCTGTATCGCGCGCTCACTAGCGGCACCATCGCCTATGCCGCGCTCGACGTGACCGAACCCGAACCCATCGAGATGAATGATCCACTTTTGACGTTGGATAACATCATCATCGCGCCGCACATCGCCAGTGCCAGTTTCACGGCGCGCAACAAAATGGCGACGATGGCCGCGGCCAATCTCATCGCCGGTCTCAAAGGCGAGCGGTTGCCCAACTGTGTGAATCCGCAAGTGTATGAGTGACTGGTTAAATCGCTGCGTGCTCGTCACCGGCGCGACAGGATTCGTCGGCAGTCACGTCACCGAACGGTTGGTGCGTGATGGCGCGCACGTCCGAGTGTTGGTACGTGATCCGCGTAAACTGATCGAGTCATTGCGCGATCGGGTTGAAGTGGTCCGCGGCGATCTTCTCCAACCCGATTGTTTTAGCGCGGCGACTGCGGACTGCGAAGTCGTCTTTCACGTCGCCGGGTGGTTGAGTACGCCTAATCGGTTGGAGATAGCCCACGCCGTCAACGTCACGGCCACGCGCCAACTCGCTGAAGCCGCGCGATTGAATGGCGTGCGACGCTTCATCAGCACCAGCAGCATCGCGGTGTATGGGCCGGTCGCCTCAGGCACGATCGATGAGACGTGGCCGCATTGGCCGGTGTACGCCTATGCCGAAACAAAGTCGCTGGGCGAACGCGCCGCACTTGAAACCGCGACCGACTCGTTCGGCGTGACGGTGCTGCGCCCCGCGATGATCTATGGTCCGCGCGGCGATGCCTGGACGACTTTGCCCGTGCAGTTGGCACAGCGCGGCCTGCCGATGTTGATCGGCGGCGGGCATGGCTTCAGTCATCCGGTGTACGTTGACAACTTAGTGGATGCGTACTTACTAGCCGCCACGCGTGCCGAAGCGATCGGCGAAGCGTTCACGATTTGTGACTGCGACGTACCGTGGCGTGAGTTTTACGGCCGGTATGCTAAAATGGCGGGCAGGCCTGCGCGCTCGATGCCGGTAGCGATCGCGATTGCGGCGGCCTTTGGGGTGGAAATCGCCGCTAAAGTTGCCGGCCGCTTGCCGCGCGTTTCGCGGGCGATGTTGGGCTTCACCACCGGACAGTGTCGCTTCAGCACCGACAAAGCCAAGCGCTTGCTGGGTTGGGAGCCAAACGTATCTTTGGATGAGGGGCTGCGGCGCACGGAAACGTGGTTGTGTGAGTCAGGAACGATCAAGTAACAAGCAACCATGAACACTGTAAGTTGAGCAAGCCTGTGTTCATGGTTCATTGGACAGTGTTCAGTGAATATTGAAACCGGTCATTTCATTCGAATCCAGATTCCGGCGCGTGGGCGGACATTGTGGTTGAGTCCGGCCTGGGCGGTGGTGTGCGGCATCGTCGCGTCGAGTGCGTTTGTATGGACAGGCCGCGATGTGCTGATCGCCGCGTTGTCGATTCTGCTCGCCGACGGCGTGTGGGCGACGATCTGGTGGGGGCTTGTTGAGACCGACTGGCCGGCCCTGATTGCGCGCTGGCCGCATGTAGCCTACGCCGAACCGGAAGCGGCTTGGCCATTTGCGCGACCCGGTTCCCCTGCAGAACGATCGCAGCACTGGTCGGCACACTTCCGCGCGTGGTGGCAAACCGAAGTGTGGCCGGAAGTCGGCACGCCGGTGCTGAGCGCGCTGGTGTGCGTTGCGCTTGGGATTGTGCTGAGTGGCGTGATCGGTTGGCAAGCCATGACGCTTAGCCTGGGCGCATTCGCGCTGATTCAAGTCGGCGTGATTTTGGAACATCGCGCGGGTTTGCCGCAGGAAGTCTCGCACTTTGCGCACGGCCTGCTCGATGTAGGACTGGCCTGGTCGCTGGGGCAGGCAGCCTTTGGCCACTTGACGCCGCTGTCGTTGGCGATGGCGCTCCTGTTCTCGATCGCGTATGCGGCGTCGCTTGATCTGGCGCGGGGCGGCCAACGCTCGATCGGTTGGTTGCTGCCGCAGTTGTTGATTGTGATCGGACTGGTGCTATTGCAGCAACCGTTGGCGGCTTTCATGCTCGGCGTGCTGTTGATCGCGCAAACCCTACTGGCGACGGTGTTACGCGGCTTGGCCTTCGCGCAAGCCTCGCAATTCTGGTTGCTGCTGGCGATGCTGGTGGGGGCGTTGGCAATTCGATAATCCATGACGAGTAACGAGTGACGAGTAACATAGCGCGTCTTCATTCGTCACTTATCACTCATCAGACACTCTCATGCCTCTGTGGTTGATCGTTCTCCTGCTCGTTCTCATCGCGGCCTTTCTTTATTGGCAACTCGTCCTCGCCGAAGGCACGTATCTGGGCAAACGTGTAGTCGCCTGGTTGTACGATCTGGTCGCGACACGTTATAACCGCATCAAACAATATTCCGACGAATACGACGCGCACTACTTAGCCACGCCGCTGGCGCTATCGCTGCAAAGCGAAGTTGAGCCGATCGTGCTGGATGTGGCAACGGGCACGTCGCGGCTGCCGCTGGCCCTGTGCCGCGAATCGAACTTTCACGGGCGCATCGTGGCGCTAGATAATGCGCGACGTATGTTGCAGGAAGCTACACGCTACGTCGCCGAATATCGCGATCGGATTACGTGGGTGTGGCACCACGCCGTGCCGCTGCCGTTCGACGATTGCACCTTTGATGCGGTCGTCTGCCTCGAAGCGTTCGAGTTTATGCCGGATACGCGTGCGGCCTTGACCGAATGCATCCGCGTGTTGAAACCGGGCGGTATTCTGTTAGTATCCAATCGCATCGCGCTGGGCGCGAAGTTCATTCCGGGCAAGACGTTCAGCAAGGCCAAATTTGAGGGACTCTTGCAGTCGCTCGGTCAGACGGATGTGACAACGCAGGTTTGGCAGGTCGATTACGATCTGGTGTGGTCGTTGAAGTTGGATGATGGACATCAGCCAGTGACCGCGAGTTCAGAAGATAACGAGTTAGTGCACTGCCCGTACGATCGATCTTCACTCGATCGAACCGCGACGGCCCTCCAATGCCAGGTCTGCGGGCGCCGCTATCCGATCGGGCCGGATGGCGTGATCGAGATGTTGTAACGTCGTTCGCGCCAAATCTTCCCGCACTACGTTTCGCAGCTCACTTGTCACGATCTATCGACCCGACTATACTTGCCCCATGCCACGTTCGTTACGTATTTTTCAATGGCTGTTAATCGCTGCGCTGTTGCTGAGTATGGCCGGTCGTGTAGCGGCGCAGGACGGCGGTGAAGAGGCTTTCATCGCGGGTTTGCTGCCGCGCATGTCGCCCGAGGCGCGCGTCGGCCAACTCTTCATCGTCAGTTTCAACGGCACCAGTGCGGCGGCTGACAGCGACGTGGCCGATCTGATCCTCAACTACCGGGTGGGGGGCGTGACGTTGTCAACGGCGCAAGGCAACTTGACAGCCGATAGTGGGCCGCTGCAAATTGCCAGCCTGACCAGCGTATTGCAAAATCTCAGCCGTCAGACGACGCGCGGCGCAACGCCGTCGCCGTTTATTCCGTTGTTTGTGGCGCTGGAGCAGGATGGCGATGGCGCGCCCAACAGCCAGATTTCCAGCGGCTTAACGCCCGCGCCCAGTTACATGGCAATGGGTGCGACGTGGAGTCAAACTGCGGCTGAAGCCGCCGGACAGGTGGTCGGCCAGGAACTCGCTGCACTGGGCGTTAACTTCCTCATCGGACCGACGTTGGATGTGCGGCAGCAGCCGTCCAGTTCGGCCTTCGATCCCGGCGTCAACGTCTTCGGCGGCGATCCGTACTGGGTGGGTGCATTAGCTCAGGCCTACGTGCGCGGCCTGCGAGCCGGATCGGGCGATCGGTTGGCGGCGATCCTCAAGCACTTTCCCGGCGAAGGCGGCCTCGACGACGATTCGTACACCATCGATCAATCGCTGGACGATCTCAAGAAGTTCGATCTATCGCCGTTCTTTAAGTTGATGACGCTGCAACCGAGCAAGGCGCGGCCCTTGGCTGACGCGGTGTTGACGACCAACACGCGCTATCGCGGGTTTACGGGCAACATTCGTGAACGCACACGGCCCGTCAGCGTGGACGGCGATGTGTTGCAACAGTTGATTGCATTGCCTGAAGTCAAAGCCTGGCGTGATGCGGGCGGTTTGTTGGTCGGCGATGTGCTGGACTCGGCCAGTGTGCGTAATTATTATGCCACCACTGCCAGTGGTGCGATCTCTGTTACGCAAGCGGCACTCGACGCGTTTCAGGCGGGCCACGACGTGCTGATCGTGCGCGGCTTGTCCACCAATCCGGCGGAAGAAGCCCAACTTACCCGCGACATCATTCAGGCGTTTCGGCAAAAGTACTCCACCGACCCGGCGTTTCAGGCGCGCGTTGACAGCGCCGTGCAGCGCATTTTGCGCTTGAAATACCGGCTGTATCCCAACTTCGATGCCACGAAAGTAATCGTGCCGGTGGACACGGCACGCACCAACGTCGGCAAGGCTATCACGACAACGCAGCAGATCGCCAATGAGGCGCTGACGTTGCTGTGGCCGCCCCCGCAGAACTTGACGGCAGCACGACCCGCGCCGGAAGATACCTTTTTCATCGCCACTGACGATCGGACTTATCAAGATTGTCGTAGCTGTGCGTCGCGTACCACACTCCGCGTCGATGATCTGGCCCGCGCGATCTCGCAGCAATATGGTGTGCCCGCGACTAACATCACATCGACAACGTTTTCGGCCCTGCGCGCATTTGCGTTGAATGTGCCCAACACGGCTGATCTGCTGCCATCGTGGCAAAGCGCCAACTGGATCGTGTTTGTGATGCAGTCGATCGACCCGAATGTGCCGTCGTCTGATGCGGTGCGACAACTTATGGCGCTGCGCCCCGATTTGCTGACGGGCAAACGTGTGATTGGCTTGATGATGGGGCCGCCACAGGGTTTGACGGCCAACGAAATTTCGCGCTTTACGGCGTTGTACGCGGTTTATGGCAAGACGCCGCCGTTTGTAGACGCCGCGGCTCGCGCGTTGAGCGGCGAGCGTGTGCCGCCGGGTCGTTCGCCCGTCAACTTGACCGCGCTCGACTACGATTTGACGCGGCAGACCGAGCCTGATCCCGGGCAGATCATTCAACTCGCCATCGGGGATGAGGCGATCGAAGGGCAGCCGACGCCGCCGCCGCTGCGGCCGCGTGTAGGCGACACCGTGAAACTGCGGACTGGTCTCATCCTCGATCGGAACGGCCATCCCGTCCCCGACGACACGCCGGTGCGCTTTATCTTTCAATATGGCGACGCGCCCGCGCCGACCGTGCAAAACGGCAAGACGCAGAACGGTGTAGCCCGCACTGATTTTGTGCTGGAAAAAGTCGGCCAGTTGATCATCCGTGCGGCGAGCGATCCGGCGTTGAATTCGATCGTGGTGCAGATCACCATCAACGAAGCGGGCGTGTTCACTGTGGCGACGCTGGCTCCGACCCCGACGATTACGCCGACTCCGCCGCCGACGATTACGCCGACGCCCAGCGCCACACCGACGATTACGCCAACGCCAACGCCATCGTTCATGCAAACGTTACTGATCGAGAAGCCGCAGCGCGCACATTGGACCGAACTATTGCTGGCGCTAATCGGTGTGGCGTTGATCGGCGGGGGCGGTTATTGGCGCACGCACAATCTGGCGGGAAATCGATCGCAGGCGTTGCGCGTGGCGTTGTGGGCGGCGATCGGCGGGTTGATGGCGTACACGTTGTTTGGTCTGGGGCTGCCGGGGGCCGCCATGCTCCGATCGGTGTTCGGCGCGTGGGCGGCGCTGTTAGTCACCGTGATCGGCAGTTTGATTCCGTTGGTGTGGTTGTGGCGCAAATAGCGCGGTTATTTAATCGTCGCCGTTGGGGTGGGTGTCGGCGTTGAGGCGGCAGAAGTGCCAGTGGGCGCGGCGACCCAGGTCGCCACGAAAGCCAGCACCAACAAGCCGACAACTGCTGCCAACAGGGTGCGGTTGTGCTGCAAAGCCACCGACCAGGCGGGTGTCGATGGGCGCCGTGGAACGATCGGGCGGTTGATGACCGGCGGCGTGGCTTCGCTCGATCCGAAGAGCAGGGCGCGGAATTCCTCGATCGTACCCGGCCGCTGATCGGGATGCATGGCGATCGCGGCGAGCAGGGCGCGTTCGGTGGCGGGTGAGATTGCCGGATTGACGCCGCGCGGCGTCTGCAACTTGGTGGGATTTAAGAAGCGTTGTTTAGCATCGAGCGGTGGCTGATTGGTGAGCAAGTGATAGAGCGTCGCGCCGAGCGAGTAGATGTCGCTGCGAATCTCAGTGTGGCCGGTATCGCCGCCATATTGCTCCAGCGGCGTGTAGGCGGCTGTGCCGCGGCCCTGCACGACGGTCAGCGTGCGATTCTCATCATCGTCGGCCATGATCTTGACAAGACCAAAGTCTACCAGTTTGATGCGGCCATCGGGCGTGAGTTTGATGTTGGCTGGTTTGATGTCACGGTGCACGATGACGGGGTCTTGATGATGCAGGTAGGCCAGTGCATCGCATAACTGCGCGGCCCAATTAAGCACCTGCGCTTCATTCAGAAATTCACCGGCCCGGCGCGCTTCGTTCATGATGTCTTTGAGATCGCGCCCCGGCACGAAGTCCATGACGAGAAAATCAATGTCGTCTTCGGAGAAGTAATCGGAGACTTTGGGCAGCGTGGGATGATCGAGCCGCGCAAGGACGCTGGCTTCGCGATAGAACTGTTCTTGAGCCTGGCGGCGCGCTTCGTCCGTCATGTTCGGATCGAGTTTGACCTCTTTGAGGGCGCAGCGACGCCCGGCGAGTACGAGGTCTTCGGCTTCATAGACGGCGCCCATGCCGCCTTGCCCGATCGAACTGACAACCCGATAGCGTGAACGCAGGACCGTGCCATTGTTCAGCATCGTATTCTTCTTCTCCACGGCAGAGCTTAACCGATGACGATGGCCTTGTCAAGCAGGTAACCGCTGATTAGGCAAATTAAGCAGATGTGGTCATTAGCCGCGTAAAGTAACTGGAGCTGCGGACTCATTTCGGAGGCAGGCATGCAAGATAGTTCGGTTCCGATCCTGGTGGTGCAGGAAGGTCAACTGGCCGGTAAGCGTTGGTCGTTGAGCAAGCCGATCATGACGCTGGGCCGCGGCGAGGATTGCGACGTGATGCTGCCCGATCGGCAGGTGAGCCGAAATCATCTGCGTATCGTGCGCGATGAGATGGGCTACGCCGTCGAGGATTTGGGCAGCAAGAACGGCACCTACGTTAACGGCGCGCCGGTGCGCGGCAGTGTGCACTTGCAGGACGGCGACGAAATTCAGATTGCGTTGAGCGTGAAACTGTTGTTCGTCGGCGCGGAAGCGACTTTGCCGCTAACGCAGGAGATCCTGCGCGTCTCGATGCCGGGCCTGCGCCTGAACAAGAGCCAGCGCCAGGTGTGGGTCAACGGCGCGGTGCTCGATCCGCCGTTGTCGGTGTCGCAGTATCGCTTGCTGGAAGCGCTGTGGGAACGCAAAGGCAAGGTCATCACGCGCGAGGAAGTGATTGCCGCGGTGTGGCCGGAATCGGACGAGGCCGGTATTACCGAGCAAGCGATCGATGCGTTGGTGCGCCGCCTGCGCGATCGATTGGCGGAAGCCGATCCGGATCACGAATACTTGGTGACGGTGCGCGGCCACGGGTTTAGGTTGGATGATCGACCGTGAAGAGAATGCACACTGCTCAAGGCACAATGCATAATTCATAGTTCTTAATGATCAGGCTAAGCAAGGTGAAAAAGTCGTCCGATTCAGTGCGGGGGCGCTAATCGAGGATCGACGCTATGAAGGTGTTGGATGTCATCGCTACCTTTGCGCCGTATGCTTTTGTGTTACCGTTTGTGTGGGTTTCAATAGCTCTGGTCGTGGCCGCCTTCCGCGTGCGACACACTCAACCGCGCAGGAAGATATTGTCGCTGTTCGGAAACGCGCTATTTTTTCCGTTCCTCATACTATACGCGGCTGTAGCGCTGGGAGGAGTACGAAACCTCAATGAACCGGTTATCTGGCTGGTGTGGTATGCCTTTATTATCTTCTACTCTCCGCTGCTCATTGTGTTGAATTTGACTCCAAGACGTAAGACTATCCCGATTTGGCAACCGATCGGTTACACCAAGTTAATGGATTTCTTGCTACTTCGGCCCGTTCCGATAGATTCAGCGACAAGACTTGCCATTGTATCGCCAGAAGATAGTACACCACGTCATCCGAATCTCCCGCCTTATTTGTTGATGTTGGGAATTTCAACTGTAGCTGCGGTTTTGAGCTTTGTTGGTAACAGTCTGCAAACTTGCGAATGGCTGGACATTGCGACAGGTCGCAGCGGCTGTCTGCTGAAAGTGCCTCTGAATCACGATGCGGATGAAATTGCTTTATCCCCAGATGGACGCGTGATGGCCACGAGTAGTTGGGGCAAGCCGCTGAGGTTATACAATGTGGCCGATGGTACAACTCTGCGCGAACTGCCGAGCCAATTCATTGATTGCGGTCAAAGCGTCTCGTTTTCGGCTGACAACCAATGGGTAGCGACGATTTCCAATGAGAACGTCGTCACAGTTTCAGATGTTCAGACTGGCGCAGTGATACACGCTCTTAAGCCTGTTACAGACACATATAACATCAGATTCTCGCCCGATGGCAAATATCTGGCAGTAAGTCTCGGCCGGGCCGGATTGCAGTTGTGGCGAACGGACAATTGGAAATTGCACTGGATGATCGCGGCGCCCATTTTCTCACTTGAGTTCTCAGTTGATGGACGTTGGCTTGCCGCAAGGACTGATGAAAACCGTATCGGCATCTGGCAGATGACAGATGGTACAGTATATCGGACAATCAACACACCGGTCGATCATTGGTCGTTAGCACCGGATGGCTCGCAACTGGTCACCGCAGATCTATTCGGGCCAATCAAGGTGTGGGATTTGCCTTCCGGACAGGTGGTGCGAATCATCAACGCGGACACACGCGGTAAAGTCTTTTTCTCAGTGGACGGTCAGTATCTTCTGTCGGATGAGAGTTATACTTGGGTGATATCCCATATTGACCAACTGAGCGTCTGGCGCATAGCTGATGGTCGCCAGGTTGGCACTTTCCCGGCATACTTTTCGATCGATTGCGCGGCATCTGCAACTAAAAGCAACGTGTTTGCCTATAGCGACTGGAAGTCACTGAGAGTCTTTCGACTACGGCAGGACTAAAACAAAACCGGACGCTTCAACAGCGCCCGGTTTTTCTTTGCGAGACGTTCCGGCAAGTGGCTGTCGGAACGTCGGAAAATTGGATTGTAGCAACGGCATCTCAGGCCGTTGCCGCTGACTACGACGCCAGTTTCAGCCCTGCGATTTCCTTGGCCTGATCGATGACGAGTAACAGCCGATCGGCGGATTCACCGCGGCCATCTTCGCGCAGTTCGTCGGCCAGACCCTGCATCCACGCGATGAACTCCGGCACCAACGCCTGCTTGTTGCGCTCCAGCAATTCCTTCGTCTGCGCTGGATACTCGATCTGCAAGAGCGTATTGACGAAGCGCACTTCGGGCGGCTGCGTGGCCTGGATGATGCGCATCGCCGCATCGCCGATCTTCTGTAAGCGCGCAAACGCCTGGGCCTGATTCTGCTGTTGCGCGGCCTGCAAGTTCTGCGTCAGAACCTCGAAGAAGAGATCGTCAATTTCCGGCATGCGCGCTTGCATCGTCTTCTCGATGTCGGCTTCCGGCCCGGTGAGTAGATCGCGCAAGAGCGCCACTTTGCTATCGACCTGCGCCTGTGTCTGCGCATCGATCTTGTCGCGCAGCGCCAAAATCTCTTTACGCAGCGTCGCCAACCGATCGGCTTCGGCAGTATTCCCCGCGGCCTTGGCCGCATCGATCTTGCCCGTCAACGCCTGGAAAAACGGATAATCCAGCAGTGGGCGACCCATCGCCAACAATGCCTCGCGCACTTCGGGTTCGTCGGACGCTTCGAGTTGGGCTAGCAGCGTTTCGCGCGTGGGATTGGCCGTGAACACGTCGACGATCTGCTGCTGTTGACTGAGCTTCTGGCCGACGGAGGTCAGTTCCAGCATTCGACTGCGGATGTACGACAACCGCTCGAACTCAGCGCGCTGCCGATCGGCCGAGGCGGCCATGATGGCCGACGTGAACAACTGGAACATGGTCATGTCGATCTCGGCGTCGTGCTCTTTAATCAGCACGTCGAGCTGCGCATCGTCGCGAGTCTCGACCAACTGTTGGAGCAGGTCCACGCGCTTCTGTTCTTCGGCCAGCATTTCGGGCGTGACGCCGTCGGCCTGCAAAATAGTTTCGGTCAGCGTCTTGATGTTGAAGAACTGCTGCGGCTGCAGCAAATAGGCTTTGCGCTTCTCCGGGGGCAGGGCGTTCAGCACGGCCTGCGTCAACTTGCCGATCATGCGCTGCTGATCGGACTCCTTGGCGTTGAGGTTCATCGGGATGAAGAGCAGCGCCAGTTCTTTATCGGCATCGTGGTACAGGAAGGGCGTCATCAGCGCGTTGGAGTTCTTGCAGACCGGGCAGGTGAATGAATTCAAGCGGCCCGATAGCAATTCGCGCTTCAACTGCGGCTCTTCGGTCACATCGATGATCTGCCGCACTTGAATCGTGATCGGCTGGCGGCACACGGGACAGGCAATCTGAGTATTAACAGGCGGAAAAGGCATAAACCCTCATTTCTGATGACAAGGTGTTGTGGTTGTTAGTTGTTAGTTACTGATTACTGAATGCTGAATGCTGATTGCTCACTCATTCTCTGGGCAACGCAAATGAAAATGCGGAGCCTTGGCCCGGCTGGCTGCTAACCCAAATCCGACCGTGATGCGCGTCGACGACGGCCTTAGCCAGATACAAGCCCAGCCCGCTGCCCTGCGTGCGCCGCGAGAGCGCATCGTCCACGCGGTAGAAGCGCTCGAAGATGCGGGCCTGTTCTTCCAACGGAATGCCGATGCCGCGATCGATCACAGTGACGGTCACCTCGCGCGGATTGAACCGCCCCACGATCTGAATCGGCGTATCTGCGGGCGAATACTTCATCGCGTTGTTGATGAGATTGCTGAGCACTTGTTCCAGCCGCACGGCATCGGCGGGCACGGTCGGGAAATTCGCCGGAAAATCCAGCGCAATCGGATGGTGCTGCGCCTCGACGCTGAACTTCTCGACGATGTGCGCCGCTAATTGATCGAGCGCGACGTCGGCGATGTTCAGCTTCAACGCGCCTGCTTGCAAACGCGACGCATCCAGCAAATTATCGATCAGGTGCGTTAACCGATCGGCTTCCTCTTCGATGATGGCCGCGCTGTCGCGCACGGTGGCCGCGTCCCACTTGGCATCTTCGCGACGCAGTGTGCCTGCGTAACCCTTGATCAATGCGACGGGCGTCTTCAACTCGTGTGAGATGACCGAGATGAAGGTATTCTTCACATCGTCGGCTTCGCGCAGGCGCGTCATGTCACGCACATTGGCGATGATGTTAACGAGCCGGTCATCGCGATCGAACAAGGCCGCGTAGGTGATCCCGACGGGCACGTGCGAACCATCGGTTTTGCGCAGATCGCCTTCAACGTAGATCGCGCTGCTACTGCGCAGTGGCCAGCCATTGGCAGCGGCTTCGCTTAAGGTCAAGCCATTGCGTTTCGCATCGATGACCATGACCTCATCATGCTGCAAGCCCAGCGCTTCATCGGCGGCGAGGCCCGTCATGCGCGCCAGCGCGCGATTGAACACCGCAATGCGCTGCGTGTGATCGAGGATCAGCACGCCGTCGGCGGTTGCGTCGATGATGGCGTCCAGGCGCTGCTTGTCGCGCGTGACCTGCGCGTACAACTGCGCGTTGTGCACGGCGATGGCGGCCTGATCGGCGAACGACCGCAGCATCTCCCGATCGTTGATCGAGAACATGCCGCTGTACGCGCGAAAGAAATAGATGATGCCGACGAGATCGCCGCCGACCATCATCGGGATGAAAACGGTCTGCCGCAAGCCAAAGTCGCCGCTGCGCGTGATGGTGGCCACTTTCCGATCGATTTGCGGCACGATCCAGTTGCCGGCCGCATCGCGTTCGGGCGGATCAGCCCACAGTGGCGCAAAGACCGGCAGAAATTGCGCTGGCAGGCCGTAGCTGGCGCGCGGCGCAAACGAACCGTCTTCGAGCCGTAATACGATCAAGCCAACGTTGCTGGATAACAACTCGGCGGCGACTTCCAAAATGCGGCGCAAAACGGAGTTTAGATCGAGCTGCGCGGTCAGCGCGCGGCTGATTTCCAGCAGGTATTCGCGTTGACGCACGCGGATGTCGGTGAGCATGGCCATAACAATCGACTTCCGAAGTCTCCGGCGCAGATCAATCGCGCACGACTTCGGAAGCAGTGATGCGCAGTGATTATAACATACTTGCGTTGGCCGTTGTCGGTGGTCGATTTCAAGCCATTTCGCTTGACAATGATTTTAGGATGTGATACCCTATCTTCGCTTTTTCGCAGAAATGGTTAGAAGCGAATCAAAATTGATCGCAACGTGACAAGTTTGGTTCGCCGGAGGCCTCATGGACGAAATTCATAACAGTGGTTATTACTATCCCAATCGAATTGCACGTATCTTTTTGCAAGCCATGGAAGAGATTATGGGCAAGAACGGTATTAACGCCGTTCTGAACATGGCGAAATTATCTTACCTCATCGACAATTATCCCCCGGACACACTGGATAAAGAGTTTGATTTTGCGGCGTTTACAGCCTTGAATGCGGCACTGGAAGAAATGTACGGTCCGCGCGGCGGGCGCGGCCTGGCGTTGCGCGGTGGTCGGGCCGGTTTTGCGCGCGGTTTGCAAGGTTTCGGCGCGTTAGCTGGCGTGGGCGATTTGGCGTTCAAAGTCCTGCCGCTGGGTGCTAAGTTGAAGATGGGCCTGCCCGCGATGGCGGGTATTTTCACGCAGGTCAGCGATCAGATCAGCCGCGTGGAAGAGAAGGACGATCACTTCCTGTATTACATCGATCGCTGCCCGGTGTGTTGGGGTCGGCATACTGATAAGCCGGTGTGTCACGCCGCGATGGGCGTGTTGCAGGAAAGCTTGCGCTGGGTGAGCGGCGGTAAAGAATTCCGAGTCGATGAGATCGCCTGCATTGCCATGGGCGATAAATCGTGCGTGTTTACGGTTTATAAAGAACCGGTCGGGTAGCGCGGGTTGGCAGGCAAGCACTGGACCGGGGCTGATCGCCAATTGGACAGTATGATGCGCGAAACCCGCCTGGCGGGTTTCGCTGTTTTGTGGGTCGGTGATTAACGCGGAGACAGGGTATGGCCGATCGTTTGCGAATGATGGTGGTGGAAGACGATCGTGATACCGCCGAGATGCTGACGGCGTATTTCGAGGCGCAGGGCTACGAAGTAACGGCTGTGGCGTGGGGGCAGGACGCCGTTCGTCACGCGCAGCTGGAAGACCTGCCCGATTTGATTTTGCTGGACATCCGCTTGCCGGATATGGACGGCTACGAAGTCTGCAAGCGGCTGCGCACTCATCGGCGCACGCAGAACGTCCCCGTGATCTTCCTCACTGAAAAACGCGAACGCAGCGATCGCCTATCGGGTCTGGAACTGGGCGCGGTCGATTACATCACCAAGCCGTTTGACATTCAGGATTTGCGGCTGCGCGTGCGCAATATCCTGCGCCGCTCTAAATATCAAACATTGGTGCATCCGGTGACGGGCCTGCCGTATGATGAACTGGTCGAAGAGCGGATGCGGGTACTGTTGAACCAGCATAACTGGGCGTTATTGACGGTTACGGTGGGCGGGTTGGACGCGTTTGCCGATCGCTACGGGTTTGTGGCGCGCGATGACGCGCTGCGCGCGTTGGCCTTGATGATGAACAACAGCGTCGCCGAGAGCCAGATCGATCCGGACACGGCGTTTGTCGGCCAGTTGAATGACACGAGTTTCATCATCATCGGCGATGGCGGCCGGGGGGTGGAACTGCTCGATCGGTTGACCAATCGCGTGCGGCAATCGCTGCACTATTTCTATCCGGCCAAAGAACGCTCCGCCGACACAGAACCACCGCCTGATTTGAAGCTGGGCGTGGGCCTCATCACCGATCAAGCCGGGTCGTTTACGGATTTTGAGGCGCTTAAATTGGCGGGACTGCATTCGGTGCAAACCCTGTAAATGTGACGAGCACTTGAACCCCTGAGAGCTCTTCGAAGATCGAAGGGCTCTTTTATTTGTGGCAGTGGCGGGGATGGTATAATCCTCCGCCGGAGCATGACATGAATGTACTGATCGTCGTACCGACCTATAACGAGGCGAAGAACATCGCCGATTTGACCGCGGCGTTGTTTGCGCTGGACCTGGCTAACCTCAACGTGCTAATTGTGGATGATGCCTCGCCCGACGGCACCGGCCAGATCGCCGATGGGCTGGCCGCGCAAAACAATCGCGTCCATGTGATGCATCGCACGGGGCTGCGCGGGCTGGGCCGCGCCTATCTCGACGGGTTCCGCTGGGCGCTCGATCACGGTTTCGATCGAGTGGTGCAGATGGACGCCGACTTCTCGCATTCGCCCAACTATATCCCGACGATGCTGGACAAAGCCAACGAGTATGATGTCGTCATCGGCTCGCGGTACGTGCAGGGTGGCGGACACGATAAGGAATGGGAAGCTGGCCGCGTGTTTCTATCGGCGTGGGCCAACCTGTATGCTCGATCGATCCTCGGCCTTAAGGTACATGATGCAACCGCGGGCTTCAAGTGTTGGACACGTCACGCGTTGGAGTGCATTCAACTGGAGCGTGTGAAATCCAATGGCTATGTGTTCCAGGTGGAGATGGCTTACCTGAGTCAGCGGTTGGGGCTGCGCGTGCTGGAAGTGCCGATCTACTTTGAGGATCGCCGCATTGGTCAATCGAAGATGAGCGTTCCCGTTAAACTCGAAGCAGCCTGGCGCACGTGGCAGGTGTGGTGGCGGCATCACACTGTGAAATGAACAATGCCTAGTTCCTAGTGCTTAAGACACGCCTCCAATTTCCAACTTCCAACCGCTAACTTCTAATTTTCATGTTGCAACGTCGCCGCATTGATCTCTTGATTCTGGCTGGATTGTTTGTCCTGCCACTGCTGCTGTTCTGGTCTGTGACGGTGGGTGGACAAACGCTGCTCCCTGCCGATAATCTGTTTCAATTTCAGCCGTGGCAGTCAGCCGCCGAGCAATTCAACGCGCAGGTGCCGCAGAATCAGCTGCTCAGCGATCTGATCCTCGAAAATTACGCGTGGAAGAAGTTCATCGTCGATTCGATTGGACGGCGCGAGATTCCGCTGTGGAATCCCAACCTGTTTGCAGGCGCGCCGTTTCTGGCGAACGGACAGCATTCGGCCTATTACCCCTTCTCGATCATCTTCTATATCTTACCGTTGACCAATGCGTACGGGTGGTTCACTGTCTCGCAGTTATTCCTCGCGGGCGCGTTCATGTATGTGTTCTGCCGGGTGCTTGGCATCGGTCGCCTGGGCAGCGCTTTCGCAGCAATCACTTATCAACTGAGTGGTTTCTACATCGTCAGCGTGGTGTTCAGCATGATCATCGCGGCGGCGGCGTGGCTGCCGTTGTTATTGGCGATGATCGAGTTGATCGTTCAGCAGCGCCCGCTCTTTGGGCGACCCGCGACATTGCCGTGGCTGATCATCGGTGCGGTGGGGCTGGCGTGCCAGATCATGGCCGGTCACATCGAGATCACGTATTACACGTTGCTGGTGATGGGGTTGTACGCACTATGGCGGTTAGTGGTCAGTGGTCAGTGGTCAGTGGTCAGTAGGCAGTTAAAGCGACTACGGCGTCCCGTGGCGGCTCTTTTCGCGCTGGTCGTGTTGGGCGTCGGCCTCGCCGCGATCCAGATTATGCCGCTAGCCGAGATTCTGCCGCAGAACTTCCGCGAAGGCTCGGCGACGTTCGAGCAAGTGCTGAGCTATGGTTATCCGCCGCGGCATGTGCTTGAAATGTTGATGCCCAACTTCTTCGGCAGTCCCGCCGAGCACACCGTCTACGATGTGTTCAGCGGCCAGTCGGTGCCGATGGTGTTGAATGCGCAAGACAAGATCAATCCCAACGGCGCGTTCAGCACGATGTGGGGCATCAAGAACTACGTCGAGGGCGGGGCGTATCTGGGCTTATTGCCGTTATTATTGGCAGTTTTTGCCGTTATCAGAAGATTGCACCGCCGAGGCGCAGAGAACGCGGAGAAAGATTCTGGAAAATCTGGCAGATTCGCGGTGATGTGGTTCTTTGTTTTTCTGGCGCTGATTTCGCTGGCCTTCATGTTTGGCACGCCGCTGTACGCGATTTTATATTATGGCCTGCCGGGCATCAATCAACTGCATTCGCCGTTCCGCTGGGTGTGGCCGTACACGATCTCGATTGCGGTGCTGGCGGCGATGGGCATCGATCGGCTGAGGCAGGATCGTGACCGCGATCGCGCCGGGCAGCGATTACGCGCACCGATCAGCTGGGCGATCCTCAATGGGCCGCTGTCGCTGCGGACGATCATGGCCGGTGCGGCGTTCTGGATCGGCGCGGTGATCTTCGTCGGTCTGTGGCTATCTCGATTGGTTTTCCCGGCCCCCTCGATTGCATTTGCGGATAAGCTGCTGCACTCACTGGCGCTGGCCGATACCGCTTTCCCGAACGCGACGCTGTTCTATTCGCATTTGTGGCGCAATTTGCTGTTGTTCGGGTCGCTGCTGATGATGAGCGGCATCGTGCTGCGCGTGTCGTTGTGCCCGATTTACATTGCTTTACCGCGAAGGCGCGAAGGCGCGAAGATTGCAATTTGGAAACCGCTGCTCCTCTTCGTCATCGCCTTCGATTTGATCATCGGCGCGATTGGCTTCAATCCGTCAGTCGATCCCAAACTGCTGGACTATGTGCCGCCCGTGGTGAAGTTCTTGCAGCAAGACACGTCGCAGTGGCGCTTCACTGCGTTCGATCCGGATAAGCACAAAGTCTTTAACTCAAACGTCGGCTGGTATTACGGCTTTCAGGACGTGCGCGGTTACGACTCGATCATCTTGAAACAGTATGGCCAGTATATGCAGGTGATCGACACGCAGGACGAATTTCAATTCAATCGCGTCGCGCCGCTGCGTTCTTACGGCGGCCTCGATTCGCCGCTGCTCGATCTGCTCAACGTGAAGTACGTCATCACCGAAAAAGAACTGCCCATCCAAAGCCCCAAGTACAAGTTGGTCTATGACGCCGAAGTGAAAGTGTACGAAAACCTCGGCGTGCTGCCGCGGGCCTTCACCATGCCGATCGGGTGTGAGACTGTCACGAACGATCCGCTATCGGCGCTGAAGGAACATGATCCGCGCACCACGGTGATTGTGGAGAAGGATCTGGATTCCCGCGCAAGCGGGAATGACACTGCAGCGGCGTGCGGTCTGCAAGCCGCGACGATCACCGATTATCGCTCCAACGATGTGGTCGTTCAGATGCAGACCAAGCAATCGAGTTGGTTGGTGTTGGCCGATACGTATTTCACGGGCTGGCAGGCGTTTGATGTGCACTCCGACGGCACTGAATCGGAACTGCCAATCTATCGGGCGTACGGCAACTTTCGCGCGGTTCAACTCGATGCGGGCGATCACACCGTGCGCTTCAAGTACAGCCCGTGGTCGTTCAAACTGGGCGTGTTCGTGTCGTTCATGGCCTGGGTGCTGATTGTGTTTACGCTGGCGATCTGGGTGTGGCGATTGGCTTATCGCGAAGAGGAACACGCGGCCACGACGGCGCGGCGGGTGGCGAAGAACTCTATCGCGCCGATGCTGTTGAACCTGTTCAATCGCGCCATCGACTTTGCGTTTGCGGCGCTGATGCTGCGCATTTTGCAGCCCGCCAGTGCGGGCAACTATTACTTTGCCGTCGTCATCGTGGGTTGGTTCGAAATTTTGATGAACTTCGGGCTGAACACCTTCCTCACGCGCGAAGTGGCCCGCGATCGAGCGCAAGCCAATCGGCTGTTGGTGAACTCGTCGACGCTGCGGCTGATGCTGGGCGCGATCGCGCTGCCCTTAGTGGTCGTTGTGATTCTGGCGTGGAATGGTCTGTTCACGTTGACGCTCGACACGGCCATTGCGATTATGCTGCTGGCGCTGGCGCAGATTCCGAGCAGTCTTTCGACCGGCCTCACGTCAATGTTTTACGCGTACGAAAAGGCCGAATATCCGGCGGTGATTGGCGTGGTGACGGTGCTGCTGAAGGTCACGTTCGGAGTGCCGGTGCTGATCGCGGGCGGGGGCATCATCGGGTTGGCGGCGGTGAGTTTGCTGGTCAACCTGATCACGTTTGCGATCTTGAGCCGCCTCATGGTGCGATCGATCATGTGGCCCAAGTACGAGGGCGATCCCGCGTTGCGCCGCGATATGCTGCGCGAATCGTTCCCGCTGATGATCAATCACTTGTTGGCGACCCTGTTTTTCAAGGTCGATGTGCCCATGCTGGAATCGCTGCGCGGTTCGGTGACGGTGGGCTGGTATAGCACGGCGTATAAGTGGCTGGACGCGCTGAACATCATTCCGGCGTATTCGACGCTGGCGCTGTTCCCGGTGATGTCGCGGCAGGCGACGGAAGACAAAGACGCGTTGATGCGGTCGACGCGCTTCGCGATCAAGTTTCTGGTGATGTTGGCGTTGCCGCTGGCCGTGGTAACGACGTTCATCGCGCCGACACTGGTGCTGTTTTTGGGCGGCTCGTCGTATCTGCCGCACGCGGGTATTGCGCTGCAAATCATGATCTGGTCGATCCCGTTCGGCTGGATCAACAGCATCGTCAACTACATCCTCATCGCCTTGGGACAGCAGAGCAAATTGACGCGCGCCTTCATCGTGGGGCTGACGTTTAACGTCATCGCCAACTTGATTCTGATTCCGCGCTTTTCGTATGTGGCCGCCGCACTGATCACGATCCTGTCGGAATTGGTGGAAGGCTTCGTGTTTGTGATCTACCTCGAACGCTCGCTCGGCTCGATCCGGTGGATCGGTTTGTTGTGGAAGTTGTTCGTCGCCGCCGCGTTGATGTTCGGCGCGATGTGGCTCGGTTGGTCAGTGCAACCATTGATCGGGTTGGTGGCCGGTCCGATGGTGTATCTCGGCTCGTTGGTCGCGTTGAGGGCGATCGGGCCGGAGGAGCGGCGCGTGCTCGCTCGATTACGCAGATCACGCAGTGCGGAAGAGGCCGAACAAATCGGCGAAGCGGCGGCGAATACGATCTGATAGTCGACTTGAAGCAAGGGAAATAGCATGGCAGACACTTCCTTACACGTGGCACTGATTACGGGCGGGAACAGCGGCATTGGTTTTGCCACTGCCCGCAAATTGGCGGCGAAAGGCTTTCGCGTGATCATGGCCGCGCGCAATCAACAGACCGCGGCGCAGGCCATCGCACGGATCAAAGCCGAGCAACCCAACGCCTGTGTTGAATCGATCCCGCTCGATCTGGCCTCCTTCGCGTCGATCCGGCAGTGCGCGGCGGCCTTCAAAGCGACGGGCTATCCGCTGCAGGTGTTGATCAACAATGCGGGTGGAGCGGTGAAGGGTAAGCAGGCTAGTTTCACCGTTGATGGTTTCGAGATGACGTTGGGCACGAATCATTTGGGACATTTCTTGTTGACCAATTTGCTGTTGGATAACTTGAATCGATCGGCCCCCGCGCGCGTGATCACGGTGTCGTCGCAGCGGCACATCCCTGGCTATGCGGGCAGTAAAGGCGCGCAGTTCGATTGGGACAACTTGAAAGGCGAGAAGTTCTACGACGCGGCGCTGTTTTACTGCAATTCCAAACTGGCGAATATGTGGTTTGCTTACGAGTTGCAGCGCCGCTTGGCGGGCACGGGAGTAACGTCGAATGCAGTTTGCCCGGGCTTCGTGCCGGAAGCGATCGGGGACCGGCGGGCGTCACCGCTCGATCGGCTGTTGTATCGTAAGATTCTGCCGCGTATGCCGTTTGCGCGCTCGCTGGAACAAGCGTCGTCATCGTATCTGATGGCGGCCACCGCTCTGCGTTGGGAAGGCATCGGCGGCAAATTCATCGTCGATGGCCAAGAGCGACGATCAAGTGCTGAGTCTTACGACGAGGCTAAAGCGCGGCGCTTGTGGGAGATGAGTTGGGCCTGGTGCGGCTTGGACCATTGACCTGAAGGCTTTACACACCCGCTTAAGAGGCGAACGATGTTGAAAGATAGGTTCATGCAAGCTTTGCAGAGTAAGCACAAGATTCGGCTGACGTTTTATTTGGAAGCCGAACGGCAAACATTTATGCGAGTGTGCGCACCACTGGACTATGGACCGGGCAAGGTCGATCGAGCGGATCACTTTCACGTCTGGGATTACGAGAGCACGTCGCGCGGGGGATTGTTGAGTCTTAAGCCGGAGCAGGTCCGGCGAGTGGACATCCTGGACGAAGAATTTGAGCCGTTTGAATTTATGTGGTTTATCAACCGGGACTGGGGACAGAAGTTATAGACAGAGGTGATCGGTGGTTCAGAGATATCGACCCAAAAGCGATACTCTGGGTCACCCCGATCCGTATTACAGTCCTCCCGATCGTACATATACCCGTACGGAACCGCCAACGATTCATATTCGGCCCGATCACCCTCCACTTCACCGCGAAGAGCGCCGAATGCTTCTATCGGCGTTGGGAGAGCGCTGGGTGAGGGTGCCGAGGCGAAGGCGGACTAAACACGCCTCACGCACCACGTTTCATGGTAGAATCAGCCTCGAACTTACATCGGAGTGTGTACCTCATGCTTATTCGCCTCGAAAACATTGCGCAGTACGTTGGACAAACCGTCACCGTCGAAGGCTGGCTGTACGACAAGACCGACAAGGGCAAGTTGCAATTCCTGCAGGTGCGCGACGGCACCGGCATCACGCAGGCAGTGGTCTTCAAGAAAGACGTCTCGCCGGAGATGTTTGAGCAGGCCAAACACCTGACGCAAGAATCGAGCATCGTGATTACGGGCGCGGTGCGCGCCGACGATCGCGCGCCCGGCATTCCCGGCGGCTTCGAGATCGGCGTGAGCGATCTGAAGGTCATGCAAGTCGCCGCCGAATATCCCATCACACCCAAAGAGCACGGCGTCGAGTTCCTCATCGACAACCGGCACTTGTGGCTGCGCTCCAGTCGGCAGTGGGCTATTCAGCGCGTGCGCTCCACGGCGATGCGCGCCATGCGCCAGTGGCTGGACGATTACGGCTGCATGGAAGTGTCCACGCCCATCCTCACGCCCGCCGCGGCCGAAGGCACCACCAACCTGTTCGAAGTGGACTACTTCGACGACAAGGCCTACCTCGCGCAGACGGGGCAGTTGTATAACGAAGCCAACATCTTCGCCTTTAAGGGCGTCTACTGCTTCGGGCCGACCTTCCGCGCGGAGAAGAGCAAGACGCGCCGCCACCTCACTGAATTCTGGATGATCGAACCGGAGATTGCGTACTGCGATCTCGATCGGCTGCTCGAAATTGAAGAGCAGTTCGTCAGCCACATCGTGCAGACCTGCTTGAAGGAACGCGCCGTTGAGTTGAAATATCTCGGTCGAGACGTGAGCAAGCTGCAAAACATCGTGCCGCCGTTCCCCCGCATCCGCTATGACGACGCGGTCGAGAAGCTGCATCAACTGGAAGCCGAAGCGACCGATCCCGAGCAGAAGGCGCTGCTGCACATCGACTGGGGCATGGACTTTGGCTCACCGCACGAGACGGCGCTGACGCAGTTGTACGATAAGCCCGTGTTCGTCGTCGGCTATCCAACCGCGGTGAAGGCCTTCTATATGGAGCCGTGGCCGGGTCGACCGGAAGTGTGCAAGAGCGCGGACTTGCTCGCGCCCGAAGGGTACGGAGAGATCATCGGCGGGTCCGAGCGTATCTCCAGCCCCGAAAAGTTAATCGAACGTCTCGATGATCACAAACTGCCCCACGAACCGTATCA
This sequence comes from Anaerolineae bacterium, assembly GCA_046328575.1. Classification (GTDB taxonomy): domain Bacteria; phylum Chloroflexota; class Anaerolineae; order Fen-1058; family Fen-1058; genus JAGOBP01. The sequence goes on from JAXLWI010000005.1 coordinate 72,265, forward strand.
GTGGTACATCGATCTGCGCAAGTACGGCAGTGTACCGCACAGCGGCTTCGGCCTCGGCGTGGAGCGCACCGTCGGCTGGATTTGCGGCCTGGAGCACATCCGCGAGGTGAGTCCGTTCCCGCGCATGCTCAATCGTATTTACCCGTAGTCAGTCGCGTGCAACCACGACACAGCAACGGCCCCACCATCGACTGGATGGTGGGGCCGTTGTATTGACGTTATTCTATCCCCAGACGGTAGGGCTCACTCTGCAACGGTGTGGTTACGGTCGCGCCAGTTTCGGTGATCAATACGTTGATTTCGCTACGAACGCCGATGTAGCCCAGATAGATACCCGGTTCTACCGTCACCGCCAGCCCGGGCAACAACTGGCGCGTATCGTGTGTCTCCCAATCGTCGAGGTTGACGCTGAAACCATGCGGCGTATTCCGGCCCAGGCTGTGGCCGAGTCGATGCCGAAAGGCCGCACCATAACCGCGCGCGGCGATCAGATCGCGCGCCGCCCGATCGACCTCCCAGCCTGCACGGACCTGCTGCGTGCTCAACAGCTGCACAGCCAGATCGCGCGCGTCGCGCACGGCCGCCCAGACTTGCCAGTATTCCGGCGTCGGCTCGCCCGCAAAACCCACCCACGTAATGTCGGCCATCGGTCGATCTTTGAAGCCTGCCCATAGATCGATCAACACACATTGGCCTCGCTCCAAAGCCCGATCGGTTTTCGGGCTGGGCGCATAATGTCCGTCACTGGCGTGGTTGCCAAAAGCCACAATCGGCGCGTGATCGAACTCCAACCCGATGGAGCCGAGCTGCTCTGCGATTAATTGCTGCACTTCGAGTTCCGTCACCGCCTGCCGCGCCCGCAATCGATCATCGATCAGCTGAAAGGCCAGGTCTTTGGCGTGAATGACGCCATCCACGGCCGCAGCGTGCGCCGATCGATCGGCGGCGTCCCAGCGCAGAAAATGCTGCAGCAGATCGGCGCTGGACACCACTTCCACTCCGCAAGCGCGCACCCGTTCGACGGTCCCGGCGTCAACATAGCTCACATAGGGTACTTCGCCGTTCGGGCTGTATTCCATGGCGACGCGTTGCGCGCTGCGCAGCGTCTGCCGCAGCAGGTCATCCAATTGTTCATGGGCCGCGAACTCCTGGCGATCGACGTCGTCGGCAGGCAGCACTTGTCGCCACGTGGTCGCTTCAATACGGTGATGAATAAGGGTGGGGCGACCGTTGGCGGGCACATACAAAAACCAGCGCCGCGTTAAGATGCCCTGACCCAGATTAAGCAGTTGGGCCGGGAATGGATTCAAGCCGCGAAAATCGTACAACAACCAGCCGTCCAAACCGGCGTCACGCACAGCGGCTTGCAGTTGATTGAGTTTAGGGTCATTACTCATCGCGTGGTGCTCCGTTCGATCTCGGCCAAATACAGGTCGCGCAGGCGGCGAGTCAGTGCGCCGGGTCCGCCGTCGCCGATCGGGCGGCCATCCACCTCCACGACGGGCGTCAGACCACCGAACGTACCAGTGACGAAGGCTTCATCCGCTGCATATACATCGACCAGCGAGAAATCCTTTTCGAAGACGGGGATACCCTCAGCGCGGCACACGGTGATGATCTTTTTGCGCGTGATGCCGTTAAGGCAGTGCTGTCCGGTCGAAGTCCACACCTGGCCTTTGACGACGATGAAGAAGTTAGTGGCATTGCACGTGCTGACCGCGCCGTGGATGTCCAGCATCAACGCTTCATCGGCGCCCGCCTGGATGGCTTGATTCAGCGCCATGACTTCGTGCAGCTTGCTGTGGCAGTTGAGTTTGGGATCGAGCGTATCGGGCGGCGGACGGCGGATCGTCGAGGTGAACAAGCGCACGCCGCGCTCGAACACGGCAGGATTGGCCTGCTTGTGCTCGGCGATGATCACGAGCGTCGGCTCGCCGATCGTCAAGCGTGGATCTTGCGACGGCGTTTTCTTGAGGCCGCGCGTGATCATCAGCCGCACGTGCACACCGTCGTGCATGTCGTTGGCGCGTACTGTTTGCCATAGCGCGGCCGTCAACTCGGCCCGGGTCAGGCCGATGTTGAGGGCTATGGCTTTCGCGCCCTGGTACAGCCGATCGAGATGTTCGTCCAGAAACACAAACGTGTCGTGATGCAGGCGCAGCCCTTCCCACACACCATCGCCGATCAGAAAGCCGCTATCAAACACTGAGATTTTGGCGGCGGATCTGGGCACGAGTTCGCCGTTGACGTAGATCAGGATGTGCGCGTTGCGTTCATCAGGCATTGCTTCATGCGTTCCTCGATACATGTTGCCTCCATAATCTAGGGTGAACCTATGCTACCACCAATCACCCCATTGAGGGCTATGGACTGTATTAATGTGTCAAACAGAATCGCCCCGCCAGAGCAACCTGACGGGCGATCTTCAATCAACGCCTAATGGCTTTACTTGAACTGGTTGTCGTTAACTCCCATCGCTGGTGTCGCCTTCACCTACATTGAAGTCGGTGTTGACGTCGCTGCCCAGGCCGCCGCTGAACGAGTCCGCGCCTGTGCCGCCGGTCAGCACGGCATTGCCGTTGTTACCGTAGATCACGTCGTCGCCGGGCGCACCGTCGGCTGGATTTGCGGCCTGGAACACATCCGTGAGGTGAGTCTGTTACCGCGCATGGTGAATTGTATCTACCCCTAAGCGTAGCATCGCTCCTGCTGGATCGTCAGATCTAGCGGCTCGAAGCGTCTGCCGCAATTGAGGATTTGACGATCCCCTCTGAGCAGAGCCCAACAAACAAACAACGCCCCGCGACCAACCCGATCGCGGGGCGTTGCCATTTAACGACTCAAGTTACTTGAACTTGAAGTTAGCGACGTGAGTCGTGCCGTCGACCAACTTCACAACCAACTGGCGGCACGTGCTAGTCCACGACTTGTCAGTCTTCCATACGTAGTGATACTGACCCGTACCTGGATCGTACGATAGGCCGCTCGCGCCCGCGGTGTCCGTCTGCTCGATGTCGTCCAGCAGCGCGCCGTTGCCACAGGCGATCTTTGTCGACAGCGGGTAGCCTGCCGCAAAGATGTTCAGTCCCTTGTTGCCGCCGAGGCTGAACTTCACTGGAATCGCTTGACCGGCCTTGACCGAGTTGAGCGTTGGTAGGTTATCGATCGGCTGGAAGAAGCCCGTCCAGTTGAAGATCACCGCATGCGTGGTCGAGTTTGATCCCGTGCCACCGTCCTTGTCGGTAACGCTGACGCTGACTGTGTACGATCCAAACGTCACATAGGTGTGCGCCGGGCCGGTGCAGGTGTTGCCACTCACGCTGCCCGCTAAGTTCCCCGAACCATCACCGTAATTGACGGTGCACGTGAACGGCGCATCGCTCACGCCTGGATCGCTGAAAGTGGCGCTGGCGACGACGCTGGTTCCTTCGGTTGAAGGCTCAGGTGCAACTGTCGGCGGGTTCACTGTCGGCGCGACGTTGTTGACCGTGACCGTCGCGGTATCATCGGCAAATAGCCCCAACGGATCAGTCGCTCTCACTTTGACGGTGTAACTGCTTGGCCCGTCGAGCACTGCCGCATCGAATGTCACACTCTGCCCGCTGGTCTCGAACGAACCGTTGTTGTCGAGATCCCAAGCATAGGTGAGCGTATCACCATTGGGATCGGAGCCACTGGCGCTGACGATGACCGCACTACCTTCGTTGACAGCATACGGCCCGCCCGCATCCACCGTCGGCGGCGCGTTGGGCGTCAGGCCGATAACGACCGGATCATGATCGGACGTGCGATAGGCGTTGGGCTCGTACAGTGCATCCTGCGCGGCGGGTTTGAAAGACGTATCGTAATCCAGCACATCAGGCTCATCCGAGTTGATGTGCCAATCTTCAGCGCCGACAATCTGTGGCAGCAGACTCGCATTGGCCAGCGCGTGATCGAGGTATCCAGCCTGGCCGTCGAAAGTATACGAGTAAGCATAGACGCCCTGATAGTAGGCGATCAGGTTGGTGAAATCGTCGCTTGTGCCGACGGTATCATCGGATCCGGCCTGAATCTCTTTGAGCGTATCCTCTTTAGCGTAGGAGTTCAGATCGCCCATGATGATGAAATCAGGATCGCCACTGCCGGTTGGATCGGTGGCTAGCCAATCGACCAGAGCTTTGGCCGCAGCGCGGCGAGTCTGACTGCAATTGCCCTGACCATCGCCGAGATCTGGATCGCCAACATCAACACAATCGGAGCCTTTGGACTTGAGGTGATTGATGACCATCGTGAAGCGCGCGCCAGTGGCATTGATTTCAAAGGTCTGCGCCAACGATGGGCGGCTCTTGGTATCGATGAAGCGCGGATCGACGGCTGAGGTTAGCAGTTGGTATGAACCGATCGGCGTAACTACCGCCGGACGATAGATCATACCCACCTTGATTGCGTCGGTACCGATCGTGCCGGTGTTGATGTAGGCATAGCCCGATAGACCAGACACGATGCTGTCCAGTGGCTCAACTCCGGTGGAATTCTCTAGTTCGTTCAAGCCGATGATGTCGGCATTGAGGCCGGTCAGTGCGGCGAGCAGTTTGGTGCGCTGGCGAGTGAACTCGTCGGGCTGATCACTATCCCAGCCGCGGCATTCCACGTTGTTGAGCGGACCGCACTTGTTGTCCAACGGATCACCGGTAGGGTAATCGGCCGTGACAAAGAAGTTGAGGGTGTTCATTGCCGCTACGTGGATCGTGCCGCCAAGTGGCGCTGGTGCGGTCGGGCGCGGATTCACAGCGATGTAGTCAGCCGGGCCGGTCGGATAGATCCGATAGAGGCTGAAGTCGTAGCCGAGCACGCCGACGGTGTTTTGCACCGTGTCGCCGCCTCGGAAGAGATTGCTCAAAGAGAACGGCAGGCCGTTCGGGTGGCGCAGCACGCTCGGGTTTTGAGCGCTGTTCGCATCATCCAGTGTAATGCGGCTCAGGCTGTTGGCTAACGTGCGGGCATTGGCTGGTGCGCCGGGTTCGTCGATGGCTGTCCCAGTAAAGGGGCGAACCTCGCCCGCCAGCGGCTGGGCCAGCACCATTTCGCCGAAGCGATCATAGTTGAAGTATTCGGCTATCACCAACGGTTGCGGGAAGCGCACGTACATGCCCTCATAGCGCTCTGGGAAATCGGCATCGGCAAAGGGCAAAGTCACATCGGTCGCCGTCACGGAGCCAGTGCCGCACTGCACGATATTGGCGGCGGGTACTGCCGAGGTGTTGCTGTTCGAACCGTTGAGGGTGGTCTGGTTGAAGCGTTCGCGGGCGTAACCGGTGACCCGCACGACTTGGCCCGCGCTGACTAGATTAGAATTGCCAGTGTAGACGAAGATACCGTCGGATGTCGTTGCATCGCCGTCGCCGGTCAAGTCTTGGAGGAAGAAGCCAGAGTTGCTGGCGTTTCCTTCAAAGTCGCCCACGACAACGCCCTTGGTGGTGACATTGCCCGTAATCGCTGCGCTAAGGCCGCTGCCTTGAATTTGATAGATGGGCGTATAGGCTGTCGCGCAGACATCATAGGGCGAGAAGCCAACCACGAAATTCGCGACCATATTATCCGGTGGATCGTTCCCATCCTGATCGCTGACCTGATTGGCCAGTACGGTCAGAGTACAAGTTTCGCCGTGAACGAGCGAGACGCTGGGGTCAAGCGTGAACGTCGTCGGTCCACCGCTGGAAGTGGTTGCTACATTTCCACTCGTTGAACAGACCAGCGTAAACCATGAAGACGTCACATTGACCGGTTCGCTAAAGCTGACTGAGAGATTAGCGTTGATGGGGAAGTCGGTGGCGCCGTTGACCGGGAAAGTGCCGGCAACTTCGGGCGCGGTATCTGGAGCCACGCAGAGATTCAATGCAGTCGAAGTATTGCGTGGAGTTGGAGCGCTGGCCGCAAAATCAGAAGCATTGTTATCCGTTTCCGTACAACCGTTGGTCAGGCGCAAGACCGCGGTGGAGTTGGTCGTCGTAGGCGCGGCCGCCGTTTCATAAAAATTTGCGCCGTCCCACCCAACCAGGTCTTTAATCAGGGCCAGTTGTGCGGGAGAACATGGGGTGGAGCCGCCATTGCATCCAAGCCCCGCGGACGACGTGACTAATGCAACTTTGCCGCCCGTCCCACTCATATTGATGGGCGTTGAGTCAGTAACATCCGGTGTGGGCAAAGCCGCGATAACAGCCGATCCCGCTGCTTCCTGAATCAGGAGATACTGACCCGGAGCTAGTGAACCTGACAAAGGCGTAATGAGATTAGTTGCCGAACCAAAGTTGCCTGTGCCTGAAGCACTTGTATATTGGATTGACCAACCAGCCAATGAAACAGTCGTCGTACCGCGGTTGAACAACTCTACAAAGTCGTTGGTATAGACACCACCGCTATTGCCACCGCCACCATATACCTGGCTAATGACGATATCGGCCGATAGAGCTTGCGCGACCTGGGCCGGAACAGCGATCGGCACCAGGCTCCAAATCAACGCGACGATCACGAGCAGACTGAACACATGGTGTTTCGATGACATCGTGACAAATTCCTTTCCTATTGGATGTGGGGTGGGTTGCCATGAGGCCGACATGAAATCTTAAGAATGAGTTCATGGCTAGAAGGGGCGAATTCAGAGTATCATACCCCGTTACGGCAAGTCAATCGATTTCCGGTATGAGGTTTGTCTAATTTGTATGTTTTGCGACTTTGCTTCACAAATTACAGCGAAAGAACGGCGTCATTTTGTAACCTAATCGTAAGCCAGGCGGGGGTTGAGTTTCCACAAATCGGTCTTATACTAAAAGCAACAACTTCAAATGTTCGGCCAGGGTACGGGAGGTCTGCTGGGTCGGTCGATTGTCCACCCGCCAGCGATGGTGTGTGGGCTTTTTGATCTATAGTGATAAGGAGAAGTGGCCGATGAAACACTGGCTGTTGGTGGCGTTAATCCTCGCGTTATGCCTCACCCCGATTGGTCTTCGATCTTCGTCGGCTGCCGCGCTCGACTGGCAACTGTTGAATGGGCCACGCGGCGGCAGTGTGTCTGCCCTGGCGATGTCGCCGAACTATGCCAATGATCGCACCGTGTTTGCAGGCCTCCGTGGTCGTGGCGTGTATCGATCCACAGACGGCGGCGAGACCTGGCAAGCCGCTGGGTTATCTGATCAAGTGATTGTCGATCTAGCGATCTCGCCCAATTTCGTCGCCGATCACACGCTCTTTGCGGCGGCTGGTCTGGCGCCCGGCGGCTTTACCATCTATCGCTCCACCGATGGCGGAACGACCTGGCAATCTCCATATCTGACGCCCTATAGCTATGGCTTCAAACCGCTGCTGCGGTTGAGCATCTCGCCGGACTTCGCACATGATCACACGGTGTACGCACTCAACGGGGCGGAAACCTACAAATCGGGTGACGGCGGCTCCACGTACTTTAAGTCGGGCGGTTGGTTTGCTTCGCACACAGTCACGCATCTCATCAGTTCCCCGGCTTACAACGTCGATCACACATTATTTGCCGCCGTCCAAAATGATCAACTCTACAAATCCACCGATGGCGGCGCGCATTGGAATCCCGCCGGGCCGGGCGGGGCAGTCAGTGCCGTCGCGATTTCGCCGAACTATGCGACCGATCAAACTGTGGGAGCCGTGACGGCCAGCGATGGATATATCCATCTTTCGACCAATGGTGGCGGAACGTGGACCACTTCTGATCCGGTCGCACTGAATCACTGGGGCGGCCAGATCACGCTGTTGTTCTCACCCACCTTCGTCAACGATCGCCTTATCCTCGCGGCAAGTTCCAGCGATCAAGGCCTCTATCGTTCGACGGATGGCGGCGCGACGTGGACGCCGTATGGCTGGCCCTTTGGCAACTCATTGGGCTTTGCGCGCCGTGGTGTCTTTGCCTTAATGGTTTCACCGAATACTTCCAATGACGCCGTCGCGTTGGCGGGCACTAGCACGGGCCTCTATCGTTCGATGAATCGCGGCGAAAACTGGTATGCGCACAATAACGGTCTGCCGCATCTGACTATTCGCAGCATGGCCATCGCGCCGAACGATCCAAGCCGACTGCTCGTTGGCACCAGTTACTTTGACCATCCACTCGCGGGGAGCAGTGTGCCAATCGAGTTAGACGGCAATGTCCAACTGTCCGTGGATGGTGGTCAAACGTGGGACGAAGTCTCAGGCCAGATCGATCGGTTGAGGCGCGTGATCTTCTCGCCGGACTTTGTCAACGATCAAACTGCGCTGGCGCTCACCGATGTGGGAGGTCAGCACGGTGCATACACGGGCGGACTGTATCGCTCGACCGACGGTGGGCGGTTCTGGAGTCAGGTGTTTATGCCAGCCACCTATGATGCGCTGGCGGTGTCGCCCAACTTTGCCGTCGATCACACGGCGTGGCTTTACGCCGATGCCGGACCGCAGGGAACGGGCTTGTTCCGATCGGTGGACGACGGCGCGACATGGAGTCTGTTTGCCGACGGTTTCCACGCCGAAGCGATCGTCCCGTCGCCCAATTTCGCGCTCGATCAGACGCTCTTCGCCGACACGCCGGATGGACACGTACAGAAATCCACCGACGGTGGCGCGACGTGGACGGCGGTGCTGACACACACAATCACCGCACTTGCCCTCTCACCTGCGTATGGCGCAAGTCAAACGATTTATGCTGCGGCCAAAGACGGCAGCGCGCCCGCCGATCTGTATCGTTCGACAGATGGCGGCGCGACGTGGCAGACTTTGAACACAGGTATCCCTTCGACAGTCAGTGGCAAGGCGCTTAACATCGCGGTGCTGAATTTCGCCGCCGATGGTTCGGTGCTTATGGGTATCACTTACAGCGACACTGATGCGGCCGCTTACCGATCTGTTGATGGAGGCGCAACGTGGCAAAAGGTGGGCAGTGGTCTGGGCAATAGCCTTTTCGATATGGCTTCGATTTCAAATAACAGCGAAGGCAGTCAGCATGGAGCGTTAGCGTTTTTCGCGGGCACGACCGAGGGTCTATGGCGCATCGATCAAGCGCAGCGCGATCCGACCGAGCCCGGCGTGTGGACGAGCACCGGCCCGCGCGGCGGCAGCGCCGATGTAGTGGCCCTCTCGCCGAACTTCGCCAACGATGGGATTGTCCTCACCGGCGATGTCGATTGGATCCGCATCACCGATTTTGGGCACGGCCTGTTCAAGTCGGGCGATTGGGGCCAAACGTGGCGGACAGTCGGCCCCAGCCTGGGCGATCCGCCAACAGCGGGCGGCGAGGCCGTTCACGCTTATGCTTTCTCGCCGAACTTTGCTTCTGACAAAACCGTTTATGCCGCTACCTCGCGCGGCCTGTATAAATCCACGGATGGCGGCGATACATGGCAATGGCTGAAAAACGCCGCCTCAAATCCAGTGCCGGGTGTTACCAAAGTGGTGCTGGCGCCGGACTATGCTGCCAGCGGCCATTTGATGACGTCGAATCTCTACGGCGCTGTGAGGCTGAGTCAGGACTTCGGCCAAACGTGGTCAAATAGTCTCATTCCCGGCTCTGCGCACGACTTATTGTACTCGCCGAACTTTACGAGCGATCACATCATCTTTGCCAGCGACTTCAACGCCTACCGTTCGGCGGATCGCGGCTTGAACTGGACGCAGATCGTAACCGGTTCGACGCGTCTCATGCTATCGCCCAACTATGTGGCCGATCACACCGTCTTTGCGATTGGAACAGGTATTTCCAAATCGATCGATAGCGGCGTCAACTGGACGACTATTTTGAGTACGCCCGTCAAGAGCTTGGCGATCTCGCCGCAATACTCCGTCGATCACACGCTCTTCGCCAGTGGTGAGGATGGTAGTCGTGTCGTGTATCGATCGGCTAACGGCGGCTCGACGTGGCTGAGTGTAACGATCGGCGTGTCAACAACCACCATCGGTTCGATCTCGCTGTCGCCCGCTTTTTCAAGCGATCATATCGCTTTGGCCTTTGGCAGCGATGGCTTGTATCGATCAATCAATGGCGGTGATACCTGGTCGTTGCTGCCGGACTTCGATCAACAAGCCGTGACGGCGGTTTACTACGCGCCCGATTGGTCCACGCAGCCCGACGTGTTTGCGATCGCCCCGCAAGGCCTGTATCGATCTGACGACGGCGGCGCAACCTGGGCGGCGATCCCTGGACTCGCGCATGTGCCGATCGGGCCGGTGGTCTTCTCGCCGGGTTGGCCCGATCAGCCGTACATGCTGATCGGCGCGGCGCAGGGTGTGTATCGCTCGCTCGATCGCGGCGTCACGTGGGCGCGCATGCCGGGCCTGATGACTTTGCCAACTTCGGCGTTGGACCTTTCCGCCGACGATGCGGCGTGGCTGGCCGGTACGAATAACGGTCTGTACGGCACTACCGATCAAGGCGCGACGTGGCAGCCGTTTGGCTTTCCGCAACAAAACATCTATCTGGTCGCGGCATCGCCCGCGTATGCGGCCGATCACACCGCGTTTATCGAAGGGTCGTATGGGGGGATGGGCGCCAGTGTGATGCGCACGACCGATGGTGGCGCAACATGGCAACGCGTGCGATCGGTGAACTATAGCGGCGGTCTGGTACTCTCGCCAAATTACGCCGCCGATCATACGCTCTTCGTGCTGAGCAGCGGCGTGTGGCGTTCAACGGACTCTGGCGACAACTGGGAATCGGTCGGAACGTGGCTAGGCTATCCGTCGCCCTATCAGCAGATCGCGCTGACGCCGGATTATCCAGCCGATACTACACTCTTTGCGGCGGGGCCGGGCTTCTGGCGCTTGCCGCCGGGTGAAACGCAGTGGCAGCCAGCCGCGTCTGGTTTGCTCTCGACCACCAATATCAGTGCCATTGCGGTTGCGCCCAACTACACCACCACACATACGATACTCGCGGCGACGTATGATTATTCGAACATTCAGCTGACCTCGGCCTTGCTGCGTTCGGACGATGGCGGTGTGAATTGGCAGCCGTCGGGGATCGGTCTGCCTGAGGTGGAACTGAACTCGATCGCGTTCTCACCGAACTACGCGATCGATCACACCGTGTATCTGATCTCTACGGTGCAAGTTTATCGCTCGATCGATGACGGCCACAGTTGGACGGCGATCGGTGCGCCGCCGGGTTGGCCGGATTTGAAGCGAGTGGCCGTGACGCATTCCGGTCAGGTGATTGTGGCCTCAGGCACGGGCGTGTGGGTGTACAGCACCGGCTTCCGCGACATCTTGATCGACGGTGATGCTGAGGCCGGAAACGGCTGGGAGTTGATCGGTGGCGCGGCGGCTGAAAGTAACGTGATCTTCAGTGGACAACGCGCGCTGCGTCTTGGACTGGACCATGCCGCTAACGCCCCGATCGATTCGGCGGCGATCCAGACGGTGACGATTCCGGTTAGCGCCACGGTGGCGCAGTTGAACTTCCGTGCCTATGCAGTGTCGAGCGAACCGTCGACAGTTTCATCAACGCGCGTGACGACTGCGACAGGTGACGCTCAGTACGCGACCGTCACCATCTCCGATTCAATGCCGATCTCGCAGACGCTGTTGTCGATGCTGTCGAACGCGCAGTACTGGCAGCGCTATTCATTCGATCTCACGCCGTACGCGGGACAGACCGTTGTGGTGCGTGTCGGCGCCCTCAACGATGGGCAGGGCGGCCAGACCGCGCTGTACGTCGACAACGCGTCGCTGCTGACGTTGAGTGGAAATGGCGGGCGTGTGTATTTGCCGATCGTGCTGAAAAACTAACGACCGAGGAACAGCGGGATGTGAGATTCGCGGAGTAGGACGTTGACGGCGCTGCCGACGACGACTTCTTCCAGCGCCGAGACGCTGTAGCCGCCCATCAAGATCGCGTCGGCGTGGTGCTCCTGCGCGATGCGCAGCAGTCCAGCGATGGATTCATTCAACAGGATGAATTCAGCCTGAAGTTCATGCAGTTCCAGATAGGCGCGCGGGTAATCGTGCACGTCGGCGGTGACGCGATTGCTATCGGTTGCAGACACCACGGTGAGCTGCGTCTGCCAGCGTTCGGCCAGATACGCGGCGATGAACAACGCCTCTTTCGATTTGGGGCTGCCATCGTAAGCGAGCAGGGCGTGTCGAAATGGCGCGCTGGTGTCGGGCACGGCCAGGATCGGACGGGCACAGCGCCAGATGATGGAGCGTAGGCCATGCCCCAGACTCGCCAGTCCGGCGCTGGGTGGATGTGCCACATTCAAGACGACCAGATCGGTCAACAGTGCGCGCTCGATGATCTTGCGTGACACATCGCCCGATTCGACGACGAGGCTGCCCTTGACGTTGGCGGCCTCGCAGACTTGCTTGAAGCGCGCTTGAATCGCTTGTACTTCCGGACGATCGACGGTCTCACCCTCTTTTACGATAAGCAAGCCGTGCAGCTGGGCGTCTTCACGCTGCGCGATCAACAGCGCTTGATCGCAAGCCCGCCAACTATCTGGCGAGCCGCTCAGCGGCACCAGAATATCAGCGAACAAACGCTCGGTGTAGCGATCGATCAAACGTGCGGTACGCCAACTGCCCGGCGTCGCTTCTTGATCGGCTACCCGCGCGTTTTCGCGCGCGGCCAGATCGAGTACAGCCGCGTCGGGTCGAATGTCCCAGCCCAGTTCTTGCTCCAGTGTTTGGCGATGTTCGGCCGCGAATAGATACAAGTCGGTTTCGGTGCGGCCGGGGAACCACCGCAACAAGCCGCGCTCGCGTAACACGGCCACACTGGGCCAATAGACTTCGTCGTACCAATCGGCTACAGCTGTTGCGTGCGGAACCTCGCGTTGTTGTGCTTCACTCATGTAATAGCGATGCACGGCGATGTGTTCCAACAGTTTTTCGTATTGCCCCGGCACGGTAACGGTGAGATCGGCGTGAGGGCGCAGCTCAGTCAATCGGGTCTGTTCTAAAAACGCCGCGTATTCGGCTTTGATGATCAAATCGTCAGGTTGAATATCGGGCGTGAGTGGCACGCGCGTCCGAATCTCGATCACGTGCGCGTCGATATGCGTGATGCCCGTCTGCCGCGCGATCGATACGCGGTGATTGCCATCCAGCACAAAATACACTTCGCCGACTTTATACACATCGATCGGCGGGAGACCAACACCGGTGGGACTTTCCAGCGCAGCTTTAACGGCTGCCCAACGGGCTTGATCGTTGCTGCGGCGCGGCAGGAAGGTGCGGGTGAAATCGGTGTAGCGGCCCACGCTGCCGACGATGGCGGCGATCGGAATGGTCTGGACGCCGCGTTCGGCACGTCCGCTCAACTTGAGCTGGCGCGCAACTTCGTCGTACGACAACAGCTGATTCGATCGGCCGCGCAGGCGCGCTAAAAACTCTTGAAATACAGCGCGCTGCCGGGCTTGATGAAAATCGTTTAAGGCCGATTGAAACGCAGGATCGGACAGAGGCATACTGCTTATACTTTGTTCAGAATCGCCATAGTAAGGCGCGAAATGCACACGAGTTTGTCGCGCTCGTCGGTAATGCGAATCTCCCACACATGCGTGGATGCGCCCAGATGTAAAGGATGTGTGACGCCGATCACGTAGCCCGATCGGACACCGCGCACATGATTGGCGTTGATGTCGAGACCGACGACCATCTTGTGCGCGGGATCGACACAGAGGCTGGCCGCGATGCTGCCCAACGTTTCGGCGAGAGCGACCGACGCGCCGCCATGCAGCAAGCCATACGGCTGAATCGTGCGGGCGTCAACGGGCATACGCGCGGAAATGAAATCATCGCCGATTTCGAGGAACTCAATGCCCAGATGCTCGACCATCGTGCCGCGGGCCGATGCGGCGAGGTCGTTAAGGGTGGGCGTCACGACCCAGATCGCCATCGCGTTACGCGGTCGTCGGCCAGGCCGATCGGTACGCGGCCAGAATCCGATCGACCGTGGTGTTGAAATCGGCATTGATCACGCGGCGCGCTGGATCGGCATCGTACCAGGCCATGATCTCGCGCGCCCCTTGCGCAAACGGAATCGTCGCGACGAAGTCCGGCACCAGCCGCTTGATCTTGGTGTTGTCGAAGATCATGCTGTGGGCCTTATCGCCGAGCAGGCCATCACCCCAGCCGCGATCATACGCCGCGATCAATTCCGACGGTACGTGCACCAAGTGCGGTTTGACGCCGGCTGCGTGCGCCACGATCGTAAAGATCTGATTCCACGATAGGACTTCATCGCCGGTGATGTGAAACGCTTCGCCCAACGTGAAGGGATTGCCCATCAAGCCGACAAAGCCTTTGGCAAAGTCACGGTGATGCGTCAGCGTCCACAACGACGTGCCATCGCCATGCACGATGACGGGCTGGCCGTGCCGCATGCGATCGATGACGGTGTAGCCACCTTCCATCGGCAGTAACGTTTGATCGTAGGTATGCGATGGCCGCACGATCGTGGCCGGAAACTTTTCGGCGCGATACGCGGCGATCAAGCGGTCTTCACACGCGATCTTGTTTTGCGAGTAAGACCACACCGGATTATCCAGCGGCGTCGATTCGGTGACGGGCAGCCGCGCGGGCGGCGTCTGATACGCCGATGCTGAACTGATGAAAATGTATTGCGCGGTGCGATCGCGGAACAGAGCCAGATCGGTCTCGATGTGTTCGGGCGTAAAAGCGACCCAGTTCACCACCACATCGAACTTCAAATCGCCCAGCGCCGATTGGACTGAAGCCCGATCGCGAATATCAGCCTGCAAGAGGCGTGCGCCAGCGGGGATGGACCGCTTCGTCGTCTGGCCGCGATTCAGAATATATAACTCGTAACCGCGTTCGAGGGCGAGCTGAACGCAAGCCGAACTAATGATGCCCGTGCCACCAATAAAGAGAGCTTTCAAGGAGTTGTCTCCTGACACCTGAGAGTGAAGCCACATTTTAGGCGCGAATGCGCGAACGGTCAACTGGGTGAGCATGGTATAATCGCGGCCAGCCAAAACCCATCATCCAAGGGAGAACGTATGAATCCGCGCCAGCGGTTGCAGGTCAAGTATAGTATCGAACGCTTGACGACAGAGTATGAAGCGGGGCTTGTGTCGGTGCAGGCCGCGGCTTTATTGCAGCAGATCAAATGGGAATTAACCCTTGGTCGTCTGGCCTACGCGGCGCAACAAATGGCCGCGGCATCCGAGCGATTGGGACGTTCGCTCGATCGGTTGGCCGATCAACTCGACGAATGGGGACGGCACTTGGCAGAGTAAATGACCGGCGCGGGTGAATTCACCCGCGCCGGTGTGCGCTAATCCATCTCGTAGAACTTCAAATCATATCGCGACCGTAAATCTTGCACCGCCCGCTCCACTTCACTCAGCGTCAGGGCGGTATCATAGTGCAGGCGCCACGCGGGCGGACCCGGTTCCCACGTAACGTGACTGCAACGACCGTGCTGCGTCAGGCGCGCTTCCACATTTACATTGCCGCCGTACCCGTGGATCTCATAACGATGCGTGATCCGCGGTTGAACGGCAGGTTGGGGGGCTGGTTGTTGGCTCATCTCACACCTCCGCTCACTTCAAGCTTACCACGGTCGTCAAGCTCTCGACACACAAAAACCGACCGTTGTCTGACGGTCGGTTTTGTGATCAATGGGCCACTTCTAGACTTCAGGTGACACGATTGAGATCACCGTGCGGAAGCCCACGTCGTGATCGAGGCCGCCCGGAATAGATTGAAGACGCGAGGTGGCGAACGCGTACTTGTGATTGGTGATCCACGATCCACCGCGCACCACGCGCGTCCGATCGGCTGTCTGATCTAAACGGGTGTCTGATGGTTGATACAAGCTCAAAGTCCATTCCCACACGTTGCCGCTGAGATCGTACAACTTCCACTCAGACGCGCCGCGCGGATACATGCCCACCGGCGTCGGGTGACCGATGCGACTCTCGCCGATGTTGGCGCGTTCTTCATCCCAACTTTCGTTGCCCCACGGATAGCGCACGTCGGCAGCCGAGCGCGCCGCTTTTTCCCATTCGGCTTCGGTGGGCAGCCGCAAGACGTAACCTTTGGGCAGAATGTCCTCATCGGGCACCACCACCGCGCGGCGGCCGCCTGCCACGCTGGCGCGCAGCTGCGCATCGAGCCATGTGCAGTACGCCATCGCTTCAAACCACGAAATGCCGATCACGGGCCGATTGAGATTGTGACTCTGTTCGTCCCACAAAATGGGCGCATTACGCATTTCCGGCGGGCGGCGCTTCAGCCAATCGAGTAGCGCGCTTTCGTCGACCTGCCGATCCCATTCACCAGTGCGCCACGACCAGCCGTCTTCATTCCAGATCTGGCGTTGTTCATAGCCGCCGTCGCTCATGAAGGCTTTGAATTGCCCCACCGTCACGGGATAACGCGCAATCCAGTATTTGTAGCCAATTTCCAGGCGCTTCTGGCTGACCGGCTCGGTTGCATCCAGCACAGTTGTCCCGCGTCGACGACTGCCCATGATGAACTGACCGGCCGGCACTTCGATGAAGCCCAGATACGGTTCGGGTTGGTTGTAGAACAGGCGCGGCAGATATAAGAAGTCGGCATCGAAGCGCGGATCACCCAGTCGAGCAAGTGCATCGCCGGACTCCGCGCGTTCACGCGGCGTCAGCAGACCGTTCTCGACGATGCGCAGCAGCCAGCGGCGCGTGCGTTTGATGATCGCTTCGTAGTGGGGATGCCGCTCGGTCTTATCGGCGAGGCGTAACTCGACCAACGCCATGCCCACTAGCAGCGCCATGTGCAGATGCTTCTCCGAAATCTCGCCGTTGATGTCTTCAGGATTTTCCGGCAGTAACACACTGATCAACGAAATGGCACTGCTCAAGCCGCCTTGCTTAGCTTTGCCCACACCCAGCAAAAAGACTTCTTGCCACCAACTCGGATCTTCGTCCAGCAAAGCTTGCAATTGCTCGGCAAACTGGGGTTGATTGGCCAGATAGCAGGCCGCCAGATATTCCTGAAAGGAACGGTGCGGAAAAGTGTAGACACCGTTGCGGCGCGCGATGAGCAGACCGGCGCGATCTTTCAGATAGTGTAAAAGCGCATCGGGATCGACGTTGCGGAGCAGCGGCTTGAAGGCCACCAGTACTTCGCCTTCGGAGATGTCGGCGGGTTCGCCGTCACGCACCAATTCGCGACGCTGCCGATCGTGCACGAGGAAAGCCAGCGCTTCCAGCGCAGTGCGGATGCGCTCTTCGCCCACGCGCAGCGCCTGCGTGATGCCCGGCTCGACGACGAGTTCGCCGCTGGGGCCCTTCACTTCGCGGGCGCGCTGCCAGCGGCCCAACAACAACTTGACCGTCTCTTCATACAGATCGGCGCGATCTTCAGGCAGCTGCCCCCAACTGGAGTGCAGCGTCGCCATCAACGTCAGTAATAGCGGGCGCGAAGCGAGATCGGCGAGGTAGGGGCGTTCTTTCAAGACGAGGAACAGGCGCTTGCCTTTGTCCTTCGCCGTATCCAGATTCCAGCCCATCGTAACGCGCACGGCTTGATACCAGCGTGTGATGAAGCGATCGACTTGATCTTCGGTAAAGGGCGCCAGAGCCAGCACCGTGAAATCGTTGAGGTGCCATTTCTGGTCGGCGTAGGCGTACGGTCGGGCTGTGACGAGAAACCGCGATTTGTCACGCGGTAATGTCCCCGCCAATTCCTGCACGGCATCGAGCAAAGTCTTGCGCCGCTGTTGCGCTTCTGGCACTTCGTCCAAGCCGTCGAGCAGAATCAAGCCGCCTTCATTCAATAACCGTTCTTGTAAATAAGGCAGCAGTCGCTTCGCCGCGGCTTCGCCCAAGCGAATGGCAATGTCATCCTGCAGCGCGTCCCACAGCATGTGTGCGGTGCCGCGCTCAACGTCGGGTGCGATGTGACGGGCGGCCGCTTCGCGCAGGATCAAGCGCACGGGCAGCAGGTTCTTCAATGATTTGGGCAGCGCGGCATGATCGGTGGTGGCGAGGTACGCGAGATAATTGACGAACGTAGTCTTGCCCGACCCAGGATCGCCCAACAGCACGGTCCAGGAGTTATCCGTACCGGCCAGCATGTCTATCAGCGATGATCGCGCCCGGCCTTCACCGCGCGACAAGCGTGCCGCCCACGCGCGCTCGCTGTCGTCTTCGTGCATCGGCTCGATCACGTCGAGGTCGATGTAAATATCGGGCAGTGGAATGGTCTGTTCGCCGCTCGTTCGCACGAACTCTTTGTCGATGATGCCTAGCGGCAGACGCCGACATTCGGCGGCCAGCGATCGATAATAAGCCTGCAGCAGTTTTTCCGGCGCTTCCCGATCGGCCCCCAACACGATCGAACTGACCTGACTATCAACCAGCATGATGCCGCTATTGCTGCCGCCAATCGATGCGCCGGTGACTTTGTCGCGGCCCACCACATCGCGGCCAATTGCCACGTGCTCGCCGCTGATGCTCGTTCCACCGCTGATCGTCGTCAACTGGATGTTGAGCTCGGCCACTTTCTGATCGACGACGGCGTCGCCCAGCACGGCACGCAGCGATTCGAGTTTGGTGATCTGGTCGTTGAGTTCGGTAACGCGTTGATCGGTTGGCGTCATGGCCCGGTGCTTTCGTACAGCGTGATTAGTTTGCGCCGTCACAACTGGCGCGTGAAAAATTCAGTTAAACGTTGGCGATATTCATCCGGCTGCTTAAGGTGTAACTCGCGATGCGCGGCGTCCGGCACACGCCAGATCGATTTGGGTTCGCCCGCCCGCCGATAGAGCAGCTCCACTTCCGCGCGTGGCGCGTATAGATCGCGCTCACCGTACATCAGCAAGATCGGCCTCGGCGCGACCCGATCGATCCACCGAACCGGATCGGCCTCGAATAAATCTTTACCTAGCCGCCAGCCTTCAACCATCAAGATCAAACGCGCGAACGAGTACGATAGCCCATCGGGCAGGCCGCGTTCGGCGAGGCCAGTTGCTACCGCCGTCAACACGTGCACAAAGGCACTATCGGCGGCGACTGCGGCGATATCGGGACAAACGGCGGCTGTCGAAATCGCCACCGCGCCGCCCATCGAAAAGCCCAAAACACCAATTTTGTCTGCGCCGCGCGCCTTGGCGTACCCCACCGCGGCGATCAAATCGTAGCGTTCGTCGTAGCCCAGCGTCACTGTCGAGCCGCCGCTGCGCCCGTGCGCACGCCAATCGAATATTAGCATATTCAGGTCTAAATTGTGAAACCACGGTAAGAACACCGCGTCCGCGTCGATCGAGCCGTTCGCGCCGGGGCAGATAATCAACGTTCGAGTCGATTTTACCGCAGGCACATACCAGCCGCGCAGGGTTGTTCCGTCGCCCGATCGGAACTCAACATCTTCAAAGTTCAAACCGTAATCGGCGGGTGAGGCGGACGCATCGGGTTTACGGCGAGCCGTGAGGTAATTCGAGCCGAGGTAGGCGATGAGGGTTACGACGATGAAAATGACAGTGAAGAAGAGGAATAGGTATAGCATACTGAGTAACAAGTAACGAGTAATGAGCAACGACGGCAGTTACTCGTTACTCTTTACTCGTTAGCTTAGGCAACATCTCTGCCCTCAACTGATCAAACGTCCCATCAAAGATCGATTGTCGAATCTGCCGCATCGTGTTCAACAGGAAATGCAGATTGTGAATGGATGCGAGGTAGAGGCCCAAAATTTCTTTAGCGACCATGAGATGCCGAATGTACCCGCGACTGAAATGCGTGCAAGCGTAGCACGTGCACCCGTCCTCGATCGCCCCGTGTCCTTCCGCGAGCGATTGGTTGCGGAGGTTCACGCGGCCCGTATTCGTCATCGCCGCGCCGTGTCGAGCGAGGCGTGTGGGCAGCACGCAATCGAAGATGTCCACGCCGCGCGCGACGGCTTCAAAGAAATCTTCGGCGGTGCCTACGCCCATGAGGTAACGCGGCTTGTTTTCCGGCAGAATCGGCTGGAGCAGATCGAGCACGTTGTGCATCTGCTCTTTTGTTTCGCCCACGGCCAAGCCGCCGATGGCATAGCCGGGAAAATCGAGATCCATCAGAAAGCGTGCGGATTGTTCACGCAGATCGGCAAACACGCCGCCTTGCACGATGCCGAACAAGGCCTGATCCGATCGGGTCTGCGCCTTTTTGCAGCGCTCAGCCCATAAGTGTGTGCGGCGCAACGCTTTCTCGTTCACTTCGCGCTGCGTGGGTGGCGGACACTCGTCGAGCACCATCATGATGTCCGCGCCGAGGTTCTCTTCGATCGAGATCACTTTCTCCGGTGTGAAGCGATGGATACTCCCGTCCAGATGCGATCGAAACGTGACGCCGTCGTCGTCGACTTTGCGCAGGTCTTGCAGCGAAAAGACCTGAAAGCCGCCCGAGTCAGTCAGCATCGGCCCGTCCCAACCCATGAAGCGATGCAGCCCGCCCATCCGCGCGACGAGATCATCGCCGGGACGCAGATAGAGGTGATAGGTGTTGGACAGCACCAGTGTCGCGCCCAGTTCCTTCAAATCGCGGGGCGGCACACCTTTCACCGTCGCCGCTGTGCCGACCGGCGCAAAGACTGGCGTGGGAATATCGCCGTGCGGCGTATGAAAGACTCCGGCGCGGGCGTGGCCGCATTGCGCAAACTTTTCGTAGGTAAAGGTCATAGTGGGCGACTGCTGGGTTGCTTACTTGAAGCGCGTAATCGCATAGAGTGTTTCATCGATGGGCGCGCAGATCCATTCGGCCAGATGGCGATATTTGGCCTGAAAATACAGGCTGCGCAAGAAGTGTTTGACGTTGATGTGCCGCGTGCGCCACTCGCCGACGCGCTCGATGGGCGCAAAGGCTTTGATCCACGGTTCGATGTCACGTTCGATCAAGACGCCGCGCCCAAACAGACTCAGCACGGCGTAGGCCAGCCGCTCGTCTTCTTCGGCAATGAAGACACTATCGGCTGCGAGCAGCTTGGCTTTGATCACATCGATAGTGCGCAGCAAGCCGTCTCGATCGATCTCCTCACACTGCGCGAACTCGTCCAGCAGATCGGCAGTATGGGCCACCGCGTGCGCCCAGCCTTTGACTTCGACATAGCCGCGCAGATCAATCTCGCGCGTGAAGTAGTCCAGCACTCGATCGAGCGCGGCGCGTATTTCATGCGGCGCGAAGATCGGCGTGAGGCGATGTTTGTAGATCGGCAGCACAGCGAGCAGCATCGAGAACGACCTGGTGAAAACCGAATCGGTGTCGCGTTCGCCTAAACCAAAGAAGGCGTGAGTTTGATCGAGGGCTGTGTTTAGGATGGCGCGATATTGATCAGGGGTGTATAAATCCGCGCCCGCCCACTTGACGAAGGTCGTATAGATCAAATCGTCGCGCAGTTCGGGATCGATCGCGCCAATGTGCGCCAGCATCTCCTGCGAGATCTGCCAGTAAGCGACGTTCTGTGGCACGCGATAGTCGTTCGCGGCGATGACCTGCAACTGTGCTTTGAGTTCGCTTTCGGTTAACATGGGCGGTATTATAGCATGGCCAATCAGCGATGAAGCGACGCAGCGAACAAGCGAGCAGTGTTATACTTGCCTCATTCTTGTCAGGCGCAGAACGCTATGTCGATGGAAATCCAAAATCCAAAATCACAAATCACAAATCCACCGCGTCCCACTTGGGCTGAAATTGATCTCGCCGCGTCGTATCACAATATCCGTCGCATCTGTGACATCGTCGGGCCGAAGGTGAAAGTGCTGTCGATGGTGAAGGCCGAGGCGTACGGTCACGGCCTGAAAGCCATCTCGCAGACCGCTGAAAAAGCGGGCGCATTGATGCTGGGCTTTGCGTCGTTGTCTGAGGCGTTGACGCTTGAACCGAACGATGTATCACTGCCTAAACTCGTCGTCGGGTGGACGCCGGGTTTTCTGGCTGAGTCAGCAATTCGCAACGACGTAACTTGTATGGTGTGCGATCTCGAAACCGCGACGGAGTTTGCGCGAACGGCTCAGTCGCTGGGCAAGGTCGCGCATGTGCACGTCAAGGTCGATACGGGCATGGGGCGGCTGGGCTTTCTACCCGATGAAGCCGTCGAAGCCATCGCGCAGATCGTATCAATGAGCGGCCTTGCGCTTGATGGCGTGTTTACGCATTTCGCCAAAGCCGATGAAGCCGATCCGACGTACACTTATCAGCAGTTCGAGAAGTTCAAGCGTGTTCTCAACGATGTTGAAGCGCGCGGGATTCACATCCCCATCAAGCACTGCGCTAATTCGCCGACGATTTTGCGCTTCCCCGAAATGCACCTCGACATGGTGCGGCCCGGCGTCATTCAGCACGGTCTCGATCCCAGCGACGACGTGCTGTGCCCCAGTGACTTCAAGTCGGTGCTGACACTCAAAACGATGATCGCTTCGGTGAAAGTCATGCCGCCCGGTTCGCGCATTTCATATGGCGGCACATACATCACGCAGGGGCACGAGCGCATCGCCGTGATTCCGATCGGCTACGCGGACGGTTTTCGGCGCAAGCCCAATAATTGGGGAGAAGTGCTGGTGCGCGGCCAACGCGCGGCCATCGTCGGTCGCGTGTGCATGGATCAGTGCATGATCAATGTGACGCACATTCCCGACGTGAAACTCGGCGATGAAGTGGTGTTGATCGGCGCGCAGGGCGAGGATCGCATTCGCGCGGAGGATGTAGCCGTCAAGCTCGGCACGAACAACTACGAAACCACCTCGATGGTGATGGCGCGCGTACCGCGAATCTATCTGGCGTAAGGCCGATAATCTAACCGCGCCCGATCGAGCCACTGGCCGATCGGGCGCGGCGTTTTTCTCCGGTACTTTAGGGCATGCCGCACATCTGATTCATCAGCGTCGCCGTATCGGCCTCGTTCGCTACTCGCTTCACATTGGCCGATTCGATGGCGAGCGGTTGAAATGGCGGCACGGCTTGAATGTCGGGATTGGCGATATGCAGCGTGTAACAGCCGACAAAAGTTTGCCGCGTGCCATCGGTCTGCTGCGCGACCAATGTCGTCGGCACGCTGTAGCGAAATTGCCCCGCGCCCACATCGGGCGTTACCGTGCCGAATGCGATCGTGACGGCAGCTGTAGCACTGTAGCCTTGAGTGAACTGATCGAGCGTGGGCAGATTTGATGCCGTGCTCTTCCAATAAGAATAGGCGCGCACATACTCATGCCGATTGATGGCGTTGTAAAGCGAGCGCAGCACTGCCACCGGGTCGGAACGATTATCGAGATATTGATTCGCGCTAATGTCGCTGGGATCAGCGGTCGGTTGGGGTTGAGGTGCGGGTGGCGCGCCATATTGATCGCACGCGTGCGACATCAGATCAGCGGTATTCGTGCCGTTATCGACTTCCGTCACGTTTGCCGCTTGAATGCCCCAGGGTCGGAAGGGCAGCGCGCCTTGATTCGCCGGTTGGCCGAGATGCAACAAATAACAACCAACATAGGTTTGAGTTGCTCCTGTGGTGGCTATTGCGTTCAGCATGACTGGTATCGACGCATACAAGTTGCCTGCGCCCGCGCCCAAACCGCTGACGCCGAATGTGACCTGTACGGAGGCAGTGTCTTGATAGCCCGCCTCAAATTGGTCGAACGGCACACGTTCAGGCGTGTCATCCCAGTACGCATACGCGCGCACATACTGATGCAGGTTGATCGCGTTGAATAGCGAACGCATCACGGCCATGGCATCGCTGCGATCATCGAGATAAGGAATATAGCCCGGGTTGGCAGCGGTCGGCTGCGGCGTAGCGGTGAGTGTCGGCGCTGCAGTCGGCGCTATGGTCGCAGTGCTGGTTGGTTCAGGCGCGGCTGTTGAAGTCGGTGGTAGTTCAGTGGTTACCGGTTGCAAAGTCGATGTCACCGTCGGTTGAACGCTTGGTGTTGGAGTGGCTGAGGTGCATGAGCTGACGGCGACCGTCGTTAACAACATGATGCCTAGTGCGATATGACGAACACGCTTCACGTTAGTCTCCTCAATGGCGCTTGGAATTTTCACATGCTCCGACGCAAGGATTAGGCTTAAAGTTCCAAGTGCAGATTAGAATTGGCTTAGGGTGATTGAACACCCGATTGACCGGTCTGTCCATTGTAGGTGGTGCTATTTGACGCCCCTCCTGATGACATACTTCGTTTGACAGGCGCATCGCTTCTGGCTACAATGACGCTATTCTGAGCGGTAGCAGACGAGAGCGCGGATCGTTGATCCGCCACCGAAGGGGCAAGCGGCATCGATGGCTGAATCGATCCGGCGAAACTCTCAGGTCAAGCAAATCTGCAGCCGAACCTCCTGAAGGCGTTCGACAGGGGACACACAGCGAATGTGTGTCCCCTGTTTTATTTCGCACTTAAATCCAAAAATTCACACAGGAGAACACGATGAACATTCCAGCGGAGTTGAAGTACACCAAGACGGACGAGTGGGTGCGGCCGGGGACGGGCGAAGTGGGGCTGACCGACTATGCGCAAGGTCACCTCAGCGACATCGTCTACGTCGAGTTACCCGAAGTCGGCGCGAGCGTCACGCAGGGCGCCTCGTTCGGGTCGATCGAATCGGTCAAAGCCGCCTCGGACCTGAACAGCCCGGTCAGCGGCACGGTCGTCGCGGTCAATGAAGCGCTGTCGAGCGGGCCGGAAGCCGTCAACAGCGACCCGTACGGCGCGGGCTGGATCATCAAAGTCACCGTCGCCAACGCGAGCGAACTCGACGGCTTGATGGACGCCACCGCCTACACCGCGTATTGCGCCGAGCGAGGCTAATGAGTAACCCGTAGTGAGTAAGCGTCCGGCGGTTGACGCCGGACGCACGATCACAGGAGTGTCCTATGACCTACATCCCCCACACCGACGCCAACCGCGCCGAAATGCTGGCCGCGATCGGCGTTCAAGCGCTGGACGAGTTGTTTCCGGCTGTCCCGGCCAAATACAAATTTCCTGAACTGCGCCTGCCCGCCGCGCTCTCCGAAATGGAGACGTGGTGGGAAATGCAAGGCCTAAGCGAAGCCAACGCCGACGTCAATCACTACGCGTGCTTCCTGGGCGCGGGCGCATACAACCATTACGTGCCGCACACCGTCGACTACGTCTTGCGGCGCGGCGAGTTCTACACCGCCTACACGCCCTATCAGCCCGAGATCAGTCAGGGCACGCTGCAAGCCATGTTCGAATATCAATCGATGATCTGCCAACTCACCGGCATGGACGTGAGCAACGCCAGCCACTACGACGGCGCGACGTCGATGGCGGAAGGCGTGCTGTTGGCGTTGAATGCGACCAAAGGCAATCGCAAGAAGATCGTGATCGCGCCGACGGTCCATCCGCAATACCGCGCAGTCCTGCGCACCTACACGCAAGGCATGGGCGTCAGCATCGTCGGCGACGACAAACTGAAAAACGATCTGCCCGATCTGCTGAAGTTGGTCGACGACCAGACCGCGTGTCTGGTGGTGCAAAACCCCAATTTCCTCGGGCAAATTGAAGATATGACGGGCCTGGCCGACGCCGTGCACAAAGCCGGCGCGCTCTTGATCGTCGTCACCGATCCGATCGGGTTGGGCCTGCTCACGCCGCCCGGTCAGTATGGGGCCGACGTGGCTGTGGCCGAAGGCCAACCGCTCGGCATTCCGATGTCGTACGGCGGGCCGTACCTGGGCATCTTTGCGACAAAGAACGCCTACGTGCGCAAGATGGCGGGCCGCTTGATCGGCGAGACCGTGGACAGCGACGGTACGCGCGGTTTCGTCTTAACGCTATCGACGCGCGAGCAGCACATTCGGCGCGAGAAAGCCACGTCGAATATCTGCACGAATCAAGGCCTGCTGGCGCTGGCGGCCGCGGTGTATCTGGCGACGATGGGCAAGTGCGGGCTGGAGCAGGTGGCGCGCTTGTGCTGGCACAAGAGCCACTACGCGGCTCAGGCCATCAACGCGCTGGACGGTTTCAAGGTGGTGAGCGGCAAGCCGTTCTTCAAAGAGTTCGTCGTGAAGATGCCGAAGCCGATCGGGGACGTGAATGAGTTCCTGCTGGATGAATTCGACATCATCGGCGGCTATGATCTCGGGCAGGATTATCCGCACTTGAAGAATCACATGCTGATCGCGGTGACCGAGACGAACAACAAACAAGAGATCGACGATCTCGTGACCGGCTTGAAAGAAGCCGCGGACCAACTCTAAGTGAGGCCGATGATGAAAACACGTGAACCCTTAGTCTACGAGATGAGTTCGCCCGGGCGCTGCGGCGTGGACATGCCGCAACCCGATGTGCCCGAGACGGCGATTCCGGCCGAGTTGTGCCGCACGCAACTGGGCCTGCCCGAGTTGTCGCAACTCGACGTGGTGCGCCATTATCTGCACCTGTCGCAGTTGAACTACAGCATCGACGGCGGCTTCTATCCGCTCGGCTCGTGCACGATGAAATTTAATCCGAAGATCAACGAAGATGCCGCGCGGCTGACGGGCTTCGCCTTCACGCATCCGCTGCAAGACCCGCTGACGGTGCAAGGCAACCTGGCGATCATGTTCCACTTGCAAGAGTGGCTCAAAGAGATCGGCGGCTTTGCGGGCGTGTCGCTGCAACCGGCCGCGGGCGCGCACGGCGAGTTCACTGGCATCTTGATCATGCGCCAGTATCACCTCGATCGCGGCGACACCCAGCGCCATGTGATCTTGATCCCCGATAGCGCGCACGGCACGAATCCGGCCTCGTCGGCGATGAGCGGCCTGATCGTGAAGCAGTTGCCGTCCGATAGTCGCGGCAACGTCGATCTGGCGGCGCTGCGCGCGGCGTGCGATGACACGGTGGTGGGCTTGATGCTCACCAACCCGAACACGCTCGGCCTGTTTGAAGAGCACCTCGAAGAAGTGGTCAGCCTGGTGCACGGCTGCGGCGGTTTGATGTATGGCGACGGCGCGAACATGAACGCGCTGGTCGGCATCGCGCGGCCGGGCGATCTGGGCTTCGATGTGATGCACTACAACCTGCACAAGACCTTCAGCACGCCGCACGGCGGTGGCGGGCCGGGCAGCGGGCCGGTGGGTGTGAGCAACAAGTTGGTGGACTTCTTGCCGGGACCGATCGTGGGCATTTCGTTCCCCGACGACGGCGATGAGACGCCGGTGTATGGCTTCATCGAGCCGGCCAAGTCGATCGGGCGGGTGAAGGCCTTCAACGGCAACTTCGGCATGCTGGTCAGGGCGTATACTTACATGCGCGTGCACGGGCCGGATGGCTTGAAGGCCAACTCGGTGCACGCGGTGTTGAACGCCAACTACCTGCGGGTGAAGTTGAACGATCGGTATCCGGTGCCGCACGATCGGATCTGCATGCACGAGTTCGTGTGCCAGGGCAAGTTCGCGGGCAGCGATGTGCGGGCGTTGGATGTGAGCAAGCGCCTGATGGACTACGGCATCCATCCGCCGACGAACTACTTCCCGCTGATCGTGCCGGAGGCGCTGATGATCGAGCCGACGGAGACGGAGAGCAAGGAGACGCTGGATCACTTCATCAATGTGATGCGCAAGATCGCGGATGAGGCGGAGATGCAGCCGGAGTTGCTGCATGGTGCGCCGCACACTGCGCCCGTCAAGCGCCTGGATGAGGTCAAGGCGGCCAAAGACCTCGTCCTGTGCTGCATGCCAACAGACTTTGAACAAAAGGCATCGGCGTAACAAGACACGCACGCCTCACAACAAAATGAAACCGCGGTGATCTCAAACGAGGTCGCCGCGGTTCTTATTTTTTAGCGGTAAGTTCAACTAGCTGCAGGTAAAGTGAAGCTGAACACGCTGCCGCGTTCACTGCTTTGGCAATCGACGGTGCCGCCCATCTTCTCGACGATTTGCCGCACGATGGACAAGCCCAGCCCGTGACCGGTGGCTCGCATCGTCGAGAGCTGCACGAACGGCGTGAACAACTTCTCACGTTCTTCCGCGGGCACGCCGTGACCGTCGTCTTTAACCCAGAAGCGTACGGTATTCCCGCACACTTCATAGCCCAGTTCGATGTGCGGTGGCTGGCCGCCGTACTTCAAGGCGTTGCTCACATAGTTGACCCACACTTCTTCCACCCACGGCGCGTAGCCCTTCGCGGCTGGCCAGCTATTCGGCGTGTAGATCGCCGCGGACGCCTCGGAGATCGAAAATGTCAGGCGATGCAGCGCCTCGCTGACGATGCGGCCCATATCGATGGGCGTCAAGACCATCTCGCCTTTGCGGACTTTGGCCAATAACAGCAGCTCATCGATGATGCTCACCATTTTGGACGCGTTCCGCGCGATGGTCTCGACGAAGTCGGTGCGTGTCTCGACGGCGAGATTCGGTCGCGCCGTCAGCAATTCGGTGAAGCCTAAAATGTTGCCGAGCGGGCTTTTGAGATCATGGGCCACCGTTCGCGCAAAGGTTTCCAACTCTTCGTTGCGACCGCGCAGGTCGGCGGTGTAACGCCGCAGCGTCTCTTCGGCTTGTTGACGCTCAGTCACATCGCGCATGGTGGATAGGGCCATGACCACGCGGCCTGCTTCGTCACGAACCGGGCTGAGCAGTTGCTCAAAGTAGCGTGGACCGTCGACCGTGTGGATGATCACTTCACCTTTGGCTAACTGCTCAGTTTCAAAGACCTGAGCCAGGCGGGTGTCGAAGCCCTGCACGGCTAATTCGGTATACCCCAACTCTTGCCAGGTAGCCCCAATCACCTGCGGCGAGGTCAAGGCCAACGCGCGCAGCGATGAAGGACTGGCAAACAGGAACCGCCCTTCGCGATCGTGCAGGTGAATGTGATCGGGCGTCGTCGATAGAATGGCGTCCAACAGGCGGACTTGTTGCTGTAAGGCCTGCGCCAGTTGCTCGCGCTCGGTCTCCATGCGTTTTCGATCCGTAATGTCGTGCAAGATCGAAACGACGCACGCTTGCCCGTCGAACAGCACGCGTTCCGCGTATAGCAACCCGCAGCCCTGCTCGCCCGATTTGCGGCGATAGGCAATTTCCAGATCGCGCACTTTGCCGTGTTGCGCCAGTTGACTCACCAGCAGTGAACGCTGAGCGATATCCACCCACATCTGCAATTCACCCGTCGTGTGGCCGATCAATTCATCCCGCGAGTAACCGGTGAATTCCAGATAAGCGGCGTTAGCGTCGAGAATACGGCCATCCGGTTCGGTCGTAACCAGGATCGGATCTGGGCTCAGATGATAGGAGGCGGCGAACTTGTCGGCAGCCGGCTGGGCCTCGGCGACCACTGGTCGCGGCGAGGCGTCCGATGGCGAGTTATTGGTTTGGGTGGGTTGAAGGGCCGATACCGTCATCGTCCCAATCCTTGGGCCGCGTGGGGAAGCACGCCGTAATTATACCACCGGGCCTTAGTCAGCTGA
This sequence comes from Anaerolineae bacterium, assembly GCA_046328575.1. Taxonomy (GTDB): domain Bacteria; phylum Chloroflexota; class Anaerolineae; order Fen-1058; family Fen-1058; genus JAGOBP01. The sequence goes on from JAXLWI010000005.1 coordinate 101,628, forward strand.
GGCTTCTGCCGCGATTTCCTCCAGTAATTCGCGGATTTTTCGCTCGGTGAGTTGCGTGTCCGGCAGATGTTCAGCATCGAAGGCAATATGTTCAAACACCAGAAAGTTGCGAATCAATTCATCGTGCTTGGCAAAGAGTTCGGGCGTCAGGACGTCGCCCAGGCGATAGGTCAGTTGCATCGTTTGCTCCTAAGCCAGCCCGTCACGAATCGCCTGCGCCATGGCGCGATTGATCTCAAAGTGCCGCTCCAGCCAATTCAAAATGGCGGCGGCGGATTCAAGGCTGCGATCGTAACCCTGCACCATCTGCGGCAAGTGCTGCGTCTCGATCGGATAGCGCACTTCGACGCGCCGTTCGTTGGCAAAGGCATCGCGATAGGCCGGCGCTTCGGTTTCCACGCGCGCCATCAACTCCACGACGCGATCGACGGCATAGTGCTGAATGAAACGCTGCGCCGACAGTTTTTCGCCACGGCGATAACGCCCCAAACCCACATACAGATTGGTCAACGCTTCGCCGATGAGCCACTCCAACGTGGGCGGTTTAGGCGCGGGCCGCGGCTGCGGTTCCGCGAGCGCGGCGTCGAAATCGGTACGCTGCCACACAATGCGGCCGCGCGCGAAACTGGCGGCTTTCAATTCGTGCGGCTCAAACACGGCCATCTCACAGAACACGCCGTCGGCGTAGAGCAATTTGTAACCATCGGCCGTGTTGGGAAACGCAAACGCGATCGGGTGGGCGGTGTACAACCAATCGGGATGCAGAATGTACCGTGATTTGTAAGTCGGCTCCACAACGGCAAAGAAATCGAGATCAGAGTATTCATCCAACCGATCGAGTTCCGTGCCTACCGAACCCAAGCCGATCAACGCCAGCGCGTGACCCGAGTGCGCCAGGGATTGCCCAATTTCGTCGAGGCGTTGTAACAGTCGTTGTGGATCGGTCATCATTGCACCGCCGTCAAATCGAGGCCGCGCGCAGCCGCGCGCGCCATGCGCCACTCGTCTTCAGTTTCAGGCGGAGTTGTTATTGCTTCATCGGGACGGCGCACTAAGGACAGCGCGTGATTGGGACAGACCACCGTGCACGCGCCGCAGCCCGCGCAGCGCAACGCGCTGACTTCGGCAGTGAAGTCGGGCACGGTCAGCGCGTTGAACGAACAACGCGGTACGCAATCGCCGCAACCCAGACAGTGCGCTGCGTCGACAACGCACACAAACGCCGACCGCGCGATGACGTTGGCGACGCCCAATTCGCTGAGGCCGCGCAAAAAGCCGCACGCGCACGTGCAGCAGTTGCACAAGTACCACAGCCCGCGTTGATTATTGCTGACGGAATGCACCAGGCCCGCGTCGGCGGCGCGCTGTAACGTGTCCAATGCTTCGATTTGCGTCAACGCGCGCACGCCCGGTTTGCGGTCGAGTGTGCCCGGTGTATCGCTGAAGACCATGCACACGTCGATGGGGTGCTCACAGCCGTGGCCAATGAGGTTCTGCTGTACGCGGCAAATGCAGTCGGTGACGCCCCACGCTTTGGCGTTGACGATGATGTCGCGGGCGCTTTCATACGGGCGCACATCGACAGTGTTGGGCACGCTCTCGCCGACAGGGATCACCCGATGTGTTGGCGGTTGCTGTGGCAGCGCCTGACGGTACGTTTGCAGATAGTAGTCTTCGAATAACTGCGCCAGTTCCGCATCGACGCGGCCCGCTTGCATTTCGTAGATGCCGACGACGAAGGGCAGCAAGCCATACCCCAAGCCGCCCGTCGCGCGACCCGCGGTGATGAGGCCGCGCATGACCATGCTCTTGAGGGTCTTACGCACGGCCGACGCCTCACCGCCCAGGCGCGCGGCGATTTCGGCGGGTGTCTCCAGTGTTAAGCGCAGTTGCGCGGCGAGGGCGGCTTCTTCCGGCGAAAAGAGTTTAGCCAGGAGGCGCAGATGTGCACCATCGGGGGCGGGGGAAAAGCCGTTGGGCAGCTCGTCTAATCGGGCGGCGAGTTGGGCGTAGGCCGAATCGATCACGGTGTGCTCCTGAGCGCGCAAGTTGAAATGCGGCGCTGCCCGTGATTATAACCGACTCTCGGGCGGGCGAAAACGAGCGGCGCACACCGCCGGTGGCGTTAGTCCTTGTAGGCGTCTCGGCCGACGCGCAGAAGCGCATCAACTTCCAGACCGGCCTCTGGTAGCGACAGGTTAGCGGCCACTGCCCATTCGCGCTGCAAGTTGTCACGGACGCGCTGTAGAACGCTGGCGTCGCGTTCGCTGATCGGGCGCTGCCAGCCCAACGCCGTCAGGTCGCGCACCACTTCGCACAGGCTCTGAAACGAGCCGTGTTTTAAGCGGTCCTTGATCTCTGAGTGTCGCTTAAGATGATCGCGCTCCAGACCAAGCGGCCGGCTCTTCAAGATCGAGCGATATTGTTCCAGGTCTTGTTTTACGGTTACGGTGCGCAGCACGGTGGAGCCGTCGGTGTTGACCGGCACCCAGACGGTGGTTGAGCCTACGGCGAGCACATAGTAAGGCTGAATTTGAGAACCACCCAGTTGGCGTTCTTCGCGCCGCACAATATGGCCCACGCCGTAGCTGGGATGGACCGCGTCGTCACCCGTTTGAAATTCCATGTGCATCCTCCTGACTGGCTAAAGACGACAGGCCCGCATCGCAGCCAGACGCTGCATGTGCGGGCCTGTCCTCTGTGTGAGACTTGGCCTAATACCGGCGTGAACCACCGCTGCGCGATCGGCCCCCACCGCCGCTGCCGCCGCGATAACCACCGCTGCCGCCGCTGCGATAGCCGCCCCCGCCGAAGCCGCCGCGCTCTTCGCGGGGCTTGGCCGTGTTGACTGTCAGCGGGCGCTCGGCTAGCTGATAGTTGTGAAACATCTTGATGGCGGTTTGCGCCTCGGCTTGAGTTGACATCTCGATAAAAGCAAAGCCCTTGGACGAGCCCGTGTCACGATCTTTGATCACAGCCACCGAGGTGACCGTGCCGGCCTGCGCAAACAACGTGCGCAGGTCATCTTCGCTGGTTGCATACGACAAATTCCCTACATACAACTTGACTTCCATGTTTTCAATCTCCTTAGATTGACCGGCTGTGCGCCGGAAAGAAAAAGCCGCCAAACCGTAGAAGAGGTTTGGCGGCTGACCACACACAACATCCAATTGAACGTAACGCAATTATACCACACCTGATCGGGCCTGACGGCGGGCGGCTGTCAGGTCCCCAGCCCAAACTCCGGCGCATAGTGCAGCTCGCCGCTGACCTGGTCCAGCGCGCCCGGCGTCAACTCCAACACCATAAAGGCCTCGTCCGGCACGTCGAACGGCACGCGGATGTGGTAGCGCGAGGCGCGCACAAAGCCAAAGCGCGGATAGTAGTCGGGGTGGCCCACCAGGTTGATATTGTCGAAGCCCAACTCGCGCGCGATCTGTATCCCGGCGCGAATCAACTGCCCGCCGATGCCGCGCCGTTGATGTTCGGGCGCGACCGACACGGGGGCCAGCGTCAATGAATCATGCGTCCGGTCGCCGTCGCTAATCGTCGCGCGGGTGAAGAGGATGTGGCCAACCACTTCGCCGTCGAGTTCGGCGACGAGCGATAAGTTGGGAATGAAGGCTGGCGAAGTGCGCAGCCGATTGACCAGATGCTGCTCGGTGTGATCGCTGATGTCCAGGTCGCGAAAGGCCGCTGCCGTGATCGCAAACACGCGGTCGTAGTCGGCGGGTGTTTCCTGGCGGATGATGAGGGTCATGCTGGCTCCTAAGCGGGCAGGGGTAATGCGGCCAACCCAGCTTTCCCCGTCGAACGAACAGCACCAGCCAGCGACAGGGGAGGAACCGCTTCCCTTCCCTGTCGCTGATCATTCGATTCCGTTACCCTCCGTGCCGGAGGCGTTCGATCGGGGACGTGGGGTGAAGCCTGCTGGCTGGCTACGTGGCAGGCGAGATTATGCCGTGGCATCCACGACGGCGGCTGCGGGGGCGTGCGCCTTGACGGACGCCATGCCCTTATCCCGCGCCGACGCCGAAGCGTACATTTCGCTGCTGCCGATGATCTGAGCGTTGACGGCTTTCAACACAAAGTACGGCTCGCCTTTGGCCGACGTTTTCCGCTCGAAATTCGCGTCGTCTACGGCGTGCTTCTTGACGGACTCAATGCCGTCCATCGCCGCGGCGCGCGCGCGATATGTCTGGCTGGTCAAAATCACTTTGCCGTTACCAGCCTTGAGGTTGAAAACAAACTTCCCGCTGTTGCTTTTCTTCAATTCGAACTTACCAGCCATGTGACGCCTCCTGAAAAGATGGGATGTGTGCAGCGTGCCCGGCACGCTGCACTAACTGCCAATCAGAACAGGCCGCCTCCCCAGGCTGTGACTACTACCAACTGCGTAAGTTGGCCTATAGTAAACCACACTTTAGGTGCAAATGTAAAGGGCTGAAATTTACATTAAAGCCGTTGAACACTGATCTCAACCTTCGAGCCGCGACGGACGGTCTTTGACTTGCCATGCTCGCTCGGAGTCCGCTCAGGCTGTCTCTGGTGCACCATCGAAGAATCGGTAGATGTGCAGAAGGATTCAGCGTGCCGGCTTCAACTCGCGTGCGGTGTCTTATCTGGGCGATTGCCGCGTCTGCGCCCTAAGCCGATGACGACCAGCACGGCGATCATCAACAACCCGATGGGCCACACCAACCCGATCGGCGGCGTTGAGGCCGCGAGCCTGTTCACTTGCACGGCGGTTGGGCCGACGAGGTTGCCCACGGCCCAATCGGACAGGGACGTGAGGCCTGTGCGCCAGACGGCGTTAGAGTTGAAACTGTCGCGCGCGCAGTCCCAGCCCGCGCCGCCGAGGTCGCCCGGATACTTGCACACCTTCGGATCAGACAGGTGGTTGTGCGGCAAAGTCAAGCCGAGATCGAAAGCCGCCGCCGTCGTCGTGATCGCTTCGATGTGCCAATACTGATTGGTCTGAATCCCCGACGTGACTTGCGGATGACTTTGATCGTAACGCAGCACGGCTAGCGCTTTCAGGCCACCCAACACTTTGGCCAGCAGTGAGACGCCTGTTAAGCCGAAGGACTTGTAGATCGCGCCGTTGTTAGTGAGCGTGCCATTGACGCCGGTGTTGTCGTTGGCGGTGCTGTGCGTCAAAGTGACACCCGTGCCGATGGTGAGGTTATAGAACTGTGTCGGCACAGTCGCGGTAAGGGTGCGTGTGACGTTGCTGCCGACGAAAGTGAGCGTACCGTTGTTGGCATTGAACGTGCCGCCGGTGTGCGCGAAGTCGCCGTTGAGGGTGAGTGTGCCGATCGGGGCGGTGAGCGTGCCGCTGAGTTGGCTCAACGCCGTGAGGGTGACATCGCCCGTGAAGGAGATTGACACGTTTTGATTGATCGTCACGTTCTCAGCGTAACTGCCGGGATAGACGGTGACTGCTCCACCCTCAAGCGTGTTGCTGATGGCGGCTTGGATGGTGCTGAAGCACGGCGAGTTTCCGCCACATGCACCCGCCGCATCGGCATAGGTCGGCCACGGGGCGCGCACCAGAAAAACGTAGGCGCTGATGGAGCCAATGACGGGACTGTAACTGGGACCGGGATTGATGGAGCCCGCGTCCTGTCCATCCGTCGCGTAGGCGTAGAGGATGTGGAGGCCGTTGGGCAGCGAGCCGGGCGTGACGGTCCATTGCTTGTTGTTGGCGGCAGTCGCGGCCAGCCACTGGCCCTGCCAGGTATCGACCTGATAATAGACCTGCTGCACGCGGGTCGGATTGGGCATGTATTGATCGACTGCGGTCAAAGTGAAAGTTGGCCGGGCGGTGGCGCTGGTGTCGCCCGGTAATGGCGTGATGTTGACCCCCAACGGCGCTGGCCAGGCTGCTTGGGGTGTGATGATGGTGACGGTGTTGCTGTTTTCGTTGGTGACATAGACCTTGTTGGTCACTGGATTCACAGCCACGGCGTTGGGCCGCGTTCCGACGTTGACGGTCGTCGTGGCATTGGTCACCCCGTCAATCACCGTCACATTGGCGCTCTCATAGTTAGCGACATAGATTTTGTTGGTCAGCGGATTGACGGCCACGGCTTGGGGATTCGTCCCGACAGCCACAGTCGTCGCACCGTTGGTGGCTCCGTCAATGATCGTCACATTGTTACTGCCATAGTTGGCGACATAGATTTTGTTCGTGATCGGGTTCGC
>JAXLWI010000050.1:0-33362 GCA_046328575.1 Anaerolineae bacterium
GAGCGCAACATCATCATCCCCACCTACAAGCAGATGAAGAACCCAGCGTTGATCCCTGACAAGGTCAAAGCCGGCTTGAAGGGCGTCGGCCTGTGGGATGTGAACCCGTTGAACCTGTTCCGCATCAACTGGCACAATGAACCCGTCGCCAGCGGCGGCGCGTTCGGCGGCGTGAATTACCTGGAATTTCCGCCCGAATTGACCGGCGTCAAGGCCCGCATCTTCGCCATCGTCGGCAAGTGGTTCCCCACCGGCGCGCATAAAGTGGGCGCGGCCTTTAGCTGCCTCGTGCCGCGACTGGTCACCGGCCAGTTCGATCCCACGACGCAAAAAGCCGTATGGCCCAGCACCGGCAACTACTGCCGCGGCGGCGCGTACGACTCCGCACTATTGGCCTGCCAGTCCATCGCGATTCTGCCGGAAGGCATGAGCCGCGAGCGCTTCGAGTGGCTGTCCAAAGTCGCGGGCGAAGTCATCGCCACACCCGGCACCGAAAGCAACGTCAAGGAAATCTTCGACAAATGCTGGGAACTGCGCCGCTCCGGCCAGGACCTGATGATCTTCAATCAGTTCGAAGAGTTTGGCAATTACTTGTGGCACTACACCGTTACCGGCAGCGCGATGGCCGAAGTGTTGCAGAAGGAATTGAAGGCGGGCGAAACGCTGCGCGGCTCGGTCTTCACGACGGGCTCGGCGGGCACGATCGCGTCCGGCGACTACCTGAAGGAAGTCTTCCCCTACAGCAAGCTCGGCGCGAGTGAAGCGCTGCAATGCCCGACGCTGCTCAACAACGGCTTCGGCTCGCACCGCATCGAAGGCATCGGCGACAAACACGTGCCGTGGATTCACAACGTGAAGAACACGGACATGGTCGTGGCCGTTGACGACGAAGCGCCGATCCAGATGATCCGCTTGTTCAACGAACCGGAAGGCAAGAAGTATCTATCGAGCATGGGTGTGTCCGAAGACTTGATCAAACTGCTGCCGCTGCTGGGCATCTCCGGCATCGCCAATGTGCTGTCGGCGATCAAGATGGCCAAGTGGTACGAGTGGGGCGAAGGCGACGCCGTCATCACCGTGCTCACCGACTCGATGGAATTGTATGGCAGCCGCCTGCGTGAACTGACCGCCGAGCGCGGCGAGTACACCGCCCGCGATGCCGCCGTGTCCTATCATCAGTATTTGATGGGCCAAGACGTGGCTTATATGGAAGAACTGACCTACCCGGCCAAAAAGCGCGTACACAACCTGAAGTATTACACGTGGGTCGAGCAGCAAGGCCGCACGTATCAGGAAATTCAGGATCAATGGTACAAGCCCGATTACTGGACGGGTATTCACGGCCAGGCCGATCAGATCGATGCGCTGATCGAAGAGTTCAACGCCGAGGTTGGGTTGTAGTCGTTTCGTGATACAATCGGGTTAACAAGTGACGAGTGATGAGTGAATGCTCATCACTCGTTGTTTTATAGTCAGCCTGTTGCCCATCATGTCTACACCTCAAAGCCCAAACACGCGCGCCTACGTCATCCTCGCCGTTGGTATCTTCTGCATCTCATTCTCAGCCATCTTCGTTAAGTGGACGCATCTGCCCGGCGTGACTTCGGGGTTCTATCGATTAGGTATTTCCACTTTGGTGTTGCTGATCCCGTTTTTGCGGCAACGGGCCAATCGGCCGCCGTTGAACCGTCGAGCGTTAGCACTAGGCGCGTTGGGCGGCGTGTGGTTCGGCCTCGACGTGATCGCGTGGAATACGTCGCTATCGTATGCTTCGGCGGCGAGCGCGACGTTGTTGGGCAACACCTCATCTGTCATTGTCGCTTTAGTCGCGTGGCTGATCTTTCGCGAAAAGTTGCGCGGTAAGTTTTGGTTGGGTTTATTCATTGCGGTGGCGGGCGTGCTGTTGGTGCTGGGCGCAGACTTGATGAATGTGCAAGAGACTCAGGCCATCGCCGACACGCGCACTTTTGGCAATTTGCTATCATTGCTCAGCGCATTTTTCTATGCGGGCTATTTGCTCACCACGCAGCGCACTCGCGCTCACCTCGATACGGTCTCATCGCTGTTCTTCATGTCGGCCGTAGGGGCCGTGATTTTACTGTTGGTGAACGTCGTACAGGGTCTACCGCTGATCGGTTTTGCCCCACAAACCTGGTTGGCACTGTTGGGTTTGGCGTTGATCACGCATGTCGGCGGTTGGCTGGCGATTAACTACGCGCTGGGGCACATCCGCGCCTCGATCGTGTCTGTCACCCTCCTCGCGCAGCCCGTCATGACGGCGCTGTTCTCCATTCCGCTGCTGGGTGAGAATCTGTTTCTTTTGCAAATCATTGGCGGCGTATTGGTCCTCAGCGGTATCTACATCGTCAACCGCCACGGTCGATCGTGAATCCGACGAACTGCGATTAAAACTTTTCGATCCGGGTGTGATACAATCGATAGCATCTTCGATTACGGTGAGGGCAATGACCGAGGCACGCCCGGTAGTGAAGTGGCCCGGCGGCAAGGGCCAGTTGCTCGATCGGCTTCAGCCACTGTTTCCAGCCAAATTTAATCGGTACATCGAGCCATTCTTAGGCGCGGGCGCGGTGTTCTTTCGCTTACACAACCTCGGTCTGATCGGCGCCAATCCCCGCATGCGCTCGACGCCCGCCATCCTTAACGACCTCAACGCCGAATTGATGAACATCTATCAGGTCGTGCGCGATCATCTCGACGACCTCATCGACTGTCTCGCGCAGCATCACGCGCACATCGGCGATGAAGCGTATTACTATTACATCCGCAATCTCGATCGCGAACCGGACTTTCCGCAACTGGATCCGATCCTGCGCGCGGCCCGCACGATGTTTCTCAACAAGACCGGCTATAACGGCCTGTATCGCGTCAATTCCAAAGGGCTGTTCAACGTGCCGTTTGGCGAACACAAGAAGCCGCGCGTACTCGATCAATCGCTGCTGCGCGCCGTCAATCGCGCCTTGCAACGCGTCGATTTGATGTGCAGCGATTTCGCTCAGCCGATGCGACTGGCGCGCAAAGGCGACTTTGTTTACATCGATCCGCCGTATCAACCGCTGAGCCGCACGGCCAACTTCGTCGCGTACACACCCGATGGGTTCGACTGGAACGAACAAGAGCGACTGGCTGACTGGGCGGCGCGCCTGGCCAAGCGCGGCTGCTACGTATTGATCAACAACGCGGATACGCCTGAAATTGAAGCGCTGTATGAAACGGCTTTAAGAGCGCGCAACATCGATTTCAAGATGCAGTCGTTTGAGACGGCGCGCAGCATCAACCGTGAAGGCAAAAATCGGCACGGAGCTAAAGAACTAGCGGTGTGGACTTACTAAAGCGTGATGCGTGAATATCTATGATCGAACTTCAAATTCCCGGACGCGGGATTACCCAGCTGGAATATGCGGTGTTTGATGTGAACGGCACCCTCGCCACCGACGGCATCTTGCTCGACGGCATCGCAGACAAGATCGCGATGTTGCGCGGCAAACTCGAAGTGCGCTTGCTCACCGCCGATACGCATGGCAAACAGGTCGAGATCGATCGGCAGATCAAACTTACCGCCGATCGCTTGCGGCCGGGCGGCCACGAACGCGAACAAAAGGCCGATTACGTGCGCGCCCTCGACGCTGAGCGCGTGGTCGCCATCGGCAATGGCGCAAACGACGTGGAGATGCTCAAAGCGGCCGCTATCGGTATCGCCGTGATGGGCCACGAAGGTCTATCGGGCGAAGCACTGGCCGCCGCGGATGTCGTCGTCCTTAGTGCCCACAACGCGATCGATTTGCTGCTGAATCCCAGACGCTTGATCGCCACGCTGCGCCGATGAGATCGACCGACTTCATGCGCGCCCTGCCCAGCTCGGTGCGCCCAAAACTCCCCAAGAAACTGCAGACGTTCAAAACCAACACCCGCCCGTGGTTGGTGCAGTTTTATTACACCCACTCGCTGCTGCACTACGAAGTGGTTACGCATGGCGAAAGACGCGGCATTCTCGAGATCGGCTTGCACTTCGAAAGCCGCAATCCCGACGAGAACGCGCGCCTGCTTAGGGGCTTCGTGCAGCATCTATTTGAAATCAAAGCGGACTTGGGCGATCAGATCGAAGCGGAGATGTGGGACAAAGGCTGGACGAAGGTTTATGAAACGATTCCGCTGGAGTCGATGACGGACGATTATCTCGAGCGTGTGGCGGAGCGATTAGCGAAGATGATCGGCGTCTTGCAGCCAATTCTCGATCAACTTCTCCGGGCCTCACGCTAATCACATTTCACTCGTCACTCATCACGTCCCAGCACCATGCTGAATTCGCTCAAAATCATCGCCGTTGCGCCCCAGACTTTATGCGGGCCGATCTGATAGAACGGCACTTCGACTTGCATGCCGCGTAGGGTCCAGGGTTCGCGTTTGATCACGTTGCGATCGAACAACATAGTTAGCGGCACTTCGATCAACTCGGCTACTTCTCGCGGATCGCACTTAAAATCGGGGCGATGATCGACGCGGCCCACCGTTGGTGTGACGAGGAAATTGCTCGGCGGGATATAGATCGTCGTGAGTTGGCCTAGCACATCGACTTCGCTGCACGCCGCACCCACTTCTTCGCACGCTTCACGCAGCGCCGTTTCGCGGATCGATTCGCCCGCTTCCTGCGAGCCGCCCGGCAGTGAAATCTGACCGCTGTGTGTCAGGCCATCCTCGACGCGCTTCATCAACGGGAAGTACCATTCGCCATTGTGAGGATACAGCAGAATCAACACGCCAGCCGGTCGAGCGTTGGCGGGCGGATCGGCTCTCAGACTGGGGATGCGGTACTCCGGCGCAAACTTGATCTGCGCTGTCAGCCCTGGCAAAGGCTGTTGCAATGCAATGCGAATATCTTCAAGCCTAAGGTTCATACCAAATAGACAAATCGCAGGACGCGGATTCAAAAGATAAATCCAAGCAATCCGCGTTCATCTGTGCAATCTGCGGCCTCGCTTTTATCCAACCAACTTGTAGCCGACGCCGGTGACGGTCTCGATCTGCGCAGTGCTGTGATTGATCTTCTTACGCAGGTGCGCCACGTGCACATCGACGGTGCGCGTCTGCCCGGCGAAGTCGTAGCCCCAGGCCAGTTCGAGCAGTTTTTCACGGCTCAATACGATGCCCTTGTGTTCAGCGAGGCACAACAAACAGTCGAACTCTTTTGTGCGTAGATCGATCGGTTGGCCAGCCACCGTCACTTCACGCCGCGCCGGATCGATGGTGAGATCGCCCAGCCGATAGACCTTTGTCGGCGACGAAGATCGATCGGAGCGGCGGAGGATCGCTTTGACGCGCGCGACCAACTCGCGCGGATTGAACGGTTTGGTCATGTAATCATCCGCGCCGATTTCGAGCCCGACGATCTTATCGATGTCCTCATCGCGCGCTGTCAACATGATGATGGGCAGATCGCTGTTGGCGCGGACCCGGCGGCACACTTCCCAGCCGTCGATTTCGGGCAGCATCAAGTCGAGCACCATCAGCGCAGGCGCATCGCTCTTGACGCGGTCAAGTGCGGCTTTGCCCGTGTACGCGGCGATCACCTTGAAGCCGTCTTGCTCCAAGTATAGCCGCGCCAGTTCGACAATGTTCTGCTCGTCATCGACGACGAGAATGGTCTCTTTGGTCATTGATTATTAGTTACTGGTTGTTGGTGGCTAGCGGCTGCCCGCTAACCACTAGCCACTAACGACTAGTTACCAGCGGCTATTCCAGCGCGATGCACTCGATCTCAACCGACGCGCCCAGCGGCAGTCCAGCCACCGCAAAAGTCGATCGGGCTGGCGGATGCTCCGGGAAGAATTCAGCGTAGACTTCATTCATCGCTTTGAAGTTCGCCATGTCAGTCAGGAACACCGTCGTCTTGACAACCTTGCTCAGCGAGGTACCGGCGGCCTCCAGCACCGCGCCGAGGTTTTGCAGCACGCGCCGTGTCTGCGCGGCGATGTCGCCTTCGACCAATTTGCTCGTGGCCGGATCGATCGGCGTTTGGCCCGCGCAAAATACAAAGCCGTTGGCGCGAATTCCCTGCGAATACGGCCCGATCGCCTTCGGCGCGAGTTCGGTTGCGATCACCGTGCGCTTGGTCGCACGCGGGGACTTCACTGCCGGTTTCTTAGCCACAACCTTCTTTGCTGCTGCTTTCTTCACCGCCATGCCTAATCTCCTTGCTACAAGTATTGTCACTTGTCACTCATTACTCGTCACGCTTCCAACACATCCGCTGGTCCACACACTGCGCCGACGCAGCCGGGGCCGGTATGCACACCCAGCACCGGTACAATCTGGCCGAATGTGATCTGAGCGTTGGGCAACTTCTCGCGAATCAAATCGGCTAACTGCCGCGCCATGTCCGGCGAGTTGGTATGCAACACATGGACCCAGGCTGGAATTTGCTTCATCTTCTCATAGACGTGCTCGGCGATCACGGCCACCGACTTGGCCATGCTGCGCCCTTTCGCCACCGTGATGTAAGTGCCCGGGCCTTTATCCACCGTGATGACTGGTTTCAGATTCAGCAGCGCACCCGCCATCGCCTGCACGCGACCGATGCGCCCGCCCTTTTGCAAATAGTGCAGCGTATCAAGCGTGAAGAAGATCTCGGTTTGCTCAGCTACTTGCTTGATGCGCTCCAGAATCTTGTCCAGCGACCAACCGCGTCGAATGCCCTGCGCCGCCGCGACGATCTGAAAGCCCTCAGCCGCCGACAACGTCTTGGTATCAACGTGCGTGATATGCAAATCGGGGCACTGTTTAGCGGCTTGCATCGCCGAATTGATCGTGCCGCTCAAACCCGATGAAATGTGGATCGAGAGAATGTCTTTATCGGTCGCGCCGACCTTGCGATACAGATCGACAAACTCGCCCGGCGACGGTTGCGACGTCGTCGGCAAATTGTCGCCGCTCGCTGCCAGACGTCGATAGAATTCTTCCGGCCCAATGTCGATGCCGCTGCGCAGCATTTCTTTGCCAAACGAAATCAACAACGGCATACGTTCGATGCCCAGTTGCGCGAACATTTCTTCAGGCAGATCAACCGCACTATCCGTAACAATCTTCATGAGTGCCTTCCCCTTCAGCAGAATGACGGTATTGTACCTCAGTTATAATAAATCTCATGCAGACGCCATCTACTGATAATGACCTAGCAGGGCTGACCTATCGCCTAAGACGCGGCCCGGCTTCAGGCCTGCTTTTGATCATGCTGCACGGCCTCGGCGGCGATGAACACGTGATGGGCATCTTCGACCGATCGGTGCCGGAACCCTTTACAGTGATCAGCCCCCGCGCGCCGATTGTGATCGAGCCGAGGATGTTTCCAGGCTACACCGATCGCGGCTATAGCTGGCTCCGATCGGATTTCCCAGTCGATCGGTCTTCGCTCGACACCGCGCTCGATCAGCTGCGGCGTTTCGTGCTTGCCGCGCTTGATGAATACGAACTCGATCGCGAACAAGTCTTTTTGATGGGCTTCAGTCAGGGTGCGGCGATCAGTTATGCGTTGTCGCTGGCTGAACCGAACTTGATCGCAGGCGTCATCGCGTTAGCGGGCTTTATGCCGGATGTTGCGCACCCTGCGACTACGCCGACCCATGGCTACTTGATCATCCACGGCACCGACGATCAGACCGTGCCGCTGTTACGCGCCCATCAAGCCCGCGATTTTCTCCGCGCGCTCGGCGCGCCCGTCGAATATCACGCCTATCCCGTCGGCCACAAAGTTGCCCCGCAAGGCTTGCGTGATATTCAAATGTGGCTGCGAAAGGCACTCGAAATTAGGAATCAGAATTCAGAATAGGCGGCTATTCTGACTACTAAATTCTGGATTCTATCGTCTATCTTCCCGCCACCAGCGGCACACTCTGCGTCCGATCGTAGTAATAGACCTTACGCCCCGGATACGCCGTCGCTAACTGCGCCGTGATATTCGGGCCGTAATCGATCGCAAAAATGATGTTGCCGCGCTCGACCTGCGGCGCGTTTTGCCACGCCAGGCTGGCGTAATCCGACCAGACACTCGCCCGCACCAGCACCAACGCATTGCGCAGGCGTGCCGCCGCGATGTAATCGACGTGCGCGCGCTGCGCGCGGTAACGATCGAACGCTTCCAGAAAACGCGGCTCGATGGTAAAGACCAGGCTATATGCGATCAGAATTGGCAACGCGATCTTGATGACACGCCTCGGCCACGGCGTCGCGCCGAACTTCATCAGTCCGCGGGCACCGAGCAACCACAAAAAGGGCAGACCTTCGGCATAATAGCGCGGTCCATACAAGCTGCTTGCCCGCGCCCAATAGGCCAGATGCGCGGCGACGAGCAGCATCGGCAGCAACATCAGCGCCCAGTCGCGCCGATCGTGATCGGGCCACGCCAACCCCAGCGCGATCGGCACCCACGACAGCGCCAGGCCCAGCACCGTCGGCCAGCCGAACAGCGTCACACCGAGGTCGGGGAAGTCGTAACTGAAGTTGAGCAGTGCAAAATCCCACGTATGCCCGCTGGGGATCAGGCCGTAGCCTGGCCCAAAACCGACCTTGTCGTACGGCCACCATAACGTGTACGTGTTTGTCGTCGGTGATCCAGTTGCGATGAAGTTGTACACCGGCCAGATCACCATCACGCCGAGAGCGACTAACACCAGCGCACCATAAGTCCGCCAGTGATCGCGCGGATGATTGTAGAGATCGTGCAGCGTCACAACGATAAACGGCACCGCGATCACCACCGAGGTGTATGGCCGCGTGATCGTCGCCCAGCCGATCGCGAGACCGGCCAGCACCGCAAAGCGCATCGGATGGCGCTCTGCCACTCGCCGTGCGCGCACCCACCCCCACGCAAAGAAGATCAACTCCGCCATCGCGGTGGTATGCGCCAACAGCGTGCCACTCAGCATAAACGCCATCGGCGAGATCGCCCCGAGCGCGGCGGCGAGCAAACCCGTATCATGATTGAACAGATCGCGCCCCAGCAGATACACACCCAAGACCACCAACGCCGACGCGAGCGCGTTAATGATCCAGCCCCGATCGATCACCTCGCCGATCGCGAGCAGCAGCGGATATCCCGGCGGATACTTGCCGAATACGTGGCCGTTTTGGTGAACGATAAACGGAATGACAAAAGCTTCGGGGTGAACGGGCTCAGGCGCGGTGATGTGGCCGCTGGCAAAGACCTTGGCCTGAAACAAATTGGCCTGTTCGTCTTCCAGCTGCGGCATTCCGCCCTGCACGCCCCACGCCATCGCCGCGGCGAGGATAAACGCAGCCACACACAACACGAGGATCTGAAAAGACTGGCGACTCATTACCGCCCATTATACCAATGAGCGCCGCCGCAAAGCTCGTCGAATGTGCTCCCACGCGCGCCGCACCACGTTCACGCGCTCGGCTGTGATAGTGTGTTGGCTGTAACGCGCTTCAACGAATTGCTCCGTTAACGCCGACACATCGCGCTCAAGTTCCGGCACCGTCGACGTGAGATCGTGCGCGTATTCGTGCGGCGTCTGGGCCGCTCCGCGTGGATAGCCGCGCTCGTGACCGCGTTGCAACAACGCTTGATAATAGAACCGAATTTGATCGCGTGGCGACAGACGGCGGGCATTCACCCACCGATTGGCCTGCGCCCCCGATCGGCCGGCCGTGGCCGATCGGAGTTGACGCCGCGCCTCCAACGTCGCCGTAATCTTCGCGCCTAATCCACCGAAGAATGCCCGCAGCCAGCGCCACCATCGCCCAAAGATCGACCAGCCCGGCAAACGCCGCAACACATTCTCAAATGCCGGATGTTGCCGCGCATATTGCAGCACAAGGTAGATGATCACCATCACGAACACTGCCCAGAAAATCAGCGATTGCGCGAAGTCAGACAGCGTCGGCGCGATCTGCGTGGCAGGCATATCGGGCGGAGTTGGTAGTTCCGGCAGGGGGCGAAGCGGGCGCGGCACTTGCGGGAACAGCCAGCCCAGCAAGGTCGAGAGCAATGCCGCAATCAGTAGAAACACAAACTGGATCACCGCGGCGATCAGCGACACCAGATAATTCAGCGTGCTCAGCAAGCCCAGCGAATACTGCGTGGGCAGCACAATCGCGATGATGAGCAGCCCCGCGATCAGCATCAAGCTGTAACTGATCCAGCGCGTGGTCAGGCCGCGCCCCATCGGAACCCGTTCCCATTGCCAGGCTGACCGCAACACCGCCAACCGTGTTTTGCTGAGTAAGATCAAGCCCAACACAAAGAAGATCAGCACGTGCACCACGGACAACTGTGCCGCCGCGATCGATTGATCGGCGTTGCGCAGGCTCATGCGCTCCACCGCGCTGAGCAGCACCAACGTCACGCCGCTCAACAGGATCAGCGTGATCAACGCCTGCCGCGCGGCTTGCTGCGATCGATCGAGATCCAACATCAATTCGCGATCGAGTGCGGAATCGCCGCTTTCCAGATCGAGCAGGCAGCGCGTGAAGTACCAACCGAGCAGCCAGCACACGCCGACGACCAGACACAGCGCGAACAGCTCGATGTCGCTGCCGCCGTAAAACGAATCATATTTGAGCACGAAATCCGGTCCGCGGATCAAACCCAGCACCGAGCGAATCGCCAGGAAGACCAGCACGAGTTCAACGGCGCGCAGTACATACCACGGCGCGGGCAATCGCGCTTGAGCCACGCGCAAATAGCGCGTCGTCACTGCCACTTCAAGCGCGATGAAAAAAACAAGCGTCGGAATGTAACCGGCGTTCCAGCCCGGCACAAGCTGTTGGCCGAACTGCACCACCGCCACCGCGACGCACATCACCATCGCGCCGACGATCAACATATTCGTCAGCACCGTGATAGTGGTTGAAGGTTTGGCCGTCTCAGACATGCTCTGACTTCTTGCCCTCTTCCAACATAGGGCGAGGGGTTAAAGTGAAGGCCTCAGCGTCGCCACACGTCCAGATCGCGTTCGCGCCGAAATTCATACAACGGCACGTCAAACTGCTGCGCGTGTTGGCGAATCGTTCCCGCGTCCGGCACCAACCCCGTCAACACCAGCATCACGTCGAGGCCGGCGCGGCGCGCGCGAAACACCTGCTCAAATGTCGCCGCATCCAGCCCGCCCGTAATCACGATCACCGTCGTGCCCCAACTCAAGTGCGGCAACTCGCTTTGTAACAGCTGCAAGAGCGGCTGTGTTTTGATCGATCGCACGCGCGCCAGTACGTCCAGGATGCGGATCAAGTGGGCGCGGCCTTTGCGCGCCGACAAAGCGGGCGGGTGGCCCGCGGTGCCGATCGGGTCTTCGCCGTTCACGTACAATCCGACGGACTGTCGCTGTCCGACGATCCAATTCGCCAACGAGGCCGCGATCACAATCGAGAGTTCAGCGGCATCCAACCGCGTGCGATAGTCGTACTCATCCGAATTCAAATTCAAGAAGATCGCCGTTTCCAGGGCCATCGACGGCTCAAACTGCTTGACCTGCAAACGGCCCGTCGTCGCCGTCGCTTTCCAATCGACGCGGCGCAGCGAATCGCCCGCCACGTAATCGCGCTTACCGCGCACCCGCGTTGGATCTTCGAAAATAGGTTGCGTGTGCCGCAGCGTTCCCAACGGCGAACGCGATGGAACCTTGACGTGCGAGAGCGGCACAATGCGCGGATAAACGATCAAGTGATCGGCGTCGCCGTGATGCTGAACATCGCCCGACAGCCCGATCAGATCGCCCGATCGCAGATGCAGCGGCCCGATCGCGTAATAGCCGCGTTTATCAGCATTCAGCGTGAACTCAAAGTGTGCACGCGCATACGGCCCTAACGTCAACACACGCTGAAACGAGTTGGGGACGATCAACTCGACGGGCAGACTTTCGACAATCTGCATCCAGACGACAGGCAGCCAGCCGGTGTTGACGAACTCCAGCTGCAGAGGCACTTTTTCTTGAAGGAACGCGCGCCGCGGAAACGTGCGTGTGAAACGCACTGCGCTCAACGCCCGATGGCTCCACCATTGCCCAACGGCATACACGCCGACGAAGAGATATACCAACGTGAGCACAAAGTCTTCGCGCAGGGCAATAGCGACGAAGGCGAGGAGCAGCAAGAGGAGGAAGAAGTTCTCGCCCATGGACCGCGTAATGAGTAACCAGTAACGAGTAAACCGCTCGTCGCGGCCAATTACTCGCTACTCATTACTCGTCAAATTCAACGGCGTCCGCTCGATGATGTCTTTAACAATCGCCTTCGCCGAATAGCCGCGCAGTTCGGCTTCGGGCTTGACGATGAGGCGATGCGGCAGCGTAACCGGCGCCAGATATTTGACGTCGTCGGGAATGACGTGATCGCGGCCACGCACGGCGGCCAACGCCTGTGCCGTCTTGAATAACGCCAGCGTTGCGCGCGGACTAGCGCCTAACGCCACATCGCCGTGCGTGCGCGTGGCCGTCACCAAAGCCACGATGTAATCGTGTAACGATTCGTCGACGTGTATGTCCCAAACTTGTCGTTGAAAAGCAAGTAATTGCGTTTCGTCCGTTACTTGTTGCAAAGTAGTGATCGGGTGTTCGCGCTGTAGATGCGGCAGCAGCCGCTTTTCCTCCGTCGCACTCGGATAGCCGATCGACAACCGCATCAAGAAGCGATCGATCTGCGCTTCGGGCAGCGGAAACGTGCCTTCATATTCGATCGGGTTTTGGGTGGCCAGCACGAGAAACGGCCGTGGCAAAGCGCGGCTCACGCCATCCACCGTGACTTGCTGCTCTTGCATCGCTTCCAACAATGCCGCTTGTGTGCGCGGCGTAGCGCGATTAATCTCATCGGCCAGCAGAATGTTGACGAAGATCGGGCCGGGGCGAAACTCAAACTGGCTGGTCTGTTGATTGAAGACTGAGACACCGGTCACATCGTTGGGCAGCAGATCGGGGGTGCATTGCAACCGCTTGAATTGCCCGCCCAAGCTGACGGCGATCGATCGAGCCAGCATGGTTTTCCCGACGCCGGGCACATCTTCGATCAAAACGTGGCCTTCACACAACAACGCGACCATCAACAACTCGATCGATTCCCGCTTGCCGATGATCACCTGTTCGACATTGTCGATGACGCGCGTGGCAAAGTCTTGGATGGGAGGCATAGACGCCACCTTACGACGAGGTTATCAAGAGTATAGCATAGACCTTATCGAGAATCGGCGCATAGGCATCCCTATGCGCGTGATCTGCATTATTTTCCGGCGCGTTTGTGCGGCTTCTTCTTCGATCCCTTGTCCACTTTGGGTTCAGTCGTACGCTTGGCGTTACGCAAACGCTCAGCCGTGGCCCGCGCCGCAGCGATGTCGGTGTCGGTAGCGCGGCTCGAAGGACGTCGGGCGGCTTTGTCACGGTGCGCCGTCTTATCACGCCGCGCCGATTTATCACGCTGGCCTGTGTCGCGCGGTGTCGCCAATCGGATGTTGGCCGCCTGGCCGCGCACCGTCGCACTGGCCATCGCCGTCAGCACTTGAGTTTGATACTCGGCAGGCACGCCTACCACTGAATGATAGTCGAAGATTTCAAGCGGGCCGATGTACTTGCCGGGCAGATTCGATTCGTTCGCAATCGCGCCCACGAGGTCAGCCGGTCGCATGCCGACGTTGCGCCCGGCGTCGATGTACAGCATCACAACTTTGGAGCTATCGGGCAATGGAAGATCGATCGGTTCCGGTTCAGGCGGAGGAGGCACATCGAGCGGTTTATTGCCGCGCGCCATACGCGCCGCCGCGGCCGCAATCTCCGCTAAGTCCTTGCCGCTTTCTTCGGCTAATTCCTCGACTAAAGTGAGATAGACGTCCAAGTCCTCATTTTCCAGTGTTTTCAACAAACGCGCTTTGAACAAGGCCGTGCGCCGCGCGGCCACATCGGCGTGACTGGGCACTTTCATGGCCGTCAGGCGCTGACCCGTGAACTGCTCGATCGCTTTGAGCAGACGCGTCTCGCGCGGCGTGACGAACAATATCGCTTTGCCGGTGCGCCCCGCGCGCGCCGTGCGACCGATGCGGTGCACGTACGATTCCGGATCATTGGGCATGTCGAAGTTGATCACGTGGCCGATGTGTTCGATGTCCAAGCCGCGCGCAGCAACATCGGTGGCGACGACGATTTCGACTTGCTCTTCACGCAGACGGCGGATGACGCTTTCGCGCTGGGCCTGTGTCATATCGCCGTGCATCGCTTCGGCGGCATAACCACGCGCCTGAAGTTTGTCCGCCAGATCGGCCACACCCACTTTGGTGCTGGCAAAAATC
The DNA here is from genome assembly GCA_046328575.1 of Anaerolineae bacterium. Taxonomy (GTDB): domain Bacteria; phylum Chloroflexota; class Anaerolineae; order Fen-1058; family Fen-1058; genus JAGOBP01. The sequence continues at coordinate 14,303 of JAXLWI010000050.1, forward strand.
AGAATGGCTTCGCCTTCCTCGGCTTCGGTTTCCAGCAAGTGCGTCAGCGCGTCGACTTTTTGCTTCTCCAACACATGCACATAGCGCTGTTCGACGGTGGCGACAGTCAACGTTTTGCGCTTGATCTCGATGGAGGCCGGTTGGTCCAAATGCCGATCGGCAATGCGGCGCACCTCGCGCGGAATGGTGGCCGAGAAGAGCGCGGTCTGCCGATCGGCTGGGGTCTGCCCCAGAATCCATTCGACATCTTCGATGAAGCCCATGCGTAGCATCTCGTCGGCTTCGTCGATCACCACCATCTTCACCGCCGCCAGATCGAGTGTGCCGCGCTTTAGATGATCGATGACGCGGCCGGGCGTGCCGACGACGATGTGCAATCCGCTGCGCAACCGATTGATCTGCTTGCCGATCGCGTCACCGCCGTAGATGGGCAGTACACGCACACGACCTAGATATTTGGAATAAGTGTGAATGGCCTCGGCCACCTGGATGGCGAGTTCGCGGGTAGGCGTCAACACCAGCGCTTGCACAGCGTTGAGGCTCAGCTCAAGCCGATCGAGAATGGGCAGCGCGAAGGCCGCTGTTTTGCCCGTGCCAGTCTGCGCCTGACCGATCAGATCGCGACCTGCGAGCAAAAGCGGAATTGTTTGTTGTTGAATTGAGGTCGGCGCTTCGTAGCCCACCTCGACGAGGAGTTGAATCAACGGCTCGCTCAAGCCCAGTTGAGCGAACGTTTCGGCAAAGGCAGTTTGTTCAGTATTTAGCGTGGTTTCCATGCGGACAGTATAACATGGATAAGTGACCTCAGATCACTTGGGTATAAGATGGAGCGCCGTCTGAATCGCCTGCCATAGTTCCGGCATCTTCAAGATCACCAGCGCGATGAGGAGGATCACGAGCACGCGCAGCAGAACGCGAAACCACTTCGTCGGCGCGGAAGCGCGCAGATCGACGTGATCGTTATGAATGGTCGCTTCAAAGCGCACATTCGATTGCCGCGGCTTGGCGCGGCGCGGCGGTTTAGTTGTCGGCTTGGTTGGCCGTGGGTTTTCTACCGACTTCGACATCGCCTTCATCACCATCGAGTAAGACGTCTTTATATTATAGAACATTTGTTCTTATAATCAAGAGGCAATTTTGAAACAAAAACCTCCGCTGGGGGATTATCCCAACGGAGGTCCGCACTTCACTTAGAACGATTTGTTACTTTGCCAAGCCCGTTACCAACGCGAGTAAGATGCCACCCGCGGCCACGCTGCCCAACTGCCCGGCCGTGTTCGAACCCATGGCGTGCATCAGAATGAAGTTCTCGAAGTCTTCGTCCTGCGCCATCTTCGCCGCGAGCCGACCTGCCATCGGGAAGGCACTGATGCCCGCCGCGCCGATCAGCGGATTGATCTTGCCGCGTGTGACGAAAGCCATCAACTTGCCGAAGAGCAAACCGGCGATGGTATCAAGCCCGAAAGCCAATAACCCTAACAACATGATGGCGAGCGTGTCGGCCTTTAGAAAGTTGGCAGCCGTCATCGTCGAGCCGATCGCGAGGCCGAGGAATAACGTCGCGATGTTGATGATCTCGTTCTGCGCGGCCTTGCTCAACCGATCGACCACGCCCACTTCCTTCATCAAGTTGCCCAGCATCAACGTGGCGATCAGCGGCGCGGCGTCCGGCGCGATCAGACTCACGCCGATCGTGACCAGAATCGGAAAAGCGACTTTGGCGCGTTTCGACACCGGCTTCGGCGCGTACTCCATCCGAATCAGGCGTTCCTTCTTCGTCGTGAGCAGCTTCATCAACGGCGGTTGAATGATCGGGATGAGGCTCATGTACGAATACGCGGCGACGGCGATGGGGGCCAGCATGTGCGGGGCGAGTTTGGTCGCCACGAAGATCGAGGTCGGCCCGTCGATCGCGCCGATGATACCGATCGAAGCCGCTTCGTTGATCTTGAAGCCGAGCACCGTGGCCAGAATCAGCGTCCCGTAAATACCGAATTGCCCCGCCGCGCCGAGCAGCACCATGCTGGGCTGCGCCAACAGCGGACTGAAGTCGATCATCGCGCCGACGCCGATGAAGATCAGCAGCGGGAACAGTTCGGTGCTGATGCCTGCGTCGTACAACACCTTCATCAAGCCCGTATCGCTGGACATGCCGAGGTTCGCGAGGATGCAGCCAAAACCAATCGGCAGCAACAAGACCGGCTCGTATTCTTTCGCCACCGCCAGATAGATCAGCACCGCGCCAACGGCGATCATCACGGCGTTGCCCAGCGTAAACTGGGTGAAGCCTTTAAGAAGTTCGGGAAGAATGGTGTTTAGATCCATAATCACCTCTCGCCTGTTGCGAGAAGTAACGAGTAATGAGTAATTACTCGTTACTCGTTAGTCTGTGTATTCCATCAACACATCATGATGTTTGACGTGCTGCTGCGCGGCGGTATGCACCACGCCGATCGTTCCGGCGCGGCTCGCGCGGATGACGTTCTTCATCTTCATCGCTTCCAGCACGCACAGTTCCTGTCCGTGCGAAACGACATCACCTGGTTTGACGGCGACCGAGATGATCACGCCCGGAATCGGCGCGCGCACGGCTTGACTGCCATCACTGCCAGAGGTTGGGGCAGGCGAAGCAACCGACGCTTTGGGCGCGGCGGCTTGCGGTGCAGGCCGAGCCGCGGTGTGCAGCGGCATGGCGTGCGAATGCGTAGACGGATGAGAAATGACGACTTCTTCTGGCCAGACTTCAAAACGTTCGCCCTCGATCATGGCGATGATGGGTCGATCGTGAATGTCGCCAACCTCTACTTCGAAGGATTGTTCTTCAACTTTGACGGTGATCTTCATAGGGACTGATCCTTGTCGATGACTTTGCGCTTACTTTTGGCGCGGGCCGCGTTGGCTGAGCAAACGGCTGCGTTGCACGCCCTGCCACGCACTGACGATGACGGGCGGCGGCTCAGGAAATTCGTGAATCTTGGGTGTGGCCTCGTGCGCGATGGCGACGGCAACCGCCGCAAGCGCCGCACGCTGCTTGCGCGCCCGATCGGTTGTCTCCGGCTCGATCGGACCCGCTTCGGCCTCTTCGGTCGCTTCGCGTTCGGGCGTCAGGCGCACCAGCACCGCCATCATGATCCACAGCATCACGATCGCGCCAAAGACGAGCCCCATGCCGATAAGCGTGATTTGGAGGGAAAGGGAGAGATTGTCCATAGTCATTCACTCGCATACTGAGTAACGAGTAATGAGCAATACGCGAGGCTCGCGTTTTACTCGTCACTCATTACTCGCTAGACTGGAATATTCCCGTGCTTGCGCGGTGGCGCAGGCGCGTACTTATCACGCAGAGCCGCGAGGGCCGCGATAATCTTGGCGCGCGTCTCGCGCGGCTCGATGATGTCGTCCACGTAACCGGCGCTGGCCGCGTGATAGGGATTGTTGAAGCGCTGCCGATAATCTTCGGCCAACTGTGCGCGGCGCGCCGCCGGATCGGGCGCGGCATCGATCTCATCTTTGAAGAGGATGTTCGCCGCACCTTCTGCCCCCAACACGGCGATCTCGGCGCTGGGCCACGCGTAGTTCACATCGGTGCCCAGATACTTGCTGCTCATCACCACGTATGCACCACCGTAGGCTTTGCGCGTGATGATGCTGATCTTAGGCACTGTCGCTTCTGAATAGGCGTAGAGCACCTTGGCCCCGTGCCGAATGATGCCGCCGTGCTCTTGATTGATACCCGGCAGGAAGCCGGGCGAATCCACCAATGTGATCAGCGGGACGTTAAAGCAGTCACAGGCGCGCACATGGCGCGTGATCTTGTCGGCCGCGTCGATGTCGATCACACCCGCCATCATCATCGGTTCCTGGGCGATGATGCCCACACTATGTCCACCGATGCGCGCCAGCCCGACGATGGCGTTGCGGGCGAACGTGGGTTGAACTTCAAGGAACGAACCTTGATCAACGATGTGCTCGATCACGTCGTGCATCGAATAGGGCACGCTGGGCTCGATCGGCACGATCGAGTTGAGCTCGTCGTCCATCCGAAGGGGATGATCATTCGGCGGCACAAACGGCGGATTTTCCACATTGTTAGACGGCAGATAACTCAACACATGGCGGCATAATTCCAGCGCTTCTTGCTCCGTCTTGGCGGCTAAGTGCGCCGTGCCGCTGGTGGATAAATGAACATCGGCTCCGCCAAGGCTCTCCACGTCGATGACCTCGCCAGTCACCGCTTTAATCACCTGTGGGCCGGTGAGGAACATATACGAATGCTTCTCGACCATGATGATCATGTCCGTCAACGCGGGCGAATACGCCGCACCGCCCGCGCATGGGCCTAGCATCACGCTGATCTGCGGAATGACACCCGAATACTGGGCATTGCGGCGGAAAATCTCAGCGTAACCACCCAGACTGCGCACACCTTCTTGAATGCGCGCGCCGCCGGAATCGATCAGGCCGACGATGGGCACGCCATTGCGCACCGCCAGATCCATGACGCGGCAAATCTTATGGCTCTGCATTTCGCTGAGCGTGCCGCCGTAGACGGTGAAGTCCTGCGCGTACACATACACCGTGCGCCCGTCGATCTGACCGTAGCCGGTAATCACGCCCTCGCCCAGATACTTCTCAGTGGCGAGACCGGCCTCATCACCTTGATGCGTAATGAACGGCTCAAGTTCGTTGAAGGTGCCGTGATCGAGCAGCAGATCCAAACGCTCACGCGCCGTCAATTTGCCTTTGGCGTGCTGCTTCGAAATCCGATCGGCTCCGCCGCCGATCCGGGCCTTGTCGCGCATCGCGCGCAATTCCAGAATACGAGGATCTTCTTGGGTCATAAGCGCATCCTTTCAATGCACGCTGCTCCGCCTATAAAAGCAAAGAGCGAACATCCCGTTCGCCCCCGCTGCGGTCATGGTGCATGATGAATTGTGAAGTGCGAGTTTAATAGACGAATTCTCTCACGTCGTAATTGGAGAGCTTTGCTCCGTTCAGTTTCAAGTCAGTTCGAATCGACGCACGCTGCGCGGCGCGTTCGTCGGCGCTTAACGCGCGAATGTCTTGCTGCGCCGCCAACCGCGGATATGGTGTGTCCGGCTCTTCCACCAGATCGCTGAAATAGATCAAGTCGCCGACACCAATCGACATTTCGTTCAACACATCAACCGTATCGCGAGTATGACCAGCCGCAAATCGATCGCCGCCCAGGCCAATCATGACGATCACACCGACGTTGATACCGGCGGCCTTGATGGCCTGCACCGTCTCGATTGCATCTGCGGCCTGACCGGGCTTCTTCACAAACTGCAACAGTGGATCATGTCCGGATTCCAAACCGATATACACGCGCTTCAAGCCAAGTTCCGCTAACTGCCGATAATCTTCGGCGCTTTTGCGTGTGCCGGTGAAAGCGTCGAGGAAGGCGTAGACGCCGGGCTGACCCTCACCTCTAACCCTCTCTCTGATTGGGAGAGGGAGCGCGCGACTGCGCGCGGGTGAGGGCGCACATTCTCCCTGAATGATCTCCAGCATCGGTACCAGGCGTGCCATCGGAATCGCTAAGGCGTTCGCCGCACCCAGAAAGATCGAGTGCTGCCGCAGTAAGATCGACTCGCCTAAATAGTCGCGCACCTGCCGAATGTGCTGGCGGAACTCGTCGGGCGTCTTGACGCGAAAGGCTTGATGGTACAGATCGCAAAAGGTGCAGGTGTTGAACGAGCAGCCAGTTGTGGCTTGCAGCACCAGCGCCAGATACTGATCGGGCGGCAGCATCCCGATCGGGCTGTAGACTTGCGCAAAGCGAGCAGCATCGGCCTCGGCCGCGGTCGCATCAAACCGCGCGGCGCGCTCAATGACGCTCACGATGTCGTCGAGTTGTTGAGAATGATCGGGCGGGGTAAGCCAGTGCCAATCGGGAGCGAACAAAGCCGCGCGGAGTTGCTGCACCTGATCGGCCGCAAAATCGATCAAGCTCTCCACCGCGTTATGCTCAAGCCACTGTCGCTGCCGACTAGGTCGGTGCAGACTGTCAGCGCCTTGCCATTTCTGCAGCACGTGACCGCTCAGGCTGCGCCGATAATGGTGGCTATCTTTGTAAAGAGAGTAAAAGCGTCCAGCGCGGTCGTAGACGATGACAGTTTCAACGTTGATGGCCACGCTCAGCGAATCGGGTTTAAGGCTGAGCGTGTACTGTGTGTCAGGCCGGCGACCGCGAATGATCATGAGGTTGACGGTGCAATTTAGTCGGCCGCACCCGACGCAGACGCGATCGCCGCGGGCGGACTACTTGAGTGTTAAGCGTCCCGCCGGGACGCGCCACAGGTTTGATTCAAACGACGCACGTGGCAGGCGGCTCAATCAAGTCGGTGTTCATACGTTTGTCACAGATAAATCTCCCGCAGCGGTAGCTGCGGGAGATAGGACTTACTTAGCCTTCGGCAAATGGATCGTAGTTGCCCGCTCCGGCCCACACACAATGCACGTGATCGTCCAGACTGCATTCCAGACCCAACGCGCATTCTTGCTTCTTCACCCGGAAGGCATCCGCGCTGGCCAGGAAATCATTATCGGGATAGACCCGGGTCTCCACCAGCTTCGCGTCTTGACGCACGGCGGCACAATACTGCTGTTTAACGACGATTTTCTCTTCCATGATCGGTCTCCCTTTTCCGATATGAGTTGACGCTTATATGCTACCTGTCCGGGGACATAATCCCTAGTGGCAAATGTCATCGGGCTAGGGCGATAGTCATCACCGGCTTAGGGGCGCAAACCCGTAATCTTGACCATAACCCGGGCCTTGACCGCTTCAGCCAGTGCCGTCGGATCGATGGGTCGCCCATCGGGCGTGAGGGAAACCTTAAAGAAATTCTGATATTGAGGAGCGGCCTTCAACATCTCGATCAGACTTTCGGCAACCCGAGCGGGATCTTCGATGGCGGTGCCTATGCCCATCCGAGCGCTGCCTTGCAGGTGTATCGTGATCGGCGCGCCGCCGCGCAGATTCTTCCACCATGATCGATCGGGCGAACTCACGATCAGCAGCTCTGCGCCCGATCGGACATAGCCGACCGGCGTCGTATACGACTTGCCGCTCTTGCGACCCGTCACGGTGATCAGCAACATGTTCTTACTCAACAAGCCGTGTAGAGGAGAGCGCAGCAGAAACGTCATGACAGGATTACCGACTTGATTGCGAAGGTTGCTCACATTGCCCTCCAAAACACAAGGGCAAGTGTGCGCTTTGATTGCCTCACACTTGCCCTTAAGTTATTCAACCTCAACTACAAACACGCGATGCGCCGGTTTAGAACAATCCGACCACCTTGCCCGTCTCCAGATCAAGATCCACATCGTAGAAGACCGGACGAGTGGGCAAGCCCGGCATCGTGCGCATGGAGCCGACGAGCGGGTACAGGAAGCCCGCGCCCACACTCGCGCGGATATCGCGGATGGGGATACGGAAACCAGTCGGCGCACCCTTGATCTCCGCTTTGTCGGTGAAGGAGAGGTGCGTCTTCGCCATGCAGATGGGCAGTTTGTCGAAGCCGAGCCGTGTATAGAGTTCGACCTTCGCCTCGGCCTCGGGCGAGTAGTCCACGCCATCCGCGCCGTAGAACTTGGCGATGGCTTCGATCTTGTCCTTGATTGTGGCCTCAACCGAATATAGGAACTGGAAATCCTTGGGCTTGTTGGCGGCCGTCATGACGGCCTTCGCCAGATCGATTGCGCCCTTGCCGCCATTCATCCAGTGCGTGCACTTATACGCGCCTTCAGCGCCTGCTTCGACGGCATACTTGCGCACCAGTTCGATTTCCGCTTCGGTGTCATCTTTGAACGAGTTCACCGCCACAACAACTGGTACACCATAGCGCTTGGCATTGTGAATATGACGCACCATGTTGGGCATACCCTTCTCCAACAACTCCAAGTTCTCGCTGGTGTACGCCGCATCGAGTGGCCGCCCCGCCACGACCTTCGGGCCGCCGCCGTGCATCTTCAACGCGCGGATCGTCGCGACCAGCACCACCACATCGGGCACCAGGCCGGAATAGCGGCACTTGATGTCCATGAACTTTTCCATGCCGATGTCTGCACCGAAGCCGGACTCCGTGATCACGTAGCCGCCCTCACCCACGAGTTTCAACGCGATCTGATCGGCCACGATGGACGACTGCCCGTGCGCGATGTTGGCAAACGGTCCGGCATGAACGAAAGCTGGCGTACCTTCCAGCGTCTGCATCAGATTAGGCATGATGGCGTCTTTCATCAAGACCGTCAACGCACCGGCCACGCCCAAATCTTCGGCGGTCAGCGCTTCGCCGCGCGTGTTCGTGCCGAAAACCATCGCGCCCAGTCGTTCGCGCATATCCTTCAACGAGGTGGTCAGCGCCAAAATCGCCATGATTTCCGAAGCGACCGTGATGTCGTAGCCAGTGAGTCGCTCGTTGCCCTTCTCTTCGTCGCCCAGGCCGATCTGAATCTTGCGGAGCAGGCGATCGTTGATGTCCACTACGCGCTGCCACGTAATGCTCGCCGGATCGATATCCAGCCGGAACATGCGGCGCTTGTCTTCGGTCGACATATCGGCCAGTGTCTCAGCCTGAATGCCCAGTTTGGCCAGGCGCTTGCGCTGCGAAGGCGTGAACTTGCCGTTGGCCGTCATGCTCTTGGCCAGTTTGTCGTCATCAGCCTGCGCGCGTTCGTGCAGCATCCGTGCGTCGATGGCCGCCGCCATCAGGTTGTTGGCCGCCGTAATCGCGTGGATGTCGCCCGTCAAGTGGAGGTTGAAGTCCTCCATCGGGATAATCTGCGAGTAGCCACCGCCAGCCGCGCCGCCCTTAATACCAAACGTCGGGCCTTGCGAGGGTTGGCGGATGCAGGTAAAGACCTGCTGCCCCAGATGCGCACCCAAGGCTTGCGACAGGCCTACCGTAGTCGTGGTCTTGCCTTCACCCAGCGGCGTCGGCGTAATGGCCGTCACGTCGATATACTTGCCGTTCTTGCGGCGAGATAACCGATCGCGCACGTCGAGATGGACCTTGGCCTTGTATGGTCCAAACAGTTCCAACTCGCTCGGCTTCAGGCCGACTTCTTCGGCGATCTGCAAAATCGGCTTGAGTTTGCCCGCCTGCGCGATCTCAATGTCGCTGGGGACTGGGTTCAATAACTTCAATTTGGTCGGTTTGAAGGTTGGTTTAGCGGCTGCGGCTTTTTTGACCGCCGGCTTCTTGGCAACCGGTTTCTTGGCGGCCGCTTTCTTCACTGGCTTAACTGCCTTCTTCGTGGGCATTGCTGTCTCCTTGGAGTGTGGGCGTTCGATTTAAAAAGACCTCGCGGCTGAGGATTCGGGCGGGGCCTATGTAGTATATCCTAATTGCCTTATCCCTGCACCCGTAGTGGCGAATGTCACAGGCGCATAAGATACCCGTCACAGTGTATAGTTTCTAGATCAATTCATAGTGCTTTCACGCCCGCTTAAGCGCGGTGGTCTATAAATACTGAGGTTTTATTTTCAAAGGGGGAGTCATGAATATCAAACCGCTCGCTCAAACCGATCAAGTTGTATTGTCCAAACGTAAGTCGCGGCGCGGCCTAAAATTGCTGGCCGCCGTCGTCGCCGTGGTTGTCCTCGCCGTGGGCAGTCTGGTGGCTGTTCCGATTGTTTCGCCCAGCGCGGGCGCGGCCATGGCCGATTGGCTGCGGGGCATCATCGGGCCTGAGGCCGTCGCCGAAATTGAGAGTGTCGCTTTTCAATTACAGGACGTGTTTAATCGCACCCGATATCAAGTCAGCGGTGGTCAAGCGCAGATCAGCTGGGAAGACCCGACTGAGACGGCCACCTTGCCGACGGCGAAGCCTGCCCCATCCAAGACTGCGCCAACCGCCCCATCAACGCTGAAGGACGCCGAGCTGCCGGTTCAACGACCGACCGCCGCCAGTCTAGTCGATGTCGTGACTGCGCCATCGCCGGTAACCGGCTGGCAAGCCTTTGGCGCGACCACCGCGAACGGCGAGCCAATCATGGCGCGCGCCGTCGTCAATCCAGATCAGTCCCGGCCGTACGCCCAAGCCGCCTTGGTGCGGATCGACCTATCGAAAGTGCAGTTGCATTTGGTCGCGGGTACGGTCGAGCCGGTGGCCGTGAAAGGGACGCCCGCTTTCTCACGCCCCGGCGACATCCCCACCGGCGATCAAGTCAGCGGTGTTTTGTTGGCGGCCTTTAACGGTGGCTTCAAATCCATTCACGGCAACTACGGCGTGCAGATCGACGGTGTCCCGCTCCGGCCACCGCTCGATAACATGGCGACACTGGGGCTGTACAAAGATGGCACGGTCAAAATCGGGGCGTGGGGACGCGATATCCAATCGAGCAGCGACCTGATCACCTATCGACAGAATTGCCCGTTGCTGGTCGATGCCGGGCAAATCAATCCCCACGTCACCGATGAAAGTCGTAAAGAGTGGGGCTACACCGTCAAGAATTTGGACACCACCTGGCGTTCAGGTGTGGGCCTTAGTCAGGATGGACGCTTCCTGATCTATGCGGCGGGCAATTCACTTACGGTTGAATCGCTGGCCCAAGCGCTGCAACAGGCCGGAGCGCAATATGCCATGCAATTGGACATCAACGGCTTTTATACGCGCTTTGTGACCTACACTCAGGCTGCTGGCGCGCACACGCTGACCGCGAACAAACTACTCAAAGAGATGAGCGGCGATCCGTTGTTGTTCCTGCGTCCGTATGATCGCGACTTCTTCTACATCACAGCCAAACATTCCGCTTGAAATAGTTGCGGCCGATCTGAGATCGGCCGCACTATTTTTAGGGGGCAGGCGGAGCGCTAAACAACGCCCCGATCAAATATCCGGCCAACGCCGAGATCGTGCCGATGACGGCCATTTCGATACCACTCTTGATCGGATGGCCGACCATGGTCTTGGCTTTGTATGCGCCCACGCCGAACAACGTCAGCGCCGTCACGGCGATCGATACGACGATACTGGGCACGATCGAAAAAAAGAAGAATGGCATAAGCGGGATCAACGAACCGATGACGGCGGCTACGCCGACGATCACCGCACTGCGCAACGCGCTGGCAGAATCGACGGGCGTTAACTTCAATTCGTTGTTCATCATCACATCCACCCAGGCCCGTTCATCTTTCATGATCTGTTCCACCGCTCGATCGAGCAGCTCACCTTCAAAGCCCCATTTGCGGAAGATCACCTCGATCTCGGCGCGCTCGACTTCGGGCATGTCCCGAATTTCGCGCTCTTCGCGTTTGATCTGGCTGAGGTAGTGATCGCGATCGGCCAGCGTGGTCGTGTACGCCACCGCCCCCATCGAGATCGATTCGGCAAAAGTCGCGGCCAAGCCCGCCGCAATCACCAAACGTTGATCACCGGAGGCCGCCGCCACGCCCAAAATCACGCCCAGCACGTTGACCAGCCCGTCTTGCCCGCCCAAAATGATGTCAGACAATGATGCTTTGCCGCTCTCGGCACGTTCAAAATGCCGCAGGGCTTCGCCCAATTCAGTCGGTAAACTTTCGATATTCGGCTCAGTACTCATCCCTTGCTCCTTAAGACATTACCCTAGTGCTAAAATTCAGGTCATTCAAGTTGGTGGTACCAGTGTAGCGGCAGATGCCGCGAACTAGTAGTGATACCCCTCGCGCCTATTCAGGGCGAGTGTCTAGTGATTGAACCCCTAGCTACGATTATTCGTACTTTAAGCATCAACGCCTTTATCGAGATAGATGAGCATGTCACTTTGGAAGCCTCTCCTATTGAGCAGTCTGCTGGTGATCTTAGCCGCCTGCGCTGCGCCGACGCCCCAACCGCCTGCGCCCGTTCTCAACCCGACTGTCACGCTCAGCCCGACGATTCCGCCCACGCCGACCGCGACCGCAACACCCTTACCGACGCTTACCCCCACGCCCACTGCCATCCCGATTGCAATCGCCGACGATCTGCGTGAGCAACGTGAAGCGACGCCCGTAGCCCAACGCGGCGCGCCGTGCGGTGTGGTGGACTTCTTTGATTTTCCACTCGCCGCTCCAGAAGGCTTAGGCGCAGGTGCGCGCTGGCCATTTGGCCGCTACAGCGATCGCTATTCCGGCATTCACGCGGGCGAAGATTGGGTCTACGATTTTGGCAGCAGTTTAGGCAAGCCCGTGTATGCCATTGGTCACGGGCAAGTGTTGTACGCCGCGCCGCTTGGCTGGGGCGTCGATAAAGGCACCATGATCATTCGCCACACCTTTGCCGACGGCCGCACCATCATGTCCTTCTACGGCCACCTCGATCCGCCCAGCGTCGTATTGAACGCCGGTGACTGCATCACGCGCGGCCAGCAAATCGCCGCCATCGGCCAGCCGCGCGGACGCCCGCACCTCCACTTCGAGATTCGCCGCATCTTTCCGGATCGACCCGGCCCCGGTTACTGGTCCGTCGATCCGACGTTGGCCGGTTGGGAACCCCCGTCCGAATACATCTGGGATGAGCGCATGACCACCGCACCCGGCGTCAGGTGGACGCGCGTCTTTACGGACAGCGCGGCGATAAGTCTGGGGCTGCTCAACAACAACCTGTTCGCCGTGTATGAACTCGATCAATTAGCCGCGCTCGATGTCGACACGGGTCACTCGCAGTGGCAGCGCCCTATCAGCGGCACGTTGCGGCAGGCTCTTATCGATACGAATCGGCAAACTATCTATGTGGTAACGATAACCGGCACATTGACTGCTTACGATGTGACCGGCTCGCCACGTTGGTCACTTGATCTCGGCACATCGGCGCGTTCGACATTGCTGCCATTACCCGGCGGCGGTGTGACCGTGTATGCCGATCAACAACTCACCGCATTCGCGCCCAACGCCGATCGGTTGTGGCAGACCACTAACGTCGCACAGCCGATCGCGTGGTTGATGGATGGCGAGCGGTTGTTGTTCAGCACCCACGACGATCAGAGCGATCAAACTGCGACGTACGCGCTGGATCGATCGGGCCAGATCACGCGTCTTGCGCCGATCGGCGGTCAGTTGGCAGTGTCGCGCGGCCGATTGTTCATCTACACCCCGATGGGCATTTATCGTGTAGGGGCTGATCAAACCATCGAGTTGGCGAAGTCGCTCGACGAAGCGTGGTCAGCCGAAGGCGATTTTGTGGCGGCATATGACGGCACGTTGATTGTGTCGCATCGCGGTCTGCGCGATCGGCGGTTGATCGCACTGAATCCCGACGGCACGTTGCGTTGGGAACGCTCGGTCGCCGAGTTGGGCCACACCGCGCCGAAGTTGATCGCGTTAGGCCGCAGTGTGTATGCCGCGACCTCTGAAAGCGACGTACTGCAAATCGATCTGGCGACTGGTGAAGCGCGTCGCGTTTTCGACGGCGGCGGCGATCTGTTTGTGCCGGGCCGCATCTCAGCCGCCGAACTACCGCGCGGTCGGTTGCTGATCGATTTTCGTCAGGGGCGACTCATTGCGCTCGATCCGCATGCTGTGCTTGGCCCAACTGAAAACGAAAATTGAGCGCCGTAGAACTTATTCAGTTGACGAATTTTCAAGTTGCCGTGATAATCGGCTTCGATCTTTCCAAGGAGAAGAAAATTCGCTATGAAATCAACTCGCCGCCCCGTTCAAAAGACCGCCGCTGCCGGCATCTCGCCGACGTGGTGGATCGTCGGTCTGATCGCCATCATCGTCGGCGTCGGCTTGATCGCGATCGTGGGTTTACCTGCCGCTGGCCGCAATCAAGCGATGACCAGTGCCACCAAAACATTGGGGGATCCCAACGCGCCGATCAAGTTGGAAGAATATGCCGACTTTCAATGCCCTGCTTGCGGTGCGTATGCGCGTGGCACCATCAAGCAGATTGAAGAGAAGTATGTTGCTAACGGTACGGTTCAGATCATCTTCCGGCACTTTGCTTTCATCGGCGAAGAGTCCGTCCGCGCCGCAGAAGCGGCTGAGTGTGCCAACGAGCAGGGCAAATTCTGGGAAATGTACGACACCCTCTTCAACAATCAGGCCGGTGAGAATCAGGGCGCTTTTGCCGACGACAAACTTTCGGGCTTCGCGCAGGGTTTGGGGCTGGATATGAGCAAGTTCAGCACCTGCTTTAGCAGCGGCAAATACCGCGCGTCGATCCAATCAGAAACGGCCAACGGCCAGCTGCGCGGCGTCAGCAGCACCCCAACCTCGTTCATCAACGACAAGAAGGTCGTCGGCGCGATCTCGTTGCAACAGTTCGAGACCACCATCGGCCCGCTGCTTCCTAAGTAGAATCGATTGGAACTATGAACAAGCGTCGTCTGTTCATCATGATTTTGGCGGTGCTGGGCATCTTCGTGTCCGGCTATCTGACGTGGACGCATTACAGCGGCGAGCCCATCATCTGCGGCGGGCAAAGTTCGTGCGAGGACGTAAATAACAGCCGCTTCGCTTTCATCGGGCCAATTCCGGTGTCGGCGTTGGGCTTGATCGCTTACGTGACCATCCTCGTTCTCAGCTTCATCAAGTCTGATGAAGAGCGCCAATGGCCGGCGATTCTAACGTTCGGTATCGCGCTGATCGGCGTGATGTTTCAGTGGTATCTGTTTTACATCGAAGTGGCGGTGCTGCACGCCATCTGCTATTGGTGCGTCAGTTCACAGATCATGATCACGTTGATCTTCATTCTGGCGCTGCCTCGCCGTGCCGCAATCGAAGAAGAATCCGAGTAGCCAGCTAACCCAATCGGGTAACACGGCTAGCCGCCGCGTGTGGCTAGCCGTGTTTTTGTTTTGAAGAGCGGAGGATAGACACCTGGCAGAGATGATCATTGGCGCTGGTTTCTGCGCCTGAAAGTGCGCATACTATCCATGTGGCCCGTTCGGCCAGATTGCCCTGTACCGCGACTTATCAACGGCCTCAATTTTAGAGGCCGTTGATTATTTGTGACACTTATCACAAGCATAATTGACGATTGGTACTGCCTTGAGGCGCAGGGGCCGAGTAAGATAACATCGGCATCTTCTATTCCTCTGGAGTTTACGCATGGCGAACGAATTTCAAATCGACTCTTTGTTGCCTGCCGATATGGCCGCCAAAGCCGAACAGATCGGCGTTAAAAAGGCTCATCTGAATTCGGTCAGCATGTTTGCGCTGGCGATTCTGGCAGGCGCGTTTATCGCGCTCGGCGGAATCTTTGCGACGACGATCAGCGCGGGCAGTATGCCAACATCCGCGGCCGATGGAACCGCCGCCTTTTCGACCGGCCTGCCCTACGGCGTGACGCGGCTGCTGGCGGGGCTGGCATTTGGCTTAGGCCTGATCCTGGTCATCGTCGGCGGCGCGGAATTGTTTACGGGCAACAACCTCATCGTCATGGCGTGGGCCAATCGCAAGGTTAGCACCAAACTCCTGCTCAAAAACTGGGTCATCGTTTACTTCGGCAACTTTGTCGGCGCGATCGCTACCGCCGTGTTGATGTATTTCACCGCGCAATACAAATTCGGCAACGGCGCGATCGGCATTGCGGCTTTGAATACGGCGAACAGCAAAGTCACGCTGGATTTTGTGCAAGCGATTGCGTTGGGCATCATGTGCAATGCGCTGGTCTGTCTGGCGGTGTGGTTGACGTTCAGCGCGCGCACGACCACCGATCGGATTCTGGCCATCATCCCGCCGATTACGGCTTTTGTCGCGGCGGGCTTTGAGCACAGCATCGCGAATATGTACTTCATCCCGATCGGTCTGTTTATCAAAGCGGGCGCGCCTGATTCATTCTGGACGTCGATTCACAAGACGGCGGCTGACTTTGGCAACCTCACTTGGGACAAGTTCCTGATCAACAACCTGCTGCCCGTAACCATCGGCAACATCATCGGCGGCGCGTTGATGGTGGGTGTCGTGTACTGGTTCATCTATCTGCGGCATCAACATCCTGCCGTCGCAGCCAAGACTGCGTCGACAGCCGAGCCGGTGAGCCACAAATAACGCTGCAGGCTGTATCGTGGAGTAGAGATTTATGACACTGGCAGAATTGATCGAATCCATTTCCGGGCGCGTGTTGACCGACGGCGCTGATTTGAACGTCAAGGTCGAAGGCGGCTGCGGTGCAGACTTGATGAGTGATGTGCTGGCTTCAATTCAGCCCAACGCCGTGCTGCTGACCGGCCTGTGCAATCCGCAGGTGGTGCGCACCGCGCAGATGGCGGACGTCGCCGCGATCGTATTTGTGCGCGGCAAAGTGCCCACGTCAGACATCATCGACCTGGCCCAGGACGAAGGGATTCCGCTGATTACGGCGCCGTTCGGCATGTTTGAATTGTGCGGCCGTTTGTATAAAGCGGGCCTGCCCAGTTTGGAGATGCGCGTCATGCGCACGCTGGACGAATCGATCGAGGAATAGAGGCCGGCCATGGGCGCAGCCAGAGACAATCGGCGGGTGATGACCGACGCTGACGCGGGCCAGATTAGCCGCGTCGAAGAACTCTCGTACGAGCTCAAAATCCGGGACGTGATGACGTCCGAGATCCGATCGGTTACGCCGGATACCCAGATCGTCGACGTGCTCGATCTGTTCCGGGAACTGCGCATCTCCGGCACGACCGTGGTTGAAAACGGTCAAATGGTGGGCTTGATCAGCCTCGAAGATCTGATCCGCGCGGTGCAGCGCGGCAACGGCCATGCGCCGGCCGGCGAGTACATGACCACCAACGTCATTACCATTCACGACTACGAGCCGGTGGTGGAAGCGCTGGAAGTCTTCTCGCGCACCCGCGTAGGCCGGCTGCCCGTCATCGATGAAAACGGCCAACTGGTCGGCATCCTCACCAAAGGCAACATCACCCGCGGCACGCTGAAAGCGCTGCAATCCGATTATCAAGCCGAAGAAGTGCGGCGCTATCGCGCCAGTCACCTCTTTGAAGATATCGTGTCCGATCGGACCAGCTTGATCCTGCGATACTGGATCAAGCCGCGCGATTATCAGCATGGTGGCAAAGCCTCCAGCGACATCAAGCGCGCGCTGCTGCGGCTGGGCGCGCACGCGCAGCTGGCGCGACGCTGCGGCATCGCCATTTACGAAGCCGAGATGAACTTGATCATCCACACGACCAACGGCGGCGTGATCTGGGTGGAGATCGAACCGAATCAAATCTTGATGTCCACCATCGACGACGGCCCCGGCATCCCCGATGTAACCCTCGCGCGCCAACCGGGCTGGTCAACCGCTACGGAAGAAGTGCGCGAGATGGGCTTTGGCGCGGGCATGGGGCTGAAGAACATCGAGCGCTGCGTGGACGATTTGACGATCGAATCGACGGTGGGCAAAGGCACGCGCCTCGATATGAAGATTCACTTGCAACCCGACGAAAGTTTCCGCGAAACCACTCCTGCGACTGAAAAGGCGGCGGCATGACTCTGCAAGACATCATCGAGCAATTGAACCTGAAGGTATTGATCGGCACCGGCGATTTTGCAGCAATCACGCCGACGTGCGGCTATACATCCGATCTGCTGAGCTGTGTCATGGCGGGCGCCAAGCACGGTTCGATTTGGGTGACGCTGCAAGCGCACATCAACATCGTGGCCGTGGCGGCGTTGTTGGAGATGAGCGCGGTGATTATCACGGAAGGCGCGCAGCCCGATCAAACCACGCTCGATAAGGCGCGGCAAGAGGGTATTACCCTGCTCGCAACCGATAAGTTCACGTACGAAGTCGTGGGACGCTTGTGGGAGTTGGGATTGCGGTAAGTTGTAAGGCCGCCTCTGCTATATCGGATTAACTGGTGAAGACGTTCGTCGCCGAGCTGCATTCGCATACCGTGTTGTCGCCCTGCGCGGAAGTGGAGATGATCCCCCCCCTCATCGTGCAGACGGCGCTCGAACGCGGCATCAACCTCATCGCTGTTACCGATCACAACGCCAGCGCCAACATCGAGGCCGTGCAAAAAGCGGCGCACGGTACACAGTTGACGGTGCTGCCCGGCATGGAAGTGCAGACCCGCGAAGAAGTCCATGTGCTGTGTTTGTTCGATACGCTGGAGCAGATTCAGGCCTGGCAAGCCGTCGTCGATGATCATTTGCCGCCACTCGAAAACGACGTTGAGCACTTCGGCGAACAATTTGTGGTCGATGAAACGGGCGAGTTTATTCGCCGTGAAACGCGGTTGCTACTGACCTCGACGAATCTCTCGCTGGACGATATCGTGTGGCGCGTGAGCGCGATCGGGGGGCTGGCCATCCCCGCGCACGTGAATCGACCAGCCTTCGGTCTGATCGCCAATCTGGGCTTTGTACCCAGCCACGTAGCCATTGACGCGCTGGAAATTTCGCGGCATTTGAAAACTTCGGAAGCCACCAGCCACTATCCGCAAATCAAAGGCTATCCCTTGCTGCAGGGCGGTGACGCGCACCGTTTAACTGAATTTCTGGGTGCAAACGAGTTCGAGATTGAAGCGCCGACCATCGCTGAACTTAAGATGGCCTTGCACGGTACAAACGGACGCTTGTTCCAGGTGCGATCCAGTTGAGTTGACAAGCGGCGTGGTTATACATGACATCCGTCCGTTGTAGCCATATGCCGCTGTGATAGAATTCACAAAGTGTAATTTTGACCCTAACTCGGAGTATTTGTCATGACGACGGTGCTGGAACACATCCCTGAAAATGATCCGCTGGCGAATCCGGCGCAGAAAGCGATGATCGATCAGATCATCGCCGACAACCGATCGACCCCCGGCGCGACGATGGTCATCCTGAACGAACTGCAAAACAAGATCGGCCACATCTCCACGCCGATGCAAGCTTACGTAGCGCAAGAGCTCAAAGTCCCGATGGGCGCAGTGCATGGCGTAGTATCGTTCTATTCATTCTTCACCACACAGCCGCGTGGCCGCCACACCATCAAATTCTGCATGGGCACAGCCTGCTATGTCGGTGGTACGCCACAATTGATTGAAAAAGCCAAGCAGCAGCTTGGCATCGATGTAGGTCAAACGACGAAAGATGGCGCAGTAACGTTGGAGATCTGCCGCTGTGTGGGCGCGTGCAGCCAGGCGCCC
>JAXLWI010000051.1:0-33175 GCA_046328575.1 Anaerolineae bacterium
ACAGCCGAATCCAGCGTCGTGATCGGGATACTGGCGCGACGCGAAGCTTCGGCTACAGAGTAGAAAGGCTCTGCCTTTCCGAGTGAATCGCGCACTTCTTCTGAAGCGCGCGCCCAAGCGTTGATGCTCCGCGCTTTCAACCAGTTGACGGCGTTGTCGATTTGCACGGTAGTAAGGGTGGTCAACAGTTCGGACAGAGGTACATCGCGGCGATTGGCCTTGGGAGCGCGTACTCGCCATTCGGTCACACGTAGATTGTCGTAGGTGTAAATCTCACCATAGCGCAGCCGCCCCTTGACTTCGACGAGAAATAGCAGTTGCGGATCGCCCCCCACAGGCTGCTCGTCGAACTTTAGGCCCGGCCACATGGCGGCTGGGTCGCCACTTACCAACTCGGCGGCCAACGAACCATTTAACATCAATGTCAAACTAAGTGGCTCCGTTTTAATAGGGTTATGCATTTAAACCTCCCGTAAAGATGTGTTATGGTTTATAACTTAAGCGCCGTGGTGGGGCCGACGCGTAGGTCATCTACTTAATTATACCGCTAATCTAAATTTTAAGTTACGAAACGGTTAGACTTGTTATAAAATAGTTGTTAAACTTGACACATTCTACCATGTTTTTACCTAGGGGAGTACTGCCTCATGCATAAGATATGGACAATCTCAGCCGAAGCTGCACCGTTTGCCAAGACAGGCGGGTTAGCCGATGTGGTTGGTTCTTTACCAAAAGCGTTGGCCGCCTTAGGCGAAGATGTTCGAGTGGTAATGCCTGCCTATCAATCGATTGAGGACGCTTATCGAACCGGGCGACATAACCTGAAAGCCTTGCCCGGAGAGATACGTATCCCTACGGGTAGTGGTAGTATCCCGATCGGGGTGTTTGAGGGCCGTCTGCCGGGCAGTGAAGTCCCCGTTTACTTTATCGCCGAACGCCAGATGTTTGGTCGTCCGAATATTTACGGTTATGCTGACGATGCCTACCGGTTTGCTTTTTTTAGCCGCGCGGCCTTGGAACTTGCCCGTGCGTTGGATTTCCATCCGGATGTCGTACATAGTCACGATTGGCACGCGGCACCAGCGATTACGTGGTTAGCAACGGCGGGTACCACGACCGATTGGTTCCGCAACATCCCCACGGTCTATTCCATCCACAACTTGGCATACCAAGGCAAGACCAACTGGAACGTGTTCAATTATCTCGGCTTATTGACGCATCGCTTGAACGAAGAAGGGTATGACGAAGTCAACTTCATGGCGCGCGGTATTGCGCACGCTTCTCTGATTAACACAGTTAGTCCAACTTATGCCCGGGAGATCATGACGCCTGAAGGTGGCGCAGGGCTTGATGGTCTCTTGCGGCATCGCGGTTACGATGTGCACGGCATCCTCAATGGGCTTGATTATACTGAGTGGAATCCACAAACCGATCGGTATTTGGCGCAGCCCTTTGATGCCGATCACCTTGAAGATCGTTTAACCAACAAGCGCGCCTTGCAAGCTCGAGCTGGTCTGCCTCAGCGCGACGATGTCCCGTTGGTCGCCATGGTCACGCGACTTGATTGGCAAAAAGGTCTCGACATCACCGGCCACGTTATTCACCTGCTGCTGAATGGCTATGCGGGCGAAGCGCAGTTTGTGGTGTTAGGGACTGGTGCGCCGGAATACGAACAGATGCTGGCGCAGATTACGGGCTACCATCGTGAAAAGAGTGCGGCGTTTCTGACGTATGCGGCTGATCTCGCGCCCATGATTTATGGCGGCAGCGATATCTTCTTGATGCCGTCACGCTTCGAGCCATGCGGCTTAGGCCAGCTCATCGCCATGCGCTACGGTAGCGTCCCTGTCGTACGCGCTACAGGCGGCCTCGCTGATACCGTCCAACCGGGCGTGACCGGATTCAGTTTTGTACGGTATAGTAGTCAAGACTTCTGGGAAGCACTGCAGTTCGCCATTGGGATGTATCGCGCCAATCCAACGGCCTGGCGGAGTCTGCAGCGAAACGGCATGCAGGCCGACTTTTCGTGGCAACGTTCGGCTTATGGCTATCAACAGTTGTACACATGGGCAGTCGCTCGCGCTCGCGGCTGAGCGATCTTTGTCGACTGGATGGTAAGTCACCTCAATGCTTAACGATTCGTGGCAGGTGCGCGTGAGCGCACTTCAACAGCGATTAGGCGAATTAAGCCAGCAGCCGGAATCAGCTGCCGCTGAACTGCGCGCGCTGCAGGCCGATTGTGCCGCATTGCTGAACGATTGGTCCGCCACGCCAGCGACTACGCCATTTAATGAGCAAACGCTGCGAGCTGTGCTCGATCACTCCGACGATGGCATTGTCCTGGTGGATGAACAAGGCCACATCATCGAATGGAACGCTAAGCAAGTGGAGATTACGGGCATACCTCGCCAATCGGCCTTGGGCCAGTCGATCTGGGATGTGCAGTTTAGCCTGATGCCGGCTGAGAACACAACGCCCGAAGTTTACGAGCGGATCAAACGCGTCATTCAACACATGTTGCGCACTGGCGAAGTCCCCCCCCGCAACCTGCTCGATCAAGTCCTTCAACGCACCGATGGCAGCCTGCGGATTGTTCAGGCCGTGCCCATGCCAATGGAAACCGAGCAAGGCTATGTGGTCGTCAGTACTATCCGCGACGTTACCCAGCAGCGCCGCATCGAGGAAGAACTTCGCAACAGCGAGCAGCGCTATCGCACGTTGTTTGATCAAGCTAACGATGCCATCTTTCTGGAGAACGAGCGGGATGAAATCGTCGACGCCAATCAACAGGCGAGCCGTCTACTCGGCTATTCCCGCGCGGAATTGCTCCGGATGAAGGTTCGCGATCTTCAAGCGCCCGAAGTGCGTAGCGACGGCGATCATGTGGTGGCGCAGGAACTGCTCCAACACGGCAACCAGCCTTTCGAGGGAGTGGACGTTCGTCGCGACGGTCAACGTGTACCGGTGGAGATTACAGAGACGCGCTTGACCGGCAAAGATGCTGGCCTGGTACTGGCCATCGTTCGAGACATCACGGAGCGCAAACGGGTCGAGCAGGCGCTGCGTGCCAACGAAGAGCAGTTCCGGCTGGCCTTTAATGCCGCCGCGATCGGTAAGGCGTTGATCGGAATTGACGGCCGCTTTATCCAGGTCAACCCGGCCTTGTGCCGTATGCTGGGCTATACCGAAGATGAACTGCTGGCCGTAACCTTTAACGACATCACCCATCCTGACGATGTCGCAATCGGCCTGCACTATTTCCGCCAGGTGCTAGCGGGCGAAGTGGCGACTGTTTCGTACGAGAAACGCTATATGTGCAAAGACGGCGCCCCAATTTGGGTCAACATCAGCAGTTCCTTGATTCGTGACGAGCACGGCCAGCCCCATCACTTTATCTCGGAAATGCAGGATATCAACGAGCGCAAACTGGCCGAGACGGCGCTGCACGACAGCGAAGAGAAGTATCGCCAGCTGTTTGAGTTGGAATCCGATGCGTTGTTTCTCATCGACAATGTCTCCGGTCACATTTACGAGGCCAATGCGGCGGCTTCAGCCCTGTACGGTTACCCGCGCGACACTTTGTTGCAGATGAAAAATACCGATCTATCGGCCGAACCCGACCAGACCCGACAGGCGATGCAGAAGAGACAGACGTTGATCCTGACCCGCTGGCATCGTAAACATGACGGCACTGTCTTTCCTGTGGAAATCACAGCGCGCCATCTGGTGTGGCGTGGCCGCCCCGTTCATATCGCCGCCATTCGCGATATTACGGAGCGGATCGAGGCGGAACAAGCCATCTTCGATAGCGAACGGCGTTATCGGGCACTGGTGGAAACTTCACCGGACGCGATCGTTCTGGTCAATCTTGACGGGCGGATCCAACTGGGTAATCAACGCGCCGCACAGATGGCGGGCCTGGAACGCGCAGAGGAACTGATCGGGGTGGCGATCTACGATCTCGTTTCCCCGGCGGATCGGGATCGTATCCGTCACGACTTTCATGATTTGCAGAACGTTGAGGTTTTGCGGAGCGTCGAATACACCGCCCAGCACCACAATGGCACTCACTTTCCGATTGAAGTCACTTCGTCCATCGTGCGCGATGCCGAATCACGCCCCAGTGCGGTTGTCGCGGTGGTCCGCGATGTAACGGCTCGTCGTAAGGCGGAAGTCCAGTTGCAGCAACAAAATCGGGATCTGGCCCAGCTAAACACCGAACTGCGCGCACGCAATGAAGACCTCGACGCCTTTGCTCACACAGTCGCGCACGATCTCAAAAACCCGCTGCATTTACTCATTGGTTACGCCGAGACATTTTTAGACCCGCAGATGATGGTGAACGGCGATTTGGCCGCCGGTCTGGAGTACATTGCTCGCAGCGGCCGCAAGATGAACAACATCGTCGATGAGTTGTTGTTATTAGCGGGTGTACGCCGTCAACAAGTGACCATGCAGCCGGTGGACGTCAGCCAGACCTTGATTGATGCGCAGCAACGGTTGACGGATATGATAACGGATACTCAAGCCGAGATTAAGGCTCCGGCGACCTGGCCGATTGTGCTGGGTCACGCCCCGTGGATCGAAGAAGTCTGGGTCAACTACCTCAGCAACGCCATCAAATATGGCGGCGTCCCGCCGCAGGTAGAAGTCGGTGCAGATATGCAGGCGGACGGCACCGTTCGTCTATGGGTGCGGGACAACGGCGACGGCATCGCCCCCGACGTTCAAGCCCGCCTGTTTACGCCGTTTACCCGGCTTGATCAAGCTCGGGCACGCGGCTATGGCCTGGGGCTGTCCATTGTGCGTCGTATCGTCGAAAAAATGGGCGGCCAAGTGGGTATGACCAGTCTTGGTCAGCCCGGCCAAGGCAGCCTGTTTTATTTCACCTTATCCACCGAAGCCAGCCACCCTTAAGGCCCTTCCTTGCTAGTCGTTCCTCAAGTGTAATTAGGCTGTAACGCTCTCGTTATGCCCGCGCTCCGGCGGCTGTAATACAATCGAAGTGATGATCGGCGCGGAGTAGCGCGCCGCCGGAGCGATTATGCAAACACCCGATCGAATCTTGCTCGTCGACGACGAGCCCAAAATGCACAAACTCCTGCGCATCTGCCTGGGGCAGCTGGGCTATGAGATCGAATCAGCGGCCAACGGCACGCAGGCTTTGGCGATGTTGCGCGACGGCCAGTTTGCTGTCACCACGCTCGATCTGATGATGCCGGATATGTACGGCATCGACGTGCTGCGGGAAATCCGTCAGAATCACACCGCCACCGAGGTCATCGTCATTACCGCGCATGGTTCCATGCAGACCGCCATCGAAGCGCTGCGGCTGGGCGCGTACGATTACGTCCTCAAGCCCTTTCATCCTGAAACGATCCGCTCGGCGGTGCGCGGGGCCATGGACAAGCAGCAGTTGAGCCGCAAACTGGCCGTCATCTCTGACCTAAGCCAGGAACTCACACTGGCTCAGCACGTCAATCAAGTGGTGCAGACGGTGTTGGATGCGGCACAGCGCGTTCTAGATTTCTGCGATTGCGGCGTGTGGCTGATCGACCAACCGCGCGGCGAGTTGCACCGCGTTGATCGTGCGAACGGGTCACGTCTGCCCGCGCTGGACGTGCTGCCGATCGAAGGCCAGGGCCTCATCGCGACCGTGGCGCGCAACGGCCAATTGGTGCATGTATCGGACACTGCCCAAGACAGCCGATATCTCGCCGGGGCAACGCCGCACCGATCGGAACTGACGATCCCGCTGATGGTGAAACAACGCGTGATCGGTGTGCTCAACATCGAAAACGATCAGGCCGAAGCGTTTTCACCATCGTCCGTCCAGCTCGCCACCATTCTGGCCGCACAAGCCGCCGTCGCGATCGAAAACGCGCGGTTGCATCAAGCCGAGCGCCGCGAGATTGCTGAACGTCGTCTGGCGATGAGCGAACTACGCCGCGCCAAAGAATCCGCCGAGGCCGCCGATCAGGCGAAGAGTGAGTTTCTGGCGCGCATGAGCCACGAAATTCGCACGCCGTTGCATGCGATCTTGGGCACTACCGAACTGGCTCTGGAAACACACTTGACTCGCGAACAACATGAGTATTTGGACTTGACGCACTCGTCGGCCGAAAGCTTGTTGGGCGTCATCAACGACATCCTCGATTTCTCCAAGATCGAGGCGCATCGTCTGGAACTGGCTGAGGTCGATTTTGATCTGCGGACGGTGGTTGAGCGAGCCATTAGTTTGCTGGCACTGCGGGCGCATCGTAAAGGGCTGGATCTGATCTGCCGTGTGCCGCCGGGTGTGCCCACCCCGCTGATCGGTGATCCGGGCCGTTTGGAACAAGTTTTGGTCAACCTCGTCGGTAACGCCGTCAAGTTCACCGAGCAAGGCGAGGTCAACTTACAAGTCAACATGATCGGCTATGACGCCGACACAGTCCAGTTGTATTTTGAAGTCAGCGACACCGGCATCGGTATTCCTGCGGACAAGCAAGGCGCAATGTTTGATGCGTTCAATCAAGTGGATGGCTCCGCCTCGCGGCGCTATGGCGGCACCGGTCTTGGACTAACCATCGCCAAACAACTCGTCGAATTGATGGGCGGCAAGTTGGAAGTGCGCAGTGAAGTGCGGCAGGGCAGCCGCTTCTTCTTCACGTTGCGCGTGAAAAAGCAGACGGCGTTGGGCGCGGGTGTGCCAACACCCAGCCGACCGTTAGATCTGCACGGGGAAGCCGTGCTCATTGTGGATGACAACGCCGCTCAACGACGCGTGCTGCGCGAATTGCTGACGCAGCTCAATCTCACCGTGGCTGAAGCCAACACTCTGGATAGTGCGGCCATTATTGCGGAGCAGGAGCCGACGACGCAACACTATCGGTTGGCATTGTTCGATGCCGGTTTGATCCAATCCGATGATCTCAGTCAACTCGATCGATTGTCCGTGCCGCGCGGCCAGACTGTGCTAATGCTCAATTCGGATTTGCCGCCAGACACGGTGGCACGCTATGAAGCCGCCGGTTTCAGTACACACTTGGTGAAACCCATCAAGCAGCATGATCTGTGGGATGTGGTGATTTCCATGTTGGGGTTGGTTGAGCGACAGCCGCAAGCTGCGCCGCGTGTAGTTACCCGCCAACTGGACGGTCCGCGCCTCAATGTGTTGCTGGCCGATGATAATCTGGCGGGACAACTCATTGGGCGGCAGACGCTGCAAAAGATGGGCCACACGGTGCAGGTCGCGGGCAGTGGCCGCGAAGTGCTGCAAATCCTCGACACGCACGGGCCTGAACACATCGATCTGGTGTTGATGGACATCGAGATGCCGGAAATGGACGGCCTGGAAGCCATTCGGGCCATTCGGCAGATGGAAAGCCGCAACGGCCAACACCTGCCGATTCTGGCGATGACGGCCTACGCGATGAAGGAGGATCAAGCCCGCTGTTTAGAAGCTGGGGCCGATGGGTATCTCTCCAAACCGATCGGGCCTGATCAGCTGCTCGGCGCGATCGAGAAATTCTGGGTTGCCAGCCGTCCCACCCGTCCGGTGACCATTCCGGTCGATTTAGAGACGGCGCTGGAGATGGTCGCTGGTGATCGCGATCTGTTACTGGAATCTGTACAGTTGTTTTTGGAGAAAGACTATCCCCGTCACTGGCAAATGCTGAGCGATGGCCTGGCGACCAACAATGCCACGCTGATCAAACGCGCGGCGCACGGTTTGAAAGGCGCGTTGGACAGTTTTGGCAGCCGACCCGCCCGCGATATCGCTCGGCAGCTGGAAGCGATCGGGCGTTCCGGCGAACTCGCCGGCGCGGTCGCTATCGCCGCTGAATTGGAAGAAGAGATTCATCGTTTCGTGGCGTTCTATCGCGGATTGATGGCTTGATCGGCCACTGTGTAAAGGACAGAACTATGGCAGCCTTAGGTAAGATACTGATTGTAGATGACAGCGAGTCACTGGTGCGGATGGTGGAGGGCGTGCTGCGTCGACAGGACTTTGATGTATTGACGGCCTATAACGGGCGCGAAGGTTGGGAAAAGGCCCGCGAGTATTTGCCGGACCTGATTGTGTTGGATGTGGTCATGCCGCTCATGGACGGCTACGAAGTCTGCATGCGGCTGCGCTCCGATCCTTTGACGGAGCACATCCCCATCATTTTGTTGACCGTGAAAGGCCAGGTCGATGATCCTGATCTCAGTTCGTCGGCGCTGGAGGCGCGCATCGCCGAGCAGATGCACGGCTATGATGTCGGCGCGGTCGATTTCATTCCTAAGCCGGTGCGAGCGGGCGTATTGGTCGAGCGGATCAAGAGTCACCTGCTGATCGATCGGGTGGCGCAGGAGCGGCATGAATGAGTGGCCGACAGCGGATTCTGGTAGTTGATGACAACGTGTCCGTGGTCCATGCCGTGCAAGGTGTGCTGACGCGGCAGGGCTACGAAGTGCACACAGCATTCGACGGCGAGGAAGGGTTACGAGCCGCACGCGCCCTCCACCCCGATCTGGTGATCCTCGATGTGATCATGCCGCAGCTCGACGGCTATGAAGTCTGTCACCGGTTGCAGAGTGATCCGGACACAGCCGCTATTCCGGTGTTAATGTTGACTGTCAAAGGGCAGGTGGATGTGCCGTCTGACAGCCGCGCGACGTACAACACCCGTTTGCAAGAACGGCTAGCCGGGTTTGAAGTTGGCGCGTTAGAGTTTATGAGCAAGCCCGTGCAGGCTACCGAGTTGGTGGCCCGCGTCAAAGGGCTGTTGTGGTTGACGCGCCGTGCGACGTCTGCTAGCCGCCATTAGTATCTGTGGCCAGCGACGACTACTCAATCTACAGTATTGACTGGCAACCAAATCGTGAACGTCGCGCCTTGCCCCGGTTGCGAATCCACCGCGATGCGTCCGCCCAGTTGTTGAACCAAACCCTGTGCGATCGACAGACCCAGGCCAGCGCCTGGTACTTTGAAGTCCCGTGCCGCTTCACCTCGATAGAACCGCTCAAATAGATGTGAGATTTCGACGGCTTCGATGCCTGGCCCGGTATCGGCCACGCTTAACGTGACGAATGTGCCAGCAGGCATCAAGCATACATTGGTGGACACCACAATTGATCCGCCCGGTGGCGTGTAGAACAGGGCGTTGTCGATGATCTTGCCCGCAGCCTGGGCCAGCCACGCGCGATCGGTGAGAACGAGCGGCAGATCGAGTGCGGGCTGCGCCGCCAAGGTCAGGTGTCGCGCGGCCGCGTTGGTCAGTTGGTTTTCCAGCAGATCGTTCAGAATCTCGTTGAGATTGACCGGCGCCAAGCCCATAGGTTGTGTGCCGGCATCGAGTTGGGCCATTTCGAGAAAACCGTCGATCAGGCGGCGCAGCCGATCGGTTTCGCGCTGAAGGGTCTGAATATACTGTGGGTACCGATCAGCCGTACTGCGCTCCATCAATTCGAGATACAACTTCACATTCGCAACCGGCGTGCGTAACTCGTGCCCGATGCGTGAGACAAACAGATCCTTCAGTCGATCTAGTTCGCGGAAGCGCGTCACATCGCGATGCACCGCTACAAAGCCGGTCAATTGATTGTATGTGTCCGTCAGAGGGGTGACGGTCACCGACGCATCGTAGAGGCTGCCGTCTTTACGCTCATTAACAACCACCCCCTCCCACATACGCGAGTGACTCATCGCTTGCCGCAATTCATTCACGACCGCCGGTGGGTTCAGCGGCGACGTCAGCAAGCGCATTGTCTTCCCGATAGTTTCATCCACCATGTAGCCGGTGATGCGCGTTGTCGCCGGATTGACGTACTCAATCTGCCCGGCAGCATCCATGATCTGGATACCTTCGCCTGCGGAATCGAGGATGGCCTGCAAGCGGCGGCGCTGCCGATCGAGTTCCGTAGTCCGATCGGCCACGCGTAGTTCCAAGTCTTCGGCGTATGTTCGCACTTGTTGATGCAGTCGTGCATTTTGAAGGGCGATGGCGGCTTGAGCGGCCAGCACATTCAGCACGCGTCGTTCACTTTCGTCGAAGTGGTGCGGCTGCTGATAACTGACGTTCATCACGCCGATGACCGTCAGTTCAAATCGCAGGGCCAGCGACGCAATGGCCAGCATGGGCGGATCAAACGTCGGGCCGAGGTTGTAAAGCGGGTGTTGCGCGGCATCTTCCACAAAGATTGTCTCGCCCGAACGTGCCACGGTATACGTGAGACCGTTTTCACGCAACACCGTGGTGGTTGGAGCGTTTTGGCCGTATTCGTTCAAAGCCGAGGCAAAACTCAAACGTTGACCATCGTATAGAAAGAGTGCGGCCTGATGGGCGGACACGAGTTGCAGTACGGCCTTCAAAAGCGCATTCAGCACGGTCGTTAGATCCAACGATTGCGTCAATTGTTGGCTGGCCGCGTAGACCGCTTCTAACTCGCGCCGCCGCGCGCGCTCAGCCTCAAACAAACGCGAATGCTCAATGGCGCTGGCGGCTTGATTCGCAAAAATCTCCAACAAACGATAGGTATCTTCAGACGGCCGTCGGCCATCGACAGGCCCATCGGGCCAGATGAGCCCCACAATCTCGCCGTTGCGCAGTTCAATCGGTACAAAGACTGTATCGTGCGGCTGCCACGCATCGCTACCTGCCGAGCTGGCGACAGGTTGTGAGGTGTAGTAGGGGCCTTCAAAATCGTGTTCCCAATCGAACTCGCCTTGCGGCACAAAGTAGCAGCGGCCGTGCCGATAGCGTTCCTGCATCAGACCGGTCATTTGCTGCCAGTGATAAGTTGCACCCAACAAAATCTCGCGCATGGCGCCGTCTTCGCTCATCGCGGCGCGCACCTGCATCTGGCCGCTGGTCATATCGACGATGTTGACGGCTATGCTGAGAAATCCTAAAGATTGATACGCCGCGCGGGCGATCTCGTGCAGAACGTCGTCGGGGTTGAGGAAGGCGCGAATCGAGTGGCTGGCTTCCAAGATTTGGGTGAGTTGTTGATTGCGATGCGCCAGATCGTTACGCGCCTGCCGCAGCTCGGCTTCAGCTTGCTGTCGTTCGGTGATGTCCCGAAAGACACTAAACACACCGAGGAACCTTCCGTTTGGCCCATAGCGTGGCCGCGCTGTCCATAAGAGTGTGCGCGTCTCACCGTCGGCCCGGGTAATGGAAAATTCGTAGGTGCTGACTTGACCCGTGCGACGAATTTCCGTTTGCTGTTGGATGAAGCGAAAGGTAGCGGCGTCGGTGAAGTCACGGCCATTGTGACCGGCCAGTGGCCGCTCGGGCGGAAGGCCGAAGATTTCCTGCGCGGCGCGATTGGCAAAGATGAAGGTCTCATCGACATCTGTGAAGCTGATGCCTTCGCCCACATTCTCGATCAATTCTCGATAGCGCGACTCACTCTCACGCAGAGCCGCGTGAATTTGCCGCCGTTCAATCAACTCGTGCTGCGTTTGTTCGTACAGACGGCGATTGTCGATGGCGATGGCGGCTTGATCGGCGAGCAGACCGATCGTGCGCACAACTTCGTCCTCAAAAACGCCGGGCTCGGTATCTTCGACCGTCAACACGCCGATGATGCTGCCGCGCAGTTTCAACGGCACTGCCAAAACGCGCCCCCAACTTTCTGCGTTGAAAACATCAGCCCGACCGTCCCACGTGGCGTAATCGGCCACAACCAAGGTCGTACCGCTGCGAGCCACGCGTCCGGCCAGACCTTCACCGATGCGCAAGACGACGTGTTCCAGCTTGGGCGGAACATTAGCAACCAGTTCAAGCGTGTCACCATCGACTTGAACCAGGTACAGGCCGCCCAGCTGGGTGCCGGCCAGTTTCAATGCTTGTTCCACAATGGCTTGATGCAGGGTCGTAATGTTCGGTTGGGAGTTGATGGCGAGGGCGGTGTCATACAACGCGGTCAAATTACGGGCATGGCGCGTCAGTGTTTCCTGTGCGGAATGCCGACCGGAGATGTCTCGGCTCGCCAAGATCAACCCCTGGGGTTTTTGGGATTGATCGGTCAACAGGCTGGCGGTCACTTCCAGCCAAATGTAATGACCGTCCTGATGCCGAAATCGCAGTTCAACGGCTTGATAGCTGGGCCGCGCGGAACTCAGTTGCAAAGCTAAACGCGCTGTGTTTACATCGCTGGGATGAATCAGGCTGAAGATCGATTGTCCCAATTGCTCTTCGACAGTGTAGTCCAGTACGCGACGATGAGATGGTGTCATATATTGGATAATGCCATTCATGTCCGTCTGGCTGACCAGATCCAGCATATTGTCGGTAATTCGGCGCAGGCGCTCTTCACTTACGCGCAGCGCGGTGGTCGCCCGATTCGCTCCGACCTGGATGCGATAGATCACCATGTACACAATGCCAGCCAATAACGCTCTGAGAATGATTTCGATGAGCGTGTGGCGGGTAATGAATTGATCGAGTTCAGGCGACGTCTGCACATACAACACTTGGGCGGCCGTCAGTGCCCATACGGTGCTCGGCACTGCAACGAGAAAAGCGACGAGCAGCGCAATCGTGGCCGGGTGCGACAGATCGATGGCGGAGCGTTTGACCATAGGCGATACCTCAAGTTGATGCCGGTGAATCAAGAAGATCGGATACTGGAAGAGAACAGAAGATCAAGCGCAGTACAACACACTGCTATTATACGCTACCTGTCTGCGAAGATGTAAATGCGGCGTATGATAAAATCGCCGCGGGAGGAGCTATGACCGCAGTCCGATCGCGATCGGCATCGTTGTGGCGCCAGCCTGACTTCATGAAGTTGTGGCTCGGCCAGACGATTTCGGAATTAGGATCACGCATCACGCGCGATGGCTTGCCGTTTGTGGCGCTACTGGTGTTGAATGCGACACCGTCGCAAATGGGCGTGATCACCGCGGCTGGATCGCTGGCGGTGCTGCTGACAGGGATGCCGGCGGGCGTGTGGGTCGATCGGTTGCGACGCAGACCGCTGTTGATCGCCGCCGACATCGGTCGCGCGTTGATCATCGCCAGCGTGCCTTTCGCCGCGTTCACGCACCAACTTCGGATCGAACAACTCTATTTAGTTGTCGCCCTCAACGGCGCATTGACGGTGTTGTTTGATGCTGCGTATGAGGCGTATCTCCCCACCTTGATCGATCGCACTCAACTGGTGGACGGCAACAGCAAACTACAATTCAGCGATTCCACGGCCGAGGTCTTAGGGCCGGGACTCGCGGGTTTCCTAGTTCAAGCCCTCACTGCGCCAATCGCTATGGCGTTTGATGCGCTCTCGTTTCTGGCTTCGATCATTTCGTTGTGGTTTATTCGACAACCGGAAGCACGACCAACTTCGCACACGTCGCAACCGCACGTATGGCACGAGATGATCGACGGGGTACGCTATGTGTGGGGTGATGCGCGTTTGCGGGCATTGGCGTTGAGCGGTGGCACGCGTAGTTTCTTTGGCAATTTTATCGGTGTGTTGTATGCGCTGTTTGCGGTGCGTGAGTTAGGCTTAGGCGCAGCGGCTTTGGGGCTGACCGTCGCTGTGGGCGGCGTGGGCGGCTTGTGGGGCGCGGCGGTGACGACACGCGTCACGCAACGTTGGGGTGTGGGCCGGACGCTGCTTGTCACACAGATTGTGGCCAGTCTGTTCACGTTTTTCATTCCGCTTGCTGGCGGTTCATGGGTGACGGCTACACTCATGTTGATGACAGCGCAGTTGATCGGCGATGGACTCAGCACGATCGGCGGAATCAATCAAGTGAGTTTGCGGCAAGCCATTACGCCCGATCATTTGCGGGGCCGCGTCAGCAGCAGTTTGAGTTGGCTCGTCGCTGGCATCGGACCGATCGGGGCCTTGATCGGCGGCGGGTTGGCTGAGACGATCGGGCCGCGACCGACGTTGCTCATCGCTGCGATCGGCATTCTGCTATCCAACGTCTGGTTGTTGAGTTCGCCGCTGCGCCACGTACAGAATCACGCTTTAAGTGACGGTACACCTGTTGTATAATCATTCGTATGTTACCGGATACGAAGACGCGTCTATTCACCGAAAGCCGCCAGCCAGTGCGGGTGGGTGTGGTGGCCGATTCGTACGATAACCGCGACGGCTTGAAGCTGCTGCTCGATCGGTTCTTGGTGGGCGGCGCGCGCTGGCTGTTTCACTGCGGCGGCCTTGGCTCGGCCGGACTCGTTGATCTGTTGAAGCCGTGGCAAGTGTATATTGTGGCCGGTGAACGCGAACGTGATCGCCAGGCGATCGAGGCGGCGCTGCAAAAAGCGCGGCTGCAATCACTGTTGTCCACCCAGTTGACGGCGACCATCGAAGGGGTGCGCATCGGCCTGTGTCGCGGCGATGATATGGCGCTGGTTAATCGCTGGGCCAAGTCCGGCGAATTCGATTATATCTTCTACGGCCACTCGCTGCGCCGCCGCGACGAAATGCGCGGTCGCACGCGTGTCATCAACCCCGGCGCGCTGGGTGGGCCGCGCTATCAAACGCGTTCCGGCTTTTTGATCGACCTCATGAGCGGCGACGCCAAACTCATCGAGATTCCGGGTTAGCGACTATGACGA
Organism: Anaerolineae bacterium; assembly: GCA_046328575.1. Lineage (GTDB taxonomy): Bacteria > Chloroflexota > Anaerolineae > Fen-1058 > Fen-1058 > JAGOBP01. The sequence goes on from JAXLWI010000051.1 coordinate 14,547, forward strand.
TCAAAGTGAAATTCGCGGTCGAGGTTGATCGGCCGATCGAGCCGGTATTTGCGCTCGCGACCGATCTATCGAGTTTGCCGCGCTGGTCCAATGTGCGCGAAGTCCGCCGCATCTCAACTCCAACGCTGCAAGTTGGCACAACGTTTCAGCTAGTCTCGCATCTGGGCGGCGAAGATCGGTTGGTCGATTGTAAAGTCATCACGTTGACGGCGCCGCGCAAATTTGTCTATACTAGTGACGGTGTCGCCAAAAGCGAGATCGCGTTTGAGTTGAAACCGCTCGGTACACGCACCCAGCTGACATACGCTGTGTCCATCGCGGTGAGTGCGTTGTTCGAGCCGCTTGTCAAAGGGGAAGTGGATAAACAGGCGAAACAGGATCTCAATCGATTGGTAAAATTACTGACCGGCGCAACATAGGACGCGAGATGGTGATACACAGTTAAGCGCAACGAGCAACGGGTAAGCGGGTTTTACTCGTTGCTCGTTGATTGTTACCCTGACAGAACGGGAGCGATACGTGGACAAATACATTCGCAAATTGCGCGATCGAAAGGCGCAGGCCGCTGGCACGTCTAAAGACATTGACGCGCAGCATCAAAAAGGCCGCTTGACCGCGCGTGAACGCATCGAGGTGTTGTTCGATGCGGGCACCTTTAATGAAGTCGATACGCTCGTCTTGCCGCGTTACGAAGCGTACATGGGCGGCAAAGGCTCGCGCTTGGGCGACGGTGTGATCACGGGCTTCGGTCTGATCGACGGTCGCCATGCCTTTGTGGCCGCGCAAGATGCTGCTGTGATGGGTGGCTCACTTGGCGAGATGCACGCCAACAAGATCGTCAAAGTGATGCGCATGGCGCTGGAATATGGTGCGCCGTTCATCGCCCTCAACGATTCGGGCGGCGCGCGCATTCAAGAAGGCGTGGACAGCCTCGGCGGTTATGCCCGCATCTTCGATGCGAACTGCGAAGCGAGCGGCGTGATTCCGCAATTATCGGTCATCATGGGACCCTGCGCGGGTGGAGCGGTCTATTCACCAGCGCTCACCGACTTCACGTTTATGACGGAAAACAGTTACATGTTCATCACCGGACCGGACGTAGTCAAAGCGGTGATGCAGGAAGAAGTGACGCAAGAAGAACTAGGCGGCGGACTCGTTCACAGTCGCGAGAGCGGTGTGAGCCATTTTCTGGCAAAAGACGATCGTGAATGCCTGGCGCATGTGCGCGAGTTGCTGAGCTATCTGCCGTCGAACAACCAAAACGATCCGCCCTACGTCAAACCGATCGATGATCCGGCCCGACGGTGTCCCGAGTTGGAAGAGATTGTGCCCGTCGATCCGCACAAGCCGTACGATGTGCGCAAAGTAATTGCGTCGGTCGTCGATGAAGGCCGTTTCCTCGAAGTGCGCGAGTTGTGGGCGCCCAACATGGTCGTGGGCTTTGCGCGCCTGAACGGTTGGGTGGTCGGCATCGTTGCGAATCAGCCGATGGTGTTGGCAGGCTGCATCGACATCGCCGCTTCGATTAAGGCCGCGCACTTCATCCGCATCTGCGATGCATACAACATCCCGATCGTGACGCTGCAAGACGTGCCCGGCTTTTTGCCCGGCAAATCACAGGAATATAGCGGCATCATTCGCAACGGCGCGCGCATGATTTACGCGTACAGTGAGGCGACCGTGCCCAAGTTGATGATCATCCTGCGCAAGAGTTATGGCGGCGCGTACTGCGTAATGAGCAGCAAGGGATTGCGCGGCGATTTGTTGTACGCGTGGCCCAACGCCGAGATCGCCGTGATGGGCGCGTCGGGCGCGGTAAACATTCTTTATCGCAACGAATTGAAGAACGCAGCCAATCCCAAAGAACGCCGCGACGAGTTGGTGCGCGAGTATGAGGAGAAATTCAACAATCCATATGTCGCCGCGTCGCGCGGTCTCATCGACGATGTGATCGAACCGCGTGATACGCGCCGCGTGTTGATCCGCGCACTGGAAGTAACGCTATCCAAACGTGAGAAGCACGCACCGCGTAAGCACGGCATCTCACCTATGTGAAAAGTGAAGAGTGAAAAGTGACAGGCAGCGCGTTCACTCTTCACTCTTCAGGAATTTGAGTTCAACCATGTTTAAGAAAATCCTCATCGCCAATCGCGGCGAGATTGCAGTACGCATCATTCGCACCTGTCGCGACTTGGGCATTCACACTGTCGCATTGTATGAAGCCAACGATCGCGGCTCGCTGCATGTGCGCCTGGCCGATGAAGCCGTGCTGCTCAAAACCGACGGCGCTTATCTCGATCAGGACGCCGTGCTGAAAGCGGCGTTGGACAGCGGCGCGGAGGCGATTCACCCCGGTTACGGCTTCCTCGCGGAACGACTCGATTTCATCGAGGCTTGTCAGGCTGCTGGGTTGGTGTTCATCGGGCCGCCGTTGGATATCATGCGCGCACTGCAGGATAAACTCGCGGTGCTCAATCGTGTGCGTGCCGCCGATTTCCCTACGCCCGATTATTCGCCGCGCTCCTTCACCGCCGATCAATTCGACGTGCTGCGCGCGGAGGCCGATCAGTTGGGTTACCCCGTAGCCGTGAAATCGTGTCTGGGCGGGCGGGGGCGCGGTGCGTATGCCGCGCAGACTGCCAGCCAACTTGATCGAGCGTGGCGGCGATCACAGACAGAAGCGCAGATCGTCTATGGCGATCAATGTTTCTATGTGGAGCGTCAGATCACGCCCGCGCACTTGATCGGCGTGCAGGTGTTGGGCGATCGGCACGGTCAGCTAATCCACCTCGGCGAACGAGAAGGCTCACTGCAGCGCGGCAATCAAAAGATGATCGAAGAAGCGCCTGCGCCGTGCCTCTCACCCGATCAGCGCACGGCGATCTGGCAGGCGGCAATCGACATTGCGCGGCTGATCGGCTTCGTCGGCGTGGGCACGATCGAGTTTACGGTTGATCAAGCCGGACGTTTTTACTTCACGGAAGTGAAGCCGCGCATACAGATCGAACACCCCGTTACCGAGTTGATCTCGTCGGTCGATATCGTGCGCGAACAGATTCGAGTGGCGGCTGGTGAAAGTTTGTCGGTCACACAAGCTGACGTCCAATTGCGAGGCCACGCTATTTCATGCCGCATCGCGGCGGAAGATCCGTGGCGGCATTACCTGCCTAGTCCCGGCACACTGCGCCGTGTCCGTCTGCCCGGTGGACAGGGCATACGCGTAGACACGTACGCGTACTCGGGTTGTGCTGTGCCCGCGCAGTATGATCCGATTGTGGCGAAGGTGATGGCATGGGGTGTCGATCGTACTGAAGCGCTGCACCGCATTCGCCGCGCGCTGGACGAGATCGCGCTGATCGGTCCAGCAACTACCCTGCCGATCTTGCAACTGATCGTGCGACACCCCGAGTTCGTCTCGGCCAGTTATGATACCGATAGCCTGCGCCGCGATATGCCGGAAGATGTTTTGCCTGAACATGAAGCACGTGAGTTGGCGGTGGCGGCGGCCATTGCTTATGTGCGCCGTACGTTAACGCTGCAACCGACGACCCCGAACGCTTGCAATCGGGTTGGCATCGATCGAGCCGGAGACTGCCGGAGTAAATCGCATGAGCAAAATCGCCGTAAGTATTGGTGGACACGAATTCGAAATCGATATTGAATTAGCCACGCGCAGCGGCCCCGATCTGACGGTGCGGGTTAACGGCCAGCCGATGTCGGTTAACATGCCCGATCTTGAGGTGCCGATCGAACAGATGGAGTGGTTGATCGTTGACGGCCACCCGCACGAAGTGGTGATCGATCCTGATCTGCGCTGGATTCGCACGCGAACCGGCCTGCATCGCGTGGAGGTGCGCGACTTGGAAGCGCGCGTGCCGCGACCCGTCAGTCGTGATGGCCGCGTCAAGTCGCCGATTCCAGGTCTGATCAAGCAGATATTTGTCGCGCCCGACGATGAAGTCGAAGCCGGTCAACCACTGCTGATCTTGGAAGCGATGAAAATGGAGAACGAGATACGCGCGCCGCGTGCGGGTATCGTCACGCAGTTAAACATCAATGTCGGGCAGACGGTGACTTTGAACGAAGTGCTGGCTGAGATTGTGGATAAGTAAGTAAATCGGTAAAGAAACAAAAGACCCTCCAGGTGATGAAAGCCTGGAGGGTCTTGCTTTATCTACTTGTTTGCTATGAAGTCTAGCAGTTGTGCGTTGACTTCAGCCGGTGCTTCACACGGTGCCCAATGACCACAGTGCGGCAGATAGTGAATCCGAAGGTTTTTCACCCATTGATCGAGCCCGTACGTCAACGATCGACCCAGCGCCCCATCGTCTTCCGACCAGATTAACAATGTCGGCGTCTCGATCGGGGCCGTGATCGACGGTGGGCGGCGCACGGCGGCGCGATACCAATTGAGCATGGCGGTGAGTGCGCCGGGCTGCGACAGCGAAATCGCCAAGGAGTGAAGATCGTAACTGGAATAAGCGTCCTGATTCACAGCGCCGCGTCGGCAGAACAAATTGACGGTAGACATCGGCGCTTGGCCGAGCAAGGCTTCCGGCAGCCACGGCACTTGGAACGCGGCCATATACCAGGACTTCTGTTGCTGGGCAGGATTTTCGCGCAGTTCGCGCCGGAACGCGGCCGGATGGGGCGCATTAAAAATGATCAGTTTCTCGACGATCTCAGGGTGCTCCATCGCCAACTGCCACGCTACACCGCCGCCCCAGTCGTGGCCCACGACGATGGCGCGTTCGCGGCCATAAGATTGAATCAACTCGCGGATGTCGGCGACCAGTGCCTCCAGCCGATAATTGTGCACACCCGCTGGCTTGTCACTAAGATTGTAGCCGCGTTGATCAGGCACGACGACACGATAACCGGCCTGTGCCAATGGCGCGATCTGTCGTCGCCACATGTACCAATTCTCCGGAAAGCCGTGCAGCAAGACGACGAGCTGACCATCGTCTGGACCAGCCTCGACAACGTGCAGGTGCAAACCGTTGATCGTGACGAAGCGCGATTCAACCGGCGTGCCTAACTGCCGGAGATTCTGCTGCGTTGCTTCACCAATCCGATCGGCCAGTCCGGCCCGCACGGCTCGCCCGCGCTGTAGCCAGAACGTAACGAGGCTGGTTGCCGCCCCGGCCAGAAGTCCTAAAAAAAGTTTGCTCTGTTGATGGCGATCCATGCCTTTGCTCTCAGGGCGAAGATGCCGCGGATTATACCCCATTTCAAGGTCGCCTCGTTCAGAAGTTGACCAGATTGAAGTTCGCTTATACAATGCGCCTATCTTCACAAACCGCTCGTTAGAACTCCGCATGCCGAAATCGAACGCAGTGCAGTTACAAAGCGAGATTGATCGGTTACAAAGACGGGTGAGTGAACTTGAGGCTCAAGTGACTCGCCTGTCGACTGCTGCCCGCGTCCACCGCCAAGCCGAGCGACAATATGAATTAATGCTGGCGAACATTGACGAAGTTGTGTACATGCTGGACGAGCAGGGCCGCTTCACTTACCTCAGCCCAAGCCTGAGTCGCTTCAGCCAATACACGCCGGCCGAGTTGATTGGACGCCCGGTGCTTGAGCTGGTCCATCCAGACGATCAAGCCTTCGTACAACGCTGTTTGCTCGATACGCTGTCAGGGCATGAAGTGCCGCGCGAATTCCGCGTGGTCGATAAAGACGGCACACTCGTCGAGGTCCGCATTTCTAGTCATGTGGTGCAGCGCCGCGGTAAAACCAAGAGTGTAATCGGCGTGCTGTCCAGCCTGACCCCGCAGCGCGCGGTCGAACGTGTGTTGCGCGAAAGCGAACAGCGACTGCGCATCATGGCCGAATCACTTCCAGTGCCGATCATCATCACGCATTTATCTGATACCAGGATTCTAGCCGCCAACACTCGGGCGGCCGACCTCTTCGGTTTGCCGCTGTCCGATCTGTTAGGGCGGCCCGCGCGCGACTTTTTCTTCAGCCAGCGCGAGTTTCGCCAGTTGGTCTTGCAGGTCCATCGCACTGGACAGGTGCATGATTGTGAAGTGCGAGCGTGCAAAGCCGACGGAACCGTCTTCTGGGTAGCCTCATCCATTCTACCGATCCAGTTTGAAGGCGAAGCGGCCCTCGTCAGCGGCTTCTATGATCTCACTGAGCGGAAGCAATCGGAGGAAGCGCTACGCCGCTACGCCGCCGAACTTCAAATTCGGAATGATGAACTAGACGCCTTTGCGCACACGGTGGCCCACGACCTAAAAAGCCCGTTGTCGCTCATTCTGGGGTATGCCGAACTCTTGATCGATCGGGATGAGGCCGAGGCCGCCGCCATCGATCAACCTTATCTGCGCCAGATTATGCAGACCGTGCACAAGATCAACAGCATTATCGATGAGCTGCTAATGCTGAGTGAAGTGCGCAAAGAACGCGTCGAGCGCCAGCCGTTGAACATGCGCCAGATCGTGCTGGAAGCGCTGGCCCGGCTGAACCATCTCAGCGCGGACAGCGGCGCGACAGTCACCCTGGCGACCGATTGGCCGGTTGTGATCGGTCACGCGCCCTGGGTTGAGGAAGTGTGGATCAACTATCTCACCAACGGCTTGAAATACGGCGGGCGGCCGCCGCACCTTGAAGTCGGTTACGACCGATTGTCTCAGCGCGAAGTTCGATTTTGGGTGCAGGATAACGGTGTCGGCCTGACGGCAGACGATCAACAGCGCCTCTTTACGCCGTTCACGCAACTCGCTCAAGTGCGAGCGACCGGCCACGGCCTGGGCCTATCCATCGTGCGCCGCATCGTCGAGAAATTGGGCGGCACAGTGGGTGTCGAGAGCACGCTCGGACAAGGCAGCAAGTTCTACTTCACGCTCCCCAGCGCCCCGCTGCTCGACGCCGATTGACGAATCGCCCGGAACCTGTTACAATTATGCTCGTTAGTGAGCAAGTAAATCCGGTATGTCCCCGCTGTCCGGTCTTGTGACTCGACAGCGTTTTTATTTACCTCCTGACCCAATGTGTCCCCGCGGCCGTTCACCTTGGCAAAAACTTTGCCGCATTACAGGAGTTTCATGAGTTTCACGCAGTTTAATCTCGATCCGCGCCTGCTGAAAAACGTCCAGGCGATGGAGTTCGAGCAGCCTACCCCGATTCAGAGCGCCACGATTCCGACCGCGCTAACGGGGCGGGATATTCTAGGTTCCGCCGAAACCGGTACAGGCAAGACGGCGGCTTATCTGCTGCCGATTATGCATCGGCTGCTGAACGGCAACCGCACGATTCAACCCCGTGTGTTGGTTCTAGTGCCAACTCGCGAATTGGCTCTGCAAGTCGCCGAACAGGCGCAGCAATTGGGCGCGCACACCGGCCTGCGCAGTGTGGCCGTTTATGGCGGCGTAGGTTTGGGCAATCAAGAGCAGGCGCTGCGACGCGGCACCGACATCGTCATTGCGACGCCGGGCCGTTTGCTCGATCACATCGAGCGTGGCAACGTCAAGTTCAACGCCTTGCAAGTATTGGTGCTGGACGAAGCCGATCGCATGCTGGACATTGGCTTCCTACCCGACATCCGGCGTGTGGTGCGCTTGCTGCCGAAGGAACGCCAAACGCTGCTGTTCTCGGCGACGTTGCAGCCCGTGATCAACCTCGCTTACGAAGTGACACGGCAAGCCGCGCGCATCGAAGTGGAGAAGAAGGTCACGCCGGACGCGATCTCGCAGGCGTTCTTCCCGGTGCCTGAGCACCTGAAGATGCAGTTGCTCAAGCAACTGCTGGACGACAAGGCGATGGACAGCGTGTTGATCTTTACGCGCACCAAGCATCGCGCCGACAAGATTGTGCGCGATCTGCAGCGGGCCAAGATTCAGGCCGCCGTCATCCACGGCAATCGATCGCAGAGTCAGCGCGTCGCCGCGTTGGAAGCCTTCAAGCACGGGCACTCCCGCGTATTGGTGGCGACCGACATTGCTGCGCGCGGCATCGATGTGGAAGGCATCTCGCACGTGGTCAACTACGACATGCCGATGCAGGTCGAAGATTACGTGCACCGCATTGGCCGCACGGGCCGCGCAGAAGCGATCGGGCAGGCGTACACCTTTGTGACGCCCGTTGACGACACGATGGCTCATCGGATCGAAGCGGTGTTGAAGAAGAAGTTGCCGCGCCGCACCGTCGACGGCATCGACTATCGCGCCCCGGCGGCCAAGATTCCCGATGCTGAGGCGATCCGCCGCTACGTCGAGGCCAATCGACGCCGGACGAGTGGTGCGCGCGTCGCGTAGCCACTTACACTAGGCAAACAGAAACCCCGTCCGCAGATGCGTGACGGGGTTTTGTTTTGTCCGGCGTACGTTAAGCGGCGAAGGTCTGGCGGGCTTTAAGCAGCAGTGCGCCGATTTCGGCGGAGGCGGCTTCGGGTGACACGCGCGCGGCGGCGGCCCACTCGCGGCACAGGGTCTCGCGCGCCCGATTGAGCAGGGCGGCGTCTGCGTCACCCAGCGGCTTGCGCCAACCGAAGGCGGCCAAGTCACGCACGATTTCGCACAACGTCTGAAAAGAGCCGGTCTTCAGGCTTTCGCCAATCAGTTGGCGGCGCTCACGATGATCGGTGTTGAGCGGTGCAGGGCGGCCTTGCAATAGCGCCCGGCACCTATCCAGATCACGTGGGGACGTCAGTTGGCGCAGACCAGCCGGCGCATCAACGGGAATCCACACCGTGCTGCGATCTGCGGACAGCACGTAGTACAGGCGCGTGCTCGCTTCGGCGAGCTGCCGCTCTTCCAGCCGTACGATGTCGCCCACGCCATAAGTCGGATGTACGACGCGATCTCCGGGTTTGAACAACATGACACCCTCCTTGGGACACTAACGGCTGATGACGCCTCGGCTGGCCGAAGATGCCTCGACCTGCTGAGGGCAATAAAAACGCCGCCACCTCATCAGCGGTTCGGTGGCGGCCAAATCGTTGTTATTTGGTTTGTCGATAGTTTAATTATACCACGATCAGATCGCCGCTCAATATGGCCAGCGGAAAAATGAACCTTTTAGGTTGGCAGAACGTTTTATTACTCGCTGCCCGGCGACGGGTAGTGCTACAATATCTATTCCTCAACTTTGCAGCCTGGAGTTTGTGCAGTGTCGTCAGCAGTCAGAACAGCCAATTTTGATTTTCAAGCGGCCGTAACGGGCGGTCGTGCCCGCGGCCTGTGGCGGATGATGGGCGGCTACCGATCGGCTTACTTCGGCGCGATGGGCAGCCTCGCCATTGCGGCGGTCTCGAAGACGCTGACGTACCTGCTGCTGGCCTACCTCATCGACGACGTGTTGGGGCGCGGCATCTTCGACCAGGCGCTCATCGTGATCGCGTTGGGCTTTGTCGGGTTGGCGTTGGTCGAAGGGGCGTTTACGTTCGTCAGCGGCCGACTGGCCGCCCGCACCTCCGAGGGCATCACCCGCCGCCTGCGCGATTATCTGTTCGATCACATTCAACGCTTATCGTTCACCTATCACGACAAGGCGCAGACCGGTGAGTTGATCCAGCGCAGCACGTCGGATGTGGACGCGATCCGCCGCTTCTTCGCCGATCAAGCCATCAACGCGGGGCGAATTGTGCTGCTGTTTGTGATCAACTTCATCGCCTTGCTGCGCTTGAACGCGCCGCTGGCGCTGGTCTCGGTGATTGTTATCCCGATCGTGCTGGTGGTGTCCGTCTGGTTCTTCAAACGCATCTCGGCGGCGTACGAAGCCCATCAAGTGCAGGAAGCGGCATTGTCCACTGTGCTGCAAGAGAACCTGACCGGCGTGCGCGTGGTGAAAGCTTTTGCGCGTCAGACTTACGAGCGCAACAAGTTCGAACAAACCAACTGGGAAAAGTTCCTGCGCGGCAAACGCCTGTTGATTAACCACGCGCTGTATTGGCCGGTGACGGACATCTTGTGTGGCTTGCAGATGTTGGCGGGTTACATCCTTGGCGCGCAGTTGGTCATGAATGGAACGATGACGCTGGGCGATTACGTGGCTTACGCTGGCTTGCTCATCTGGCTGATCTGGCCGATGCGCAACCTGGGCCGCCTCATCGTGCAGATGTCGTCAGGCCTGGTGTCGTACGGTCGCGTGGCCGAGGTCATTCGGGAAGTGCGCGAGCCGCTGACGGAAGGCGAGATCGTGCCACGCGACAGCGTCCGCGGCCACCTGGTGTTCGATCGCGTTGGCTTCCAGTACGAAGAGAGTTCGCAAGTGCTGCACGACATCTCGTTTCGGGTAGAGCCGGGCCAAGCGGTGGCGCTGCTCGGTTCGACAGGATCGGGCAAGACGTCGCTGGTCAATCTGCTACCACGCTTCTACGATTACACGCAGGGTTCGCTGACGCTGGACGGTGTGGAACTGAACAAGTATCCGCGCGGCTATCTGCGGCAGAACGTGGGGATTGTGGAGCAAGAACCGTTCTTGTTCTCGCGCACGATCCGCGAGAACATCAGTTACGGGGTGGGGCGCAGTGTCTCGCAAGCCGAGGTAGAAGCGGCCGCGCGCGCCGCCGCCATCCACGATGTGATCCTGTCGTTTCCCGATGGTTACAACACGCTCGTCGGCGAGAAGGGCGTAACGCTATCGGGCGGGCAGAAGCAGCGCGTGACGATCGCGCGGACGCTGCTGAAAAATCCGCGGATTCTAATCCTCGACGATTCCACGTCGGCAGTCGATCTGGAAACGGAGGAAGCGATTCGCGACGCGCTGGAGCAATTGATGCGCCATCGCACCACGTTCATCATCGCGCATCGCATCCAAAGCGTGATGAACGCCGATCTGATTTTGGTGCTGGACAAAGGCCGCATCGTGCAGCGCGGAACGCACGCGGAGTTGATCGCGCAGCCCGGCATCTATCGGCAGATCTACGACATCCAGATGCGCATCGAGGCGGAGTTGGAAAAGGAAGTTGGAAAGTGGAAGATGGATGTTGGAGCGACCGTTCGCTGACAGAGCGAATTGCCTCTGGCCGTCGACGTGGCCTCCAACCTCTAATTTTTAACTGCCACCTTCCAAGCCGAAGGGTAAGTCATGGCTGACGATTACGAATTCGAAGAAGAAGAATTCACGACCCAATTCAACGGGCAGACGATCAAGCGCATCCTGGCGCAAGCCAAGCCGCATTGGAAGTGGGTGGCGGGCTTCCTCGTCGCAATCGTGTTTGTGGTGGTGCTGGACGCGATCTTTACGTACCTGCGCAAGACCATCATCGATCAGGGCATTGCCCCGCACGATCAAGCCGCGCTGGCGAATATCGCCGTGATTTACGCGGCGATGATCGTCTTTCAGGCGGCGGGTGTGTTTGGCTTCATCTACCTGGCCGGCATTCTGGGCGAACGCATTCAATACGATCTGCGCAAGAAGATGTTCAATCACCTGCAAGACCTGTCGCTGACCTACTACAGCAAGACGCCCGTCGGGTGGATCATGTCCCGCGTCACGAGCGATTCAGTCCGCATCGCCGAACTGGTGACGTGGGGCATCGTGGACAGCGTGTGGGGGGCACTGGGCATCGTCACGTCGTTCATCTTCATGCTGGCCATCAACTGGCAGTTGGCGCTGATCGTGCTGCTGGTGATCCCGATCCTGTTGTGGGTGGCGGTGGTCTTCAAGCAGAAGATCATTGTGGAGTTCCGCAACGTGCGCCGCATCAACAGCAAGATCACAGGCGCGTACAACGAGAACATCACCGGGGTGCGCGTGGTGAAAGCCCTGGGACGCGAAGAAGAAAACCTACGCGAGTTCGGCACGTTGACGGGGCAGATGTATCAGGCGGGCTTCCGCGCCGCGTGGTTGTCGGCGTTGTTCCTGCCTGCCGTGCAAATCATCAGCGCGGTCGCCATTGGCGTCATCATCTGGTATGGCGGGTCGCAAGTGCAGGTGCTGGGCATGACCATCGGCGGCCTGCAAGCGTTTATCTCGTATATTACGTTTATGATGTGGCCCGTGCAGGATTTGGCGCGCGTGTACGCGGAGATGCAGCACGCCGTGGCCAGCGCCGAGCGCGTCTTCTCGCTGATCGACGCGGTGCCGGACGTGGTCGATCGAGAGGGCGCACTTGATCCCGGCACGATTGTGGGCGACATCGAGTTCGATCACGTTGACTTCGACTATGGCGACGGCAAGCCGGTGCTGGCCGATTTCACGTTGAAGGTAAAGCGCGGCGAAACGATCGCGCTGGTCGGCCCGACGGGCGGCGGCAAGTCCACCATCGTGAATCTACTGTGCCGCTTCTACGAACCGGTACGGGGGCGAATCACGATCGGGGGACGAGACTACACGCAGTTGGCGCTGCAGGCCATCCAGTCCCGCATCGGCGTGGTGCTGCAGACGCCGCACCTGTTCAGCGGCTCGATCCGCGAGAACATCCGCTACGGCCAACTCGACGCGACCGACGCGGCGATCGAAGCGGCGGCGAAACTGGCAGGCGCGCACGACTTCATCGTGACGCTGGACAAGGGCTACGAGGAAGCGGTGGGCGAGGGCGGCAACCTGCTGTCGACGGGGCAGAAGCAGCTCATCAGCCTGGCGCGCGCCGTGCTGGCGCAGCCCGAAATCTTTATCATGGACGAGGCGACGAGTTCAGTAGATACCCTGACCGAGGCGTTGATTCAGCGCGGGATGGAGCAGCTGATGCAAGGGCGGACGTCGTTCGTCATCGCGCACCGCCTGAGCACCATCAAGCGCGCCGACCGGATCCTGGTCATCGACGGGGGGCGCATCGCGGAGGTGGGCACGCACGCGCAACTGCTGGCGCAGCGCGGCCACTACTACCAGTTGTATACGCGGCAGTTCCGGCACGATTTGAGCCGGGAATATAACTTGTATGCGTTAACGGGCGCGAATTAGAGGTTGGAAGTTGGAGATTGGAGGTTGGCGGTTGGAAGTTGGCGGTTGGAAATTAGAGCGCCCCGCGATCGACTCTCTCGATCGCGGGGCGCGGTGTTTATCGACACTGAAGTGTTACTGCACAACCGGCCGAGCGGTGAGGGTGACGGTGACATCCTGCGATTGACCGTCGCGCAAGATGGTGAGCGTCACTTTCTGATCGATACCGGCCCGCTGAATGGCGCGCTGCAACTGCTGCATGCTGGCCACCGCGCGGCCATCAATAGCGGTGATGATGTCGCCGCCCACCAGCACGTCCTGCCCGTTAAGGGTGACGGTCTTGGTGCCCGCCTTCAAGCCCGCCTGTTCCGCAGGGCTATCGGTCAGCACTTGCTCCACCAACACGCCTTGCTGATCGGACTTGAGGTTCATGGCCGAGGCGAGGTCGGACGTGACGGTAAGCCCCTGAATGCCCAACCACGCGCCACTCGACGGAATGGTGTTGCCCGGCAAACTGGGCAGAACCTGCGACGACTGATCCGAGGCCGCGGGGCGCGCCTCCAACGTCACGTCGATCGATTGCGATTGCCCGTTGCGCAGCACGGTGAGTTTGACCGTCTGGCCGACCTTGGTCGAGCGCGCCAGATATGAGACGAGATCGTCGAAGGTCTTGACAGACTGAGTGTCAATGGCGGTGATGACATCGCCGCCCACTTGCGTCGTCTGGCCGTCGAGCGTGAAGTCTTTGGTGCTGCCCTGCACGCCCGCCTTCTCGGCCGGACTGCCCGCCGTCACGGTGCCGACGAGCACACCGCGCTGGTCGGATTTGAGATTCATCGCCGTGGCGAGATCGGGGATCAACGTGCGGCCGCTAATGCCAAGCCACGAATGTTCGTATTTGCCCGTCGCAATCAAATCGGGGACGACCTGCTGCACGATGACGGCCGGGATGGCAAAGCCGATGCCCGCCGACGAGCCGCTCTGCGAGTCGATGGCGGCGGTGACACCCAGCACGCGGCCCTGATCGTCGGTGAGGACGCCGCCGGAGTTGCCGGGATTGATGGGCGCATCGGTCTGGATGACGTCCGGAATGGTGTACGAGCCGCCGGTGGTGGTGGCGCGGGCGCTGACGGGCAGCGAGCGCGCCAGGGCGCTGATGAAGCCCACGGTCATGGTGTTCTGATTGCCGAACGGATTGCCGATGGCGATGGCTAACTGACCCACCTTGACCTGCGTCGAGTCGCCGAGCGTGATCGGCTTGAGAAGATCGGCCGACGCGTTGACTTTAATGACAGCGAGGTCGCTATCGGGATCGGCGCCGACGAGCGTGGCGGGCACGATGGTGCCGTCATAGAACGTGACGGAGATCTTGGTCGCGCCAGCGACGACGTGATTGTTGGTCACGATGTGACCGGCTGTATCCCACACGAAGCCCGAGCCCAGAGCCTGGGCGGATGGCACCGCGGGATGATTGGACGGCAGGCCGGACACCGACGAGCCGCCCTCGACGACATCAATGGCGACGACGGACGGGTTGACGTTGGCGTAGACTTGTTCGAGCGTCTGCTCCAGATCGGTCACACTGCCGGCGGCTGGTGAACTGGCGACTGGCGCGGGCGCTGAACTTCCCGCGGGCGCGGCACTGCTCGCGGGTGCCGAACTGTTTGCCGCGACGGTGGTATTGACCGGCGCGGCACTGGTGACCGCGGTAGACGTGTTTGGCACGGCCGAGACGCCGAACGCGGTAGAACCGCAGGCCGAGACGAACACCGCTAAAGCCACTAACAACGTAATCGATAGAGATTTGGTTTTCATTGAATTGCCTCCAGTAAGTCTCATTCAGAGATTGCTTCACGGTTATATCCTAACGCGGTGACCTTAAAGCGGCCTGTTGATTACCTTAGCGGCGGATAAAGAAGGGTCGAATTAGCCGACCGCGCGCCGATAGATGCCCAACGCTCAAAGCCCGCGTCCGCGCGGGCGTTCGATGCAATTAAAGCGGAGTGAAATCAAGAAGGGTCAAATTAGCCGACCACGTGCCGATAGCAGTATGCGGCATCTTCGAGGACGCGGTCGGTGAGCAATTCGGGGCCGCGATCCGTGAGCAAGACACAGAAAAATCAAAGTCCGCGTGACTACCGGCTGAAGACAGCGGTTAATTGGGTGAGAGACGAACTGGCGCCGCTGGCGCTGGCCGCGTTGAGCGCGGCCGGCGAGGATACGCGATAGAACGTTAAAACGATTCGATCTTGCCAGTTCGGGACAGCGCGATTATCATGGGCCTACCTGAATAACGGAGTGTGGTATGAGCGCTACGCTAATCGCGTTATGGCTGCAAGGGGCAGCGTTGGGCGTGTCGGCGGCGGCTTCGCCGGGTCCGCTGCAGACGCTGCTGGTGTCGGAGACGCTGTTGGGCGGCATCAAACGCAGTGCGCCGATCACGCTGGCGCCGCTGATTACGGACCTGCCCATCATCGCGTTGATGCTGTTCATCTTGAAGCAACTGCCGCCGATCGCGGTGCGTCTGCTGGGACTGGGCGGCGGGGTGTTTGTGTGGTATCTGGCGTGGGGGCTGTGGCAGCAATGGCGCTCGGGCGCAGGCCAAACCTTTCGGGCGACCGAGGCCGCCGTCAGCCCGTGGGCCACTCTGCGCAAAGGGGCGTTGACCAACCTCATTAATCCCAACCCCTATCTGTTCTGGGGACTGGTCGGCGGACCGGTGCTGCTGGGCGCACTGGAACAATCGGCCTGGCACGCGGGCGCGTTTCTCTTTGGCATGTATGGCGTGTTTATCGGGCTGTTGTGGGTGCTGATCACGGTCTTTCACGTGGCGCGGCGGCTGGGGCCGCAGATCGTGCGCGGGCTGCTATTGGTCAGCATCGGGCTGTTGGTGATCTTTGGGGGGCTGTTAATCGGACGCGGCATTGGCGCTTAACGCCGGCCGTGGGTGCGTTGGATGAAAGAAAACCCGCGCCCGCGACATTAACTGTCAAGAGCGGATGTCGCGGGTGGGGCGTGGCGGGGTACGTGGTGAGTTATGCGCAAGGGAGTATAATGCGGCATGAGCGGCGGCGTGGCCAAGCCCGCCGATCTGACTCGATGCAACGTGACGCAACGACCGGTTGACACTAACACGGCCTGACGGCAAGGGTCAACCGGGTCCAGGGATTACTACGCTAAACTTCGGAGGTGACAACACAGCGACCAGCTGACTGCCTGGCAGCGCGCTGGTCCGGCGCTGGTTCTGGCCCAAAAGTCCCTAGAATTGAAGTGCCCCGGGTGCTGTCCGCACACCCTGCGACGGTGCGGCGCAGGGCTCCCAATATGGGAGCCTAATCACCGACGGTGAGTGAAGCGCGGCGCGTCGCGCGGAAGACTGGGGCGGGCGGGATTGAAGTTCTTGGACACGAACCAGGCCACACACCTCAACCCGTACAGGAGGCCGGATGTCGAATGAGAACGATCTAAACAAGTTGGTTAGACTGATCCAACGCTATTGGAAATGGCTGGTCAGCTTGTCAGTTGCAGGCGCAGGCATTGCGCTAGTGATTGGGTTGGTCAGCCCGCCGCGGTATGAGGCCACGGCGTGGGTCGTGGTGACCCAGCCGCGCTATCAACTGCAGTTTGAGACACGCATTCAGTCGGTGAACGAGCCGCCGCAGACCAACAAGGCACTGCCGGAACTGGCCTTGACCGATGCCGTCTTGAGTAAAGTGATCGAGCAGCTAGGGGAGCGGCTGAACGCCGACGATCGCGTTCTGGCTAAATTCAAAGATCGGTTGTCGGCCCGAGCGGGCGCCGATCCAACGTTGATCCGGCTGACGGTGGCGGGGACTGATCCGCAAGAAACGCAGGCCATCGCCAATACCTGGCTTGCCACCTATGTGGCCTACGTGAACGACCTCTATCAACAAAGCGCCAGCGATGAAGCCTTCTTCACCGCCCAGGCTACCGAAGCGCAAGCTAAGCTGGCCGCCGCGGAACAGGCGCTGGTCGACTATCAAGGGCGCAATTCATTAAGCATCATCACCGCCCAGCTGGCATCGCGGCAGGCCGCGTTGACGACGGCGCTGTCGAACGGGCGGACAATTGCGGCAGTCATTCAAGATGCGCGCAGCCTCCAGCAGCAGCTGGCGCGGCAGCAGCCCAACAGCTCAACCGCGCTGGCCGACGAGTTAGCTGCGCTGTATCTGCAGGTCGACGCCCTGAATGCCCAAACCACCGTCCCCATCCAACTCCAGATCGGCGGTGGCAGTGCGCCGTTGGCCACCCGCACGGCCAGCGAACAAGCCGCGCTGCTCGGCACACTCATCGAAGTGCTGACGGCCAAGGCAGCTGACATTGCCGAGCAGGCCAAGGCGGCGGAACCGGAACTGCTGGCCCTGCAGCAACAGCAGCAGGCCGCTCAGGTGGAGGGTGAGCGGCTGACGCGGGAGCGCGATCTGGCGCGCGATACCTATGTGGCGCTGGCCCACAAACTGGACGAGGTCAGGGTGGGGGCGCGGGATGACAGCGGCCTGATGCAGCAAGCCAGCCCGGCGGCGCTGCCGACCGAACCAGCCGGCCCGCGCAAACTGGTGCTAATGATTTTAGGCGGGACGCTGGGGCTGTTAGCCGGTGGCGCGGCTGCTTATTTCAGGGAGTTATCCACAGACACGACCGATGCCGCCGGACCGGCGGGGCTGCAGGCGACCCCCGAGGAACCGGTGGCCGTCTCGAATAATGGGCGGCATGAGGAAACAGGCCAAGCTGCCGTGAAGAAAGAGCCATAAACCATAACGATGCATAAGGAGCAATGGATAAGGGGCAAGACCTCTGCAGCGGCCGGAGGAAGGCGCCAGATACCGGACAAAGGGCTAGTCATAATCATCTGATCTTGCGAAATTCACTTAGCAGGCTGAGCGAAATAGGTCAGCCGCCAGGCAGACGAACCGAGCGGTCGCAAAGCAGCTTAAAAAGCGGGCCGCCCAACCGCCGGTCAGGTGGTGAAGCCGGCGGGCCGGAACGGCGCGCCACCGTGGCCGACTGGTTTAGATTAGGACCAATAGTAAGACCGACCTCCGTCGCTTGAGCGACGGAGGTCATTTATTGCCAAAAGATTACAGAATTGACGGCAGCCGCCGGTTGAAATCTGGTTGGCCGCAACCGGCCATCCCCAAGTAAGTGCTAATCTTAATGAAACGCTAACGAAACCTAAATGCTTCTGAAACGAATTTCCGAGTATAATCAGCGGCGTAGATGTCAGCAGCGCCGGAGCCGACCCGCACCCGCCACCCGGAAGCCCCGAAGCATCCCCGAAGGATGCCCGAAGGATGCCCGAAGGATGACGGGCGGTCACCCGCCACCGGGGCGGTGAAGCGGCACACTCGACGGAGTGCCGGCGGCCTGGCACCTACACCGGCCGGATCGCAGTGGACAGCAGTCACAATCACAAGGAGTTTATCATGGCTAAAGTCGATTTGAATCCGATCTTCGATCAGGTGAGCGGCAGGGTGGGCGACCTGGTGTTGAAGCGCTACCGCCACGGGGTGGTGATGGCTCGGGCGGGCGAGCCGGACCGCCCCATGTCGGCGGCGCAGCTAGCCCAGCAAGAGCGCTTTCGGGCGGCGACGACGTACAGCAAAATGGCGCTGATGGACCCCGTGGCGCGCGACCTGTACCGGGCGGCAGCCCAGGAGCGTGAACTGCCGATCGTGGCGGTGATGGTGGCCGATTTCTTCAATGCGCCGACGATCCTGAACGTGGATGCGGCGGAGTACCAAGGGCTGGCTGGCGACCGCATCAAGATCCTGGCC
>JAXLWI010000052.1:0-32848 GCA_046328575.1 Anaerolineae bacterium
ATATGGGCCAACAATCTGCCACATCGACCTATGAGACGGGCACTGAGACGCGGTACTTCGATGGTTCGGCTGCCTGCGAAGCCTCGTTGGGGCCAGGCCCGTATCCGGCGAACGGTACCCCGGTTTCGAACACGGCGACCGGCTGCCCGGAGATTCCGGATGCTGGTGCTGCGGGGAACCCAGGTTACATCGGCGGACCGACCGTCACAGGTCTGGTAGGTCTTGGCGGTGCCAGCCAAGTCTTCCCCTTCCACAATCATGACGATTACAAGGCGACCAACAATGGCGCGTATCCGGGCGGCATGTTCACGGCGGTGATTCCGCTGCCATAACCGATTTGACTTTCTCGCTCTAACATTGACCGGGGCCGGGCAATTGTCCAGCCCCGGTCGCATGTCACTTGGCGTAGGCAATAATAAAGAAATGCATGAATGTAACCCGATAGATGTGAAATCCATCCATTGTCGGGCTGTATCATCTCCAACTATAATCACTGAAACGAATCGCAAGCCTGCTTACGCGCAACTTCAGGGGAGTAGACTATGAGTGCTTCGCAATCCGTTCGGCGTCGGCGTCAATCCACCCTGCCGCGCTGGCTTATCATTGGCGTGCCCGTATTGATCCTATTGGGCGTCGGCGTGTGGCAAATCAGTGTGGCAAATAGCGGGCCGGTCTACACTGAAGCACCCGAAGCCGCCAAAATTTTGGCCACGCAATCGGCCATGCCATTTCAGATCCTCATTCCCGCCTTCTTGCCGCCCGAATTCGATCGCGCCAATGTGGAGATCGATACGTCGCAAGTCGGCCCCGGCGGCGAACCGATGGTGCAACTGACTTATCGTACCAAACGCAATGCCACGCTCTTTGTGCGCCAATGGGTGCCTGTCAACCCCGACAAAGAAATCTTATCGGGTTCGCGACCGGTCGAGACCAAATGGGGTAAAGCCTGGCTACTCACCGAAGGACAAAATCTGGCTGCGTTGTGGTCCGATGTGGGACCGCTGCGTGTTTCGACTTATACTCGAAATCTCGATCTGGTTTCCAAAGAGCGCTTGGTTCAGATTGCAGATACGCTCGGTCCGGCCTCCAACACTCAGGTCTTTTCGTTTGAAGTCGATCCGCCAGGGGTCCGGAACGTTCAGCCTGCGCCGCCCTTTGAAGTGCCCACCAACGCTCAAGGCGTGCAGGAATTCACGCTGGTCGTCACGCCGGGTGGCTATGATCCGTTGCGATTCTCAGTTAAACAGGGCGTACCTGTCAAGATGACGTTCCGTGCTTTGGGGCAGGTCGGTTGCGGCAAGGAACTCATCCTGCCGACCGATTCGAAGAATATGTCATCCATCTATTTGAAGACCGATACCGAGACGCAGGTTTTTGAGTTTACGCCGACTGAAGCGGGCGTGTTTCCGTTTCATTGCTCGCACAACATGTATCGCGGCGTCATGTACGTCACCCAATGAGCGATTTCAAATGTCCAAGCGGGCGGTGGGGAGCGTTAATCTGGATCGCGGCGCTGATCCTATCGGGCTGCGCGGCTACCCCCGCCCCGATTGTTCCAGTGGCACTTCCCAGCCCCACGCTTGATCCGCTCGCGCAGGCCGCGCTCGAAGCCACTGCCATCGTTCGTCGAGCGGAGGCAACAGCGATCGTTCAACGCGCACAGGCGACGGCGGATGCGCTGGTTGCGCCAATCGTGCCGACTGCGACCGCATCTGCGGCCAACCCGGCCCCGATCGAGACACCAGGCCCAACGGCTCTGCCGCAACCGACGGCTAATACGCCGCCCGCGATCAGCGTTAGTTCGGTAGGTTTTGGCGCAAAAGGCGCGTATATTCACGTTCAATTTATGGCGTCCGTCAAGGCTGCGCGCGGTTGGCAGCAAGGCTCCGTTACAGTGATTGATGAAGCGACTGGTACGGAGTTTCGCGAGATTCCCGTATTGCCCATCATCGGCCCGTTGATTTCGCGGCCCATTCGCGACGGCCTGGGCGGCTACGTCATGCTAGTACACGCTCCGCCGATCCTAAAGCCCGGTTCGCTGGTCACGGTGAAACTGGGCGACTACGTACAAGAGCACATTGCGGTGATTCCGTAAGTGGCTGGGGGTAGGATGAACCTCACTCGACTCGCCTTCAACAATATCAAAGGCAAAGCATTTCGCAGTTTTGTCGTGGCAGCCTGCGCTTTGCTTCTAGCCGCTTTTGCCTTGTCCACGACATTGATCATGCGTGGCTCGGAAACGAGCCTGCGCCTGGCATTGGAACGTTTGGGCGCCGACATCGTCGTCGTGCCGACCAGCGCCGTCGCCAAAGTCGAAACCGCGTTGTTGATGGGCATCCCATCGGAAGTGTGGATGCCGCGCACGAACGTCGAGAAGGTCAAGGTAGTAGCCGGAGTTCAACAACTCTCGCCGCAACTGTATCTATCGACCTTGAAAGACGCGGCGTGTTGTTCAGTGGCTAACATGTTCCTGGTGGTGTACGATCCTGCCACTGACTTCACCTTGCAACCGTGGCTGAAAGAAAAGTTGGGCACAGGCTTGAAACTGGGCGAGGTGGTCGGCGGCAATTACATCTTCACGCCCGAAGGGTCTGAAAACATCCTGCTTTACGGCTATTTCGTAACCCTCAAGGCCAACCTTGAACCGACCGGCACCGGCCTCGATCAAACGATGTTCTTCACCGAAGAGACCGCTCGCGACATTTCGCGCATCTCGCAAAGCCGCGCCGTGACGCCGCTCAACATTCCTGCGGACAGCATCTCCGCGATCATGGTGAAGGTTGCGCCCGGTGTCGACCCGCACGCCGTCGCCGTTCAGATCGCCAAGGACATCCCCGACGTAACGCCGATCGAAAGCCCGAATCTGTTCAAGGCCTATCGCCAGCAGATGACAGGGATGTTGGGCACGTTAGTTGCAATTCTCGTCATCACGTGGTTGTTGTCGGTCGTGCTGATCGGCTTGGTGTTTTCGATGGCGGCCTATGAACGACGGCGCGAATTGGGTGTGCTGCGGGCGCTGGGTGCAACGCGCAATTTCATCCTGCGCTCGTTGTTGACCGAAGCCGGACTGCTGGCGCTGGGCGGCGGCTTGGCCGGTGGGGTGCTGGTCGCGATCGGGTTGTATGTGTTCCGCAAGGCCATCGTCGATAATCTGGGCATCACGTTTGTGTTTCCCGACGTGCCCGGCCTGCTCCTGCAAATCGCGCTGGGGCTGGGGCTGGCCTTGATCAGCGTGACGTTGGCCGCGCTGCTTCCGGCGTATCGGATCAGCCACGAAGATCCTGCGGTGGCGATGAGGGAATAGCATGATCGAACTAAGGGATGTCTCTAAGACTTATCAAATCGGCAAAGACAATGTAGTACAGGCTGTGCGGAACGTTAACGTCACGATTGAGCCCGGTGACTTTGCGGTGATCACGGGCCGCTCGGGGTCTGGCAAGACGACACTACTGAATCTCGCCGCGGGCTTGACCAAGCCTACGGCCGGACATGTGAAGTTTGACGGCGTCGATGTGTGGCAATTGCCCGATGCGCAGCAATCAGCCATGCGCGCCCGATCGATCGGTTTCATTTTTCAGTTCCCCAGTCTGCTGCCCTCGTTGACGGCGTTGGAGAATGTCACTCTGCCGACGACGTTCCGCGCGCCGGATGAAGCCCGCGCGGTCGAGGCCACTGATCGGGCCGCGGAATTGCTAAAGAGTGTGGGACTTTCAGATAAATTGAAGTCGTACCCGCGCCAACTTTCAGCGGGACAGCAGCAGCGCGTTGTCATCGCGCGAGCCCTGATCAACTCGCCCAAAGCGCTGCTGGCCGATGAGCCGACCAGCAATCTCGACGA
Source organism: Anaerolineae bacterium (assembly GCA_046328575.1). Taxonomy (GTDB): domain Bacteria; phylum Chloroflexota; class Anaerolineae; order Fen-1058; family Fen-1058; genus JAGOBP01. Next base: position 3,839 of record JAXLWI010000052.1, read on the forward strand.
GCAAACCGAGCGTGAGATTATGGAATTGTTTCGCGACATTCATGCGCAGCGCCAGATCACCATCGTAATGGTGACCCACACCACGCAGTTGCTCCAGTATGGCACGCGCTCGATCGAAATGGCGACCGGACAGATCGTCACTGGCCGATCGAATTAGGAGAATCACTATGCGCTTCCGGTTGATCGCTGTATGCCTGTTGCTCGCCATCGCCCTGACGGCCTGCGACGATCCCAACGCGCCTAACGCACCGCGCTTGGAAATCGTCGAGGCCTGGGCGCACACCGCAGTCATGGCTGACGCCGGCAATTCAACCAGCGCCGCGTACATGACCATTCGCAATACGGGCAAGGTAGACGACAAACTGATCGGCGCGTCGTCGGATTTCGCAGAGTTTGTCGAACTCCACACGACCGAAGAGCGCAACGGCGTGATGATGATGGCGCCGGTGAAAAGCGTGAAAATTCCAGCGCGCGGCGAGGCCGTCCTTAAGCCCGGCGGCCTGCACGTCATGTTCATTAAGATCAGACACGGCCTCAATGCGGGCGATAAGATCAAACTCACGCTGCAATTTGAGACTTCCGGCAGTATGGAATTGGAACTGTCCGCGCGCGAACCGTAACTTCAGACTGATCGGTTGACCGACGCCCGACGATTGTGTCGCGCGTCGGTTTTTGTTGCCTCTAGCGCGGTATAATGGGCGTCTATGTTCTACCACGATCGCATCTACGGCGACTTCGAAATCAATCAACCGGTTCTGATCGACTTGTTTCAGACGCGCGCCATGCAGCGTTTGCAGGGCGTTTTGCAGCATGGCGTCACGGCCCTGATTGGCATCACACGCCCAACCACTCGCTTCGAGCACTCTGTCGGCGTGATGTGGCTCGTGACCCATTTCGGCGGCTCGCTTGAGGAGCAAATCGCTGCGCTGCTGCACGACGTCAGTCACACGGCGTTCAGTCACGTCATCGATTACGTGGTGCACAATCACGACGATCAGAGTTACCACGAGGAAATGAAGGAACCGTTTCTCGCGGCTAGCGACATTCCCGCGACTCTGCAGCGCCACGGCTACGAGTGGCGCGCTTTCTTGCACGAAGATGACTATGCTTTGTTGGAGCAGCCTGCGCCTGCGTTGTGTGCCGATCGGTTGGACTACTTCTTGCGCGATAGCCGCGATCTGGGACTTGCGACCGAAGCAGAGATTCAATACGCGCTCGATCATTTGATCGTTCGTGACGGACGTCTCGTCTCCGATGACGTTGAAGCGGCTCACTGGCTGGCCTATACCTACCTGGCGGCCGATCAACAAAGTTGGGCTAACTTTCGAGAAGTGGGGTTGTATGAACTGGCCGCACGGGCGATTCGGCGTGGCTTGCAGATTGGTCTCATTAGCGAGGCCGATTTCTTCAGCACCGACGAGCAGTTATGGGCCAAACTACAGGCCAGCGACAACGCCGACTTACGCTATGAATTGAGCCTCGTTTCGCCGCATACGCGCTTTGAGTGGGATGCTGATGCGCCCACATTCTGGGTCAGCACCAAGCTGCGCACGATCGATCCGGATGTATTGATCGATGGTCGATTGAGGCGGCTGTCCGAACTCGATGCCGACTTTGCGCACATACGTGCCGACTACCATCGGCACAACTCAGGCCGCTGGCCGATGCGGGTGATCGCGTGACTGCTCGTCAACGTGGCTGGCTTGTCGCCATTTTACTTTTGGCGTTCGCGCTGCGTGTGTATCGTCTCGATGCGCAGAGCATCTGGTACGACGAAGGCCTGAGTATTTATCTCGCGCAACAGCCAGTTGCGCAAGCCGTCTCGCTTAGCGCCACCACCGATCATCCCCCGCTGCACACGCTGGCCCTCGGTGGCTGGATCGCGCTTACGGGCGACAGTGATTTTGCTGTGCGGTTTTTGTCGTTGTTGCTCGGCGTGCTGGCTGTCGCGTTGACGTACGCACTCGGCGCGCAGTTCGATCAGCGCGCGGGCTTGTTCGGGGCAGGGCTACTGGCGCTGTCGCCACTGGCAGTGTACTACTCGCAGGAAGCGCGTGATTACACGCTGCTGTTGGCGCTGACGATGATTGCCACTGTGGCTTTTGTCCATTTGCTGCGCGGCGATCAACGACGGCGAATATGGGTCGCGTACGTTGCGTCGATGATCGCGGCGTTGTATACGCACTATTTTGCTGTATTCACCTGGGCGGCGATCAACGGCGCGTGGCTGGTTGTTGAAATTAGCCGCACTGGTATCAAAAGCAAAACTATTCTCGGTGCCGCTGTGCTTCGCTGGCTACTTTGGTTTGCTGCACAAATTTTTATTCTGTTGGCGTTTCTGCCGTGGCTGCCGAATGCGCTGGCGCAAGCCGGATCAAACGCGACCTACTTTCCGGGGCGCGTGACATGGCAGACCGTTTTTGGCGATACGTGGCGTGCCTTCAGTGTGGGCGAATGGGGTGATGCGTCGTTCGTCGGTTGGCTGTGGTTGGCTGTGATTTTGATTGGGTTAACGGCGTCATTGCGAGGCGTGATTAATCACGCCGAAGCAATCTCCACTCGCGACAACAAGATTGCGTCGCTTTCGCTCGCAATGACGCTGCTCCTATCGCTATTGATCGCGCCCCTCGTCGCGATGTCGGCGTTGGCATGGCTGAAGCCGAAGTTCGCGCCGCGGTATCTGCTGCCGTCGCTGCCTGCCTGGGTGCTGCTCGCCTCGATCGGTATCACGCGCCTGATCGATGGCACGCGCGGCCGTTTTTGCCGCCTCGCCTCGATCGGTGTGGTCGTTAGTCTGCTGCTTCCGCTCGGTGACTCCGCGTCGCTACTGCGGCTGTATACCGATTCGTCGCTGGCTCGACCTGACGTCCGATCGGTGGCGCAGTACATCGAGGCCAACGCTGAGCCGTCGGATGCGATCCTGCTGATCGGCGGGCATCAGGCCCCGGCGTTCACGCATTACTTTCGCGGCCCGGCGGAGGTTATTCCCTTGCCGCCCGATCTGCTCCCGGCGGCACAATCACCGTTAGATGCGCGTGCGCTTAGGCAGTTGGCCGACATCGCCGCACAGCACGATCGGGTATGGTTAGTGCTATGGCAAAACGAGATCAGCGATCCGACTAACGTGATCCTTGACGCTTTGATGGAGCAGGGGCGTCGGCTGTCAATCGATCGAAATTTCCATAGTATGAGCGTGTTGCTGTTTGATGTGAAGGGCATCACGTTTGAGGCCAAACCGCAATTTGTGACAGATGATACTTTCAGTGAGCCGCTAAAATTGGTCGGTTACAATGTGAACTCTAGTCCCATAACTATTGACACGCCCCTGCGATTCGGGCTATACTTAGAAGCGACGGGACGCATCGACAACAACTATCAAATCTTCACGCACCTCGTCGATGCCAGCGGCGCACTCATTGCGCAAGCCGATCACATCGCCGGAGCCGATTCATACCCAACTTCGTTGTGGCGGCCCGGCAATCTATTCTTAAATCGTTTTGAAATCGTCGTACCGATGGGCACCGCGCCGGGTGAATATCGAGTTGTCGTCGGGTTGTACGATTCGATCGGGCGGTTGAAACTGGCCGATGGCGGCGATCAAATTAATCTGTTCCCAATAACTCTAAACCCATGATGCCGCAACGTGCGTATCTGACAAATCAATATCTCCCCTCGTTGACCCGCCACGCGGTTGCGGCGCGCATCAAGTGGTCCACCGCCGACGTTTGAGTCTGCCTGCCTCCTGCCAATCGAATAGAGTGGTAAACGATCTTGGCCGCGCGAGTTCGTCGCTTGCGCTTCTTTACTGATCTTAGGAGGTCTGTCATGGCAACTCTTCCAATGATTTTACCCGGACAAATCGCTCAAGCGTGGATCAAACGCGATCACGCCTCATTATCGCCGTCGTACGCGCGCGCTTATCCGTTTGTGATGGATCGTGGTTTGGGCAGTGAAGTGTGGGATGCGGATGGCAACCGCTTCATCGATATGAACGCGGGCATCGCCGTCACTTCGACTGGTCATTCGCACCCGATGGTCGTACAAGCGATCAAGGATCAAGCCGAGCGGTTCCTGCATATGTCGGGGACGGATTTCTACTTTGATAAGATGGTGCTGCTGGGCGAGAAGTTGAACGCTATTCGTCCGATGAAAGAAGACATCTACACGTTCTTTACCAATTCCGGCGCAGAAGCCGTCGAAGTTGCTATCAAGTTGGCGCGGCATCACACGGGCCGACAGCACTTTATCGGTTTTCTGGGCGGTTTTCATGGCCGCACGATGGGTGCGTTGTCGTTCACGTCCAGCAAAGCGATCTATCGCAAGAACTTTGGGCCGACGATGCCGGGTGTGATCCACATTCCGTATCCGAACGCTTATCGCCCGATCTTGCACTCGCTGCCCGGTGAAGATTACGGTGATGCCGTGCTGGATTATTTGGAAGACGTGATCTTCGGGCAGATGGTGGCGGCGAATGAAGTGGCCGGCATCTTGATCGAACCGATTCAGGGCGAGGGCGGCTACGTGGTGCCGACGCCTAACTTCTTCCCGCGTCTGCGCGAGATCTGCAACAAGCACGGTATCATGCTTATCGCCGACGAAGTGCAATCGGGTATGGGGCGCACTGGTAAGTGGTGGGCCATCGAGAACTTCGGCGTGGAGCCGGACATCATCACGTCGGCAAAGGGCATCGCGTCAGGTTTGCCGCTCGGAGCGGTGATGGCGCGCAAGAGCGTGATGAACTGGCGACCCGGTCAGCAGGGCAGCACGTTTGGCGGCAATCCGCTGTCGTGCGCGGCCTCACTAGCGACCATCGACGCGATTGAACAAGAAGCGATGCTAGAGAACACCCTGAACGTCGGCGATTACGCGATGGATGTGCTGAGTGAGATGGCGGTGCGCCATCCGACGATTGGCGAGGTGCGCGGCAAGGGCTTGATGATCGGCGTGGAGTTTGTGCTAGACAAACACAAAAAGACCATCGCGCACGATCACGCCGAGAACATTGTCGCAAAGGCGTTTGAGAAAGGCGCACTGTTCCTGAGCTGCGGCAAGAGTTCGATCCGCATGTCGCCGGCGCTGAATATCTCGCGACATTTGATGGATGAAGCGTTGTCGATCTTCGAGGATGCGGTTACCGAGGCGGAGGCGGAGTTGTAGGGCAGCCTTGTCTATCTGCCCGTAAGGCAGGGCGAACACAGCGGTTCGCCCTTACGGGATAATTGCGGCGGTCTCTCGGGTGTGTGAGAGACCGCCGTATTGTTTGACGCGCAAACCGCTGATTTTTTCGAGAAAATCGGCCTGTTTCGAGACCCCCTGACGGTCTGGCGGCGAGGTTTTTGTTTTGGAAAACCAGGCGCTTCAAGGTATAATTTAAGTCTGTGCAGTGCTGGGTTTGAGAGGCTTAAGGAGTTTGAAATTGACTGATGAAACAGGTGTAATAAATCCCGATGGCGACGATTCGGCAGGCGAAGAACGCCCGGTGAACGGCAATGGCTCGACGGGTGACGCGAGTGTGCCGGTCGAAACCAGCCCGTATGGCCTGATCCGCGCCATCGACATTGAGCAGGAGATGCGCGGCGCGTATCTCGATTACGCCATGAGCGTGATCGTGGCACGCGCGCTGCCCGATGCGCGTGACGGTTTGAAGCCCGTCCATCGCCGCATTTTGTACGCCATGCACGACATGGGCATCCGTTCGAACACCGCTTACAAAAAGTCGGCGCGTATCGTAGGCGAAGTGCTGGGCAAGTATCACCCGCATGGCGACTTGGCGGTCTATGATGCGATGGCGCGCATGGCGCAAGATTTCTCAATGCGTTACATGTTGGTGGATGGTCAAGGCAACTTCGGTTCGATCGACGGCGATTCGCCCGCGGCCATGCGTTACACAGAGGCCCGCATGTCGAAGATGGCCGAAGAACTACTGCTCGATATCGATAAAGACACGATCGAGTGGGGCGACAACTTCGATGGCACGCTCAAAGAACCGCTAGTCCTGCCCGCCCGATTGCCTAATCTGCTGCTCAACGGAACGTCGGGCATTGCCGTGGGCATGGCCACCAACATCCCGCCGCATAACCTGATCGAAGTCTGCGATGCGATCATCTATCTGATCGATCGCTGGGAAACACTCGTCGAAGCGCGCCGCGCCGAGGCCGCGCAATCTCAGACACCATTTGAACATGAAGAAGAACTCCAACTACTGAAGCAGTTATTCCACTCTGCCGAAGATGAAGTCACCGTCGAAGACCTAATGAAGTTCGTCACCGGGCCGGACTTTCCGACCGGCGCGTTGATTTTGGGTCGTGAAGGCATCCTCAACTTGTATGCGACCGGCAAGGGGCGTCTGGTGATGCGCGCTGTGACGCACATCGAAGAGATGAAGGGCGGCCGCTTCCGCATCAACATCACCGAGATACCCTATCAGGTTAACAAGGCCGCGCTGCTGGAACGCATCGCCGAGTTGGTGCGCGACGATCGGATCGACGGCATCTCGGATTTGCGCGACGAATCCGATCGGCATGGCATGAGCATCATCGTCGAGATCAAGCGCGGCGCGAACCCCAAGACGGTGCTGAATCAACTCTTGAAGTACACGCCGCTGCAATCGACATTCGGCGCGCAAATGCTGGCGTTGGTCGATGGTCAGCCGCGTCTGTTGTCTTTGAAACGCGCGCTGCAAATCTACGCTGATCATCGGCACACGGTCATCACCCGCCGCACGGAATTTGATCTAAACAAAGCGCGGGCGCGAGCGCACATCCTCGAAGGGTTGCGCATTGCGTTGGCGAACCTTGATGCGGTGATCAAGACCATCCGCGAATCACCGAACGCCGAAGAGGCGCGCAACCGCTTGGTGGAACGCTTCGGACTGAGCGAAGTGCAAGCGCAGGCCATCCTCGATATGCAGCTGCGCCGTCTGGCGGCGTTGGAGCGGCAGAAGATCGAGGACGAGTATCAGGAAGTCATGCGGCAGATCGCTTATCTAGAAGATCTGTTGGCGAATCCGCGCAAAATTCTGCTGCTGATCAAAGACGATCTGACGAAGTTGAAAGAAGACTTCGGCGATGGTCGCCGCACGCGCATCACCGCCGATAGCGCCGAAGAACTCTCGATCGAGGATCTGGTTCACGACGAGGAAGTGTTGATCTCGCTGACACAGCGCGGCTATATCAAGCGGGTGCCTGCCAAGGCCTATCGCGCGCAGCATCGCGGCGGACGCGGTGTGACCGGCATGGCGACGCGCGAAGAAGACGTGGTCGAGACGATCTTTGCCACGCGCAATCTGCATCACATTTTGATGTTCAGCGATAAGGGCAAGGTCTATCACGTTAGGGCCTATGAAGTGCCCGAGGCCGATCGGGCGGCGAAAGGCGTGCCGCTGATCAATGTCATCGCATTGAGCGAAGGCGAGAAGATCACGGCGGCATTAGCTGTGAAAGAATTCCTGCCGAATACGTTCTGCACGATGTGCACGCAAAACGGGCGTATCAAGCGCGTGGATATGACTGAGTTTGAATCGGTGCGGCCCAGCGGCATCATCGCGATTTCGCTGGATGAAGGCGATGTGCTGGGTTGGGTGCGCGCCACGACCGGCGCACAGGACGTCATCATTGTGAGCGCACGTGGACGAGCTTTGCGCTTCAAAGAAACGCGCGTGCGATCGATGGGGCGGGCGGCGGGCGGCGTGAACGGTATGCGACTGGCTGAAGGCGATTACGTGACGAGCATGGATGTCGTTGAGCCGGGCGGTGAGCTACTGGTCATTGCGGCCAGCGGTTACGGTAAACGCACGCCGCTGGTGCAATATCCAGTGAAGGGCCGCTACACTGGCGGCATTCGCACAATCGCGGATCGCTACGACGTTACCGGACCGATCGTTGCGGCGCGCGTTGTCGCGCCTGAGGATGAGATCACGTTGATCACCGCCAATGGCATCGCGCTCCGCACGGCGGTTGAAAGTATTCGCGTGGCGGGACGTTCGACGTTGGGTGTACGCGTTATCACACTCGACGACAGCGATCACTTGGCGTCAGTGGCTGTGTTAAAAGCGAAAGCGACCGAAGTTGCTCCGGCGTCGGCGGAAGAAGTAGCGGCGGCTGAAGTCGAAGAGGTTTCAGACGTCGAAGACGATACTGAAATTGACGACGAAACGCTCGATGGTGCTGACGAGAGTATCGAAGCCGAAGCGGAAACGGTTGAATAGCCAACATGATCACCTCGACCGTGCTGAAAGCCGGCCCCGGCCAATTGGTTGAATATCTGCCTGATCTGGATGTCGATTTGCTGGCGGAAAACCTGGTCGCGTTTGCGAACGGCGATGGCGGCACGGTCGTGCTGGGCGTGGATGCTAATGGCAAGCCGCTCGGCAGGATATATCCCGAAGATGTTGAAGGCGTGCTGCGCCGGGCCGAAATGCAATGTCGTCCGCCTATTCATACTGGCTGGGAACAAGTTGACTTGGCGGGAACATCGGTGGTTGCCGTAAGTGTGGCACGCAGTTCTGAATTGCACTCGTTGGCTGACGGACGCGTGGTCATTCGCATGGGGACGGAGAACCGTCCGTTGGGCGGCGATGCGATCCGCCAACTGGCTGCTACTAAAAGTAGCGGTGATTTTGAAACCGAAGTCATTCCCGGTGCGAAGCGATCCGATCTTGACGATGCCGTGCTTGCCGAGTACATCGAGAAGCGCGAAGAGCGGCAACGTCGGCGATTCCCCGGTACACCCGATGAGTTGTTGCTCGAAATCGGCGCGATCACCGATCGGGGCGAGGTAACCACCGCGGGCTTGTTGTTGTTCGGGAAGAATCCGCAGCAATTTTTGCCGCAATCGGGCCTGGTGTTTGTGAAGTTCATCGGCACTGAGCCGCGCGGTGAAGGTGGCTTGCCGGGTTACGGTCGCCGCGAAGAAATCGGTGGGCCGCTAGCACGTGTCATCGAGAACGCGTGGGAAGTGGTCTGGGAAGAGATGAAAGTGGGCGCGGTGGTGAAAGGTTTAGAGCGTGAAGAACGCACCGAGTATCCGCCGTTTGCTGTGCGCGAGTCGTTAGTGAATGCGGTGTGTCACCGCGACTATCGCTTGAAGGGTCGCCGCATCGAGATTCGCATGTTCGCCGATCGGATGGAAGTGATTAGCCCCGGTGGACTGCCCGGTTTCATCACGGTGGATAATCTGGTCGAAGAGCACTTTTCGCGCAATCCGCGCCTAGTCTCGGGCCTGTTTCAGTGGGGCTACATCGAAGAGTTGGGACTCGGCATCGATCGCATGATAGAAGAGATGACGCAGGCCGGGCATGCGCCGCCACAATTCAAAGCCCAGCCGCATTCGTTCACCGTCACGCTGTCTAACATCAAAGAACGACGTGCGATGCCGGTGTGGGAGAAGACCATGAACGAGCGGCAGGCACGTGCGCTGACATATCTGCGCGATCGGGGCCAGATCACCAATCGAGAATACCAGCAGTTGTGTCCCGATGTCTCGGCTGAAACGCTGCGCCTTGATCTCGTTGACCTAGTCGATCGCGGCGTGTTGATGCGTATCGGCGCTAAAAAAGGCACGTATTACATTTTGAAGTAACCGCGTTGCAAAAGCAACGTTGTTGGAGTGATTGTGATTCCGACCGTATTTGGTGTGCAAGCGCCGGTGTTAATCGCGCTGGGAACCTGCCTGGGCTATATCGCCTTGCTGGCGTGGGCGATTCGCCGACGCGGCTGGCAAACCTGGTTCTATCGCGCGCTGCATATCTTTCTGGCGCTGTCGATCGTATGGAGCCTGGGCTTGGGTGTGTCGTTGTGGTTTGGGCTAGGCCCTGCCGAACACGATCTCGGTATGCGTTTGGCGTACGCGATGCTTATGCTCATGGCTCCGCTGACGGCCAGCCTGACACTGACATTTCTAGAGCGCCCCGGCGTGCGTTGGGTGCTGGGCGCGGCAGTAGCGTGGTTGCTGCTGGTGCTGGCGGTCGATCTCAATCTGTTTGATCTTCAGACTGCGTTAATAGGGACGAGCGGGGCCTCGCTCGACGATCTGCTGCGACCGTTGCAAGTAGCTGGCTGGGCGGGCTTTGGCTTGAGCATGTTCGCGCTGGCTACCTTGGATTTTGTGCAGACGCGTCGCCCATTGCATCGAAACCGGATTTTGTTCTGGTTGTTGGGGACGGGGTTGTTGATCATCGGCGAGGCGCTGACAGTGCTCGATCGATCCCGGCTGCTAGTCGACACCCTCCAGATCGGTCTGGTGGTGCGATTACTGGGCGCCATCGTGGTGGCCGTTGCGATGGTTAACTATCACCTGCCGGTGCTGCGCAACGTCGCCCGGCAGGCTTTTTCGGCACTAATCAATACCATCGTCTTGACCGCGCTGTTCCTCGGTGGCATTTGGTTGGTGCTGACCACCACCGGTCAGCAACCGTCGGCGGTGACGATCATCGCCGCAGTGGCGGCCGCCGCACTTCTGGCGATCTTCCAACAGCCGCTGCGCGCACTGGTCCATCGCTTGTCGGAACGAGTGATCAATCGTGGGCAGTACAATCCTGCGCGTGCGCTGCGTGACTATGGCGACGCGATCAGCAATATCCTTGATTTGAACACGCTCGTTACGGTGGCCGTGGGCATCATCGCCGAAGCGTTGGACGTGCGACGCGGCGCGTTGCTGTTGACGACCGAGCGCGGCCCCTCACAATCGAACCTCGTTGAGGTGCAAATCCTGCCCGGTATGGGGGCGCTGTCCACTGAGCGCGGTGAATTTGCGGCCGATAGCCCAGTCTTGGCTGAGTTGCAACAGGGCATGCGGCCGCTGACGCAATATGAGATCGACATTTTACCGGAATACCGATCGGCGTCGGCCGCTGAACGGAGTTGGTTACAATCGCTCGATATGGAAGTATACGTGCCGATTCGGTCGCAAGGCTCGTTAGTGGGCATCTTCGCGGTTGGTCGGCGCGAATCCGGCGAGCCGCACTCCGCGCAAGACCTCGACGTGTTGATGACGGTCGGCAATCAAACCGCAGTGGTGCTGCAGAATGCCCGTCTTGTCAGCGATCTGAAGAACGCCAACCGCTCGATCACGCGCCTCAACGACGAACTCACCGAGACCAATCGCCGCCTCGAAAAACTGGACGCGGCCAAGACTGATTTCATCGAGATCGCGTCACACGAATTGCGCACACCATTGACTCAGATTCGCGGCTATTCCGACATCTTGTCGGATATGGTGCAGCAAGGCCAGGTGGTCACGTCGCACATGACGCAGATCAGCGGCGGTATCACCCGCGCTAGCGTGCGACTGGAAGCCATCATCGCGGCGATGTTGGATGTGTCGCGGATCGATGCCGAAGCGTTGGACATTCGCACGGCGCCGCTGGCCGTGCCCGGCATGATTAAGTTGGCGCTGGACAACTACAAAGAGGCGATTCGCGATCGACAGATGAACATCCAGACGTTGGGGTTGGAAACCTTGCCGCCGATCCAGGGTGATTTGCAGCGACTTTGTCAGGCGTTCAGCAACTTGCTCGGTAACTCGATCAAGTTCACACCCGACGGCGGCTCAATTTCGATCTCGGGGCAGGTGGTGAGTCAGCCCAGCGATAATGGCGAGCAGTTGTTCGTCGAACTGCTGATTGCGGACACAGGCATCGGAATCGATCGCAACGATCAACTCTTGATCTTTGAGAAGTTTTATCGCGTTGGCGCGGTGGAACTGCACTCAACCGGCACCACCAAGTTCAAAGGCGCTGGGCCGGGACTGGGCCTGCCGATTGCGAAGGGTGTAATTCAGGCGCACGGCGGCAAGATCTGGGTGGAAAGCCCCGGACACGATGAAGAAAAATTGCCGGGCAGCACGTTCCATATTTTACTGCCCGCCGTCGTGTCGCTGGCTCCTAACGGCCATGACCGCGCCGCGCAGACCGTGGAAGTCTAAGCCGCCCATACCAAACGGCAACTCCCGCACGTGAACGATCACGGCGGGAGTTGTGTTATGAGTGGACGTTTAGCGTTGTGGCGGCGGATCGAGGGCGAGCGCTAACGCGCCGAGCAAACCGACATCACCGCGCAGTTGCGCGGGTACGATCGGGCACAGGTAACGCGGATTCATGACATGTTGATCAACGACGGCCTGCACTGGCTTGAAGAGCCGATCGCCCATGTTGCTGACGCCGCCACCGATCACGACGACCGAAGGATTGAAGATGTGCAGCAACGACGTGATGTTGAGACCCAACGCGCGGAACGACTGATCAAAGACCGAGAGGGCCAGAGCGTCGCCTTGACTGGCGGCACGCTCGATGACTTCGACGTTAACAGTCTCCAGGTTATCTTCGACTAAGGTTGTGATCAGACTGGCCTCGCCGTTGCGAATACGCCTGACGGCCTGCCGCACAATGCCGGTGCCAGATGCCAGATACTCAATGCAGCCAACGTTGCCACACTGGCAGACATCGCTGTTGACGTCGGCGGTGACATGGCCGAGCTCCGCGCCAAGACCGCGACTGCCCAACAGTAAATGCCCGTCGCTGATGACACCGCCGCCAATGCCGGTGCTGACTGTGAGGTAGATCGAGTGTTGATGGCCGCGCGCCGCGCCGAAGCGCCATTCGGCCAGGCCTGCCAAATTGGCGTCGTTGCCGATGTAAACCGGCACTTGAAAGACAGTCGCTAATCGATCGCGCAGTGGCACGTCGACAAACCCCGGAATATTCGGCGCGACGAAGATCACGCCCGTCCACGGATCGACCGGACCGGGCGCGACGACGCTGATCGCTTTCACCGTCGTGACCCCATCTTCCGGCCACACTTTGCGCAGCGCCTGTTCGATGCGGGTGATGACCGCATCGGGACCGAGCACGGATTTGGTCAGGCGCTCCGTGCGGGCTTCGATCGTTCCATCGGGACGGCAGCGGGCCGCCCGGATGCGGGTCCCGCCGAGATCAACCGTAAGAAAAACGTCACTCATGAAAAGGCGCTCCTATTAGACCTGATGACGGCACTGAGTATACCTGATTTGGTGGATGTTTCAAAACCCGTCGGCCCTAGCCAATTAGCGCGGCATCAGGTATGATCAGCCGCGTGAGGGTACTATGACTTATCGTTATCCAGTGGCATATCGGGTGCAAGCGTTATTTGGATCGTTGCTGGTTGGTTTGGTGTTGATCGGGTCAGTGATCGCCGAAGTGGAAGCGATTCAGAACAGCCGCATCGATGCGGTGCTGCACATCGTCGGTTTCGTATTCGGCGCGGCGATTCTGCTGCTGGGGCTGGACTTCGGCACTCGATCGATCACCACCACCGATCGGGGATTGCAGGTCCGCTGGGTCCGTCAATCGTTCGTGACGTGGTCGGACGTGATCGGTTGGCGTTACCTGCCGCTGAGTTTGATCCACATCCGCTTGAAGCACGGGCCGGGCTTATATGTGTGGCCGATTCTGGAACGATACAGCGAACTGTTGAGCGAGATCGATCAACACACATCAACTGGCAAGATAACGTGATGAAAAGTTGATCTTGAGTTTCGGCGACCTGTTTTCTGATCACTTTTTCTTTCAGGTAATAACCATGCCTAAATACAATCGCATTACCAAAGATGACGCACAAAAACTGCTCGTCGTGAATTGGAAAGATGGCTCTTCGGCCGAAATCGAATGGAAGAAGTTGCGCGACAACTGCCCGTGTGCCGACTGCGCCGAACTGCACGGCCCGGCCGATCCGCTGCGACTGAAACTCGCGCCGAACTACACTTTGGAAAGTGTGAGTTACGTTGGCAACTATGCTGTTCAACTTAACTGGGGCGATGGGCACAACGCGGGCTTGTATTCATGGAACTACTTGCGCGAACTGGCCGGCCTGTTGCCTGCGCCACAATGAAATTGAGGACCCTGATTACGCCGATTTATCTTTGCACCCGCTGCGGTGAATGAATGAACGATGACTTAACGCCCATTCGACGGCAGTATCTGCAAGTCAAAAGCCAGTATCCCGATACGATTCTGTTTTTCCGGCTCGGCGATTTCTATGAGACCTTTGACGCCGACGCTGAATTGATCGCGCGTGAATTGGATATCACGCTCACCTCGCGGCCAGTGGGCAAAGGCCAGCGTGTGCCGCTGGCGGGCGTGCCCTATCACGCCGTCGATGGCTACATCGCGCGCTTGATCGATCGCGGTTATCGCGTGGCGATTGCCGAACAACTGGCCGATCCGTCAACAGTGAAGGGTATCGTGCCGCGCGATGTGACCCGCGTCGTCACGCCAGGCACTGTCATCGAGCCGGAGTTGCTGGACGAAAAACGCGCTAATTATTTGGCCGCGTGGATCAGCGACGGCGCGCATGTGGGCCTCGCATATACCGACATCACAACGGGCGAATTTGCGGCGACGCAGATCGATTCGCTCAACGCGGGAGAGCAAGAACTGTTGCGCCTTACGCCGCGCGAATGCCTCATCACCGCGCCCGACGACAAAAGCCGCGAGCCGGTCGTTACGCCACACATCAACAGCGCGCCGGTGCACCTGACGCCGATTCCGGGCTGGCGCTTCGAGTCGTCACACGCGAAGCAAGCGCTGCTTGATCAGTTCCAGGTTTCGACGCTGGCGGGCTTCGGCCTCGACAAGAGGCCGCTGGCGATTCGGGCCGCGGGCGCGATTGTCCAATACCTCAGAGAGACGCAGTTCGGCGCGTTGGCGCAGTTGACAGGCCTGCGCTCGTATTCGACCAGCGAATTCATGGCGCTCGATCCAGCCACACGTCGCAATCTCGAACTTACCGACACCCTGCGCGGCAAAGACAACAAACTCTCACTCATCGGCGTGCTCGATCAAACGCGCACGGCGATGGGCGGACGTTTACTGCGGGCGTGGCTGTCACAGCCACTGCTCGATCGGGCCGCGTTGGAGCAGCGGCTCGATCGGGTGCAGCAATTCTTCGATGCCGCGCTGCTGCGCGCCAAAGTGCGTGACTTGTTGAAGGTGTTCCCCGATCTCGAACGCGCCGTCGGTCGCGTGATTGGCGGACACGGTGCGCCGCGTGATCTTGTCGCCGTCCGATCGGCGTTGCAGAGTGTGCCGCACCTGGCGCAAGTCTTGGGCGATCAATCAACGTGGACGTTGGACGCCGCGCCGGATATTTGCGATCTTTTGCAGCGCGCTCTCGCCGATGAGCCGGACAACTCGCCGCCGGGTGTGATTCGTCCCGGTTACAGCGCCGAACTCGACGGCATTCTCCACGCGTCGCGCAACGCCAAAGAATGGGTGGCCAATCTCGAAAAGACCGAGCGCGAACGCACGGGCATCAAGACGTTGAAGGTTGGTTACAACAAAGTCTTTGGCTATTACCTCGAAGTGACGCACGCCAACACGCAGGCCGTGCCCGACAACTACATTCGCAAACAAACGTTGACCAACGCCGAGCGTTACATTACGCCGGAGTTGAAAGAATACGAGACGCTGATCCTCAACGCCGAAGAGCGCGTGATCGAAGTGGAGCAGCGTTTGTTCAAAGAACTGTGCGCGCAAGTTACTGCCCGATCGAAGTCGCTGCTCGACACGGCGCGATCAATCGCGCAGATCGATGTGGCTTCGTCGTTGGCGGAAGTGGCCGCGTTGAATCGCTACACCCGACCGACCTTCGGCGACGATCACACGCTGCACATCGTCGGCGGACGGCATCCTGTGGTCGAGAAGGCGTTGAGCGAAGCGCGCTTTGTGCCCAACGATGTCGCTTTCGATGACGAGGCGCGTGTCCTGATCATCACCGGGCCAAACATGGCGGGTAAATCGACGTATCTGCGGCAAGTGGCGTTGATCGTATTGATGGCGCAGATCGGTTCGTTCGTACCGGCCGATCGGGTGGAGATGGACCTCGTCGATCGGATCTTCACGCGCATCGGCGCGCAGGACGACATCGCCACCGGCCAATCGACATTCATGGTGGAGATGGTCGAGACGGCGAACATTCTGCATCACGCCACGGCGCGCAGTTTGATCGTGCTCGACGAAATCGGGCGCGGCACCAGCACTTATGACGGCTTGTCGATCGCGTGGGCGGTAGTGGAGTACATTCATAATCATCCACGCTTGCGAGCGAAAACGTTGTTTGCCACACACTACCACGAATTGATCCAATTGGCCGAGCATCTGCCGCACGTGCGCAACTACAATGTGGCGGTGGCCGAAGAGGGCGATAAGGTCGTGTTTCTGCATCACATCGTGCCGGGCGGTGCGGATCGATCATATGGTATTCATGTGGCGCAGTTGGCGGGTTTGCCCAAACCCGTCATCCGGCGCGCTGAAGAATTACTTGAAGAACTGGAGCAGGGCCAACGCGATCACACCAGTGAGCCGATCGACGCGCCGATTCAACTCAGTTTGTTCGGTGTGAAGAATCCGGTACTGGAAGATTTGGAGAAACTCGACGTGAATGCGCTGTCACCGCTGGAAGCGTTGAACAAATTGTTTGAGTGGAAGAAGCAAGTGGGCAAGTAGCCCAAGAAACTGCGAATGAAACACACCCGATGAGGCTTCAGCGGGCGCGTTTCATTTCCACTACACTACTGACGTGTTTATCCACGGACTTTAGTCCCATTGTTGGAACACTCCCGCCTCGTTATCATCGGAACGTAGACTCTAGCCTGGTTTACGTTGTACCTCGTAGTGCAGTGCGTTGTCTTATGACCCCATAAAGGAGGATCAGATGATGACGGAAGAAGCAACCCTTAGACGCCGTGAGGCGATCAGGTGGGGCGGATTGGCCGCGCTTAACGCCGCCGCTGCACCGCTGCGCGATCGGACCCTCGAGCCGCCGCGTCCGTTGCGTAACGTGAACGCACCAGAAACCGATCGGGTGGTAGGACCTCCGCCGCTGCCGCCTCTGGGCGTGATCGCGTTGAATCGGTTGGGCTTTGGTCCGCGCCCCGGTGAACTCGCAGCCTTCAATGCACTTGGTGCGACAGACGACGCCCGTTTGCAGGCGTGGGTCGATCAACAACTCAATCCCAACGCCATTGACGACAGTTGGTGCAATGCCCAAATCGCGGCGGCGAATCTGCCAACATTGACCAAATCGTTGACGCAAGCATGGGCCGATCATGTCGTGAACAACACGACTGGTGGTTGGACTGTACGGATCCAGCCGTACACCGAAACGCGTATCGCCACGTTCTTGCGCGCCGTGTACAGTCGCCGCCAGTTGAAAGAAGTGCTGGTTGATTTTTGGCACAACCACTTCAACGTGTACGGCGACGACGGCAACATCGCGCCGGTGTTCGTGCACTACGATCGGGATGTGATCCGCGCGAACGTGCTGGGTAACTTCCGCACGCTATTGGGCGCGGTCGCCACCAGTCCCGCGATGTTGTATTACCTCGACAATTACACGAATCAGGCGGCCGGACCAAACGAAAACTACGCGCGCGAATTGCTGGAACTCCACACGCTGGGCGCAGAAAATTATCTGGGCGTTATGCGCCAGACTGATGTGCCGCGCGACGCCAATAACGTTCCAATTGCTTACGTCGACGACGACGTGTTGGAAGCGACTCGCTGTTTGACGGGTTGGCGTGTGGCCGACGGTGATTGGCCGGTGACGCAGGATACCGGCGAGTTTTTGTACTACGAGCCGTGGCATGATCGTTTTCAGAAGACCGTGTTGGGCAAGTATATGCCGCCGAGCCAAGCCGCGATGAAAGATGGTTTGGATGTGCTGGACGCCGTCGCCTATCATCCGGGCACGGCGCGCTTCATTGCGCGCAAATTGTGCCGCCGCTTGATCGGCGATGATCCGCCACAGTCGGTTGTCGATGCGGCGGCCGCGGTGTTCGTCGCGCAAAAGACTGCGCCCGATCAGTTGGAGCAAGTCGTGCGCACGATCGTGTTGTCGGACGAATTCAAATCAACTTGGGCGGAGAAAGTGAAACGCCCCTTCGAATGGATCGTCAGTTATTTACGCGCCACCAATGCGTCGTTCGCGTTCTCCAATGATTTTCTGTGGAATTATGAGGGGTTGGGGCAACCGTTGTTTGAGCATCGCCCGCCCGATGGTTATCCCGACGTGAAAGAAAAATGGATCGGCACATCGACGATGCTGCAAACATGGCGGTTGATCAACTTCTGCGTGGAAGGCTGGATCGATGGGACGACGATCGATCTGGTGAGCCAGATGCCGTCGACGATCCGCACGCCAAACGCCATCGTCGACTACTGGCTCGATCGGATTTTGGGGCGGCCGCTGCACCCGATCGAGAATCGCACGCCGCTCGTGGAATTTCTGGCGCAGGGCCGCAATCCTGACTTCGATCTGCGGCCCGATCAAATTGCGGAGCGGCTGCCACGTGTGATTGCGCTGCTGTTCATGGTGCCGGATTTTGGGTGGAGATGAAGTGGAGGATGGAAGATGGATGTTGGAAGTTAGAAGATGGAAGTTGGAGTGATGACTGTTGGTCATAAACTCTTCCAACCTCCAACCTCTAATCTCCAACTTCCAGATAGGGAGACAACATGACAATCCAGTTGACACGTCGTGGATTCTTGGTGGGCTGCTCGTCGGCGATTGCGGCGCTGGCAGGCGCGCGCGTAACGAATTTGGCTTTTTCCGCGCCGAATCAGGCGACTTCGGCGTATAACAACGAGATCTTGGTGCAAGTGTTTTTGCGCGGCGGTTGGGATGCGCTGAATGTAGTACCGCCGCTCGGCGGAACCGATCGGGCGGCGTATGTCGCCGCGCGCGATGATCTGGTGCTGCCCACCTCGGGCACGGGCGCGCTGCTGAACCTCGACGCGCAGTTCGGCCTGCATCCAGCGATGGCGCCGCTGTTTAGCCTGTATCAAGCGCAGCACTTAGCGTTTATTCACGCGGTTGGCCTGAATAATGATACGCGCAGTCACTTCGACGCGATGCAGTTCATCGAGTTGGGCACGCCCGGTAACAAAGCGACGAATACCGGTTGGATCACGCGGCATTTGCAATCGGCTACGAATTTGCCGCCAACGATTTTGATCCCGGCGGTGGCGACTGGCGGCGGTATGCCGACCTCGCTGCTGAACAGCACGGAAGCCGTGTCGATGACCAGTCCGTCGAGTTTTGATTTCGCCGGTTATTGGAAGTACGAATACGATCAGCGCCTGACGCTGCGCCGCATGTTCGATGGCGATACGTGGCTCTTTAAGGCGGGCTTGAAGACGTTGGACACGGTCGATATTGTCGAAGCGGCGAATCCCGGCACGTACGCGCCCGCGAACGGCGCGGTGTATCCCAGCGGCGAGTTCGGCGATGAACTCAAAGCCATCGCGCAGATGATCAAGATGAACATCGGCATGCGCGTGGCGACGATCGATCTGGGCGGCTGGGACACACACGAATACGAAGGCAACGGCTCGACGGGGTATATGGCAGGCCTGCTCGGCACGTTGGCGCAGGGCCTAACCGCGTTTTACACCGATCTGAACGGCAGCGGTTGTGCCAACTATACCAGTCACTTGACGGTGGTTGTGATGAGCGAGTTCGGTCGGCGCTTGCGCGAGAATGCCAGCCACGGCACCGATCATGGTCACGGCAGCGTGATGCTGGTGCTGGGCGGCAACGTGAAGGGCGGCAAAGTATACGGGCAGTGGCCGGGCTTGAGCAATGCGCAGTTGTACGATGGCAACGATCTGGCTGTGACCACCGACTATCGCCGCGTGCTGAGTGAAATCTTGATGCGGCGTTTGGGCAATGCCAACCTGGCCGCTGTGTTTCCGGGCTATTCGTTGGAAACGCCGCTCGATTTTGTGGTGGATGGCTATCCGGTTGCGCCACCGCCACCGCCGGGTTTGAACAACAAAGTGTACATGCCGCTGGTTAGCAGCCCCGATGTTCCGCAGGCGTGTCCGTACTAGCAAAAGTATCGCCCCGGTTGAAGTGAGATCGGGGCGGTGTTCAGTATCTTTATGTGGACATCATGCTAACTGTTCTACCAAGATACGAATTTTGACTTATTAATGCTCACAATTCAGCGATCATCTTGCAGTTGAGCAACAGAGACAGTCTGCAACTGACAGATGATTTCCAGTAAACGGTCAAATTGGCCTTTGCCGTAAACAAAGTCATCGAACCAGAATAGTCCCTTGTCTTCAACGGAGCGAAGCCAGTGTCTGCCCAGTAGACTTTGGATCCAGCCGCGCCTGCGGCTCTTGGCGACATCGACTTCTTTCACCGGAACAGTGCTGGCCCCCCAGAACTGCGGTCCAATGATCTGTTGATCGGTAATCTCAATTGTAAGCAAATTGGGATTTGAATTTAAACGAAACCCGTACCAGCAAAACATGCCACAGAAGTAGAGGATGGGAGCGCACAGGGACAGAATCTGCCAATTCTCCACTGTATAGTGCCCACTGAATACGGCTATGCCCAGCGAAAAAACCAAGGCAAACGCCACTGTTTGCTTAAACAACAGCCGTGTCAGTGACTGTTTAAACACAATAGGATTGTTCATGCTTCCTCCCGCTTCTAGTTGTGCTCTCGCATCGCCGTTTTCAACTGCTTGGCCGATTTTACTTTGTGTCAATCAATCTGAACACCTACATCTGTGGCCTCAAGGAAGCGACCAAGATCATACGCTTCTCCGCAGCTTCCGGCCTGCGTCCGCGCGGCCAAACACGCCGACCGTGGAAAGCAGTCTGAGCGCGAAGCACTTGGTTATTTCTGTAGCGCGTGCGGATCGCCTGACATCTGCCAGAAGTCTGAAGTGAGACCCATGGCCTGAAAGATCGTCGTCACCTCGGCGGCGGTGCGCCCGTGGTAATTCGGGGACAAGCGGTTGTGATACCAGCGTTGCGACAACTCCCACAACTGCGCCATCGACAGGACTTCGCCGCGGGTGACCTGTCGCGCCGCGCACCACGCCTCGATGTTGTCTTCCGACCGGAAGAATAGAATCGTGCCTCAGGTGAAGATCATATCGTCGTACCAGTTCCGTACCGGCACCAACAGATGCACCACCGCGGGCGGATGATGCACGACGCCATCGCGGATCGTCAACATGAGCGGCTGATCATCTTCAGCATACGTAGCGTTGATCTCGGCATCGCAGTGTAAAGCCGCCGCAATCCCCAACGAATCCCACGCGCAGTTAGCCCAATATTCACGACCCTGAGAGCACACGACGAAATCGGTGGGCACAGCAGAGAACGGATTGGCGATGCGAATATCGTGCGTGCCCGGCTCCAAAAAGAACGCGTGCCGCCGATCGAGTTCGTTGAAGACTTCGGCGGCAACGTCTTGCGTTAGCCGAAACTGCGCGGCGACTTCATCGATGTTCACCGCGCGCGCCGTATCTGCGAAACGTTGATACACAAACGCCCGAACAGCCCAGATCAAGTCATCGGTGAGGTGAGTCATGAGTCAAATCCTAATCCTAATCGATCGAGGGTGCGCAGCCATAGATCGCGTTGGCCTTCAGTCCGATCGGCGCGATCGAGCGAGCGGCGCGTGAAGTTGATGACAGCCGATCGGAACGGCTCCGGCGGAAACGGAAATGGTTTCGAGCGGACCATCTCCAATCGCGTCCGTTCGGTGTCTTTGCGGTCCAATAAATCCAACATCACTTGCGCGCCAAAACGCGCTGCACCCACACCGAGGCCAGTGTAACCCACTGCATACGTCGTGCGTCCGCCGTGCGCGGTGCCCCAGAACGCGCTGAAGCGCGAACACGTATCGATTGCGCCGCCGTAAGCGTGGGTGAAGCGCACGCCGCGCAGTTGTGGAAAGGTGTAGAAGAAATGTTCGGCCAAGCGCCCGAATGATTCGGCATTCCGATCGAACTGCGCACCGAACCCATTGTTTCGATAATAGACCGCGTCGTAGCCGCCCCACAGAATGCGACCATCGACGGTGGTGCGATAGTAGTGAAATTGATTGGCGCTGTCACTCACACCCGATCGATCTTCCCAGCCGATCGAGTTCCGTTGTTCAGCGGACAGCGGTTCGGTGACGAGTACGTAATCGTACACGGGCACGATGTAATGATTGAGTCGCTTGAGCAGCGGCGGATACGCGTTGGTCGCCAGCGCGACACGTGAGGCACGCACGTCCGCGTACGGAGTGCGAACGCGCACGACGGAACCATCGACGTTCAACGCGGTGACGGGCGTTCTTTCGTAGAAGCGCACGCCCGCATCGAGGCATGCTTGTCGCAAGCCCCACGCTAAGCGCGCCGGGTTCGCCATCGCGATGCCGGATCGCATGCGGACCGCACCGAGATACGTCGGGGAGTCGATCAGCGCTCGGGTTTGAGCCGCATCCAGCCACTCCCAATCTTGGCCGTAGGCTGTTGCTAGTTTCAACGCAGTTCGCAGCGTTTCGATCTGATAAGGCTCGGTTGCCACCAACAATTCGCCGGATCGCACGAAATCACAGTCGATGGCGTAACGCTTCACTGCTTCGCCGATCGCGTCGAGGTTGGCATGACCTAACTTGAGGAGCATCGGCATTTCGCGTGGCCAGCGGCTGTGTCCGTTTTCCAGGCCGTGTGTCAACGAGGCCGACACAAAGCCACCGTTGCGACCGGTCGCGCCGCTGGCGCATTCAGCGCCTTCAAGCAAAATGACGTCGCGTGAAGGCTCGGCTTCTTTCGCCAGCAGCGCCGTCCACAGCCCCGTGAAACCCGCGCCAACAACGACCAGATCGGCGTGGGTATCGGCCGTTAACGCGGGACATACGTCGGGTCGAGCGGGATCGTCGAGCCAGAATGGAACGGGTGCAGCCTCGGCTAACGACCGCAGTGTTTCAGGTCGAGGGTGTTTGGCAAAGGGCATGAGTTATTCGTCACGCGCCGCGCCGGCCAGCCACGACCGCAGCATCTCATGTGTCGAGCGATTCAGTTCCACATTGTAATCTGCGCCAAACTTGCGAAAGTACATGAGTTGCCCAAAGTTTTCGATGTCGGCGGGCAATTTGCTGCGATTGGCAAACAGCATGGCTTGTCGTTCTTGCACCATTGCGGCGTAATCATCAGCGGTGAGCCGTGGGTAACAATTCTCGGATACGATGAAGCGCTGATCGAATCGCGGCGTTTGTTTGCGGGCTTTTTGCTGGTCATTAGGATAACCAAAGCACACCAGGCAAATCGGCACGGCATAATCTGGCAAGTCAAACAACTCGTGATGATCTTCAAAACGCTCCAGAATATCGCCAATATAGCATGAGCCGATCCCCAGTGATTCGGCGGCGATCACGGCAGTCTGTGCGGCGATCAACGCATCGCAACTTGCTAGCAGCAAATCGCCTTCAGCGGGACGGCGCATCTCTACGCCACGCTGTTGGCACAACCGCTCGACCTCGGAAAGTTGGAAGTAATCGTACCAGCGTTGATAATCCGCGAGGAAGAGCAATATCAGCGGCGCGGTGGCGATGAACGGTTGATCATCGCAGGTCTTGGCCAGCATATCTTTCAGGTACTGATCGGTCACGTCGATGATCGTATACAACGTCATGTTGCCTGCCGTCGGAGCACGGAGCGCGGCGCGCAAGATCACCTCTTTCACTTCAGGGCTGATGGGCCGGTCTTCATAGGCGCGCACGGATTTGCGATTGAGCAACACATCGATAACGGAGTTCATGTGGTTGGTTCCTTAATGGCTTACAAGACTGAAGATGATTGAAATCAAAACGTGGCAGTCACATCCGAGGTCCGAACTTCATCTTTCATCCTTCATCCTTTCGTCCTCCGCGTTTGACGCGAACTAGTACCGTCAAATATAACGCCAAACCGAAATTAAAGAAACTGGTGCCGCGCACGTCAGGCACAGAGCCGATGTAACTCACGGCATCCGGCGGTTTGAGTTGCGCCAGCAGCGCCGCGATCTGCGAAATGATCAATTGATCGTAGCCGATGATCACCATCGCGCCGAGGATGGCGCCGGGCATATTGCCTGCGCCGCCCAGGATCACCATCGTCAGCGTCATCACTGAGATGTGAAACGCGGCCATGTCAGGCGAGACAAATGAGAACGTGCCCGCATATAACGCACCTGCCAGACCGGCCAGTGCGGAACTTACGATGAGTGCCAACGACTTGTGTCGCGCCGCATCGACGCCCGATGATTCCGCCGCAACTTCATCGTCACTGGCGGCTAGCCACGCTCGACCCAAACGCGATCGAATGAGGCGTTGTCCGGCGATAGTGACGACGATCACGACGACGACGACGAGATAATATTGCGGCGTCGATTGATCGATCGGGAGGCCGAGCATGATCGGCGCTGGCAGCGCTCCGATCCCGCCGACACCGCCCGTTAGACTGCGTAAGTTGATGATTGCTTTTTGCCCCAATAAACCTAAGGCCAGCGTCGCTACCGCTAAATAATCAGCGTGTAAACGTCTGGCGAGTCCGCCTTTGAACGCGCCAAACAACGCCGCTATCGCGACGCTGATCACAATGACGATGGTGAAATCGATCGGTTGAGGCAAAGCCGAGCCGACCAGGCCAAATCGATTGGTCATGATTGCGGCAACGTAGCCGCCCAGGCCGAAACTTAGGGCGAAACCTAAGTCGAGCACACCCGCGACGCCGAGCAAAATGTTGAGACCCAGTGCGAGCAAGACGAAGATGCCGACGCCGCGCAACAGAATTTGCCAGCCGAGTCCCAATAGCGACGAAACGATCGGAAACACGGCGAGGATCACCAACAGCCCGATCAGCCACCAGTTCGATCGGGTGCGGTTGCTCGTCGTGAGGATCACCGCATCGCGCACCGTGGTCGATTGCGAATCGCCGTCACTGTCGCGCGATGCAAGTCCCGTTGGCCTTAGCACCAACAAGCCGATCAACAACGCGAGCAGCAAGACCGGCGTCCACTGCGCGCTGAGTGCGTAATCACTAAACGCGCCGACCATGCCCAGGAGCAGGGCGCTGATCAATGCGCCGATCGGACTGCCGATGCCGCCGAGCAGAGCGGCCGCAAACGCCATGAGGCCACTCTGCGCGCCCGCATCGCCGAAAGGCCGCGCGTAGTAAAGCGCGAAGATGAACGCAGCCACGCCCGTCAACGCGCCGCCGATGGCAAACGCGCGTCGAATGGTGCTGTCGAGATTGACGCCCGTCATCTGTGCGAGATCGGGCGCTTGCGAACTGGCGCGGATGGCGCGCCCGATCTTGCTGCGCTGCAAAATCAACGTGACGATGATCGCGCACGCGATGGCCGCGACGACGCTGAACAAAGCATTAAATGGCAATGTGAAGTTGGCGGACAGGCCAAGCGCGTGAAGTACATCGGTGTTGGCCAGCAGCGGCGGAATACCATCGGTGGGGACTTCGTTCAGGCCGGGCACGCTGCGATGTTCATGCGGCACCCAACTGGGCTGCAGGGTGCGCCAGACCAGCGCGCCTTGAAAGAGGATGAACGATAAACCAAGTGTGGCAATGAGAGGCGCAAGGCGCGATCGGTTGCGGAAGGGCTTGAAGGCCAGTCGTTCGATCGCGACGTTGAGCAGCGCCGCAAACCCCATCGCAACGATCAGGACCAGCCCCAAGCCGCCGATCAGCACCAACGGTGGTGAATCGGGTTGCAAATCCAGCGCGCGAACTAACGTCGTGATAACGACCGTCGTCAGCGCGAAAGTGTCACCGTGTGCCAGGTTGAGCGTGCGCACCGTGCCGTAGACCATCGTCACGCTGATGGCGTTCAACGCCAGCACCGCGCCGTTGGCGAGACCGAAGATCAGGATTTGGAACAGAATGTCAGAGGTTAGCATTTAGCGCTCAGCATTCAGTCTTCAGATCGATTCCGTGGTGTTAGACGCGATCTGTGCTAGATCAATTATCCACTAAAAACAAAAGACTTCCGAAACTGGCTTGCAGTTTCGGAAGCCCTGGCGCTGCAGTCCAAATCAATAGTTTACAGGCCGTACACGTCGCCGAACTTGGCTTTAAGATACTTCAAATACGGCGTGGGATTCAACCCGCCGCCCGTGATGCGCTGCAACAACTCGACCGAGGTGAACTTGCGTCCATGCTGATGCAAGTTGGTGCGCAGCCACGTCAACAACGCGCTGAATTCGCCGCGCGCGATTTGATCGGTGAGGTCAGGCATGTCGGCGTTGATCTTGTCCCACAGTTGCAGCGAGATCAGGTTGCCCAGTTGATACGTTGGGAAGTAGCCGATCATGCCGCCGGACCAATGGATGTCTTGTAATGCGCCGAGCGCCGCCGTGGGCGGCGTGATGCCCAGGAAGTCTTGCATCTTGGCGTTCCACGCTTCCGGCACATCCGCGATCTTCAAGCGGCCTTCGATCATTTCAGTTTCCAACTCGAAGCGCAGCATGATATGCAGACCGTACGTCACTTCGTCGGCTTCGACGCGAATGAATGACGGGCTAACCATGTTGGCGGCTTTGTAGAATGAATCGAGCGTTTGATCGGCCAATTGCGCCGGGAACACGGCTTGCAACTTGGGGAAGAAGAATTGCCAGAACGGGCGGCTGCGGCCCACCAGGTTTTCCCACATGCGCGATTGCGACTCGTGCATGCCCATCGAAGCGCCATCGGCCAGCGGGGTGCGTTCCAGCGACATGCTGAAGCCCTGCTCGTAAAGGCCGTGACCGCATTCGTGCAGCGTGCCGAACAACGCGGGCGACAGGAAGTCGCGTTCGACGCGGGTCGTGAGGCGCACATCGCCGATCGAGAAACTGGTTGTGAACGGATGCACCGACTTGTCTTGTCGGCCGCGTTCGAAATCGAAACCATAGCGTTTGATCACGTCGAGGCCGAAATCCCATTGCTTTTGCTCATCGAAGTCGCGGTGCAGGACTTCATCACTGACGCCGCCCTTGGCGGAAATTTGCTTGACCAGCGCAATGATTTCCGGCTTGATGGCGTCGAAGACGGCCTTCACATCCGACGTCTTCATATCGGGCTCAAACTGATCGAGCAGGGCGTCGTACGGTTTTTCTGGATAGCCTAAGGCGTCGGCTAATTTGCGATTGAGATCGACGATCTTCTGCAGGTACGGCTCGAACGGTTTCCAATCCGATTGAGCGCGGGCCTGCGTCCACACATCCACGGCCTGTCCGGTGACGCGCGCAATCTCGGCGACGAGGTCGGCGGGTACTTTGCGATTCTTGTGATAGTCGCGGCGCGTCACACTGATCAGGCGCGCGTCGTCGGAATCGGGATCGAGACCGTTAGACTCGTGGGCGGCGGCATCGAGCAGGCGGCCGGTTTCGTCGGCGGTGAACATCTCATGCGCGATCTTGCCCAGCGTGGCGCTCTGTTCGGCGCGGGCGGCGCTGCCGCCGATGGGCATGTACGCTTGCTGATCCCAGCCGAGCAGCGCGTTGGCGCGGCGCAGATCGTGAATTTCGCCCAAGCGGGCTTTGAGTTGATCGAGTGCAGTTGCCATGAAAATCCTTTGTGTAAGGTGGAGTGGGTTGCCCGTATTATACTCCCGATGACGAACGGAAGTTCAATATTTCTGGCCGCCGAATGCTGATGGATCTAGTCTCCGAAGATGCCCGCCAGCGCTTTTTGCATGCCACTGCGCGGCACTTGCCCAGCTGCTTGCCCCGTCTGTCCGTTAACGATTACGGCGAAAGATTCGTGCTTGTAGCGATACGTGGTCAACCATAACGGCAACAGCGCGAGTTTGTATGACTCGACGATC
This sequence comes from Anaerolineae bacterium, assembly GCA_046328575.1. Classification (GTDB taxonomy): domain Bacteria; phylum Chloroflexota; class Anaerolineae; order Fen-1058; family Fen-1058; genus JAGOBP01. Next base: position 31,464 of record JAXLWI010000052.1, read on the forward strand.
AGGCCGAGGCTGTTCATTTGAAAGTCTTTGACTTGTTCACCGGCCAGATTGTGATGGAGGACATACTCGCGTCCGATCTGTGACGCGCGTTGGCGTGCGACCAGCGACGCGTCCGACATCGACACTTGATAGATCTCTACGGCCCGATCGGCCAGGAGATCGATCGAGTATGGCGCTAACCCTTTCGTGTCGAACTTCAATACATCGTCTAGTAACTCTTTAGACAGCGTATGACTGGCCGGCACGAGCAGATCATCATGATAGACCAGGTAAATATCGTCGCGCGGAATCCACACGGTTTGCTTGCCGCGCCGTTCGCCGATGAGGGCGTGCCACTTCATCTGCCCGCCCAGATCGAACGTCCAGCACGGCAGATAAATTCCGCGCGGTTGTGAAACGGCGGCGCGTTCGTCCAGATCACCCGGTCGGAATTTGAGATCATCGATCCAGTTGATCACGTGCTTGCGCGCCGCTTCAGCATCGAACTGGAAAGGCAGCACGCTATCAGGTTGAATGAGATCGCCGCTGGTTTGTGTTTGCAGGATGTGGCCTGATCCGCAGAAGGGACACGTGCCGCTGATCTGCATGGCGGGCAGCGTGAACGTGGCCCCGCAGCCTTCGCACTTGAGCGAGCGCAGTGTGGCCAGTTCCCAGCGATGCGCTTTGGCCGTGGGCAAGGTGGCCGTGAAGTCTTGTTCTTGTACGAGTGCGCCTTGTTGAATGGCCTGAAATTCGGTGAGGCGATTGCCGCAGTAATCGCAGGTGAGGGCGCGTTTGTCGGCGTGATAGGTCATGTGGCCGCCGCACTTGGGACAGATATAGCGACGCACTTTGGGCGCGGCGAGCGCGGCGGGCGCGATCGGTTTGTCGGGATCGACGATGTCTTCGGTTTTCAATCGACCGTCCAGAATCGCTAACCCACGTCGCGCGGCTGGATCGCTGGGATCGATCGCGAGGACGTTTTCAAGGCAATCGCGTTTCTTCGCGGCGTCATCTTCAATTTGGCTGAGCCACAACCACGCCTTGGCCCGTTGATCGAAAGCCGCGTCGCTGGCGTTAATCACGCGTTGTAAATAGTAACGGGCTTCGTCGATGTCTTTGGCGTCTTTGGTCTTAGAAGCGGCAATACCACGAATAAGAAGTTCGCGCACGGCGTCGGACATGGTGACCTCCGTTGCGTAGTTTACTCGACGGTCGTAGAAGCTGCAACTAAAGGATACGGCCACAAAGGTAAATCTGTGCTATGCAACGATCAGGGTGTTGTCGATTCTAAGCGTGAAACACCGAAGGCGTATGGGCTCAGCCTGCTAACGAAACTGAGATTGATACCATGTTTGTAATGAGTCTGCTATTGAGTTTACTTTTTGTGGAAAATTGATATATAA
>JAXLWI010000053.1:0-32506 GCA_046328575.1 Anaerolineae bacterium
ATGTGTTCGATGGCGCGAAGAATCTCTGGGCAGCCATGAGTCCGGCTAATGCGCTAGCTTCGCTCGTGTCGATCATGATGACGGCCGTCGTCATCATTAGCCTGATCTATCGCGCGTCGCCTCGGGCGACGGTCCGCGTGCAATGGGATGCAGTGGCGCTGGTGAGCATGTATCTGGGCGGGTTGGGGCTGCTGTATTTCATAGACTAAATCCGATGTTAACGCCCGCAGCCTCGCCCCGAGCGGGGCTGTGTGGGTTTCAAGGGAACCTATCAGGCGTGGACGTTGTATAGTTGATACAGGCATGAAACACAGGAGCAGGGATTGGTCGATGAGCCGGACCTGATTGTGCGCGCTAAACGCGGCGACGTTCAGGCGTATGAAGCGTTGGTGCAGCAGCATGAAACGCTTGCGTTTCGCGCGGCGTATCTCATCACGCGCGATGAGCACGAAGCCGCCGACGTTACGCAAGATGCCTTCGTGCGCGCCTATCACGCGCTTAATTCGTTCCGCGCCGATGCGCGGTTTCGGCCATGGTTGCTGCGCATCGTGACCAACCTCGCCCTGAACCGCCTGCAAGCCAATCGCCGCCGCTTAAATATGACCGAACGCTATACTCAACAAGTAATCATCGAGACGGGCCAGCTCTCCATTGACGGGCTGGTCGTACAACGCGATCAACGCCAGCGTTTGTTGCAAGCCGTCGGCCAGCTCAACCCCGATCAGCAAGCGCTGATCTCGCTGCGCTACTTTCTGGAACTGCCTGAAGCTGAAGTGGCCGCGACGTTGAAGATTCCGATCGGTACAGTGAAGTCGCGCCTGCACCGCACACTGGCCAAATTGCGCGAGATCATCCAAGCCGATTATGCTGATCTAATCGATCTGGTGACCCATGGTTGAACGTGACGAGTTCGCAAAACTTGAAAACGCCCTGATCGAAACCGGACGATCGATCGAGTATCCGCCGACGCCGAAACTGGCCGCCAACGTGCGGCTGGTATTGCAAGCCGATCGATCTTCGCGGCCCGCCCGGTCGATCTTTGGAACGCGCGGTTTTACGATCAGGCCGATCGCCGCGATCGGGTTGGCGATACTCGCGGTGGTGATCGTGCTGCTGCTCATTCCGCAGACGCGGGAAGTCATCGCGCAGATTCTGGGTTTGCGCACAGTCCGCGTGATCGAAGTCACCCCGACGCCGACCGCACCCGCCGTGACACCAATACCGACACCGACACCCGGCATCGTGCCGTTCAAGCAATGCTGCGAATCGACGCTGGCTGACGCGCAGAAAAAAGCACACTTCAAGGTATTGCTGTCGCCGGACGAAACGCCGACGCGGGTCTTCTTCCAAGATCAGATCTTTGGGCGCGGCAGTGATGCGCAGCAAGTGGTGTTGGTCTTTGGCGATCCCCAACGCCCCCGCTATGTGTTGTATCAAGCGTACAGTTGGTTGTATCAAAAGACCGGCGTGTACAGCAAAAGCGTTGGCAGCGGTACAGTGCTGACTGAGACTCAGGTGAATAGGCAACGGGCTTTGTGGTTTACGGGTGCGCCGCATCTATTGGTCACGCTCGATCAACAGGGACAACCTGTTCTTGGCACAGAGCGCACGGTGAATGCCAACACGCTGGTCTGGGAGTCGGTCTCTTCGGACAATGGCGTCACCTATCGACTGGAGACAACCGGCACTTTGGAAGACGCGATCCACTTTGCCGAAACTTTGCGATAGTGCGCTGGAACTTTCTCGAGGCGAGACTTGTAAAAGAAGTACAAGTCGATACCATCTAGGGAGGAAACGATGCGCAAAATTACTCGTTCGTTTGTTGTCGCGGTGGCGTTGCTGTTGACGACGGTGTTGATTGCAAATGCGGGGGGCTGGGCCGTAATCACGCTCGACGACATGCCGGGACAAATCACGGCGGGTCAGGCGTTCTCGATCGGCTTTACGGTACGACAACATGGCCGTACGCTGCGCGATGATCTCGCGCCTGTTCTCCGGTTCGATCGATCCGATGCAAAAGATTCGTTCATTGCTACGGCGAAACGTTCTGGCGAGAGCGGGCACTACGTCGCCGAAGTAACGTTGCCAAGCGAAGGCCAGTGGAATTGGAAAGTAGACATCGAGCAGTTTGGCATGGTCACACAAGATATGTCGCCACTGATGGTGATCGCCGCGCTTGCGCCGGCTGCTTCAACCTCTCCATCAATGCCCGTGCCTAGTTCGTTGCCCACTGCGGTAGGCGCGTTGGGGGCGATCGTTGCGGCGGGCGCGGTAGCGTTGTGGGTACGCACGCGCGCGCGTTGGACGTTAGCCGTCGTGGCGCTGGCGGCACTTGTCGGAGTGGTTGGCTTTGCGACTGCTAGCACTAGCGTTGCTCAGCCAGAAACCGCTACAACCAATGTGGCTAAGATTGAGGCGGTGGCGGTGGGTCGTTCGTTATTTATCGACAAGGGCTGTGTCATGTGCCATTCACATCCCGAAGTGAAGACCGCGTATGGTCCGTTCTGGATTGGCGACGAACCGCCTAACTTGGGCAGCGGAAAATACACGGCAGAATACTTGAAGCAGTGGCTCAAGAATCCATCGGCGCTGAAGCCACTGACCGTTATGCCTAATCTACACTTAAGCGATGCCGAGATCACGGCGTTGATCGCATTCTTGGGTGCGAAGTAGCCCCGTTCCCATAGACGAATGTCCTTTAACCAAAATGGCGCGACCGAAAACCGATCGCGCCGTTTTCATTTTGCTGGTTGTTTCCTGTTACAATGGCGGCATGGCTGAAGCACGCGATTGGCCGTTAGATGCACTGCGCGGCGCGATCATGATCGTGATGGCACTCGATCACGCCAACGACTTTATCGCAGGCCAACATCCCGCACCGGAAATGTGGACGGGTGTGCCGCGTTACGTCGATGCAGTACCATTTGTGACGCGCCTAGTGACACACCTCGCCGCGCCCGGGTTCTTCTTCTTAATGGGCGTTAGCCTGTGGCTGTTGGCAGTGTCGCGCCGTCGAACTGGCTGGACGACGCGCCAGATCACACTGCATCTGATGGCGCGCGGGGCCATTTTGATCGTGCTGCAGTTCTTCGTCGAAAACCGCGCGTGGCCAATCGGGCAGACGGGCGGATTCCCGATCTACTTCGGCGTGCTATTTGGCCTCGGTGCGGCGATGATTTTTGGTTCGTTGTTGCTGAATGTCCGATCAAGCCTCCTCCTCGGCATTAGCGCCGCCCTGATCCTCATCACTGAGGTTGTGGTCGGATCCGCTTCAGCCCGAGTCGCTTATTCAGTTGTGGTGCGCGCCTTGATCATTCCCGGCACGACGGGTAGCGTGTTGGTTTACTATCCCGTCGTGCCGTGGCTGGGCGTTACCGGCTTAGGCATTGCGTTTGGTCGATGGCTGAAGCGCGATCGCGCGGCAGCTTATCGGGGCGCAGGCCTCATCGGTGTGATCGCGCTGGTGCTGTTTGTGGTTTTGCGGGCGCTTGGCGACTTCGGCAACATCCGATCGGCGCTCACGGCGAATTGGATCGATGTGCTCAACGTTGTGAAGTATCCTCCGGCGATTGTGTTTTTGCTGCTGACGCTTGGTATCGATCTGCTGCTATTGAGGGCGTTTTCGCGTGCGGGCCAAGTCGCGCCGCGTTGGCTAAAGCCGATCATCGTGTTGGGGCAAAGCCCCTTGTTTTTCTATCTGGTGCATTTGTATCTCTACGCCATCCTTGGTTTGATCGTTGGACACGACCTCGGCATTTTGAGAATGTTACCTTTCTGGCTGTTCGGCCTATTGATTTTGCTGCCGCTGTGCTGGCTGTACGGACAGTTCAAGCAGCGTCAGCCGATGACTTCTGTGTGGCGCTTATTGTAGATTCAAACTCAGGGTGGATTCATCTGAGGCTGTTAGAATGGACTGAGGCCAACCACAACTTACAGGAGAAGACATGAATCGTTTGAGTGCTGCATTTTTATTGGCGAGTCTATGGCTAGCGGCCTGCGCGTCGCAGCCGGCGATGCGCGTGACGGTTTCGCCGTCACAATCGACGGCTAAACCGGCTACGCTTGCATCGACGACCGCGCCAACTGTAACATCGACTGTGCCGCCCACCGCTTCACCAACGGATGTGCCGCAGCCGACCGCGGCTCCATCGGCTACGGCCGTGCCGGATGTCGCTGAACTTGCGTTACAACCGATCGCGTCCGGTCTGACACGGCCAGACTATCTGACGCATGCGGGTGATGCACGCCTGTTCGTGATCGAACAGCCGGGCCGCATTCGCATAATCGAGAACGGGCAGCTGCTCGATCGGCCCTTTATCGATCTGACGGATCGCGTCTTGTCCGCGGGCAACGAACAGGGTTTGTTGAGCGTGGCGTTTCAGCCCGATTACGCCTCAAATGGCCAGTTCTTCGTCAACTACACACGCAAGCCGGACGGTGCGACGGTGGTTTCGCGTTTCACAGTAGCGGCGAATGATCCGGACAGAGTCGATGCGGCGTCTGAGCAAATCATCCTGATGATCAGTCAGCCGGAGCCGAATCACAACGGCGGCTTGATCAAGTTTGGACCTGACGGTTATCTGTACATCGGCATGGGCGATGGCGGCGGCGCGGGCGATCAGCACGGCGCGATCGGTAACGGGCAGGACCCTAAGGCATTGTTAGGTAAACTGTTGCGCATCGACGTGACGAATCAAGCCACGTACGCTATTCCATCATCGAATCCATTTGGCAACGAGATCTGGGCGCTGGGGCTGCGCAATCCGTGGCGCTTCTCATTTGATCGAGCGACAGGCGATCTTTATATCGCCGATGTGGGCCAGAATACGTATGAAGAAGTCAACTTCCAGCCGGCATCAAGCGCGGGCGGTGAAAACTATGGTTGGCGCATCATGGAAGGATTGCACTGCTTCAATCCACGCGAGGGCTGCGATCAGACTGGATTAGTGCTGCCAGTGGCTGAATACAGCCATGCCGTCGGTGGCTGCTCGATCACGGGCGGCTATGTGTATCGCGGCGCGCAGTATCCAGCTTTACAAGGGCAGTATTTCTTCGGCGATTATTGCAGCGGCACGATCTGGTCGTTGCAGCGTGACGACGCGGGACAGTGGCAGATGCAAGTGGCGCTGAATGCCGATGTGCGGATTAGTTCGTTTGGTGAGGATGTGAACGGCGAATTGTACGTCATCGATCATAGCGGCGCGGTGTATCAAATAGGTGCAAAATAAGCGTAGGGCGAAGCAACTGCTTAACCCTTAAAATGGAACGTATACATGCTCAAAGCCATCACCTTTGATTTTTGGAACACGCTATACAAAGCGGCGGCGTATGCGCACCCATTGCGCCGCCGTTTTCTGACTGAACTGTTTGCCAAGCATCACATCGACGTGACGCCGGAACAAGTGGATGCAGCAGAAGATGTGGCGCGCCAAGCCTGGAATCGGGCGTGGCGCGAGGAGTATCGCACGCCCAGCGCGGCCGAATGGGTGCAGGTGATGTTAGACGAGTTGCTAGTGCAGTTGCCGCCCGCCGACTTCGATGCGTTGGCAACGTGCTACGATCGATCGCTGCTGGACGCCAATCCCGGCCCGACGTTGCTCGATGGGGCAAGAGAAACGATCGGGCGGTTGGCACAACGCTACAAGCTAGGTGTGATCTCAGATTCAGGGTTGTCGTGTGGCAAGACGCTGCGCGAATTCCTGATCCGCGATGGGTTGATCGATTGTTTCACGTATCTTAGTTTCTCCGACGAAGTCGGCGTTAGCAAACCGCACGCGCGCATCTTTCATTACACGCTCGAACGATTAGGCGCGCAGCCGAACGAAGCTGTGCACATCGGCGATCTGACCCGCAGCGACATCGCTGGTGCTAAGGCGGTGGGTATGTGGGCAGTGCGCTTGGCCGCCAATTATGATGACGCAGATCGATCGGTGTTGCCGGATGCTGTGGTCTATTCCTATCCGGACTTTGAGCATTGGCTGGCAACAATCGACAGCTGACGCTGGTTTTCACACAACTCTGGTTGACTTGTCCACCCGATGCGGTATACTTTTTTCAGCCGTGAGGGGAGGTAACTAATGTCGCTGGGGGAGCGGCTGACCGTTGCGCGCCACCGTCAGTTTGCGGGCTGCGCCGCCGAGTTGGCCTCATTTCAAGTTGCGTTGTCAGCGCCCGAAGTGCCGTTTCAGATCACGTCGGTCCTTAGCGCGGGTAGGGTGGATAAGACAACCTTTCTTCACGAATTTGCGCGTCTGAGCAAAGCTGCTCAGGCGCGTTTGTTTTAGTACGATTATGAATCCACTTGAATTGGCAGAATTGATCGAATTTGGCGAGGCTGAGGCTTACGTCGATTGGTTCGCGGCCGCGCCGCCCGATTGGAACATCTATACGCGGCGGATTGGCGGCGCCGTTTGCCTGTTCGCGCCCGATTTGCCGGTGATGTTGTTCAATCGCGTCATTGGCTTGGGATTGCGTGAGCGGGCGACTGAGACCTTGCTTGACGAGATTCTTGCACAGTATCGACAATCAGGGGCAAAAGCGTATGGCGTGCAGCTCAGCCCGATGGCTCAGCCGCTCGATCTGGCGCGGTGGTTAGCCGCGCGGCACTTGCTTGCGCGCGATAACTGGGCCAAGGTCTATCGGGCCGCCGATAAAACTATCGAGGTGGCAACCGACCTGCGCGTTGAGGCAGTCGATCAATCGCGGGCGGCTGATATCGCGCAGGTGGTCTGCACAGCATTTGGTATGCCATCAGCCTTAGGGGCATGGATTGAAAAGGGTGTAGGCCGATCGGGTTGGCACTACTACGCCGCGCTGGATGATGATCGCGTTGTCGCTACTGGTGCGCTGTTTGTGCGCGGCGATGTTGGGTGGTTGGGTATGGGCAGCACTTATCCGCACTATCGGCGGCGCGGCGCGCAAGGGGCGTTGATGGCGCGGCGCATTCGTGATGCGGCGCTGTTGGGCTGCCGCTGGGTCATTACTGAAACTGGTGAAGATTTGCCGCTGCAACCTAATCCGTCATTTCACAATATGCTGCGCACGGGCTTCCAGTTGGCTTATCAACGCCCCAATTACCTGGCGCGCACGACGTGACCGGATCAGATTATCGGCAAGCTATGCGGATATTTGTGAAGGCGGACGCGAGTCTTCAACAAGTTTCAGACTGACACCGACATCAAATGGTTGTAAACTAAACACAACTTGACTACTGGCGGGGGGAGCCATGTCTAGGATTGAAAAGCGCGTCGTGATCGACGACTCGACCGAACGAGTATTTGCTTACATCGGCGAGCCGATGAAATCGCCGGAAGTATGGCCGGGTCTATTGGAAGTTCGGGAAGTGCATCGGCTGATCGGCGATGTGCATTACGCGAGTTGGCTTTACAGGATTACCGGTCTGTATGAAGCGCAGGACATCCGATTGGAGTACGAGTCCGATCAAGGCGCTTTAACGCGCGATTTGCGCAGCCTTGGGCTGGTGATGACGTTGAGTTACCAACCCGATGAGGCGTGCGGCCCCCGTTTGGCCCTCGACGGCGATTACACCTACTGGTCGCAGTGCTAGGCTAAGATCAGCATGGCCAGCAACGACTATCGCTTCATCACCACTTGGCGTGTCACCGCCACCTTGCAGGAAGTTAACGACATCATCGGCAACGCGCTCGATTTGCCGCGCTGGTGGCCGGCGGTGTATATCGAAGTGGCAGAATTGGAACGCGGCGACGAGCGCGGTGTCGGCCGAGTGATCGATCTGTACACGAAAGGCTTTTTGCCATACACCCTGCGCTGGCAATTCCGCGTGACCGAGTCGAACTATCCACGCGGCTTTGCGTTGGAAGCCTGGGGCGATTTTGTCGGGCGCGGCATTTGGACGTTTGAACCAGACGGTGATGAGGTCAGCATCACTTACGATTGGAACATCCGCGCCGACAAGCCGCTGCTGCGCAACCTGTCGTTCCTCTTCAAGCCGTTCTTCTCAGCTAATCATCGCTGGGCGATGCGCAAGGGCTTGGAAAGTTTGCAGATCGAGTTGGCGCGGCGGCACGCTACTTCGCCTGAAGAACGCGCTTTAATTCCGCCGCCGCCCGCCCGTACCACGACCTCCGTTGTACCGCTCACGTTGGGCGCGCTCGGCATGCTCGGATTGGTGCTGATCGTTGGTCGTAGCGTACTGCGCTTGACGCGTTAACGAGACAATCCCCATGTTCATCACACTCGTCGCGATGCAGAAGGAAAAATCGATCAGCCCCATGCGCAACTTCGATCCCATCCAAGTGGCGCGGTATGAGAAGGATAGTTGGGTGGCGTATTATCAGCGCCGCTGGCTCGTGCTGCTGCGCCTGTTGATCGGTTTGATTCGATCGACTTATGGCCTCCCGCTTGTTCTGGCGATTCGTGCGGCGATTCCGGCCACGCGGGCGCAGATCGCATTTGCGCCGCAAGAAAACGATGTGCCAAAAGCCATTGAGTTTATGCGCCAGTTCTTTGCGCAGATCAAAGCGATCCAGCACGAAGACTTTGAGCCTGTCGAAGCTGCTCGGGCTGAAGTGAGTTGGTGGGTAGTGCATCGCAAGTTCTTCGGTCGCAGTGAACGGCCAGAAGTGACCGAGGCGGTTGCCTGTGCGTATGCGACGGCCTATAACCTTCCACCCGCACAGGTATGGGAAGCGGCGCAGTATCGCGCGCAGGCGATGGTCTATTCGGATGCGTGGGTTCAAAGCGTGCGCGATTCGAACAGCCCGCTGTTAGCGAAAGAAGAGGCCGCCTTAATCAAATCGTATGCAGCGTTGAAACAAGCCGTGAACTAGCAAGACCGCGGAGGCTACGATGACCGATCGAGTAACTTTGGAACCCGTCGAAACCGCTGATGTGACGATCGTCGTTGACAACTCGATCGATATTCTGCTGCCCAACGAGCGCGTGGCGCAGCGCGCACCACTGCATCACGATTGGTCGGACCGCGAACAACTCATCGCCGAACACGGCTATTCGCTGCTGCTCACCATCCAGCACAACGGTGTGCGTGAATCCATCTTATATGATGCCGGGCTTGGCCGCAAAACCGTCATCCATAACCTCGACGTGCTGGGGCTGAACGTGCGCGATATTCGTGCGGTGGTGCTGTCACACGGCCATGCCGATCATCATGGCGGCCTCGAAGGCTTGTACGATCGCGTCGGTCGCCGGCACATGCCGTTGGTCTTGCATCCTGATGCATGGCGCGAACGGCGCGTGGTGTTTCCCACCGGCGCCGAGATTCGCATGCCGCCGCCCAGCCACAACGATCTCGATCGCGAAGGCTGGGACATTATCGAGGAGCGCGGCCCATCGATCTTGCTGGAGAATAGAGTGTTGGTGACCGGACAAGTCGAGCGTGTCACCGAATTTGAAAAGGGCTTCCCCTTACAGCATGTTCACACCGATCGCGGCTGGGAACCGGATACATGGATCTGGGATGATCAAGCGGTGGTGTGTCACGTCAAAGGCAAAGGTCTTGTCGTGCTGTCGAGTTGCAGCCATGCGGGCGCGATTAATGTGTTAAAGCACGCGCAACGACTGACCGGTATTGAGCACGTGCATGCCTTTGTCGGCGGCCTGCATCTGACGGGCGGCCTGTTTGAGCCGATTATCCCGCGCACGATTAACGAACTCGCTGCCATTGGGCCGGAGATCGTCGTGCCGGGGCACTGCACCGGTTGGAAGGCCACGCACGAAGTTGCGCGGCAATTACCGCAGGCCTATCTTCAAACCAGCGTCGGCACCTGCTTGCATTTCGCTTAGATTATGGATGGCCTCAACACTTTCATCAGCCTGTACGGCTTGCCAGTTGTCTTCATCGTCCTGCTGATCAAATCCAGTGGCCTACCGATTCCAGTGCCCGCCGATGTGATCATGGTGGCGGCAGCGACGCAAGCCGCTTTTGGTCAACTGTCCTTGGCGGCCACCTTCGGCACGATCGTTTTGGCGCTGCTCATCGGCGGCTTGCTGCAATTTGCTTTGGCGCAGCGGTTGGGACAAATTGCCGCCGAACGCTATGGACGCTTCATGAATATCTCGGCCGAGCGGATTGCAGTGTCGTCTCAGGCGATGCGCTCGGCCGGTCAAGCAGGCAATGTGGGTGGAATGGGGTTGGCGATCTTGATGCCTGGCCTGCGTTCGCTCACTGTTATTGGCTGCGGCGTGGCTCAAATTCCGCTGCGACTTTTCCTGCCCAGCCTCGTCGTGGGCAGCTTGGGATTTACGCTGTTGCACTTCGTCATCGGGTTTGTATTAGGTCCGGTATTAGCAGCGCTTGTTCAGGCGTTGTCGCCACTCGGGTTGGTAATCGCAATCGGATTGGTGTTGATCGTCGGGCTGGGCGTGTGGATCTTCATTCGCGCTCGGCAGCGTCCCGATGCTTCTCCGCTCGAAGTTGTGCTTGACGCCATCGATGCCTGGCAGGAAGCTGCTTGCCCGGTGTGCCTGACGCTGGCGGCCCTCAATCGTTTTAACCCCGTGGTTCACGACCTCACGCCAGTCGATAACCGCGCTCAATAACTTTTCACCACAAACTTGCGCGGCCAATTTTGGCTAGTTGCCCGGTCTGTTACTTCGGTATATTATCAACCTGTTGCCACGTGCCGGTATTAAGGTTTGATCTTTAATCCTGAATTGAATAACTTGCCTTAAGTTGAAGAAAGCCCGCTTCAGGCAAGCCGCCAGAGGAGGCGGCAATGAGTGAGCGTTCGTTTGCGCCGCGCCTGATCGCACAAGGGTGGAGCACCAATCGCATTGTTGCGATCTATGTGTTGATCGGCAGCGCGTGGATCTTGCTATCTGATCAGTTAGTCGTCTTCAACACGTCAGATGCCGCGACACTGGCGTTCCTCAGCACGCTCAAAGGTCTTGGCTATGTCGCGATTACGGCTGCGTTGTTGCATGGGTTAATTTCGCGCTATGCAACGGAGATGCGGGAGAGTGCGGCGAAATATCGGACCTTATATGAATCCATGCGGCAAGGCGTCTTCTATCAAGGTGCCGATGGCCGCCTGCTTGAGGCCAATGCCGCGGCACTGGAGCTGTTTGGCCTATCTGAAACAGAGTTCATCGGGCGCACTTGGCTTCACCCCGCCTGGAAGGCCATTCGCGAGGACGGTGCAAGATTGCCTGGCGATCAGCATCCATCCATGGTCGCGCTGCGCACCGGTCAACCCGTGATCGACGTTGTCGCCGGTGTGTGGAATCCACGCCTCGACGATTACGTTTGGCTATCCATCAATGCTATTCCAGAGTTTCGCGCTGGTCAGACCTTGCCTTATCGGGTGGCCGTCACTTTACATGACATTACGGATCGCAAACGTGCTGAAGATGCGCTGCGGGCCAATGAGTCCTTACTGCGAGCCGTTGTGGATAACATTCCGCTGGAATTCTGGGCGCGTGACCAAGAAGGGCGCTGCTTCATGGAGAATGCCGAACTGGTCAAGCACTGGGGCAGTCTGCTCGGCACCCGGATAGAGGACAATACAGTTGAAGCGCGTGACGTACAGATCTGGACCGCTAACAACATGCGCGCCTACGCCGGCCAAGTCGTCAATGAAGAAGTCACTTTCATGCTGCGCGGCGAATGTCGCCAATTTCAGAATATCGTCGCGCCGATCCGGCAAGGCGATACCATCCGCGGCATTTTGGGTCTGAACATCGACATCACCGAGCGCAAGCAGCACGAGCGCGAACTTGAGGCCATTGCCGCTATCGCTACGGCTCTACGAACAGCAGCAGCGCGGGATGAAATGGGGCCTGTCATCGTGAGCCAGGTCCGCAGCTTGATCCAGGCCGATGGCGCGGCGCTGATCAAGCGGGACGCTGCTACTGGCGAAGCCGTCATCGTGTATGGCGAAGGGGTGGACGCCGCCTCGATCGGTTTGCGGATTCCGCCGGACGCAGGCATTGTCGGTCATGTTATCGCCTCGGGGCGGCCCTATGCCACGCAAGACGCCGCCCATGATCCGTATGTCTTTCGACCGGATCTGGCTAACGAGTTGCAGGCCGTTGCCTGCGCACCGCTGATCGCTCAGGATCAGATTATCGGCGCGCTGTGGGTTGGCAAAACGACAGTCATCACCGACGAGGAAACACGTTTGCTAGTGGCCATCAGCGATATCGCCGCCAATGCACTCTATCGAGCCGAAGTGCTGGAAACGCTGGAGCAGCGCGTGATCGATCGGACGCGGGAACTAGCCGAAGCCAACGACCGCCTCAAGGAACTCGATCGCCTGAAGAGCAAATTCGTGTCCGACGTTTCGCACGAACTGCGCACGCCGATCACGGCGCTGATGCTCAACGTCGAATTGCTGGAACACGGCAAACCTGAAAAGCGCGAGCATTACCTGCAAGTCATCCGGCAGCAGACCTTGCGTCAAATGCAACTGATTGAAGATATTCTGAATTTGTCGCGGCTCGAATTAAGCACCACCAACGTGCAATTCGTTACAGTGAACGTGAATGTGTTGATCGAACAGGCTGTTAATGTCTATCGCGCTTCGGCGGACGCTGCCAATCTACAGCTGAGTTTTACGCCTGAGCCGAGTTTGCCAACCGTATCGGGTGTAGAAAGTCACTTAAGCCAGGTTGTGACCAACCTCATCGCGAATGCCATTAATTACACACCGGCCGGTTCGGTTGATGTAACGACACACCGGCTTGCTCACGAAGTACTGATCGAAGTGCGCGACACCGGCCTCGGCATCGCCCCCGAAGATGTGCCCCATCTGTTCGAGCGCTTCTATCGCGGCAAATTGACCTGGCAGGTGCGCGGCACTGGCCTAGGGTTGGCCATCGTCAAAGAAATTACCGAAGCGCACCGCGGCCACGTCGAAGTGGATAGTGTGGCGGGGGTCGGTTCGACGTTCCGGGTGTACCTGCCAATCGCTTAGACCAAACTTTTAAGCGCGGCGATGCAATAAAAAAAGAGCGCGGCCAATCGCCACGCTCTTCTTATATCTGCGAGATTACTTGCTTATTGGATTTTACTTTGGTGCGTAGGGATCGTCAGCTTCCAATGGCTTGGTGGCAGGCAACCCTAATTTGAAGCTAGTTGCGTAGGTGACCGAGCCGTTAGATGCGGCTGTGCCATACTCCGCTGGCCAGTATTGCGATGGCAGCAGCTTGGGCGTGCGATCTTTGCCGGTGGCTGGATAGTACCATACTCGCATCGTCACATCGCACGGCACGCCGACGATCATGCCGTTCAGCGCCTGGCCTGCTAGGACGGGCAGCGCGCCTTGCAGTCGACCTTCCGGCCGGAACCATGATCCAAAGTGGCTGCGCAATGTCACTACCCCGCTGGCTGGTGCCTTATCGGCGGTTGTGATCGCAATCGAACACTTGCCCAGACAATACTTATCCGCGGCCGTTGTGTAGGTCGTAATCGGTCCGCTGACCGTATCACAGACCGGGCGCCTTCAGGCGCACTTCGAGGGGGGGGGGGGGGGGGGGGGGGGGGGGGGGGGGGGGGGGGGGGGGGGGGGGGGGGGGGGGGGGGGGGGGGGGGGGGGGGGGGGGGTAGATAAGAGCCGAGTTCGCCTGCCAGGCTGCGCAATTCGCCGTAGAAGTCGGCTCGAATTGCGCGTTGCGCGCCAGCGACTCGAATTCATCCAACGGCAGCACCAGTACAGAGTTACTTTATCGCCGATGCGGCGCAGGAAGCGGCGCGCCGTGAGAAAGCGCAAGTCGCCGCCAGCGTCGATCTGGCGACAAGCTGCTGCGCCAAACCACCATCAGGCGACGGTCGCAATCGGGTCGCAACTCCACCAGAAATCGTCGCGCCGTGCTGACGCTAAACTTTCAGATCGAAATAGACGAAGAGAAAACGCGCTGGATCGAAATCAAAGGCGCGTAGGCGTAGCCGTTTACTCGGATGCGTGAGCAGCGAACTTTTGCCGAGTTTGCGCTCGCCCACGACGGAGACGCATTGCCGCGTGGCGATGGCGCTGTAGAGGGCGTTCAATTCGCGTTGGCGGCCATGAAATAGGCGGGGGTCAGTGATGCGGTGACGGTTGAAAAGGGTGCGCGAATTTGACTCATGGCGGCCTCGCGCCGGAAGTGTATCACAGGCGCGGGGTGTGTCGAAATGGCTTTGAAAACACGCACTATGAAACGTGATGCGTGCGGTGCGCTAAAACTTTTCGGTCAAGCCAAAGGTGGTTCAGCTCGTCGTCGATCTTCAGTGAAAAGCGTTGAAGATGACGCTAGCGGCTCTGGCAATTCGAGGTTGAAACTACGAATCAATTTGTTGATCTCATCGAGGCGCTGCGAGAAGGTGTGCCGCGCTTTACGCCATTCGGCCTGGGCGTACGCTCGATCGACGCTGCCGCTTTGCCACGCCCCTTGGACCCATTCGTACGTGCGCTTGATGGATTGCCGCGCAATCTCGATCTTGGCGCGGATCTCGTGCTCCAGTTCCAGCCAGTGCGGCATGACGCCTTGCTCCTGCACCAGATGCTCGAACGGATCGGTATCGAGGTGCGTGAAGGGTTTGCCCTGGCCGCGCAGGTGATCGAACTCGCCGGCTTGCTGCGCTTTTTGAATGTGTTCTTCAATGTCGAAGAGTGGCATAGCGGCTGCTCCCTTCTGTAGCGGGCGGCGGCGAAAGCGCGCCCACGCTCGCCGCCGCCCTAATTGTAACGGACACCTTTTCTATTTAGTGTCCGGTGCTGCCGTCATCGATGTTTGCTATCCATGCGCAGAGCAGTGAGCAGACCCAAAATGTAACCAGCCAACGCAACGATGATGAGCGTTTGAAAATCGATCATGGCCCACTCCTGCTCCCGTCGACTGCGGCTTATCCAGCCGAGCGGCGCTTCCACCAGTCCGCGCAGCGTTGGAGCCAGCGTCGCGCGAAGCGAAAGATGACGCGGCGATCAACGGCGCGAGCCGCATCGTCGAGCCGACCGCTGTGACGCACAACAAACCGATCGGACCCCGCGTCATGCGTCACAGTGTCGACATTTGGCAGCTCTGCCAGAGCCGCTCGCACGTTACGCGCTCAGCCCCACTCGCACAACATGCCCGTGACTTCGACCACGGCGGTTTCGCCGTCGTCGCTGACGATGTGCATCTGCGGATTGGTCCAGATGTTGCGTAAACTCGGCATGGATTCACTGTGTTGCGTGGTGCGTAGTTCGCGTCGGCTGACGACGAATGCTTCTAAACTTACGCACCAGCGATACCCACTCGTGCCGCAGCAACAAGCCGCGCGCCGCCACTAACCGCACACCGCCAATGTTGAACAGATAGCGCGTTTCTGCGCCAATCTTGGCCAGCCGCGCGATCAATCTTTTCACCCACACCGGCCCGACGGTACCAACGCCGCGATACGAACCGAGCGAGATCAGCAGCCCGTCGATCTGCGGAATATACGGTGTCACGACATCATCGGTCAGTTCGGCTAACAGGCGGTGTCCGACGTACTTGCCTTGTTTGGCGGCCAGCTGTCCGCACGGCATTGCGATTCGCCCGTCACGCGGATCGCGCACCAGCGCGCTGTCGCCGATGACGCTGACCTCTGGATAATCGACCGAGCGCAAGTATTCATCGACCACGGCGGCACTGCGTTCGCCCAGCGTCAAACCAGAGTTTACCACGAGCGCGTTGGCTTTTACACCGCCAGTCCAGATAAGTGATTGGGTTTCGATGGTTTCAAGCGTGTTTGACGTTTTTACCGCCACCCGATCGGCTTCGACGCGCTCGATGGCGGTGCTGGTGCGCACGTCGATACCCAACTCAGTCAGCACCTGCGCCGCTTCCTCGATGGTCTTGCGATCGAAACCAGGCAGCACTGTCGGCGCGGCTTCAATGAGGATAATCTTGATCGCGTTCGGGTCGAGATCATATTCGCGGCTGAAGTCTTTAAGACCTTCGCTGAGTTCCGTCGCCAGTTCCACGCCGGTGATGCCCGCGCCGCCGATCACGATCGGGTAGGGGGTCGATCGGGGTGTTGATTTCAACCCCGATAGCGTTACTTCCAAGTGACCACGAATCTGCCGCGCATTCGCCGCCGATTTCAACATCAGCGCGTGTTCGCTCAAACCGGGAATGTTGTAAGTGGCGGGTTGACTGCCCAGCGCGATGATCAATCGATCGTAAGCCACACGCC
Source organism: Anaerolineae bacterium (assembly GCA_046328575.1). GTDB lineage: Bacteria > Chloroflexota > Anaerolineae > Fen-1058 > Fen-1058 > JAGOBP01. Next base: position 16,136 of record JAXLWI010000053.1, read on the forward strand.
CCTGGTCGGTGTGGACGGTACGCGCCTTGAAATCGAAGTGATCGATCTTGGCGGTGATTAACTCGGCGTTGCTCGGCAGCAGATGCTTAAGGGGCAGGGCCAGCGTTTCGGTATCGATCTTATTGACGGCAGCCTCATGCAACTGAAATTGCAGCAGGTGATACTCGTACTGGTTGATGACAATCACGCGCGTTCGCGCACGCCCCCGATCGGACTTGCCCAGCGATCGGGCAGCGGCCAAGCCGGCATAACCGGCGCCTGCAATCACGATAGTCTGCTTGTCCATTTTTTGCCTCCTGATAGTCCTTCTAGCCAATCCACTTGATCAAGTGTCAGACGTCGTTCTATTTAGATGATATTCGTCATCTTTATATTGTGAATTATAGAGCAGTATTGTGAATTTGTCAACAATCTTTAAGGAATTTGTACCGAACAAAAAGCCCCGCTGGCCAGAGCGGGCCAACGGGGCGAGTGGGTCGATCGGGCGGTGATGGCCGCCGCTGGGTTACTTCAACATTAGCGGTAGATACACGCGCGTAGTCGGTACTAAAGTGATGTCTGTGACGTGTTGAGTCAATGTCGGGCTGAAGGTCGAGGTCGCGGTAACGATGGTTGTATCGATCTGACCCCGTGTGCCTTGTCCGCCGGGCACATTGACCGTCACCGTGATGGGGGCGCTTTGCCCTGACTGTAGGGTGATCGACGTTAACGGCGCAACAGAACTCCAGCCGCGCGAACTGCTCGATTGCAGCGTGTAAGTGTCTGACACGGTGCCGGTGTTCTGCAGTGTGTGTGTGTAGGTGACCTGCGCGCCCGGATCGGGGGTCGCGGACCGATTGGGTGTGATTGAGAAGGCGCGCTGATTCGGGGCTTTGATTTCATGCGGACCAGCGCCAGTGGGCCACGTGCTGTGGCATACGAGGCAGACATCCAGCGTTCCGGCATGGCCTTGCAGATCGATGAACTTCAGCGCGTCACGCGGCTGTGAACTCGGCGCGATGGCGTGCGTGCTGTCGTGGCAGCCTTCGCAATAGATGCCGCCGTGGCCGGTGGAGTTGCGATACAGCGCGTTGTTCTGCTGATAGACGTTGCTGGTGTTAGTCCCGGCTTTGACGTGACAGGTATCACAGCGCGGTTCGTTCAGCCACGGATTGCCTTTTTGCGCCACTTGCTGCATTGTGCCGTGGCAGCTGACACAATCGATCTTGGGGTTGAGGGGCAGTTGCGACATGACATCGCGCAAGCACTTGGTGGATGGGCCAGGATGGCAGTTGTAGCAGCCATCGGTCGTGTTAGCTACTTCGCCAGCGTGCTTACTGTGCATAGCGCGGGATAGGCTCGGCAGGCCTGACACGCCGGGCGCGAAGATGGCGTTGGACTGGTGGCATTCGGCGCACAAGACCGGGCGGCGATCCATCAGTTTGCCAGTGTGGCCAGGCGGATAGTCGCCGCTGTTTTCGCGATCGTGCTTGGTGAGGATGTTCTGCTCGACCACGCCAGTCGCGATGCCTTCGTTGCCTTCACCGTTGTCGGAGTGGCAGCGATCGCACCGCATCTCGGTCGAGACGGGCGTGACCACGCTCTCACGTGCTAACTCAACCTGTGTGGCGGCATCGCGCACGATGACGGTGGCCAGTTGATACGGGTCGCGAGCGTTCCAATCGGAATCGTTGTATTCCGTGATCGGGATATATTCCGCGACGAAGTGATCGCCCTTGCGATCCATCTCACCGCTCATGCCTTTGCCCGCGATGCCCACGTTATTCGGCAATGGGCTGGTGATGCCTAAATAGGCGAACAGCACTTGGGCGTTTTGCTTGCCGTTGTTGGGGCCAGGGCGCGGATTGGCGCTCCAGAAATTCGATTTGCCAACCGAGTAGGTGTTGGTGGGAAACGAGTATTCGACGGTGACGCCAGTAGTGATGACTTGCGGCGGATTGCCAACTTTGATCACCTGAGCCCACAACGTGTTGGCAGGCGGCAACACGGCGAGATCGTTGAAGTCCCGATTGTAACAGTGCATCCCCAGATCGTTCCACGACAACACGATGTAGTCTCGGTTCATGTTGACGGTTGGTGTCAATGGCGGCGAGGCGACGGCGGGTTGATTACCCGCAATACCGGCCAGCAGGGCCGCAACTGAGACCGCACTGAGCACGAGGCTAAACAGCAACCACTTTCGTTTCGATTGACCAGACATGCTTCCTCCTAAGCAAGGTTGATAAGTATCCCAAATCCGATGAATGTGCCCCCAGGGACAATCAGCCTTAGGTGTTTAGATGCGGCGGCTCAGGGGACGTTTCCAACCCGATCGGGTAGTTGAGGGGTAGGAAACGAGATCCACTTATTGATTGGAAGACCGTAGCCCATCAATCAATTGCTGTTTTTCGCTATTTGCGAGTTTCGCTTCGGGATGCATCGATAGATAAACGGCGGGCGGCATCTCGCCGCGCTCGATTTGTTCGATCGCTTCGCCGAGGCCGCCTTCGCCGCGTTCACCTTGGCTGATGCCCCATTCGGAGAAGTTCAAGTGACGTCGACCGCGAAACACATCCAGCGTGACCAGCCATGACGGCGGCGCGATGCGACTGTACCACGGCCACACGGTCTCATTGCTGTGACAATCGAAGCAGGCGCGCTGCGCCAGTTGGCGCGTTTGCGGATCATTCCACTTCGGTTCGGCTAACACTGGCGGATTAGACTGAAATAACAGCGGCGGAATTTGAATGAGGATCAGAACCACGACAACAATGAGGATGAGGCGCTTGAGTTTCATGACGATCTCCAGATAGTATGATGGCTACAATATCATCATACTCCGGTGCGTCAATCAAGCCCGTTACGTTTTGCCTGTCTTCGGTGTGATGTCCTGCCTTGTTTGTTGCAACGATCTAATCAAAATGCAGATTGAAGTTGGCGCGTACTTCGCCTACTTCCAAACCGCGATGATTGGTGACGGGCCACGCGTGATAACTGCGCAGCGCGGCCAGTCCGGCCTCGTCCAGCAAGCCGAGTTGGCGCAGGGCTTCGATCACGGCTGGATGCCCACCGCGTTTGCCATCACCGTCGCCAATCTTCCACGCGATGCCGAAGGCAGATCGAGTGTCGCGCGCAAACACGCCGATGCCGTGAAAGCCTTCGGCGCCGCCTTTGCTAAACAAAGTGCTATATGCGGCGTCGCCGTTAGCGGCCCGCATCAAATCGGTATCAAGCCGGCCTTCGCCTGCGACCATCTCCGGATATTGCGCCATCACCCGCGCGACACGGGCCAGCGCGTTATCTTGGGCATCCGCCAATTGCGCAAAGGCTCGCGCTGCCGCCTTCAACGGCACCGCGAAACACGGCGCGGAACATCCATCGACGCCGACGCCGACTTCATCGAAAGACAAGCCCGCCAGATCAGCCAATCGTTGTCGGATCGTGATCTGCACCGGATGTCGCGGATCAAGATAATCGTGCGTGCTCAAGCCCCGATCGACTGCCTGCGCTAACATGCCCGAATGTTTGCCGGAGCAATTGTTGTACAGCGGCGTGGGTTCACGTTGAGCGGCCCGTAAGGCTTTGGCGGCATCGGGATTGAACGGTACATGCGCGCCGCATTGCAATTCGCTTTCACTCAACCCAATCTTGTTCAAGATCGATTGCACCGCTTCGACGTGCCGCGGTTCGCCGGAATGCGAGCCGGCGATCACGGCCAATTCTCGATCGGTGAACCCAAACCGATCGGCCGCGCCACTTTCGATCAGCGGCAACAATTGAAACGGCTTCGCGCTTGAGCGCAGATACGAAGTTAGTTCAACATCGCCTATATGGGCGAGCAACTTGCCCTGCGCATCCACCACCGCAATCGCGCCGCGATGTTCAGACTCGACGCGGCCGCCGCGCCAGACTTCAACTAAAGTTTCTGTCCCAAAACTCATGCTGTGCTCCGTAGACGGCAGACGAAAGACGGTAGACGAATGTGCTTTCCCGTCTACCGTCAGCGGTCAATTGTCGACTGTCACTTATTTTCTGCGTGACTTCTTCTCGGCCTTCAACTCTTCGGTGACTTTTTCCAGGCCTGTCTTGATGCGACGCTGCACGCGCTCGGTCTCGCCCGCCGGGATGGGAAACCGATCGAGGAACTGCGGCATCAACTCCGCGGCGTCAAATTTACCGCGCCGCTCAACCAGCATCTTCCGCACTTGAACGCGCATGTCGGTCAGATAATCAGTCACTTTTTGCATGTCGGTGCGGCGGAAACTGCTGCCGCGCCCCGGCACGATCTTAGTATAGACACTATTGGCATCGCCGAGTTCGGCTAGGCGTTTGAGCCAGGCGGCGGTGTTGGCCTCGGCCATGAACGGGTGTGTGTTGAGGGTGACGAGATCACCCGTGAAGATCACGCCTTGATCCGGCAGTTCCACCCAGACACTGCCGGTGTTGGCACCACCGACCGGTCGCACGATCACGCGCGGCTTGGCGGTATGCAGCGTCAGCGAACCATTGTCGCTGACCGTCAAGTGGGGCAAGCCCAGCTGCAACTGTCGCGCGATTTCATCGGCGGCTTCGGGCGCCCCATGATGCGATAGAAACTCGACCACTTGCTGCCGTAAAGCATCGCCATAACTGCGCATCTTTTCCCACGTGGCTTCATGCGCGACCGGCATGCCGCCCAGCCATTGATGACCCAGCACGCGATCGCGATGGCCGTCGGTGTAGATGAGATAGACAATCGGTTGATGCGTAAGCTGCGCGATCTGCTGTCGCCAGTGGCGGGCGTCAGCGGGCAACAACGGCGAATCGACGCAGATCACACCGATCGGCGTGAGGATGGCGCCGACGGTGCTGCCGCGATAGCCGGTTTCGACGTAAACGTTGGGCGTAAGTTTGTCCATAAAATGTGCCTTAAGAATGACGAGTAATGAGTAACGAATGATTAAGGCTTGGTGCTGAGTTGTTCAGCAGCTTGCTTGATCACGGCCGTAAGCTGTTCTTCATCCACCGTCGGACCACCGGCTTGAGCGAAATCGGGTGCGCCGCCGCCTTTGCCGCCGAGTTGTGCCGCTGTCGATTTCAGCAGCGTCGCAAGATCGAGCGGCAGATCTTTGGAGCGCGCAAACACCAGCGACAAGGCCGAGCCGCTAGCACCCAACAAGACGACCGTCTTGGGTCGCATGGTCAATAACTGCGCCATACGCTTCAAGTAAGCGGCATCACGATTGAGCCATGTGTGCTTAATTAAACCATATTCGCCGTGCATTTCAACTGCGGCCGATAATTCCTGCGCCTCGTACTGTTGCAAGCGTGCGTCGGCTTCGGCCAGTTGCTTGCGCAGCGCTTTCGCGTCGGCCTGAAACCGCCCGATCGCCTGATCGAGTTCCCCGTAGCCGATGGTGAGATCGGCGGTGACTTTGCTGAGCATGGCGTGCTTGCGGCGATAATCGATGAGCGCGCGATTGCCGCAGCGAAACTCGACCCGCGATTCGTTGCCGCGCCGCTCGACTTTGATGATCTTGATCAAACCGACTTCGCCGCTGCGCGCGACGTGCGTGCCGCCGCACGCTGACCAGTCGAACCCCTGCACCTCGACGATGCGGATTGGTCCGTCGACTTTGGGCGGACGACGCAGCGGCAGTTTGGCTAATTCATCATTCGTCACGAAGCGCGCAATGACAGGGCGATTCTCCCAGACGATTTGATTAGCAAAGTCCTCGGCGCGATCGATGAGCGCGGGCGTCAACTTGGTGGTGTTGAGATCGATCGTTAACGCGCCTTCGTTCGGATCGGGGTTGAGGTGAAACGATACCGTCCACGCGTCGGCGGCTTTGATGAACGCTTCCGACAAGATGTGCTGGCCGGTATGCTGCTGCATCAGATCGAAGCGGCGGGTGTTGTCGATTGCGCCAGTCACGTGATTGGCTTCAAGTGGCGCGCTGAGGATGTGCAGCACGGCCCGATCGTTCTCGCGTTCGATCACGTCGATCACAGGCGTCTGGTTGAGTGTGCCGCGATCCGATGGCTGACCGCCGCCTTCGGGATAGAAGGCCGATCGGTTGAGGACGACCGCCGGTTGTCCGTTAAGATCGAGCCGCTCGATCACTTCAGCCTCGAAGGTTCTGAGATAGGAATCCGCGTAATACAATCGTTCGTCCATCAGTCTTCACTCTTCAGGTATTTGGGCAATAGCACAGTAAAAGTACTGCCGTGTCCAAGTTCACTTTCCACCCAGACTCGGCCGTGATGCTTTTCCACAATGGCTTTCACAATGGACAGGCCCAGGCCGGTGCCGCTGATGCCATCGGTGTCTTCGGACTGGACACGATAAAACTTATCGAAGATGCGGCGCTGATCGTCGGGCGCAATGCCGATGCCGTCGTCACGCACTTGCAGCAGCAGAAAGTCATCATCTTCACGCGAGATCAACTGGATGTGCCCGCCGATTGGTGTGTACTTGACGGCGTTGCTGATCAAATTCGTGATGACCTGTGTAAGCCGCTGGGCGTTACCCAGCACCGGCGGCAGTTCCGTTCGGTCGTAGGTGAGCGTGTGCCGCTTCAGAGCGACATCCGACTGCAATTGTTGCACAGCGACTTCGATCAGGGTGGTCAACGGCGTCGGTTGCATTTGCCAGTTAACACCCGCTTCGATGCGACCGATGTCGAGCAGATCGCTGATTAGTGCTACGATGTGCGTCATGCTGTGCTCGACACGCCCGACAAACTCCAACTGCTGCTCGTTGAGGGGCCCCACGCGCGGCAGCAGTTCCACGTAGCCACGAATCGCGGTGAGCGGCGAACGCAGGTCGTGCGAGACGATCGAGACGAATTCGGTCTTGATGCGATCGAGTTCTTTGAGCCGCGTAATGTCATGCAGCACCGCGCCGTAGCCGATGCCGCTGAGCACAGACAACTGGCCTTGCAGGGTGCGGCCGTCAGGCAGCACGGCCTCTGCGCGCCAACTGCGGCTGCGCAACTTGCGCTGATCGAACAAGTCCACGATGGCTTTGATGTTGATCACATCGACAACGCGGCGTCCCAGCGCTTTGTCGCTGAGGTTGAAGGCGGCGCGGGCGGCGTTGTTGATCAGCAGCAGGCGTGTGTCGGAATCAGTAACAATGACGGCGTCATCGATATCGCGCAGGATCGTATTGAGTTTGACGCGTTCGTTGTCCGCTTCCCAATACAGGCGTGCATTTTCGATCGCAATTGCCGCCGAGTCGGCCAGTGTGGACAGTAGATGCACATCGTGCTCGGAGAAGGGCGCGCGCTCGCTGCGATTCGCGACGATGAGCACGCCGCTGACGCGCTCGCCCGCAAACAGCGGCACGCCCAAAATCGCTTTGACGGGCAGCGTCGTCTGTGACTTCAAGACCTCGCCGCCGCTGAGCATGATGGGCCGCCCCGATTGGACGATGCGTCCCATCAGCGGATCTGTGATCTTGACGCGCAAGTTCTGAATCGCTGCATCGGACAGATTGTAGTGGGCGCGCAAGTAAAGTTCATTATTAGCCGCGTCCAGCAGCATCAGCGAACCCTCTTCGGCCTGTGTCAAATTGACCGCCGCCGATACTACCAGCGTCAGAATTTCTTCGGTGTCCAGCAAAGCGCTGGCCTTTTTGCCCACAGTGTACAGCGCATTGAATTCCTGATTTTGACGGGCGATCTGTTCCCGCAGCTGATCGCGTTCCTTCGATGTCAGCGTCATGCGCAGCGCGCGTTCGATCGAGCGTTTGACCCGCTCGGCCTCGAACGGCTCGATCAAGATGTCGCGTGCCCCAGCGTCCAATGCCGCCGACATACCTTCGGTCGTGGGCTGGCGGGTGGTGATCAACACAGGCAGGCGTGGATCATCCTTAAGTAACAGTGGCAACGCGTCCGTCGAATCTAGCTGGTCTTTGAGCAGGACGACGTGAGGGTGGTGAGCGGCAAGGTGAGCACGGGCGTCGGCCAGATTAGCGGCGGCAAGCGGCACGTAACCGGCCGGTCGCAGCACATGCTCGATCAGCCACGCCGTCGTTACGGCATCATCATCGACAATCAGGATCTTTTCGCCGGTCATGTGGAATCAGCACTCGAGGGTGCGCTTCATCATAGCACAAAACACGGCGTGCGACTAAGCCAATGAGGCGAGGTCGTCGGGGGTGTTGAAGTTGGACACAGAGCGCCCGTCTGGATCGATGACACGCCATTCAGCCTCAGTTACTGCCGACACGCGTACGTCCTCGAAGAAGCTGATCACGCGGCGTTCGTTGTTGGCAAGGCGGCGCTGAATCGGTGCGAGGCAGGTGCGTCGATAAACAGCGTGCAGCGGCTCGTATTGATCGCCGGTCAGCGGCACCACCGCGTCGAAATCAGCGGCACGCTCGATCAGATAGCGCAGCAAATTGAGGTTAAGCAGGGGCATATCGCACGCGACGACGATGGCTAGATCGCGCTTCATCGCGGCGAGGCCGGTGGCCAACCCACCAAGCGGACCAGACGGTGGATCGAAATCAGGCACGAGGCGCGCACCAAATAAATCAACGATCGGGCCATAGACATCCGATCGGTTTGAGACGACGATCACGTCATCGCTGAGTTGGCGCAGCGTCTCGATCACATGCGCCAGGATCGGTTGACCGCGATAATTGATCAACGCTTTGTCGCGTCCCATGCGGCGGCTTTGTCCGCCCGCTTGAATGATCGCGCTGATGAGCTCCATGTGGGTGATCATACTTTATCGACCGAGGCGCGTCAACCAACTCAGCCGAAGTGGCATGGAAGATCGATCGGATGCTGTAGAAGCGATTGAAGGCGCTATCCTGAATTAGGATAACGTGTGTAGAAAACCCCTTAAAAACAAGCGTTATATTGAAGTCGCATAACGCTAATGACATCTGTCACTCAATTCTAAAAAATATGTGTCTTGTCACGCCAAAGTATTGATCATACTCTAGTAGATGTGCTAGAGTAACTAACATGGTTGCTTCGGTTCACCAACTCACCCTATGACGGAGGATTCTATGACACTTGGTGGTTATGCAGATAAAGTTGGGCATGTTGATTTGACGGCAGGCGCGATAACCTACGCCCCCATCCCCGAAGACTGGAAAATCAAATACATCGGCGCGCGCGGCGTGGGCGTGAAGTACGTGTTTGAAAACGGTCCCAAGGTTGATCCGCTGTCACCGGAAAACATCCTGTGCTTTATGAACGGTCCACTAACGGGCAGCGAAGCGAACATGAGCGGTCGCCTGGCGATCACGACCAAGTCGCCGCTGACGGGCACGGTCACCGATTCGCATCACGGCGGTTGGTCGGCGGCCCGCTTGCGCTGGGCGGGCTTCGACGGTCTGGTGTTCAAGGGCAAAGCCGCCAAGCCAACGTATGCGTACGTGCATGATGGCATGGTCGAACTACTCGATGCCTCGGAGGTGTGGGGCAAGGGTACACACGATACGATTAAATTCTTCAAAGAGAAATACGGTGAGAAAGATCTCAGCGTCATCACGATCGGGCAAGCGGGCGAGCACCTGGTCAAGTTCGCGTGCTGGATGAACGAGAACGATCGAGCCAGTGGGCGCGGCGGCACGGGCTGTGTCGGCGGCAGCAAGAATTTGAAGGCCGTCGTCATCAAGGCTGAGAAGAAGATCGTCAAGGCCGCCGATCGCGATAAGTGGAAGGTTGCGCATCAGAAGGCGCTAGCCGAAATCATGGATGAGCGTGTGGTCACGGCGCCGCGCAAGGGCGGCCTGTCGGTCTATGGCACCAACGTACTGACCAACATGACCAACGTCATCGGCGGCTATCCGACCAAGAACAGCCAGTTCACCGCGTTTGAAAATCAATATGAAACACTGAGCGGTGAATTCGTGAAGCAGAACATTCTCGTCGACGATCCGACTTGCCACGCTTGCCCGGTGGCTTGCAAGAAGGAAGTCGAAGTGAAGGAAGGCCCGTGGAAGGGCTTGCGCATGGAGAGCGTCGAATACGAACCGGCCTGGTCGGTAGGTGGCAACTGCGGCAACAGCGATGTCAATACTGTCGCCAAGATGATCGACATGTGCAATGACTACGGCATGGACGCGATCGAAATCGGCCATCCCATCTCGATCTGGATGGAAGCCTCGGAGAAGGGTTGGACCAACGGCGATGGTAAATTGGCGTGGGGCGACATCTACGGCATGGTTGAAATCGCCCGCAAGATCGCCTTCCGCGAAGGCCTGGGCGATGTGATGGCGAACGGCGCGAATGCCACAGCCGAGCACTTCGGCCATCGCGAAATCGCCATGACCGTCAAGGGTCAAGGCGTCCCCGCTTACGATCCGCGCGGCATCAAGGGCATGGGCCTGGGCTATGCCACCAGCAATCGCGGCGCGTGCCACCTCCGTGGCTACACTCCAGCGGCCGAAGTCGTCGGCAACGTGCTTGGTCCGTCCACCGTGGCCGATCCGCTGGCTTGGGAGGGCAAGGCGGAGATGAACGTGATCTTCCAGAACGTTCATACCGTCACCGACTGCCTCGATGTGTGCAAGTTCGCCACATTCGCCGAGTCGCTTGATTCGTTCGCCGCGCAATATGAAGCCATCACTGGCGTCGAGTCCAACCCCGGCCACCTGCTCAAGGTCGGCGAGCGTGTCTGGAATCTGGAGCGCTACTACAACAACCTGGCGGGGCAAGGCGAAGGCAGTGACTATCTGCCCGATCGCTTCACCAAGGAAGCGTCTACCATGCCCGGCTCAAAGGGCCATGTCTGCGAACTCGATAAGATGCTGCCCGAATACTACGAGAAGCGCGGCTGGGTCAACGGTGTGGTGACTGAAGCGAAGTTGAAGGAACTGGAGATCATCTAATCACCCGATTGGTGATCGCGGCCCGATGAAAAACGGGGCGGCCAAATTGGTCGCCCCGTTTCTTTTTGCGAAAGCGATGGCGTGGGGATGGCAGCGCTGCGATCAAAAAGTCGCAAGTCCAGCACCCCCATGCTGGACAAAGGCAATTATCCCCCGCCTACCGCCGGAAAAACATTCACCACATCATCCGGCTGGATTTTCGTTTCGATGCCGTCCGTCAAAAACTGCGCATCGCGGCCATTCACGAAGAAGTGGACGTGGCCGTGCATTTTGCCTGTTTCGTCCAGCAATTCAGTTCGCAACTTGGGAAAGCGTGTAATCATCACGTCCAGCATCTCCCGCACCGTGATACCGTGCTCAGTGTCAAATTCCACCGTCTTCCCTCCGACAATCGGTCGCAGCGTGGCAAAGAAATGAACCTGCATGGCTAAGCCTCTCCCTGTGATTTCTTGGCATCTTCAACATTGATCTTACCACTGGCGATGGGCGAAAAGATGCTCACAACCTCGGCCGCCCCGATCGGCCGATCTAGCCCGTCGGCCCGCAAGCGCGGATTGCGCCCGTTCACATACAGCGGAATCCATGGGTACAATTGACCGCCTTCGTCCAACAACTCGGAACGCAATACCGGATAGCGCGCGACGATCATCGTCAACACTTGGCGCAGATTCAGATCATTCTCAAGCTCCATCGAATTTACACCCACGATCGGACGGTAGACACCGTAAAAATCCACGCGCACACTAGTGCTCTTCTTTCGCCTTGTAATACTGAATCAGGACGATAATCAGAATTCCTGTCGCCGTGCCAAACAGCAGTGTTTCAAGCGGTTGCTGCCACTCCACCAACTGCTTCGTAAACGCAATCGCCACGAACAACGCGATCAGGCTGGCCAGTTTGGCCTTGAGCTGATCGATCGAGTGGATCTGAATCCAGTCCGCCACTTGTAGATCGCCGATGAAGAGTTCATATAGACCGACGGCGAAGATGTACAGCACAATCGCCAGCAGATACACATCGACGATGGAAAAGAACTTTGTCGCCAGCAGCGTAGCTTCGAGATACTCTGGCTTCGACAGTGCTTTGATGACGAGGTCGATCGCCAGATAGGTGCCGTACACGCCGAACAAAATCGCGCTGACGAACAGCGTGATCACCGGCAGGACAACGATGAGCGAACCGCGTTCCAGTAGTCTCTTGAGCATGTTTTATCCACCGCAGAGGCGCTGAGAGCGCAGAGAATGTCTCAATAATTCTACCACGCCGTTAACCAAGGCCGCTGATAAAACAAGACACAGAAGTACAGAGTAGGCTCTGTGCCTCCGTGTCTCAGGGGGTGGCTAACGCTACGAATTTACCCGTTCGACCTTCACTGCCGAAATCTTATACTCCGGAATTTTCGCCACCGGATCGAGCGCGGCTTGCGTAAGTTCATTCGCGTTCGCTTCGGGGAAGTGGAAGTTGGCATACACCATACCCGGCGGCACACGCTCCGTAATCCACGCTTCGGCTTCGATGCTGCCGCGCCGCGAGGTAACACGCACGCGCTTATTGCCGTTTAAGCCCAATTTCAAGGCATCATCGGGATTCACTTCAATCAGGGGTTGTCCGTACACCGCCATCAACCCTTCCGAACGACGCGTCATCTCGCCGCCATGCCAGTGATACAAGACGCGCCCGGTGCTCAGCAGCCACGGATAATCGTCATCGGGCAGTTCGGCGGGAGGAATGTGATCAATCGGCGCGAATTTGCCTTTGCCGCGCGTAAATTGTCCCACGTGCAAAATGGGTGTGCCCGCGTGCTCGATCGATTTCACCGGCCATTGCAGCCGCTCGCCCTTCTCAAGTCGATCATGTGTGACGCCTGCATAACTAGGAGTCAACGCATTGATCTCGGCCATGATGTCCGAGGTCGATGAATAGTTCCAATCGGAATGTGTACCGCCGATCGGTTTGCGTGGTCCTAACGCGATCACGCGCTTCGCCAACTCCGTCGTGATGGCCCAGTCATCACGCGCTTCGCCGAGAGGTTCGATCGCTTTACGGCACATCTGCACGCGTCGTTCAGTGTTGGTAAAAGTGCCGGTTTTCTCGGCAAAAGTGACGCCGGGCAAGAGCACATCCGCATACTTCGACGTTTCCGATGGAAAGATTTCTTGCAACACGATAAAGTCGCAAGCCTCAAGGCATTCGCGGATGTGCGCGCTGTTCGGATCGCTCATCACCGGATCTTCGCCGAGGATGTAGAGCGCCTTGGTCTTGCCTTCGAGGATGCCGGGCATCAGTTCAGTCACGGTCCTGCCGAGATCGGGCGAAAGGGGCACGCCCCACGCCGCTTCAAATTTCTTTTGGTTGGCTTCGATGTTGACCTTTTGATAAGCGGGATACACATCGGGCAGCGCGCCCATGTCGCACGCGCCCTGCACGTTGTTCTGCCCGCGCAACGGATTCACCCCGCCGCCCGGCACGCCGATGTTGCCCAGCAGCATTTGCAGGTTCGCCAGGTCCATGACGTTGCGTACACCCACGATGTGCTGCGTGATGCCCATCGCCCACATCACCGCCATCGGGCTGTTCTGCGCCATGATCTCGGCCGCCTGATACAACTGCTCGATGGGCACGCGCGTGATCTGCGCCACTTTCTCCGGCGGATATTGCATCACCGTGGCTTTGAATTCTTCAAAGCCTTCGGTGCGCTCGTCGATAAAAGCCTTATTTTCCCAGCCTTTTTCGAGGATGATGTACATCAGGCCATTGATCAACGCCACATCGGTGCCGGGGCGTTGGCGTAAATGCAATGTCGCAAACTCAGTGATGTCAATCTTGCGGGGATCAGCCACGATCAACTTCGCTTTGCGCTTCAAGACCGCCTGACGCAGCATCGCGCCAAAGACCGGATGCTGTTCCGTCGTATTGGAGCCGATGATGAACAGCGTTTGCGCGTGCGCGGCGACGTCGTCCATAGAATTCGTCATCGCGCCCGAACCGAATGAGGCCGCCAGACCGGCGACAGTGCTGCTGTGTCAAAGGCGGGCGCAGTGATCGATGTTGTTCGTCCCGATCACCTGTCGCGCAAACTTGTTCATCACATAGTTTTCTTCGTTGAGGCACTTCGCGGACGCCAGCACCCCGATCGAGTCTGCGCCGAACGTGTCGCGGGCCTGCACCAACTTCTGCGACGTGATATCGAGGGCGGTGTCCCAATCGACTTCGACCCACTCACCGCGATCGTCCGTCGTCCGTCGTCCGTCGTCCAGCAAATAGCGTCTCACCATCGGCTTTGTCAACCGATCGGCATGATGCACGAAATCGTAACCGTAGCGGCCTTTTACACACAGATGCATCCCATTCACAGGCGCTTTAGGATTCGATGTGACCCTAATAATCTTGTTAGCTTTAACGTTCAGATCGAGTTGGCAGCCGACGCCGCAGTAGGTGCACGTCGTCGTCACTTTCTTATCGGGTACGCCGAGGCCCAGCGAGAGTTTGTTGTCGAGCGCGCCGGTTGGACAGTAGGCCACGCACGCGCCGCACGATTCGCAGCGCGCTTCCAACATCGACTGATCGATCCCAGCGGCGATGTGCGCATCGAAGCCGCGATCGGACAGACCCCACACGAAGCGGCCCTGCACTTCGGCGCAGGCGCGCACGCAGCGCGTGCACAGGATGCACTTGTTGAGATCGACCCACACAAAGGGATTGGAATCGCTGTTGATGGCGTAGCGCGGTTTCAGCGGCTTGAGTTCGTCCGGCAGTTCGACATCGTAGCGCTTGGCCCAGTACATCAATTCGTTCGCGCCGGGATCGTTGCCGGGGACGTAGCCCGCGTCGTAGTAGTTGGAGAGGATCAGTTGCAGCAAGAGTTTGCGCTGCTGGATGATGGCGGGTGTCTCAGTGCGGACGACCATGCCGTCGGTGGCGGCCAGCGTGCAAGACGGCTGCAAGCCGCGCACCTTCTCCACCTCGACCACGCACAGGCGACAGCCGCCAAACGGCGTCAGATCCTTGTGATAACACAGCGTCGGCACGGTGATGGCATTCGCGCGCGCCGCTTCGAGGATGGTGGTGCCGTCGGGCACTTCGATGGATTGATCGTTGATGGTCAGTCTGGTCATGTCTCGCTCCCAAGACGTTTGGACAAAAAAGTAACGAGTAGATCGCCTCTCTCTAGTTAATGCCCAATGAAAGCATAGTACGATTTAGTGTGAACGCCTGCCCATTGATCGTCACCGTGACTATACTATTCTGATCCATTGAATAGACCACTTTCGCACGGTGAAGTTTCCGATGACAATTGGCACAGACAACGATTATATTATCTGAGCAGTAAGAACCAGGCAAAAGCTTGTGTAATTCGGTTATGTGATGTGCTTCAATATATATCGTTCCATTTGTTTGCACGAACCCTTTTTCACCACAGAGCTGGCACGTATAGTCATGTACTTTCTTAAGATGGTCCGTAATGGCACCTGGCCTGGCAATCTGTTCGGATACTACGCGCCGTTTGTGAGGTGCGACCTGCTGATATTGTTCATTGAATGCTTTGATCTTCTCAAGCAACGCTGATTTATCGACCTTTTCATCTACAACGTACAACACTGGATCCTCAGCAAGTTTCTTTGGAAGAATTGGCGGCTCATCCACATCGAGCAAATCAAAAGCATTGTAGTATGCAGATACAGACATCGTCTTTCCATGCGAAAGACGTAATTCATTGTTTTTGATATTGCCGATCCATCGCGCACGGTTTTCTTCGAGCGCGTCTTCCGAAAAGAAATCGGCGACACTTTTATAAGGCATGATGTAGGCGTCATCTTCGGTTTCTGAACCGAAGATGACCATGCAGAAGTCATGTCCAAATCGCCTATGATATTCGACCACTTTGCCGTGTGAGAAATCGAACCAGTAGTTGTTTTCTGCAGCCGCTTTGCGGATATAGTGTCGTGCTTCTAACACGTCCCGATATTCAGCAATATAGTTTCCCACAGCCTATCCTCAGTTTCTGTATCTTTCGACTAAACAAAGATCATCATAGACCTTAATGGAAGTAGTAGGGAGTGCCAATCGTCACATCGCGGCGAGAAAATCAGCGTCAATCTGTGTTATCCGCTCTATCCACGTCCTAAAACCCATTCCGCTATCCGCTCCGCCGCTTCCTGTGCTAATTGTGAAGTCCAGTACGAAAGTTCTCGCGCGAAGCCGAACTCATAGCCGCGCACGGAGACGAGGATCGCTTCGGGGTGTGCGCCGTACAATGTTTCCGCGAACGACAACAGCGTCGCGGCGGTCATGTGGTGCGTGAACGGCGACGATTGGAACTCGCTGGTCAACTGCTCCACGTTCACATCGTTCGGCACTGCGCCCGTGTGCGCATCGACGAAACACACGCGATCGTACTGCGCCACCGTCTCGGCCAGTTCGGGCATCAGTTGCAGTTCAAACATGAAGTCCGGCGAGTCGCCCGTCAGCGGGAATTCCTCATCGGGCGAGGCGGGCACCGCGCGGCCCAGTCGCTTCCCGACGCCGACGAGCACATGCCATGCCACGCCATCATCCTG
>JAXLWI010000054.1:0-32059 GCA_046328575.1 Anaerolineae bacterium
TCACCCAGAATCCCCGCAAAAATAATCGGTTGGCCGAGCCGCGCCAGGTTTTCGGCAATGTTGCGCGCCACGCCCCCGGCCTTCAGCGTGATGCGGCCTGGCACATCCGTCGTCGCCAGCGGATTGCGCGCGAGGCGCGTTTTGATGTCGAGGGCAGCGGTACCTATTGCCAACAGTGAGTTCATGGGCGAACTCCAATCACCAGAAACAATTCACCGCGGAGTCGCAGAAAACGCAGAGTGGCAGTTGATCGCTCTGCGTCTTCAGTGTCTCCGCGGTGAGAATTTATCAGCCTTCGAACGGTTCGTTCAGAGCGGCCGGCACATACATGTCGCTGACGTATTCTTTCAACATGCGCGCCGTGCTGAACATCGGGCCGATGGTGCGGATGGATTCTTTGACCATGCGGATCCAGCCCGCCGGAATGCCGGTGCGGCTATCGACGTCATAGAACAACGGCACGATCGATTGTTCAAGTGTATCGAACAGTGATTCAGCATCGGCGGCATCCTGTGCTTCAGGATCAGCGTAATCCGTATCGCCACCGATGGCCCACCCGTTCTCGCCGCTGTAGCCTTCGCGCCACCAACCATCAAGTACCGAGAAATTCAGCACGCCATTGAGGCCGGCTTTTTCACCGCTGGTGCCGCTGGCTTCCAACGGGCGGCGCGGTGTGTTCATCCACACATCCACGCCCTGCACCAGATGCCGGGCGACATTCATGTCGTAGTCTTCGAGGAAGACCATGCGCCCGCTCAACGCCGATTCTTTGATGAAGCGGTACAAGTCTTGAATGACACGTTTGCCGGGATCATCGGCGGGATGCGCTTTGCCCGCAAAGATGAACTGCACGGGTCGAGCGGGATCGTTGACCAAGCGCACCAGACGCTTCACATCGCGCAGCAGCAGCGAGGCGCGTTTGTAGGTGGCAAAGCGCCGCGCAAAACCGATTGTCAACGCGTACGGATCGAGCAGCACACCGCCCGCCACAATCTGCACCGCTTGCGCGCTGCCACGGCTCCATTGCGCACGAGCACGTTCGCGTGCAAAGGCCACCAACTGTCGCTTGATATGGCGGCGCACCGCCCACAGTTCGGTATCAGGGATGTCACGGATCTTGTCCCACATCGCGCGGTCGTCGATACGTGAACGCCAATCGGGGCCCATGTACCGATCGTAGAGATCACCCAAGCGCCGCGCCAGCCAGGTGTTCGTGTGAACACCATTGGTGATCGATCGGATTGGCACTTTGTCCACGGGCCGATCGGGCCACAGATGTGCGAACATGCGGCGCGAAACTTCGCCATGCAGTTCGCTGACACCATTGACGCGATCGGAACAGTGGATGGCTAAGAGCGACATACTGAAGACCTCGCCCCACGATTCGCGTTGATACGCGAGAGCCATAAAAGCGTTGCGATCGAGTCCCAGCTGCGGCCAGTAATTGGAGAAGTACTTCTCCATCATCCACGTCGGGAACATGTCGTGACCGGCGGGGACGGGCGTGTGCGTGGTGAAGACCTGACTGCGGCGCAACTTCGCCACGCCCTGTTCAAACGTGTCGCCCGCAGCGACGAATTCACGCGCGCGTTCCAGACTTAAGAACGCCGAGTGGCCTTCATTCATGTGGAATACGGCGGGTTTGTAGCCCAACGTGCGTAACGCGCGCACGCCGCCAATGCCCAGAATGATCTCTTGCTGCAAGCGCCGCTCAAGATCACTGTAATACAAGCGGGTCGTGAGTTCTCGATCGCCAGCGGAATTGGGATCAACATCCGTATCGATCAAAAACAGCGGCACGCGCCCCACTTGGACACGCCACAATCGGCAGGCCACCACCCGATCGGGCATTTCCACCTGAACGATCATCGGCTGATTGTGTTCATCCATCACAGGCAGAATCGCCGATTCGGCCAGATTCAAATTTTCGTTAATGGCTTCCTGCCAGCCGTCCTCGGTGATGCGCTGACGGAAGTACCCTTGTCGATACAAGAAACCAACGGCGATCAACGGCAAGCCCAGATCACTGGCTTCTTTCAAATGATCGCCGCTCAGCACGCCCAGACCGCCCGCATACATCGGCAGTGCTTCGTGCAAGCCGAACTCGGTTGAGAAGTACGCGACCGGCAGGTCCATCCACTGCGGATAGGTCTTGCGCGCCCAGGTCGAATCGGCGTCGATGTACGCATCAAAGGCCGCAATGACTTGCCGATATTGATCGAGATACGGGTTGTCTTGCGCGGCAGCGTTTAGATTCTTGCGAGGGACTTGCTGGAGAAACTTCACAGGGTTGTGCGAGACACGTTCCCACAGCACCGGATCGATATAGCGATACAGACGCAGCGCTTCAGGATGCCACGACCACCACAGGTTATAAGCCAGATCGCCCAGGCGGGCAATTTGGCGCGGCAGCGAAAACGTCGGAACGGGAGTACGAAAATGATTCACAGTCTAATCCTCCTTGGAAGAACCGCGAACATTCTAACTGTGACTAGCAGATTGTCAAGCGTTTCTCGGTAAAAACATTATGGTGGTTCCACAACCGGTTCCATGAAAGTTCTCGTTCGCCCGGCTTCAAGGTATAATCGTTTCTACCATGAAGAAAGTCGTCAATGCGCGCGGCGAGACACTGCTAGGCCGCGTCAAGTGGTGCGATTCGTTCGGTTCGAAGCTGCGCGGCCTGATGTTCCGTCGCTCGATCGAACCGGACGAAGGCCTGGTGCTCGTTGAAAGCCGATCGAGCATTGCGGCTACCTCGATTCACATGTTCTTCGTGCCATTCGATATCGCCGCGATCTGGCTGGACGATCACTACATGATTGTACACACCGCGTTGGCCAAATCGTGGCGACCGTATTACGCCTCACCCCGATCGGCCCGGTACGTGCTCGAAGGCCCGCCGGCGCTCTTGCAACGTGTAGCGCTTGGTGAGACGTTGAAGTTTGAAGATTAAGCGGGGAAACGGATTAACATGAAACGCATTTGGCAGATATGGCTGATTAGTGGGTTGTTAGTCACTTTGATCGTGAGTGCCTTTCCGGTCGCGCCCGTTGCGGCTCAAGATTCGAGTGCCACCGTCTATGTTGTGCAGGCGGGCGATACCTTGTCCAGCATCGCGCGACGCTACGGCGTCACCGCCGCCGATCTGGCTTCGGCTAACGGACTGCTCAACCCCAACTTGATCTACGTCGGTCAGCGCTTAGGATTCAACAGCGGCGACAATCACCACGCCTAAACCAACCGCCGCCCCGACGACGTCGCCGGCGAAAAGCCAGCAATCCGCCCGCGACAAATCGCATCCATGTCGTTGAGCAGCGAAACGCTGTTTCGCATCGCCACGCAATATGGCACCGGCGTGCAAGCCATTGCCAACGCCAACACCCTCAGCAACATCGCACTGATCTCTATGTCGGCCAACGGCTGATCATTCCGGCAGATGCCGCCGCAGCAGTTACTCAGCCGTCGACGCCGCTGCGCGCGCCGTTCACCAGCGTCGAGATCGGCCCGCTGCCGCTGCAGCAAGGCAGTGTCATGGTCGTCACCGTTCGCACCGATCGGGCGGTGAAACTCACCGGCGCTTTTCAAGATGGAACATTCCTTTTGCGCCAGACGGCGATAAGTACATCGGCCTCGTTGGCGTAAGCGCCAGCCCGACGACGGGCGTCGTCCCCGGCATTTATCCGGTGTCGATCACAGCCACCGATGACAAGGGCCAACAAGTGACGGTCACTGCCAATGTGCAGATCAATGCCGGACACTTCAACTCCGAATACATCGATCTGCCCCCCGATCGCCAGGCGCTGCTCGATCCTGTGCTGGTCAAGACGGAGCGCGATAAATTGAATGCGGTGTGGACGATCTTCAATCCGACGCGCTATTGGTCTGGCGCGTTCAGCACACCTGCCGCTTCTTATCCAAAGATCAGTTCACCGTTTGGCACGCGCCGCGCATGCGGGCGGGCCGTTCAGCGACTACCACGAAGGCACCGATTTTGCGATGGGCGCAGGCACGCCCGTCTACGCGCCTGCCGATGGGGTCGTCGTGCTGGCCGAGCCGCTGACCGTGCGCGGCAATGCCATTGTGATCGATCATGGCTGGGGTGTGTACACCGGTTACTATCACTTGTCGAAGATTGAAGTGACCGTCGGGCAGACCGTGAAGCCCGGCGATGAAATCGCGCTGTCCGGCAACACCGGCCTGTCGACCGGTGCGCACCTGCACTGGGACATGCGCATTCGCGGCCTCAACGTCGATCCGCTGCAATTCACGCGCAGAGCGTTTCCGTAATCGCGCTATTCTTTGTCAGGAGGCAACATGGCCGAGCTTTCTATCCGGCGCGCAGCTCGTCATCTCGATCGTTACCGCTGCCCTCGTCGCCTATCTCAGCATCTGGCTGTTCGACAAAACCACGCGCAACATCGACGAGTGGAATGAACTCCGCAAGGGCAACGTCGCCGTCGGCGTGGTGCTGGCGTCCATCATCGTCGGCGTGGGCCTCATCCTCCGGCCCGGTCTCGCGCCAGCCGCGCTCAACCTCGACGTCGGCCCGACGAATGCCGTCGTCATCCGCTTGGTCGTGTAGCTCATCCAAATTCTGATCGGATTGTTGTTGGCCGTCATCGGCATCGGCGGATCGGTCTGGCTGTTCACCCGCCTGACCGGCGCCATCGACGAATGGGCTGAGATCGCGCGCGGTAACGTGTCGATCGCGATCGTGTTGGCAGGTGTGATCATCGCTACTTCGCTGATCGTCGGCACCGCGCTCGACGCCATTCTGCAACTGATCATCCACGCTTAGGAGTCAGCATGCCTCAATCGTTGGAGCTGGTCGCCGATGTGCTGCCCGGCTGCTTGGCGGCAACGTTGCAATTTCCGGACGATTACGAAGGCCGCGTCATTGCCACGCTGATTAAAAAACAAGCCGCAGTGCCGACGAACAAAGCTTATGCTGTACGTGCACGGTTTCATCGATTATTTTTTCCAGGCCCATCTAGCCGAGGCTTACACAGCGCATGGTTTTGATTTCTACGCACTTGATTTGCGGAAGTGTGGCCGCTCATGGCTGCCCGCATCAACACCCTAACTTTTGTAAGGATGTGCGCGAATACTTTGCCGACATTTCGGCGGCGATCGAAATCATCACTGAAGTCGACAGTCACTCGTTCCTGCTGCTCAACGGTCACTCGACTGGCGGCCTGACGACGCCGCTGTATGCGCACGAAGGGCAGTACAAGGATCGCGTCAACGCGCTGTTCTTGAATAGCCCATTCTGGACTTCAACGTCAGCGCGGCAGTAAAACAAGCGGGGTCGTGCTTAGCGCGATCGGTAAGATCAGTCCCTTCCTGGCATTGAAAGACGGGGTCTCGCCACTCTATCCGCAAAGCCTGCATCGTGACCATCACGGCGAGTGGGCGTTCAATCTCGCGTGGAAACCCATCGAAGGCTATCCGGCTTTCTTTGGGTGGTTAGGCGCGATTCAATCGGCGCAGCGACAGGCGCAAGCCGGACTGAATGTTCAGTGTCCGATCTTGTTGATGCATTCCGACAAATCGATCTACGGCAAAACGTGGAGCGAGGCGTTTCACGCAGGGGACGCCGTGTTGAATGTGGAGCACATGAAGCGTTATGGTCCCGGTCTGGGGAAAAACGTCAAGTTAGTCGAGATCAAAGGCGGCCGACACGATTTGATGCTGTCACGAAGCAGGTCCGCGACCAGGCCCTAGCCGAACTCTTTGCGTGGTTGGATCATATCGCACCGACCGCCTAGGCGGTCGGTGCGGTTTCATCATCGGTAACCTCATCGCCCGGTTCCTCTGTCGCAGCTCGCCGCATCGGCAGCGCGCCGATTGGCACCAGGACGCGCACTTCGCCCAGACCATCGATCGTGATGCCGTACGCCCGACCGACCGACTCGTAATCCAGCGCGGCCGGAATCCCCGATGTTTCAATCGGCCTTTGATCGCCTCAGCCTCTAGCATGCCGTAGGCGCGATAGACCACTTCCAATCCTTCACGCTTGATATTTAATTCGCGGCCAAACACAAGCTGCCTCCAATCTTTAACTTAGTATAGCATTGATTTTCAGTATGCATTGTAATGTGACACTGTGGTATAATTCCGCCTGATAAATTTGTGCAGTTCAGACCGCAGGAGATCGAAAGCAGTGACTGTCCGCGCAACACAAACGCCTGATGTATTGGGGCGAGGCCTTTACCCTCACACCTGATGATCGCGAGTTCCTCCTCAATCTGTTCGTTGAAGATGAACAACCGCGCAGCAGCCGACGAACTGGCGAAAGCTTTTAGTTCGATATCGCGCCCAGCGGGAAGAAGCCGCCCCGCCGCAAGCAGCGGCGCAAGGGACGTTATATCCAGCCCAAACGCACGTATCAAGTCAACGAGCAGATCGTGTTTCCGGCGCCTGGATTTTGCGGTCGGCCGGGTAGTCGCTATCCGTGACGGGCAGAATCCCGAATACGGTCCGTTCAAAGTGATCGAAGTCAATATCGACGGCAATCAGCGCGAATTCGCGGCGGAGTTTTCGTTTGAGCATCGCTTGAATGAAGATGCCGCCATTCTCTCGCCATCCGAACCGACCGTACTGCCGGAAGAGATCCACGCTCGCTATGCCGCCACGTTTGTGCCTCATCTGCGAGAGATCTTGCATCACAGTGCCGATTTCGTTTGGCTGGCCGGCAAGTGGTTCCCGCGCGCCTTGATCGCCGATGTGAACATTGGGCAGCTAAACATTGCCGAAGCTGTGCTGGACATGAACGGCGGTGGTCCGTTGGCGACCGAGGCCCTGCTGACCGAAATCGGTTTGCCGCCCGAGATCAATCGTAACTTGCAGGTCTTCTCGCTCAATCATGCCCTGTATACCGACGAGCGCTTCGACGAAGTTGGCCCAGCCGGTGAGGTGTTGTGGTATCTCGTCCGCTTGGAACCCGCCAATGTCATCACGCCGCCGGAACAGTTGAAGTACGTCGAGCAATCCTACAATCGCAGTCTGTTGACGCCCGATCTGTTAAAAATCGAGCGCAGCATCGACGATGAACTCTCGGAGTTGCCTGTCACTGACGAAGGCACCGACGAGATCACGTTCACTCTGACCTATCCGCATCGGCGCAGTGGCACGGTGCCTCTCTCACCCACGATCGCGCAGCTGTTCCCGACGGGCCGCACTCATCGCATTCGCTTCATGTTTGAAGACGCTCGCAGTGGACAACGCTGGCCAGGCTGGGTGGTGCGTGAGCGGAAGTATGCCTTCGGCCTCGATGAGTGGTACGCCGCCAACGATGTGCCGGCCGGAGCTTACGTTCAACTCCGCACCGGCGATGAACCCGGGGTGGTCGTCGTCGATCTGCAAGGCCATCGGTTGCGCCGCGAGTGGATCCGGGTGGCTGCACCGCGTGATGGCCGCCTGACCTTTGAAATGGTGAAGCGTCCCATCCCTTGTGACTATGATGATCAAATGATCGTACTGGCCGATGATCGAGCTGGTATTGACAAAATCAGCAGTTTGGCCGCCGAGCGTGGCCTGGCGCTGGCCGAGTTGATTCAACTGTTGCTACCGGAGTTAGCCAAACTCAGTCCGCAGGGCAATGTCCACGCTCGTACGCTGTACGCGGCCATGAATTTGATTCGCCGCATACCGCCGGGACCGTTGTTTGCCACCCTGATGGGCCAGACATCGTTCCGCGCGTTGGGCGATGGGTACTGGCTAGCACGCTAAGCAACACGCGCTTCTGCCGACAAATCTAGTGGTATAATCAACGGCGGCCTTGATCATGCAGGCCGCCGAACTTTTCGATGATTGCCGACCTATGACTACGACACCGAAACTGGCTCGCTCGCTGCGCCCTACGCTGGACACTCCGTTCCACATCGACTATGAATGGTGGAACAAGGGCGATCGTGATTTGCGCGTCTACCTGCGCAGCCACTTGTGCGCCGAGCATCGCGCGCAGCTGGCTGATCTGACCGCCGATGGCGACATGATCGACTGGATAGATCCGCAGACCGCGGAAATCAAGCGCCGCGACGGCTTGGTGCAGCTGATGAACACTCACTGCGCCCGCCAGCCCGATTACATTACCGAACATACCAGCATCGTCGACGCGGCGTTTCGCGTCTTTCTGATCAACGACAACAGCCCTCTGACGCCGCGCCAACTTGCCGAGCGAATCGATCGGGACGCGGATACGATCTTGAGAACCATCGGTGGCAAGCAGGTTTATCAAGGCTTGAAGCCGGTCCCCTGAAGTATGAAGGTCGCGATCAAACTGCACGGCATCTTACGCGACTATCGCCCACCCGGAGTCAAGATTGATCTGTTTGATGTGGAATTGAACACCGGGGCGGCGGTGCAGCAGGCCGCCGACTACTTTGGCATTCCACCGCAGAAGGTGCATGCGGTCTTTGTCAATGACGAACCAGCCGATTTGAAAACGATTTTGAAAGACGGCGACCATGTGCGACTGTTTCCGCCGGTCGTCGGCGGGAGTGGGACAGTGTATCGCGTCTTTATCGCCGGCATCATGCAAGGCTCGCGCCGCGAAAACACGATCAGCGGGCAAGATTATCGCCGCGAGATCGGCGCGTGGTTGATGGCTCACGTCCCTGGCGTTGAGGTCGTCGATCCTTACGAGCTGCATCCCGAAAGCATTACGTATGACGATCATACCGCGCGGCGGACGTTGATCGATCTGGCGAAAGAGGCGGGACGTGCGGACAGCGTCATCGCGTTTGTGCCGGAAGCCAGCATGGGCACCGCCTTGGAAATGTACGAAGCGTATGCCAACGGCCGACCGGTTTTCACCATTTCGCCGTTGACGCACAATTGGGTGGTGAAGGGTCTATCGGCGCGGGTCTTTGCCGATCTGGCCGAATTTCAAGCGTTTGTGGCCGCGGGCGAATTTGAACGCCAAGTGCGAACTTCGATCGAACAGCGCGCGTCGGCCAGTTAAGCGATCGGCCCCCGTAGCTCAATTGGACAGAGCAACGGACTTCTAATCCGCAGGTTGTGGGTTCGAGTCCCACCGAGGGCACTTTCAATCTTCAGCCGATACAGTGGAGATACACAGGATGCGTAGATGGAATCACGTCGTGCTGATCGTTGGCCTGGCGCTGGCACTGGTGGCCGGGCCGATCGGGTTGACAACTTACCGATCGGTGTCTGCTCAGACTGAACTGCTCACGAATCCGGGCTTCGAGGATCCTTTTCAGCAGGAAGGCTCAGCCGACATTTTCGTGGCACATGGCTGGCAAGCCTGGTACGTGGTACCTGACGATGTTACTTATCCGACAGCCTGCGGCAATAATGCACCAGCCTCCTGCAAACCGTATCATATTCCTGTATATCGAAATACGCAGCCACAAAATCCGCGCGTTCCGCCGCGCGCCCGATCGGGTAACTCGCAGCAGTGGGGCTCGTCCTATGCGATCTACATCGCCGGCGTCTATCAGCAAGTCGGTGGCCTGACTGCTGGCACTCGCTTGCGCTTCTCGGCCTACACGCAAGGCTTCAATTGCGATATCGATCGGGGCTGTTTCGGCGATGTGGGCGAGTACGGCAAATCCTACGAGCCGGGTGATATGCAGACGCGCGTCGGCATCGATCCGACTGGCGGCACCAATGCGTTTAGCCCCAATGTCGTTTGGTCGTCATATGTCAATCCGCTGGATGCCTTCGTGCAGCAGAGTGTCGAAGCCGTCGCACAGGGCACGTCTGTCACTGTGTTCATCTGGTCGTGGCCCACTTATCCGGAATTGCATACCGACATTTACGTGGACGATGCTAGCCTGATGGCAGTGGGTCAGGGCGAGGTTGCGACTACGGCCCCTACTCAAGCAGGCACACCCGCGCCGACCAATACGCCGGGGACGCCGCAACCTACGCAAACAATTCCACCCAATACGGGGACTTATACCATTCAGTCGGGCGATACACTATCGGCGATTGCGGCGCGCTACAACCTCACGCTCGATCAACTGCTGGCGCTGAATCCCGGCCTGACGCGTGAAACCATTCTACAAGTCGGGCAAGTCATCAACATTGGCGGCACACCACAAGCCACGATTCAGCCAACCGCACCCGCAGCACCAACCGTCACAGCGACACCCGAAACGGCGGTGACACCGATTGTCACCACGACCACCGCGCCGACTCTGACACTGGCGACATCCACGCCCGTGGCCAACGCGACACCAGCACTGGCCGCATCGGGGCTGTGTCTGGGTGCTTACGACGATGTCAACGCCAATGGCGCGCGGGATGCAAATGAGACTTCACTCGCCGGCGTCAACTTTGAAGTCAAAGATGCCGGTGGTCAAGTTGTTGCTTCGTATACCAGCGACGGTCAAGCAGAGCCCAACTGCCTTGGCAATTTGCCCGACGGGCGTTATACGGTTAACGTCACCCTGCCTGCTGGCCGGGTTGCCACTACTGAAACACGCTGGTCGCTGTCGTTGTTGTCTGGCACTGCCGTCAAGGTCCTCGTCGGCAGTCAGACACCGCCCGCCGCCACAGCCGAACCGACGACTGCGCCCACTGCTGAGCCTACTGCCGCGCCCGTGGCAGCTGAAGCCGCTAGCCGCAGTAGTTCATCGTCGTTGGCCCTGCTCATTGGCGGTGCCCTGGTGTTGCTGGCGGTTGCGGCCCTGGCGTTTGTGTTAAGCGCGCGCCGCCGGGCGTGATCGATCTCATGCGATCACGTTCCTGGCTCATCTTGATTACGCTTGGCCTCGGCTTACTGGCCGCAGGGCTGACTCAGCCGATCGGTTGGGTGGCCGCCCGATCAGCTCAGCTGCCCGATCGGGCCACGGCGCAGCCGACGCCAACGCCCCTGATCGGGGCGCCGCTCACTTACACGGTCGCCGCCGGTGATACATTCAACGCCATCGCCAAACGCTTCAACTTAACGCCAGCTCAACTGTCGGCGTTGAATCAGATTACAAACACGAACTTGTTAAAGGCCGGACAAATTTTGATCGTGGGCGTGGCAACCTTTACGCCAACGCTCGCGCCAACATCGTCACCCACGCCGATCTCAACCGCCACCACGACAAGTACGCCGGCCGCGACTGTGACCGCTGAAGCTACGGCTATTCCGACCGAACCCGCCACAGTGTCGCCGCAACCAACAGCTACGGTTGAGATTGTGCCAAGCGCAACGCGGCCGCCAACAACAACTACTCCGACATCGGCGGGCATACCGGTTGATGTGTATCTGGTCGGCGGCTTGATGGTCTTGGCGCTGATTGGTCTGGTCATCGGCTTTCGAACTCAACATCGCTAATTCAACACGTTACGCGGACGTGACCCGTCATGCGAGCAGCCCTATCTCGAGCACGTGTTCCCCTGATAATCAGCCTGGTGGCGGCGCTGTTGCTGGCGCTGGCTTATCAGGTCCGCCTGCCCGTCACACTTGAGATGGCGTCCGATGCCGAAGAACTTTATCTGACCCGCGGTTTTTATCCTGCCGAAGAAACGTTCAACATCTCCTTCCGCTGGACCAGCGGCGATGCTCAACTCACTTTGCCCGGCCTCGGCGTCGGCGTGCCGCTGAAACTTAACTTAGCGCTGCACGAGTTTCGCCCGTCACCGCTTGCGCCTCAACCGGTCTCGATCACGCTGAATGGCCGCGACGTGATCTCGTTCACGCCCGATGTGACGTTGCAAGCCTATGCGTTCGATCTGCCGCCGATCAGCGATCTGCGCGGTGACGCCGTGATCGATCTGCGATCGGACACGTTCACGCCCAAAGACACCGTGCCCAACAACACCGATGAGCGTTCGCTGGGACTCTTCGTCGATCAAGTGCAGATCGAGTACGGTGCAGGTTTGATCATCCCGCCGTTGATCGTGTGGACGCTGTTGATTGCCAGCGTGCTCGCGCTCTTCGGGCTGAGTCGAACAATCGGGTTGAATATACGCCTCAGTTTAGTTCTAGCGGCAATCATGCTGCTCATCGAGATCGGTGGGGTGATCGGCTATCGCCTGTTTACAGCGCATAACAGTCCATGGCTGGCGGGCACGTTGATCGCGGCGTGGCTGATTGCGGTGCGGCTCAAATCCACCGCGGACAATAGACGGTCGCTGGTCGAAAACAGTCAGCGTTCAGCGTTCCGCAGTCCGCGTTTTGAAATCATCGCCGTCTTTTTGCTCTGGCGCATGCTGCTGGTCTTGGTACCGATCGTCGGCAGCGGCGTGCAAGGCGTGCGCGAATGCTGTCCGGAGGTGCTACCTCAGCCGGTTAAGTCGTGGCACGACGCGGCGTTTACGACGTGGTATCGTTGGGACGCAATCTGGTACGGCAGCATCGCGCAGAACGGCTATCAATACTTTGGCGAGCGGGAAGCGTCGAATGTGGCGTTTTTTCCGGGCTTTCCGCTGATCAATGGCGCAATCAGTCACGTGGTTGGTCTGCCCGTCGAGGTCAGCGGGCCAATCGTATCGAGTGTGTTGGCGCTTATCGCGTGCTGGTTGTTGTATCGACTGACGCGGCAGGAAACTGGTGACGACAACACGGCTTCGCGCGCGGTCGCTTATTTTCTGGCTTTTCCAGCCGCGTACTATTTATCGGTCGGCTTGAGTGAGGCGCTGTACACGGTCGCGGCGTTGGCGGCTTTTACATTCGCACGTGAAGGCCACTGGGGTCGATCGGGCGTGCTGAGTTTCATCGCGGGACTGACCCGTTTACACGGCGCGTTGTTGATCGTGCCGTTGGGCTTTGAATACCTACGCCAGCATCAGTGGCAGTGGCGAGCGATCTTCAAGCCGCGTGCGATCGGAACGTTAGGTGGCGCGTTGGGCGTGCTGGTGTTTCTAGCTTATCTGGGGTTGCAGTTCGGCCAGCCGCTGGCTTACTTCGATGTGCAAACGCTGTTTTTCAAAGGCATTCGCGCCGAAGCGTTTCCGACGTTTCCGGGTACCACGTTCGCCAATTACCTGTTCGGTTTCCTCAACGGCGTGCCATCCACCGAAAGCGCCGCCGTGATGGGCGCGCTCTTCTTCATGCTGCTGTTCACCGTCGAGGCGTTTGCGCGCTTGCCCAAAGTGTACGGCGTCTATATGCTCACTGTGATAGCTTTCTCGTTGACCAGCGGCGATCTGATCTCACTGCCACGCTTCGCCGTGCCGTTGTTTCCCGCGTTTATGGCGTTGGGGCTGATGGGCAAACGCCCGTGGCTCGATCGCACCATCCTGATTACATCGGCGCTGTTGCAGGGCGTATTGGCGTTGATGTATACGAAGGGTTACTGGATTGCGTAGCCGATCTTCACACACTGCGTATTGCGTGGTGTGTGAACGCTCACTTCAACAACAAATACCGCGACAATTCAATGTACTGCGTCGGCGAATTGATGTAAGTACGTTCGCCCGTCTCCTGAATGCGCGGCCCCATCATCGGCGCTGGATCGATGTGCGCCCAGGTGAGCGCCGAGACATAGATCATAGCCGGCTCCGAGGTGGTTTTGCGCAGCATTTGAAGCAGATTGAACATCTGCTTATCGCTTTCGGCCAACAGCCAGATCTTATCGCCCATCGTGTAAGGCGCATTTTGCGTCAAAAACCAGGTATCGGCCACAACCACTCGCTCTGATGATTGGCCGATTACGGCCGACATGAACTCGCTGGCGATCTGGCCTTGGCGCATAAACTGCACACCAAACCACGTCGAATACGCGCCGGCTAACAACCCGATCGCGGTTACGCCCCCGATCGCGATCCGCCCCCGCTGCGAACTGTTCTCCAGTAAGCGCGCCACGCGTATCACAATGACGACGCTCAACGGCGCGACCAGCGGCAACAAGAAACGCGGTCCCCATTGAATACCACCTTCGAACGGACTGACGAGCAAAACTAATAGCGCGAAGGTGAATGAGGTGACAAACAGGAAGCGTAAGATTTCTGATTTTGGATTTTGGATTTTAGATTGATTGATTGGCAGCAATAACAGAAGCACCAGCGGAAATGTCGTCAGCAGATCATTTGGGCGTTGACCTTGCGACACTCGCCACGTGGTCAACACTTCGATCACAACGAGTGTCGCCGCCAACAGCCAGAATCCGACCGATTGAATTTTGACTCCTGATTTCTGGATTTTCCCGACGACTCTTACACTCACGGCCAGCCCAACCGCCACGATCAACAACCCGGCGATCACGTCCACGGCTGATCCATCGTGCGGCCACAGCATCACGTAGTTGTGACCCGTCGTATCACCGAGGCGCGCCAGCATCTCGCCGCCGCCTAACAGCGGCACGTTCTGCTGCAAGCGTGGTCCGAACGGACTCCCCCAACGAATGAGTTGGAACAGCCACCACGGCCCGGCGATCAGCAAACCGCCAACTGCGACCCAAATCAGCGGCACACCCACACGCTTGGTCATAGCCCGCAGCGAATATGCGCCGATAGTGACGCCATCCCTCGCGGCACGCCGAATCACCACCCAACCCACGATAATCGCAATCGGGAAGACATACAACTCCGCCCGCATTGTCAGCCCCAGTCCAATCGCTGCGCCTGCAACGATCAACCAGATTGGCGCGCGGCGGCTGTCAAGTGCTTTCACCATCGCCGCGATCGCCAATCCGGCCAACATCGCGCCCGGCGTATGCTCCCAGAATTCCAACGAATACACCAGCACCGGGCTACTCAATCCGACGACCAGCGGAGCCAGCGCTGCCCAGCGATCCGGTCGAACGCGCCACGCCAGCCATGCCGACAGGATCACGAGCAGCACACCACTCAACCACGGGATGATCAACAAGCCCGCGTGATTGAACAGCGCGTACAACGGCACACTAGCCCAAATGAACGGCGAGGTGTATTCCGAATACGGTTTGCCATCCTGCCAGAAGAACCACGGCGACACAAACGGCGAATACTTGTGATCGGGATCGTATTTCGCGCCCGCATAATCGATCGGCGCGTCGAGCTGGCCGCTGTGTAGAATGCCTTGCACCTGCCACAGTTTGACGCCGCCATCGCCCGTGGCCGAGCCACGCGTGCGGGCGGCGGCGGCGGCCCAGAACGTCAGTACGGTCACCGCCACAACAACGGCCAGAACGACGGTAGCGCGCGGCGCAGGCCACCTTAAACGTTGACTGCTAGTCATGAACTACTCATTTTGAAATTAGAATCGGGCCGACTTCAACGTGATCGGTACGCGCCCCAGCTACATCGGTCACCAGCACGCGTGCGCCCGTCTGCGCATTATACAGCCCCATTTCAAGTCGATACGGTCCCAGTGGCGTATCCGGCGTCAACGCGATGATGTGCTGATCGCGATAGATTTCGCCGGGCTGCCAGCACGTCATCAACGGTTGGCTATTCTGGGGTCGATCATCTTGCTGCGCCACCGGCATCGGCCCTTGATCGATGAGATGATTGAAAACCGTGTAAGGATAATCGATCGATCCGCGGCCTTGCCAGTACCAATTCACGATCAGTTGATCGGCCTGCGGTTGTACTTCGTACCCGATCAGCTTCGCCATGCCTCCGAAGTCCGCTTGTATCGGCGTCGCTGTGTTGGGCAGCGCGGCCAGCGTCTCGCGGGCAGGCAAGCCATACAGGCCGACTTGCACCACATTGAGCACCGCCAGCATCGCCGTGAGTTGGATCGCCAGCAACGGCCAGAGGCCGTTCAGCCGCGAAGATCGATCGGGCTGCGCGCGAAACAACTGTGAAACGCTGACGACGGCTAACGGCATGAACAACATCCACGTGCGCGCGGTCTCATCGCGCGCCGGATCGACGATCGCCAGCATGATCAGGCCCGGCACGAACGAGAGCGAGAGCGCGTCGCCCTGCCGACTGCGCGCTAACTTAAGCGTACGCGCGGCGACCAACACCAGCAGGCAAAAAATGGGCAGGCCCACAAACACGGCAAATTCATAAGGGTGATTAACAATCCACGCGAGACGATTGAACTCGTAGCCCGTGTGAATCGGATACATCGCGTCGACGATCTGCTTCAGGCTGACGCCCCAGCCCGCCTGATAGATCGCCCATATCGAAAACACGCCGATCAATGTAACGACTAACGCAGTCACCAGAAAGCGCCATTCGCCGATCACGTTGCGGCGTTCGAGAAAATAGTGCGCCAGAATATACAATACCAAAAACAGGCTCAGCGCCGCCGTTCCCAATTCCAAAAACGTGCCGATCGACAGCAGCCCACCCGCCACGCCAAACCACCAGACTTTGCGCTGACGCAGCCCGGCATCGACGGCCAGCCACGTGAAGCACGCCAGACACGGATACACCAGCGACCACGATCCCGGAAACAGCACCGCCGATGGCACACTTGCCCACAACGCCGCCGCCCACCAGCCCGCGCGCACACCAAAGCGATCTTTCGCCAATTTGAAAACCCCCAATAACGTCAACACATTGGCCACTAGTGGGAACATCATGCCGGCCAAACCGCTTGCCAGGCGCGCATCACTTAACATCATCAGATCGAGGCTGTTGCATTCCATCTGCCGGAACCACTGACTGATAGTCCGCGCGCCCGCCGGCCATTGATCGAAAACTTGCGCGGTGGCCCAGTAAATCAGCGGCAACCCCGGCGGATGTACCTGGGCGTGAATCAGAAACGTCGGCATCAACGCCGGATAGGTACGGAGCGCATCGTTCACGTCGACGATCTGTTGACTGGCGCTGAAGTAACTATTCGCGGCCACATCGACCGCCCGATCGAATAACGCCTCGAATGGATTCGCCTTATCCACGCGCAGCGCCAGGAGCTGCACACTTAACGCAGCGACGATCAAACCCGCCAATCCGATTGTTAACCAGCGACGAGCCTGCGCGGTGTGGTGTACTCGCCGATCGATCCACCCAACCCACAGGCCCACTAGCAGCACCGCCACGCCGACCGGCCATGCGCGATCCCAACGCAATTCAGGATAGCGCGCCCATTGCCACTCGATCGGCCCGCGCACCCACGGCACAACATCCGTGGCTAATAGCACGACGTAGACGACTACCACGCCGCCGATAATTATCCAGACTTTATGGGACATGTCTCAGACCTGAGAGCGTTGATGAGACGAAAGCAACTTGCAACCCTCGGCACGGTGAAACGGTGAAGCATGAAAGTTGAGGAGTCATTCGAGACATGAAGTGCGTTTACTTTGTAGAATATCCACGTTCACCAGAAAGCCGATCAACCTAGCATTCGCGGATTCGTTGCTCATTCGTCGTCACTTCCGCAAATGATACGGCACATCGATGATCACCCGCTGATAGCCGCGATTGCGCCGATTATACAGCAGCGCCGATTTGATCAGCGACGCTGATTGGTTGTGCAGCAGACCATGCCACCACTTGGCGGGCACAAACTCCGGCAAGACCACTGCGGCTTGTTGACCATCGTGGCGCTCCAGATCGATCTCATCTAAGAAATCCAATAACGGCCCGACAATCGATCGGTACGGCGACGGCTTGATCACCAACGGCACATCCGGCCACCAGCGCTCCCACGTCTCGCGCACACGGTCACCCGCCCCCGGTTCCAGTTCGACGTACAACCCGGTCACGTCATTCGAGATTGATCGCGCAAAATCGACCGCTTCGATAATCCCGCGATGCACGCCCGACACCGGGATCACAATCCGCGGCGGCGGGTAGGGCTTGATCGATGGCGGCAGGCCGCGCAGCGTCAGTTGACGGCCGACTGCTTGATAGTGCCCACGAATCCGATAAAACACCATCACCATGATCGGGATAATGCCGATCGTGATCCACGCCCCTTCGGCAAACTTGCTGATCGCCACCACGCCGACCGTGATCGCCGTGACCAACGCGCCGAGTCCATTGATCAGCATCTTGGGCTGCCAGCGCGGACCGCGTTCGCGCCACCAATGTAAGACCATGCCCGTTTGCGAGAGTGTGAAGGCCAGAAACGCGCCGATCGCAAACAGCGGGATCAACGCGTGCGTCTCGCCATTAAACACCACGATCAAGCCTGCGCCGACCAGTGACAACGCGAGGATGCCGTTAGCAAACACCAACCGATCGCCCAGCCCCATCAGCTGGCGCGGCAAAAAACCCTCTTTTGCGAGCAGCGCGGCCACGCGCGGAAAATCGACAAAACTCGTATTGGCTGCCACCGATAACATTAGCAGGGTCGAAATCTGCACTACGAAGTATGGCAGGCCCGAACCAAAAATGCGCCGCGCTAACGCCGAGAGAATCGTTTCATCCGGTCCGGCCACCACGGCAAAAGCCTGCGTCAAACCGATGCTGCCCACAAACAACGCGCCCATCAAGATCGCCATCGCGATCAAGGTGCGACCAGCGTTCTTCGATTCCGGCGGCTTGAAGACCGGCACACCGTTGCTAATCGCTTCGATGCCCGTTAACGCCGTGCAGCCTGTTGCAAAGGTATGCAACACGATGTACAAGCTCAACTCTTGCGTGGGCAACGGCGCGGTCGCGCTCAACGAGCCTGGCCCTTCAATTACCAATCGCACCACGCCCACGGCCAACATCGCAAAGAATGTGATCAAGAACACGTACACGGGGACAGCCATAAACGAGCCGGTTTCACGCAGGCCGCGCAAATTGATCAGCGTGATGATGGCCAGCAAAATCAACGACAGTTCTACCCGATGCGGCCACAATACCGGAAAGGCCGATGCAATCGCCGCCACGCCAGCGGTTGCACTGACCGCTACGTTTAGTACGTAATCGATTGTTAACGCCGTAGCTGCGATGAGGCCCGCCAGCGTCCCCAAGTTGGCGCGCGCCACGATCCACGATCCACCGCCGGAGGGATATGCGTGGATCGTCTGGAAATAGGACAGCGCCACGATGATCAATAATCCCGCAATCGTCAAACCGATCGGCCAGGCCAGCGCCAAACCTGCGCTGCCCGCGACTACAAGACCGAGAAAGATCTCTTGATTGGCATACGCAATCGACGACAACGCGTCTGGTGAAAAGGCGGCCAGCGCGCGTAACTTGTTCAGCCGATTGTCCGCCAATTGCTGCGTGGGCAGCGGGGGACCAATAAGGAGATGCTTGAGTTTATCGATCATGTATGTGTTGCTCAATGCGGACGAAAGTCTGCCACTTCCGCCTGCCGGATTTTCATCCGGCGCGAGCAGACTGCAAAGTGAATATCACGTTCCTCGCAGCGCCGATGTAAACGCGCCCAGAAACGCAATGCCAATCGCCACGACGAAACTGGCCGTGACGGCGCTGACCAGCGCACTCGCTTCACCTTGCAGCGCTTGCTGCGCGTGCACGGTCGTAAACACTGCGCCAGCGAGACCCACACCTAACACCATGCCGACGTTGCGCGCACTGGCCAACACACCTGCCGCGATGCCTTGCCGATGCCGCGGCGCCGAACCCATCAACGCGCTGCTATTCGGCGAGATGAACACGCCGGTGCCCAACCCCATCACGGCCAGCGAGACCGCCACCTCGCCGTTGGACGATTGCAGCGTCAACCGCGACAACAGCCACAACCCCAGCGCCATCGCCGTCATGCCGAACACGCTCAACGAACGTGCGCCAATCCGATCGGACCACGCGCCGCTTAACGGCGCGACCAACGCCATCACGATCGGCTGCATCGTCAAGATCGCGCCCGCTTCCGACGGCGACAGACTCCGCGCCTGAATCAAATAAAACGGCAGCATAAACAGCACGGTGTAGACGCACATGTAATTGAACACCGCACTCGCCGTCGAAGCCGAAAACGTACGATGCTCAAACAGCCCTAAATCCAGCATCGGCGCGGCTACGCGGCGTTCGATCGCGATGAAGGCGGTCAGACAGATCACCGCGACGATCAGCACACCGATCGTTAACGGCGACGTCCACCCCCACGCCGAACCTTGATTCAAGCCCAACAACAGCGCGATCAAGCCCGCCATGAACGTCAGTGCCCCGGCCCGATCGAACTTCTCGGCCTTTTCGGCAGGTGTGTCCATCGGAATAAAGCGCCAACTCAGGAACAACGCCAACAGGCCAACGGGCACGTTGATGTAGAACACCGCGCGCCAACTGATCTGATCGGCCAACCAACCGCCTAGCGATGGTCCGACCGTCAAGCCCAGATACGTCATTGTGGCTTGCAAGCCCAACGCTCGACCTCGTTCGCTCGCCGGAAAGCTCTTGGTCAAAATCGCCGGTGAGTTGGCGTATAACATCGCGCCGCCCAACGCCTGAATCGCCCGCGCACCGATCAACATCCACGCCGACTGCGCCAAGCCACACACGGCCGAACTCGCGATGAAGATCGTAAAGCCCAACAGATACACTGGCTTGTGTCCGCGCAAATCGCCGAGACGGCCAAAGCTCAGCAACAAGCCGCTGACCACGAGCAGATAGATCGTCACCACCCACTCGATCGTTGCAACGTCGGTGTTGAAGTCGCGCGCGACGACCGGTAGAATCGTGTTGACGACGCTGCCATCCAGCGCAGACATGAACGTGCCCACGCCGATGGCAAGCAGGATAAGCCACTTGCGGCTGGTATCGGTTTGAGAAGTTGACGCTGGGAGAGAAGTCATGTTTTATCTCTGACATGATGAAGAGATGACAAGATGATCTCACCTAACAGATCATCTTGTCATCGTGTCACAGATGATAGATCACTTTATCGCCCGTCGTTTTCTCACCCGTGATCGTGCGGATCACTTTCGCGGGCACGCCACCAACGATAGTATGCGGCTCAACGTTCTTGGTAACAACTGCGCCGCCTGCCACAACCGCGCCCTTGCCGATGCGGACGCCGTCGGTGATCACCGCGCCCGATCCGATCCACACGTCGTCTTCGATCACGACGCCTTCGGCGGTGATACCTTGATCGGCAAACGGCACATTCGGATCATCGAAAACGTGATTGACGGAGACGATCTGCACGAACGGCGAAGTGTAAACACGATCGCCGATGGTGACGCCACCCTGCCCGCGAATGACGTTGTGTTCACCGATCAGGCTGTTTTTCCCGATCGAAATACCGCTCTGCTTCATCCCACGGAAGTTGTACACGTGCAGAATCGAGCCGTGCATCACCAACGTGTCGTCGCCGATGCTGACGCCGTTGGGACAAGCGTGAATGTAGACGTTCTGATCGAGATAGACGCGTGCGCCCAATCGGATGTTGGAGGCGAAGCGCAGGCGCACGTTGTGTTCAATCGCCGCCAGGCCATCCATCTTCAGAATCAGCCGATAAACGAAGCCGCGCAGTCCAATGCCGATGATCGTCGGCACCCAGCCAAACAAAAACATCCAGAACTGTTCCCAAACGTAGCGCAGCGGATTTGAGGCTTGACGTCGAAGGTAAAGTGCAATCGTATCGAGTGATTTCATGGGTGTCCCCGCTCGCAATGTAAAATAGGTGATTGCGCGGCGATTATACCAGAAGGGCGATCATGCCTATGGTATAATCGTTTCGTGCCTTGTTTCACAGGCAGTTTGCAGGTAAACGATGACCTCCACCGCGAAACCAGACAATAGCGCCGCCATGTCGCCTGAGACCCGTGCCCAGCTGCAACAGCTGGCGCGGACGCTGCTCGAACGCTATCAAATTGATCAGCCGCCCGTCCCGATCGACCGCATCGTCAAGCAGCCCATCGACCATTTGTGGCAGGCGAAGCCCAGCCAGATCAGTTTCATCATCGGGCACGGTATTTACCGCTACGCGCCGCGCCTCGCCGAAGCGCGCTTGCTCTATCGCTTGCTGTCCGACAACGCCGATGCGCGGCAAATCGGGCTGGAAGCGCCGTGGCCGGCTTCACGCCGCGAAGTCAAGTATTTCGCGCGCTGTTTGTTGATGCCCGAAGAATGGATCCGCGCTTTGCCTGAAGCCGATCGGACCCCCGACGCGATCATGGAACGCTTTCAGGTCACACCTTACGACGCCATCATCCGCCTGGCCGAACTGGGCCTGCCCGTACCCGATGGCACCAACCTCGATCTCCAAGATTGATTCCGGAGGCAAACACCATGTCTGACGAATCAGTGCCGGTGTGGAATCTCTACATCAACGGTCAATGGCGCGCGCCGCGCACCGAGCAGTACGCAGCCGCGTATGATCCCGCCACCAGCGGCGTGCTGGCTCGCGTCGCTCAAGCCGATGTGGAAGACACGCGCGAAGCGATCAAAGCCGCGCGCAACGCTTTCGATCACGGCCCGTGGCCCAATATGGCACCGGGTGAACGCTCGCGCATTTTGCACAAACTTGTCGATGCGTTGGAAGAACGTCAAGGTGAGATCGCCGAACTGGAAATGCTGAACGGCGGCTGCACGTGGCGCAAGGCCAACTTGATGGATATTCCCGTCGGTCTGCTGCACTTCCGTCACTTTGCTAAACTGGCCGATATGGAACCGTTGGAGCCGGTACCACAGATCACGTTTCCGACGTTGAGTTACAACTTCGTGCGCCGCGAACCGATCGGCGTGTGCGGCCAGATCATCCCGTGGAACTTTCCGTTCCTCATGGCCATCTGGAAGATCGCGCCCGCGTTAGCCGCCGGTAACTGCGTCATCCTCAAGCCCGCCAGCTATACGCCGCTAAGCGCGTTGAAGATGATGGAGATCATTCACGAGACCGGCTTGCTGCCGCCCGGCGTATTGAACCTCGTCACTGGCCCCGGCGGCATAGTCGGCCCCGAGTTGTGCGTCAACCCGATGGTGGACAAGATCGCCTTTACGGGCAGTACCGAAGTCGGTCGGGACGTGATGATTCAAGCGGCCAGCACGATCAAGAAGGTAACGCTCGAACTTGGTGGCAAGAGCCCCAACATCATCCTCGATGATGCTGAGATGGACATCGCCATCGACGGCAGTTTGTGGGCGACGTTCATGCATAACGGCCAGGCCTGCGAAAGCGGCACACGCCTGTTTGTGCCCAGCAGCATCTACGATGAATTCATGGGCCGCCTAATCGATCGAGCCAGCAAGATCAAAGTCGGCATCCAATCCGATGGGGCCACTGACCTCGGTCCACTGATCAGCGCGTCGCAATTGCGCACCGTCGAGAATTACATTCAGATTGGGTTGGATGAAGGTGCGACGCCCGCGCTGCTCGGCCATCGCCCGACTGATCTCGAGCTAGCCCACGGCCACTTTATCACGCCGACGATCTTCACCGATGTTCGCAACGACATGCGCATCGCGCAAGAAGAAATCTTCGGGCCGGTGCTGGCCGTGATCAAATACGACAGCCTTGAAGACGCGATCCGGCAAGCCAACGATACGATCTACGGTTTGGCCGCGGGCGTGTGGAGCGCCAGCCTCGAACGCGCCGTGAGCGTGGCGAATAAGCTGCGCGCCGGTACTGTGTGGATCAATGACTACCACCTCATCAACGCCGAGGCCCCCTTCGGCGGCTACAAGCAAAGCGGCATTGGCCGCGAGTTGGGCACGTGGGGGCTGTTGGAATACACCGAAGTCAAACACATCCACGCTGACTTGAGCCGCACGCGCAAGGCGCGCTTCTGGTACGACATTCTGGTGCCGACGCTGGACGAGTGATTGACGACGAGTAGCGAGTAAAACGGGGTGCGTGTTCCATGATCGATCATGGAACACGCATTTTTTGTAGCACGTATTCCTCAGTACTTATTTGCCATGACCAAGCGCAGCGACTTCTGCCATAATAGGAACCGTCGGGGAGGCTAAACCTATCGCGGGGGCAGAAATGGAGCCGAATCATGCTTGCTCGAAACCTGCGTCTCGCGTTGTCGTTGGTCATTTCCCTGAGTGCCGTCCTTGTCGTAAACGCCGCGCCGCTCACGCCCACGCTCGATGCCGCGCCGCCCGCACAGCCTATTAAATTAATCTTCATTCACCATTCCACTGGCCAGGCATGGCTGGAAGATGGCAACGGTGAATTGGGCAAAGCCCTGCGCGACAATAACTACTTTGTCAGCGACACCAACTACGGCTGGGGACCAGCCGATCAGGAAGAAGGCTATGGCACGATCGGCGATCACACCGATATTCCGCATTGGTATAGCTGGTTCACGGGGCCGCATCGCGACACATATTTAGCGGCGTTGTATGCCGAAAGCAACACGCACTCTAGCTACTCGCGCCTGGCGACCGATCCTGGTGGTCCGAATACCATCGTCATGTTCAAGTCATGCTTCCCAAACTCTAACCTATCCGGCAACCCTAACGATCCGCCTGCTGCGTCCGCCGACAATCATTCCGATTTGACTGTGGCGAATGCGAAGCGCATCTATCTGGACATGCTGCCGTATTTCGCCGCGCATCAAGAGAAATTGTTTGTCGTGATCGCCGCACCGCCGCTGCGTTCATCCGACACGTCCGCCGCGGATGCCGCTAACGCCCGCGCCTTCAACAACTGGCTCGTCGACGACTGGCTGGACGGCTATGCCTATCCCAACGTCGCAGTCTTCGACTACTACACCACGCTCACCACTAACGGCGGCGACGCTAACACCAACGATCTGGGTTTGACCAGCGGCAATCACCATCGCTATCGTAATGGCGTCATCGAACACATCGCCAATCAAGGCACCAACTATCTGGCGTATCCCACTGGCGATAGCCACCCGTCAGCCGCTGGTCATCGCAAAGCCGCCGCCGAATTTGTCCCGCTGCTCAACATCTTCTATCATCGCTGGCAGTCGGCGAACCTCGCGCCCGATCTATCGACCAGCTCCACTCAGCCCAATACCGGTCATGTTCATGCCGGTGACCGCGTCACGTACACCATCGCTTTGCGCAACACCGGCACGCTCAGCGCCAGCGTCATGTTAACCAGCGTCGTCCCGAGCGGCATCGTTTACATCTCCAACACGCTGCACGCCAGCGCGGGCAGCGTTTCGGCCACACTGTCGCCGACCCTCCGCTGGAACGGTTGGGTGTTGACGACCACTCCGGTTACAATTACCTACGCCGTCACCGTCACAACCAATGTCACGCAGGCACTTAAGACCAACACGACGATCGCACCAGTTGGCTATGACACACAAACACTCAACACCGCCATCATCGTCAACGGCTATCAAGTCTTTCTGCCGGTGATTCACAGGAATTGAAACTTATGAAAGTTGTGTCCGTCGATCAGATGCGCCGCATCGAAGCGGCCGCCGATGCTGCTGGTCACAGTTACGCCGCGATGATGGAACGCGCGGGTGGCGCGGTCGCGCGCGTCATCCAAACCCGATTGGACATCCGCGGCCGATCGATCCTCGTGCTGGTCGGTACCGGCAACAACGGCGGCGACGGCCTCGTCGCAGCGCGACACCTCCACGACGCAGGCGCACGTGTGAGCGTATGTGTGCTCAAGCCGCGTGACGACGAACACACCCGCGCGTTGCTGGCGCGCAATGTTGCGCTCGTCGCCTCAAACGCCCTTGAAATAAGCCTGGTACACGAATGTGATGTGCTTATCGATGCGCTGCTCGGCACAGGCGCGAGTCGTCCGATCACCGGCGAGTTAGCCAACGTGTTGAACGTTGTGGCTGCAACAGTAAACAATCGTCGCCGCGTCGTGCCCGATCTAGTCTCCCCAGCCTGGCCGCCATCATCATCGCCCGCGCCGTTGATCGTCGCCGTCGATGGGCCGACCGGCCTCAACTACGACACTGGCGAACTCGATCCACTGACCGTGCCCGCCGATATCAGTGTAACGTTCGCTTATCCGAAGATCGGGCACACGCGCTTTCCGGGCGCAGGCGCATGCGGCGAATTGATCGTCGCCGACATCGGGACTGATCCCAAGTTAGCCGATGACGTTCAACTCGAACTCGCCGATCCAACGTTAATCCGATCATTGTTACCGGCCCGCCCGGCCAACGCCCACAAAGGCACCTTCGGGAAAACACTGATTGTGTCTGGTTCGACGTTGTACACGGGCGCGCCTATCCTCGCGGCGACGGCGGCCTATCGCGCTGGTGCGGGTCTGGTGACGCTCGCCACGCCGCAATCGATCCATGCCATCATGGCAGCCAAGATCGACGAGGCGACCTTTAGGCCGTTGCCGGATCAATCGGGTGTGCTGAATGCCGCCGCCGCCGATCAACTGCGTGAGTTTATTGAAACGTATGATGTGGCGCTGATCGGACCGGGGCTGACTCAAGACGCCCGATCGTTCATCGCCGCGTTTTTAGCCTTGAAACCCAGCGCACGCCTCGTCCTGGATGCCGACGCGCTGAACTGTCTCGCACAGCTCGATCAGTGGTGGACGCAAGTGACGCAGACAGCGATCCTCACGCCGCATCCCGGCGAGATGTCGCGGCTGACGAAGTTGAGTCTGAAAGCGATTGAGGCCGATCGGCTTGGAACAGCGATCGAGTACGCGAAGATCTGGGGGCACGTCGTTGTGCTCAAGGGCGCGTTTACGGTGATCGCCGCGCCTGATGGCCGATCGATCTTGATGCCGTTTGCGAATCCGGCCCTGGCGATGGCGGGCAGCGGTGATGTGCTCGCAGGCACCATCGCGGCAATGGTGTCGCAAGGCTTGAAACCTTATGAAGCCGCGCTGTGCGGCGCATATCTGCATGGCGTTGCCGGTGAAGTGGCTCGCCGCGAGATTGGAACGGCTGGTGTATTAGCCGGAGATTTACTGACATATCTGCCCGTGGCGATTCGACGGATCATTTAACGCACAACGCCCCGAATGAATCGGGGCGTTGTTTTTGCGTGAGTTGTTTAGGCGCCGATGGTCCAATACAACGTGTGACTGGCCGTACTCAACTCCAACTCCAATTTGGTAGTAGCCGACTGCGGCACTTCAAACGTGATCAGGCCCTTCACTTGCGCACCGGGTTTAAGCATCTGAGCCTGTACTTGATCCGTTTGCGTCTTCAAGACCGCCAGCGAGTAGGTCTTGTGTGTTGAAGTATCTTCGATCACAAAGGTGGCTGGATCGAATTGGACATCAGCTGCCTGACTGGTGTTCGTAACAAACACCATCACCTGCAGATAGGTGTCACCCGCTTTGGGTTGATCCTGACCGATTTGGTTCACACGCTTGACTTGCTGTGGCAAAACGAGCAAATCAGCGATCGGTTCGGCCATGCCAAGCGCGCCAAAAGTTTGAGTCGGTTCAGCCGTTGCCGCCAGGGTTGGCGCAGCCGTCGGTTGTGGCGTAGACGCCTTCGACGGTACCGCTGTAGGTGCAACGGTCGGCATAGCGGTCGCAGCCAGCTTGCTTTCAATTGACTGAACGATCGTTGGCACGACGCCAGGCAGCGCGGGGAGTTTGGCGGGCGCTGATGAGTTTGATTGGCTTGGCGACGGTGTCGGCGCAGCCGCACATCCCGACAACAGCGCAACTGTCACTACCCCCAACAGCAGCCAACCACGCGGTGATGGTCGATGGACTAGGTTCATGGTCTCTTCTCCTGTTTTTAATTCATGTTTTCCTCCCGGTGCAAAGCTAGTTTTAGATCAACAGGTTTAAATGCCAATTAAACGCTTTTTAGGCTTCATTTAAAACCTGCACGTCAAGCGCATCTAATCAAGTAGGCTCACTTAGGAAGATCAGCGTTGATAGACGACTTCGGCTCATCGTCACCCGACAAGCCTTTGCGAAACTCGCGAATGCCGCGACCCAGTTCGCCGCCGACTTTGCCCAAGCGCCCTACGCCAAACAGTAGAACGACGATCACGAGAATGATGAGTAGTTCCGGTGCACCCAAATCCATGTTGCCTCCCCTAGTTAACGACCTGCACAATTGCGACAGTTATGAGTGTGCCACGACTTGACCCGATTGATCTACGTCACCCCCCGGCCCGCTCGGCATATGACGCAGCATCCGTTGCCGACCGTAATTGGTCCCGAACCGCGCCGCGCCTTGCGGATGGAGCGTACGCAAATCGGGTACCGCTGCCAACGGCCGACGCTGATAAGTTTTACCTGTTAGTTCGGCCACGAGCTCTTTCAAGTCTTGAATTTCCTCGTGTTGATTCGCCAACGCCTGCATGATTAGCTCGTGCGTCTCGATGATGTGCGCGTGATCTTCCTGTGCCCGCTGTTCTTGCATCTCGGCAATGCGCCGCTGCTGCTTTTCGTTGAGCGTGGCATACAGCAGCACAATCGAACTGACGGCCACACTCATCGTGTTGAGATAGCTGTTGATCAGCAGCACCAACGCCGTGTTGTTGGCAAAGGCAATCAACGGTATCAACAGACAAATCGTCAGCAGAATGACAAATCGGAACGTTAGAAACCGCACCGGCCATGGCAGAATATATTTATCGAGAAAATCATTGACACGATTCATCCAGACGCGCATCATCGTCTCCTCCAGATAACGTTCTCAGGCGGCTGCTTCAGACGAGTCTCCGAGTGTCATTCTAAATCTGCTTTCATGTGCCGAGGTTAAGGCCAACTAAAAGATTGATGAAAACACGCTAATTGCGCTTAGAAAAGCGAAAACCGACCTCAGTGCGAGATCGGTTTTCGTAGTCCCGATGGTTTATCGAAAGCGTTAACGAACCACAAGCGGCAAGAACAACTTGTACTGCCCACCGCCTACTACCCAATCACCAGCCAGATTGTTCAAACCGGCGCGAGTTACCGTGGTCGAACTGGTTGACGTCTTGGCACAGTCCCATGCGATCAACAGCGTATCAAAGAAGCACACATCCGCTTGACTTCGTGGTGTTACCGT
Source organism: Anaerolineae bacterium (assembly GCA_046328575.1). Taxonomy (GTDB): domain Bacteria; phylum Chloroflexota; class Anaerolineae; order Fen-1058; family Fen-1058; genus JAGOBP01. The sequence goes on from JAXLWI010000054.1 coordinate 28,623, forward strand.
GTTGGGCAGGATCAACGTCACCGTGTAGTTGTTACCGGTTGGCACAAGTGTCCAATACCGGCCGGTCGCGGTTGGGCCAGTGCCAGCGGGATGGCTCTGACCAATTTGATCGACGCTGAGATTCGACAACGTGCCGGTGTTGCTCACCACGATCGAAGCGCTGGTCAGGCCGAAACTGACGGGGCCAGTACCGGCGATCGGCTTGCTCTTGTGGATCGTCCCGGCGTTGGTCAGCGCACCAGTCACTGTGGCATTTTCAGCGGCAACTGTCTCGTTCAGCGTCGTGCCCGGGTTGACCTTGAGATTGATAAACGTCGTGGGCTGATCGAGTTTGAGATTCTGCGCAGTTCCGCCCGCAAACGTCACTGTACCAGACAGCGCCGTAAACGTGCCAAAGGTGCGGGTAAGGTCGCCCGTCACTGTGACATCGCCGATTCGCAGTGTACCACTGCCAGCAGTCAGATCGTCAAACGTAACGGCGCTGGTCGCGCTGAAATCAGCCGTACCGCCGTTGACTTGCGTATTGCTGATCGCATAGGTGCTGCCCGCTTTGAAGTTCACCGTGCTGCTCGAGAAGGTGACCGCGCCAGCACCGGTCAGGCTGCTGCCCGCATTGAAGTTCAGCGTGCCGCTGCCCGCAAACTGTGCCGTTGCGCCGGGCGCTACCGTGAACGTACCGGTGATGTTACCGGTTGTACCGGTGTTGGGGCTGAAATACACAATGCCACCCTGAAGCGCAAAACTGCCGCTTTGACTGTAGGTAGCGTAGATGTACGTGTACCCATTGCTGGCCAGCGACTTGGTAATCACGCCGCTGTTATTAAACGAGCCGCCGCCCGTGCTGTACGTCAGCTGGCCCGTGCTGGTATGGTTGAATTGCAGTGACGCCCCGGCTAAATTATTGAACGCCGCTCCGTTGTACATGATCATATAGAAAGAGGTTCCGCCAATCGTTGCCGTTCCAGTGTTGTTGAAGATGCGCCCATCTAAGGTGGTGCTGCTGCTAGGCATGTCCAACGTGCCGGTCACGGTGGTGGTGGCGCCGGTGCCCGATAGTGTCCCACCGGTCCACGTCATATTCGTGATACTGAGGTTGTCGGAACCTGTCAACGTGCCGCCTGACAAGGTGAGTGTGTTGAACGTCAGAGGCGAACCGGTGTTCAAATTCAGCGTGCCGGAACTGATCGTCACCGTGCTGGCATTGAAGCCGGTCCCAGTTGCAAACGTCACCGTACTGCCACTCACTGTAATGTTCGACAAACCATAGGTGCCGCTATTGAAGTTAACCGTACCGCCACTGAATACTCCACTGCCCAATCCTGTTACATTAGCGGCAAAATTGACGGTACCGCTGCCTGCCACTTGCAGCGTGGCGCCATTGGCCACGCTAAACGGACCGCTGTTATTGCTGGTGGTGGCCGTCGTCGGGCCGAGGTAGAGCGTGCCACCGTTCACCGTAACACTGCCGCTGTTGTTGAATGGCACATAGATATACGTGAAGCCACTGCTGAGCGCGGTCTTGGTGATTACACCCGCGTTGTTGAAGGTCCCGCTGCCTGTGCTATACGTAAACTGACCGGTACCTGTATGATTGAATTGCAGCGCTGCCCCCGCTTGATTGTTAAAAGCCGCCCCGTTGTACATGATCATGTAGGCCGAACTGCCGTCAATGGTACCGATACCGGCATTGTTCAACGTCCGGCCGTCCAGCGTGACGCTGCTGTTGGTCATATTCAGCGCACCAGTGACCGTGGCCGAAGTGGCCGATCCCGACAAAGTACCGCCAGTCCAGTTATAGGTCGTGATGATCAAATCATCGAAGCCGGTCAGCGTACCGCCCGATTGGGTCAACGTCTTGAGCGTAACCGGTGCGCCCGTGCTGAGGTTCAATGTCCCCGAACTAAGCGTGGTATTGTTTGACGAGGTAAAGCTGGTGCCGGGTGCAAACAGCACCGTCGCGCCACTCACGATCGTATTCGTGACACTATACGTCCCCGTGTTGTAGTTGACTTGCCCACCACTAAATTGCAGCGTGCCCGTGCCTGTGATAACACCATCGACGCTCAGCGTACCGCTGGCATGTTGAATGGTCGCGCTGGCCGAAGTGGTACGCCACGTTCCCGTATTGGTATTGGTCGCGTTGCTGACCGGGCTCATATAAAACGTACCGTTGACGACGGCCAAGCTGCCGCTGTTGTTGAACGGCGCGTAAATATAGGTGAAGCCGCTGCTGGCAAACGTCTTGGTGATATAGCCGTTGTTGTTAAACGTGCCGCTGCCGGTGCTATACGTGATCTGCCCGGTGCTGGTGTGAGAAAACTGCATCGATGCGCCGGCTTGATTCGTGAACACGGCGTTGTTGTACATGATCAGGTATATCGAGCTGCCGCCCAGGGTGGCTGACCCAGCATTAATCAATGTACGGGCATCCAGCGTCACACTGCTGTTGCTCATATCCAGCGTACCATTCACCGTGGTCGTGCCGGCATCTTTGAATGTACCGCCGGTCCAGGTCATGTTCGTCACGACCATGTTTGAATTACCCTGAATGGTGCCGCCTGAAAAAGTCAACGTCCCCAGCGTCACATTGGAGGTCAAGGTGATAGTGCCACTGCTAACGATGGCCGTGTCGGCCGCGCCCGGCACACCGCCGGCGCAGTTGCTCCACTTCGTTGGATCATTCCAGTTACCAACTGCACTGCTATTCCATGTACAGGTTGCCTGCGGACTTTCGATCTGATTACCAAGCGCCTGCGCAGTAGCCGATCGTCCAGCCACCACCAGGCCGATCAAAAACAGACTGATGACTAACCACCACCGACGTTGCATGCTTCTCCCTTCGTTCGTCATGTAATGTAGGTTGGATGAGTGATAGGCCGAGCGAGATCGGCTCACTCTCAATTTAGCGGCATAAATTCAAGCGTGGACATTCAGCGCGAAGTGCGATCACCTCCCTTGATCGTCCCTGCGTCTCGATCGCTTCACAGTCCGAGCGGACTACGTGCGATTATGGGAATGTTGGTTAGAGTAACACATTTTCGCGGAGCGTAGGTTAAACCGAGGTGGAAGTTGAGTGAAAATTCAGTATGAGTTACGATAAACAAAAACTCTGGCAAGCGTCTTGCTTGCCAGAGTTAAAACGATCTGCGACGTATTGCACGATCACGCAGTAGGAGTTTCACCGTTGGGCGTCGCGGCTGCGGTATCACTGCTGTCAGCGGCCGGTTTGCCCTGCTCGAATGCTGAGGTTAATTTGGAGCGCTGCTCCTCCAGCACGACGCGACTGCGTTCTTGCAGTTCTTCGGCGTGGCGACGCGCATCGCCAGCTGCCTGCTCGGCGCGTGAGCGCACATCACCCGTCATTTCTTCGGCTCGTTTGCGCGCTTCCTCGATACGATTTTCGGCCAGCCCGCGCAGCTCGATGCCTTTATCCACCA
>JAXLWI010000055.1:0-31428 GCA_046328575.1 Anaerolineae bacterium
ATCGCTGGGCGTTGATTCTCGGCATGGTGTTGTACGGCCTCGATGGATTAATCTTCATCTGGGCGCAGGATTGGCTAGGGCTGGCTTTTCACGGTTATGCGCTGTTCATGATGTATCTGGGCTTGCAAGCGTATCGCAAGTTGGAAGCCTTAGAACCCGGCGAGACATCGCATGACAGCCTTTGATCGTTTTATTCGACTAGAGACGCAATCGGGCGAGCCGATGACACGCGGCACGCTCACCGTTACGCCCCAGTCCCAAGCCCTAAGCGTCGATCTCCGGTTCTTCCGGTTCGTGTGGAATCGCCCGATTGGAGTGATCGTCGATCGAGGCGGACAACCAGAGCACATGCCGGTAGTCGATGTGACGCGCTTCGCCACATGGGGATTGATCGGCGTGAGTTTAGTATTTTCGGTTATAATCACTATGGCCGTGCGCCGTAAGGAGTCGCATCATGAGTGACGTGCTCGGCAACCTGGGTATCGATATCGCCAAGACAACCGATCTAGGCTTCGATCTCCTCGATAAGTTAGTCGCTACGGCTCGCCCCAACGCTGTGTTTAGCCATCCTGTTACGACCGGCGATTACACGGTGATCACCGCGTCGGAGGTGTCGTGCGGCATGGGCACGGGCTTCGGCAGTGGCGGCGGTGGTGCACCAGCCAGTGTTGTATCAACTGAAGGCGAGGTAGCACCCCCCGCGCAATCGGCTTCGATGCCGCCCGCCGGTTTCGGCAGTGGCGGCGGTGGCGGTGGATTCAGCACCGCGCGGCCAGTGGCCGCCATCTCGATCGGACCCGATGGCGTTCACGTCGAACCGATCGTAGATGTGACGAAGATCGGCTTGGCGTTCTTTACCACGCTCGGCGCAATGGCGTTGATGTGGAGCAAGATCAAACAAGCGAGCAAATAATACTAACCACACAGGCGCAAAGGACGTGAAGCATAGCAGGAATCCTTAACGCCCTCGCGGTTACTATTTTGAAAAACACACACTTCTCACAAGGAGAGTAACATCATGGCTGTGAAAGTTGGTATCAACGGTTTTGGCCGCATCGGGCGGCAAGTGCTAAAGGCGATCCGGGACTATTATCCTGAGACGCTCGAAGTCGTCGCGTTCAACGACATTGGCGACATCAAGACGATGGCCCACCTGCTGAAGTATGACTCGACCTATGGCCGCTTCAACGGCACCGTCGAGATGGGCGAAGATAGCCTGTTGATCGATGGCAAGAAGGTCAAGGTCTTCAAGGAAACCGATCCGTCCAACATCAAGTGGAGCGATCTGGGCATCGACATCGTCATCGAGTCGACCGGCCTGTTCACCATCAAGGACGACGGCGTCAACAAGAAGGGCAAGACCGTCAAGGGCGCGGTCAATCACATCACCGCGGGTGGCGCCAAGAAGGTCATCATCTCGGCCCCGGCCGAAGGCGAAGACCTGACCGTCGTGTTGGGCGTCAACGAAGACAAGTATGATCCCGCCAAGCATCATGTCGTATCCAATGCCTCCTGCACTACCAACTGTCTGGCCCCGGCGGCCAAGGTCGTGCATGACAAGTACACGATCAAGCGCGCGTTCATGACCACCATCCACTCGTATACCAACGATCAGAAGGTGCTGGACATGCCGCACTCCGATCTGCGCCGCGCGCGCGCCTCGGGCCTGAACATCATCCCGACCACCACTGGTGCCGCCAAGGCCGTAGCGCTGGTCATCCCCGATCTCAAGGGCAAGTTCGACGGCTATTCATTGCGCGTCCCAACCCCGACCGTTTCGGTGGTCGATTTTACGGCCGAGATCGAGAAGGAAACCACCACCGAAGAACTGCGCCAAGCCTTCCGCGATGCCGCCAAGGAACCGCGCTTCAAGGGCATCCTCGAAGCCGTGGATGAGCCGCTAGTCAGCATGGACTTCAAGGGCAGCCCGTACAGTTCATCCGTCGACCTGCCATTCACCTCGGTGCTGGGCAAGGCCTCCAGCAACTTCATCAAGGTCGTGACCTGGTACGACAACGAGTGGGGCTACAGCGTCCGCACCGCCGATCTGGCGAACTTGATGGCGTCGAAACTCTAAGATTGGAGAATGGAAGTTGGAGATTGGATATTGGAGAAGGTCTTCCAACATCCAACTTCTAACATCCAACTTCCATAACACCATGAACAAGAAATCAATCAAGGACATCGACATCAAGGGCAAGCGCGTCATCATGCGCGTGGACTTCAACGTCCCGATGGCGAACGGCGCGGTCACCGATGACAAGCGCATCAAAGCCTCGCTGCCCACGATTCAGTACATTCTCGATCAGGGCGCGTCCCTCGTCTTGATGAGCCACCTGGGCCGACCGAAGGGCGCTGGCTTCGAAGCCGACTTCAGCCTGAAGGCCGCGTCGGAAGCGCTGGCCAAGTTGTTGGGCAAGCCTGTGCAGATGGCACCCGATTGCGTCGGCGCTGAGACCGAGGCGATGGCGAAAGCCCTGAAGCCCGGCGAAGTGCTGTTGCTAGAAAACGTCCGCTTCCACAAGGAAGAAGAGAAGAACGATCCGGCGTTTGCCAAGCAACTGGCCGCGTTGGGCGAAGTGTATTGCTGCGACGCCTTCGGTTCTGCGCACCGCGCGCACGCCAGCGTCGAAGGCATTGCGCATCAACTGCCCGTGGCCGTGGCCGGTTTCCTGATGGAGCAAGAACTGGAATATCTGGGCCGCGCGACATCCAACCCCGAGCGCCCCTACGTGGCGATTCTGGGCGGCGCGAAGATCAGCGACAAGATTCTGGTCGTCGAGAATCTGTTGAAGCAATGCGATCAGCTGATCATCGGCGGCGGCATGGCCAACACCTTCCTCGCGGCTAAGGGCTATGAAATGGCCGACAGCCTCGTCGAAGCGGGTTCCATCGAGACAGCGAAGGGCATCCTGGCGAAAGCGGGCGACAAGCTGCTCCTGCCGATCGATGCCGTGATCGCCGACAAGTTCGACGCCGAAGCCAATTCGCAAGTGGTCGATGCGGACAAGGTTCCGGCGGGCTGGCGCATCATGGATGTCGGCCCCAAGACGCTGGAGAAATTCGGCACAGTCTTGAAGGCCGCCAAGTTGATCGTGTGGAACGGACCGATGGGCGTGTTTGAAATGCCCAAGTTTGCCGAAGGCACGTTTGCCATTGCTAAAGTGTTAGCTGAAGCCACCAAGGGCGGCGCAGTAACCGTCATCGGCGGCGGAGACAGCGCCAGTGCCGTGAAGAAGGCGGGCGTCGCCAAGCAGATGACGCACGTCTCTACCGGCGGCGGCGCAAGCCTCGAATTCCTAGAAGGCAAGGAACTACCGGGTGTAGCGGCGCTCAATAGCAAGTGAGCGAGCGCTCAACCGCAAGTAATTACGTTTCTACTTAGATTCAAGGCGTAGACGAGCCAGATTGCCCAGTGCAGTCTGGCTCGTTCGCTAGATAGTGACATGCTCAAGGAGGCCGTAGTAGTACCCCAGGCCGCGACATCCATTACATATCCCAAGTCGGCGCCCATACATTTTCAACCAGGTCGATCAATTTCACTCGGAATGACGTTTGTCGCGAATTTGTAGCGTAACTGGAATTGACAGGCCGGTTGATCGCGTGTATTTTGAATATACGCTGCTTAAGAGACCTGTCCGACGGCGCATGCGAAGTTGAAACAACTGGAACGGCTGCGCCGCGAGATAGGTTTTTGGTTTATTTGGATATTTTGCGATTGTCCGAGTCAGGAGTATTTTATGCAAGCGCGTCTACGGCAATGGTTCACCCCGTCGACGTTTCCCGACGATGAATTAAAAACGCACCAGGTCGCCATCCTCGATTTTGCGTTACTGTTTGCGCTGGTTATGGACGGCATGCTCATCGCAACGAGCTTTGCTGATCGGCAAATCAATCCGAGCCTGGTGGCAATCGACATCGGCGCCTTGTTTGCACTCGTCGGTGTCCGCCTCTACGTCCGGCGTGGTCACGTCAAATGGATTAGCGAGGGTGTCATCGGATTTGGTATCGCAATGCTCACGTATGTCATGGCGATGAAAGGGACGATTGATATACCTGCCACGGCCGGTTATCTGGTGTTAATTGTTGCGGCCGGCTTATTACTGCGAGGCCGAGGACTAGCCATGACAACCGCCCTTTGCTCATTGGCTGTGGGCGGCATTATCTGGGCGAAGCAAGCCGAAATGCCTCAGCTGGCGGATCATGCGGGCGCTGTCACTCAATGGCTGTGGCTAACCATCTGGTTTTCATCCGCAGCCAGTCTTAGTTATCTGGGACTGCGTTCCATCCGCACTTCACTGGCTCAATCTGAACGAGAGATTGCCGCGCGGCGACTGGCCGAGGCGCAGCTGAACGAAGCCCAGCAACTGGCGCATGTGGGCAACTGGGAATGGGATTTGCTAACGCGGCATGTTTATTGGTCTGCTGAAGTCTATCGCCTCTTCGGTGTCAATCCGGACACTTTCACGCCGTCGATTGAAGCCACCGCTCAATTTGTACTGCCGGAAGATCGCGAAAAATTCAGGCTGGCCCAGCCTCAACTGCGACCGGAATCGCCGACAACAACCATCGATCATCGCATCACGCGCTGCGACGGCGAAATTCGCCATGTTCAGAATCGGGCGCGCGGCGTGTTTGATGCAGCGGGTCAGTTGCTCCGAGTAATTGGCACTGTGCAAGACATCACCGACCTTAAGCAGGTTGAGGAAGCCTTGCGTGAAAGCCAGTCGCTTTATCACTCACTCGTTGAAGTTTCCCCCTTGAGTATCTGCCGTAAAGATCGAGCGGGACGCTTTACTTTTGCGAATCAACGTTTTCTAGAAGAAACGCACATTGCTCTGAACGACTTGCTGGGGCAAACCGACTTTGCGCTGCATCCGAGTCAGTTGGCCGAGAAATACCGGCGTGACGATCAAATCGTCATGGAGAGCAGGCGCGTGTGGGAGCTCATCGAAGAACGGCAGATCGTCGGCGGCGAGACGATTATTGTCCAGAGCATCAAGACGCCAGTCTACGATGGCGCAGGCAACGTCAACGGCGTGCAGATTTCATTCTGGGACATCACCGCCCGCCAGCGAGCAGAGGACGCCGTGCGCGACTTGAACGCAACCCTGGAACAACGTGTGGCCGATCGGACAGCGGAATTGCAGGCCGCTAATCAACAGCTGACCGAACTTGATCGCCTGAAGGATGAGTTCATGTCGCGCATCAGCCATGAATTGCGCACGCCGCTGACCAGTATCAAAATCTACTTGGAATTACTGGAAAACGCCAAGCCGGAAAAGCACGCCCATTACCTGCAAACGGTGCGGCAGGAAGCCGATCGGTTACATTTGCTGATCGAGGATGTGCTGGATTTCTCGCAATTGAATCTCAATCTCAAGCCGGCGGCGCTTGCGCCAATTGACGTGAATTATTGGCTCGAAAGCCGGTTGACGACCTGGCAGCGCTTGAGCGCGGGACACGGCCTAGAATTTAAACTCCACTTAGCACACGGCCTGCCGCTGGCCAGTGGTCATGACGAACTGTTCGTGCATGCACTTACCCGCTTGGTGAGTAATGCCGTGAATTATACGCCCCACGGCGAAGTAACAGTGTCGACGTCCCTTCAAGTTGACAATGATCGCCGCTGGGTAACGGTGAGCGTGGCGGATACCGGTCTGGGTATTCCCGTGGATGATTTGCCGCACATCTTTGAACGCTTCTTTCGCGGTCATGCGGCCGCCGATTATAAGGTTCCGGGGACCGGCATGGGCCTGTCTATCTGTCGCGAAATCGCCGAACGTCTGGGTGGTCACTTGACGGTCGAGACACAAGTCGGCGCCGGGTCTACCTTTACGCTGTGGTTACGTGCTAGTGTGTGATTCACGCTAGCAGTTGCGTATTGCTGTTAGGTTGGGAGGCATGCGTATGAATGTCGTTCGACGTTGGCTGACACCACCTGTCTTTCCGACTGATGAGTACAAAACGCACCAAGTGGCGCTGCTCGATTCCATTTTGCTGTTTGGCATTGGCGTGACGGTCTTGCTCATCCTCAACAGCCCGATCGTCTCTACGTCCACCTTAATTTTAAATATCATCAATCTCGCAGCCCTCTTCATGGTAATCGGGTTGCGCCAACACGCGCGACGTGGACAAATCAAATGGGTTAGCGAAGGTATTGTTGTCTTAGGTTTAGTCGCCCTCACCTGTGGCATCGTCCTCCGCGGCAGCATTCGCACCCCTGGAACTATGGGCTATTTCCTTCTAATCATCTTGGCGGGCCTACTACTAAATGAACGTGGCTTAGTGGTTACTACCGTCCTAAGCTCCCTGGCAGTCGGTGGCGTCATCTGGGCCGAACAAGCGGGATTGATCAGTCAGTCGGCTGCGCTTACAGGCGTCAGTTACTGGGTATCCATATCGGTGTGGCTACTCTGCACCAGTCTGTTGGCCTATGCTGGCTTGCGATCAGTACGTATTTCGCTACGCCGGGTCGATCGCGAACTGGCGGCGCGCCGGACGACTGAAGCTGCCCTGCGGCGCAGCGAGCATTTACTCGCCGAAGCCCAAACGTTGATGCACTTGGGCAGTTACGACCTTGATCTGGTCGACAACCTGACCTATTGGACTGAGGAAACCTATCGGATTTTAGGGCGGGACCCCACGCAACCTACACCCACTGCCACTGATTTTGCGCGCTATGTCCATCCTGACGATGTCGAGACGGTGTCGGCGGCCTTCGATCGGGTTATTTTGCATGGTGAAGCCCTCGATTTGAAGTATCGCATTGTGCGTCCGTCGGGCGAAGTTCGTTTCGTCCACAGTCTCAGTCGCCCAGTCGTCAACGCCGAAGGACGTGTCACTAATCTGGTAGGCACGCTCATGGATATCACTGAACGCAAGCAGATGGAAGACGCCTTGCAATTCAGTGACCAACGTTACCGCAGCCTGTTTGAAGATTCGCCCATTTCATTGTGGGAAGAAGACTTCTCGCAAGTTAAAGTCTATCTGGACTCATTGCGTGCCGAAGGCGTTACCAATCTGCGCGACTATTTCAGGCAAATGCCAGACGTAGTGACCCAGTGCGCGAGTCTGGTGCGCGTACTGGATGTCAACAAGGCCACCGTGACACTTCTGGGAGCTCCGGACAAAGCGTCGGTGATAACCAGCTTGAGTGGCACGCTGTCGGCTGAGGCTCACGTTCCCTTTGGCGAAGAGCTGTGCACCTTTGCTGAAGGCGCGCAGCATTGCGTCTTGGATGAAGAAATCCACACCTTCACGGGACAGAAGCGCCTGATCACCGTCAATATCAGCCTGGCACCCGGCTACACCGACACCTGGGGCAAAGTGCTGGTGTCGATTCTGGACATTACCGCTCGCAAGCAAGGTCAAGAAGCGCTCCAACGTCAGAATCAATATCTGGCGGCCTTGCAGGAAACCATGCTCGACTTGACCGCACAGCACGATCTCGATCAGTTGCTGGAGAATATCGTGGCGCGCGCGGCCATCCTGATGGACGCATCGGGCGGCTTCTTTGATACTGTGGACCCGGTGACCAATCGGTTGCAGCCCCGCGTCGGGATAGGTGTTTTGTCCGAATCACTGCAACATCCGGTGAACTTGGGCGAAGGCGTGGCTGGCATTGTGTGGCAAACGCAGCAATCGTTGGTCATTAACAACTACGATCAATGGTCGGGACGTGTCGAGGGCTATAGCCATGGCAAACTAGGCTCGCTCATCGGGGTGCCGCTGCTGACCAATGGGCAAGTCTTGGGCGTGCTGGGGCTGGCGTATGACATCACCTCGGATCGGACATTTGAATCGGAAGCCATCGACATCATGACCCAGTTTGCGCGCCTGGCGGCTATTGCCATTGATAACGCGCGGCTGTTTCAAGCGGCCCACCAAGAGTTGGTCGAACGCCGACAGGTTGAGCAAGCACTACGTCAGAGCGAAGCACTATTTCACTCTCTGGTCGAGACACTGCCATTGAATATCTTCCGCAAAGACGCCGACGGCCGCTTCATCTTCGTCAACTCACTATACTGTCAAACGCAAGGCTGGACGCGCGAGGAAATCCTGGGCAAGACCGATTTCGATTTACATCCCTATGACCTAGCTGAAAAATACTCTACCGATGACAAACGGCTGGTGGCATCGGGAGAAGTCCTGGACACTATCGAGGAACACCAACCGATCGGTGGTCCGCGGACCTACGTGCAAGTAGTTAAAGGCCCCGTCTTCGATCGCGACGGCCGTATGATCGGTTTACAGGGCGCGTTCTGGGACGTTACCGAACGCCAACGCTTGGAAATAGCCCTGCGCGACAGCCGCGACTATCTACAAGCCGTGCTCGATTCGGCCAATGATGCTCTGTTTGTGCATGATGCCGACACCGGCCAAACTGTCGATGTAAATCAACGCATGTGCGAGATGTTCGGGTATACGCGCGACGAAGCACTTCGAACCCCGATCGGTGATCTAAGCCAGGGTGAACCACCTCATTCCCAAACGAATGCCTTGCTTCGCCTTCAACAAGCTCGAACATCAGGGCCGCAAGTGTTCGAATGGCTGGCTAAGCGCAAGAACGGTCAGCTGTTCTGGGCCGAAGTCAGTGCGCGCTTTGCCACGTTTGGTCAGGATGCCCGGTTTGTCGTGGCCGTGCGTGACATCTCTGAACGTAAGCAGGCCGAACAGGCCGAACGTGAACAACGCGCACTGGCTGAAGCTTTGCGCGACACTGCCGCCGCACTCAACAGCACGCTAGATCTAGATGAAGTACTCGATCGCATCCTGGCCAACGCCGAGCGCGTCGTGCCGCATGAAGCTGCCAACATCATGCTCATCGATCAAGGAGTCGCCCGTATTGTCCGCGCGCGCGGCTTTGCCGACCACGGCATTGAACACAGGTTGAGTGAGGCGAGCTTCCAGGTCAATGCGGTGTGCAACATGCGCTATATGCTGGAGACGGGCTACCCTTTGGCGATCCCCGACGTGCAGAACTATCCCGGCTGGGTGAATACACCGGAAATCCACTGGGCGCGATCGCATGTGGCCGCACCTTTGCGGCTTAAGGGCCGTGTGGTCGGTTTCCTCAACCTTGACACCGCAACGCCCGACTTCTATACGCCACTACACGCCGAACGTTTACAGGCGTTAGCCGATCAAGCCGCCACTGCCATTGATAACGCGCAGCTCTTGAAAGCGGAGCACTCGCAACGTGTGCTGGCTGAAGCCCTGCGAGATACGGCCGCCGTCTTAAACGGCACTCTAGACCTCGAAGAAGTATTCGAGCGTATCTTAGTCAACGTCGGACGTGTGGTTGCTCACGATACCGCCAATCTCATGCTCATCGACGATCAAGGCGTAGCCCGAATCGTGCGGCATACTGGCTACGCCGAACGTGGTCTGGTTAATTTCGCCAACCGGATGCGACTACCAGTCAGGAACGTGCCTAACTTGCAGCACATGGTGGACACGGGCGAGCCGCGGGTCATGCCCAACGTGCGGCAGGATCCCGAGTGGATCGACTGGCCTGAATCGCGCTACATTCAAAGCATAGCCAGTGCACCCATCCGCATTAAAGACGTCACGATCGGTTTTCTCAACCTCAACAGCGCCACCTCCGGCTTCTACTCAGCCGAACATGGTGAACGTCTGCGCGCCTTTGCCAACCAGGCCGCAGTCGCCGTTGAAAATGCGCGCCTCTATGAACAAGTCCAACACCACTCGCAGCAGTTAGAGCAGCGCGTGCGCGAACGCACGGCCGAATTACTCGCCGCCAATGAGCGTCTGATGGAACTCGACCGATTGAAAGATGAGTTCTTATCGCGCATCAGTCACGAACTGCGCACGCCATTGACCAGTATGAAGATTTATCTGGAATTGTTGGAAAACGGCAGACCCAGCAAGCGCGACGAGTATATGCAGACGCTGAAGCACGAGACCGATCGGCTGCACCAGCTAATCGAGGATGTGCTGGAATTCTCGCAATTGAATCTGACGACCGAATCAACCCGGCGCGAAATCATCGATCTCAATCACCTGCTCGAAGGCCGATTGACGACCTGGGAGCGCTTAAGCACCGAACAGGAATTGACCTTCCAACTCGATCTGCAGCCCCGCTTGCCGCTCATTCAAACCGATAGCCAGTTGCTTATTCAAGCGCTGACTCGCCTGATCAGCAATGCCGTCAATTACACTGCCGCAGGCTCGGTTACAGTGAGCACCGCTCAACGGGATCAGGACGCTCGGCAGTGGGTGACCCTCAGCGTGCGCGATTCAGGCCCCGGCATTGCGGCTGCCGAGCTGCCGCATATCTTCGAACGGTTTTATCGTGGACGTGCCGCCGCCAACTACAAGATCCCTGGCACTGGTATCGGCCTCACCATTGCGCAAGAGATCGTAACGCGCTTGAAGGGCCGTTTGACCGTGGAATCCCAGTTCGGCATCGGTTCGACCTTTACAATCTGGCTGCCCGCCGATACCACTGGCCGTTAATGTCGACGTTTTACTTGACAGGCGGCATCACACAGGTTACGATCACACCGATCTACCTTTCGGGAGCCAAGGGATGAACAACTCACGTGTCGATAGTGATCGCGTCGTGTTAGCGGCCACTTTGTTAACGGGCTTCATCGGTCTGGCGTGCTATGCCGTGCTCTATTTGACTGTGATGCAATACGGCCAGCTGAATAACAGCGGCCGGGCCTTTAGCTGGCTCGCCTTGATCCTGGCCGCCGCAACCCTGTTGATGTCGATCTATCTGGCGTTAGCCGCGCGCAGCCGCGCGCTGACATCGTCGGCGCTTAGCGGGGTGGGCTGGTTCATTGTTGCGGCCGGTCTGGTCCTGGCCTTTCCGGCGCTGGGTGGCACCATCGGTCTACTGCGCGCGCAAGGTCTATCGACGTTCAACGGTGTGGCCGGCGCACTGTTTCTGATCATGGCGGGTGCGGGTCTGCTGCAAGCCGAGCGAACCGCGCGCGAACATGGCGCAGACAACGCTTAATCACATTTAGCCTTAGGAGGGCATTCTGGAAATTCTCGATCTCGCGCATAGCATCGTCGATGCCATTGAAGACAAACAGGGCGAAGACATCGTCCTGCTAGACATTCGTCAACTTTCTCCGCACGTCGATTACTTCGTCGTCTGCTCAGGTTCCAGCGAGCGCCAGCTCAAGGCCATTTTGGACGGCATCAGCGAAACCACTCTAAAGAAACACAGTCGCAAACCGCGCCGCACCGAAGGCACGGCCGAGTCGGGCTGGATTCTGCTGGATTTCGTGGACATCGTCGTGCACGTCTTCTCGGCCAGTCTGCGGAAGTATTATCAACTGGAAGAGATTTGGAAAGAAGCGCCCGTGGTTTTGAAGATACAGTAGTATTAGGGAGGCAAATTCAATGCAGTGGCCGCAATCTAGATCATACGATGAGACCGTATACGAAGGCGATGTCCAGGCCATTATCTCGCAGGTGTACTTGCTGATGACGATCGGGTTGGTGATCACCGCTATCGTCGCGGCGGCTGTGGCGGGCAATCAAAACTTGATGATCGATTTGTTTGCGCGCACGCCTTGGTTGCCAATCGGCTTGTTTGTCGGTCAGATCGTACTCGTCATCGCGTTGACCGCCGCCGTCGCCAAGATGTCGCCAACTGTGGCGACAGTGCTGTTCGTCGTGTATTCTGCGCTGAATGGCGTGACTATGTCCGTCATCTTCTGGGTGTACACCGATGCATCGATTACCACTACGTTCCTGATCACGGCGATAACTTTCGGGCTGATGAGTGTCATTGGTTATACCACCAAGCGTGATTTGACCAAGTTGGGCAGCCTGTTAATGATGGCGCTGCTCGGCATCGTCATCGCGTCAATTGTGAATCTGTTTCTGCGCAGCACTGGCATTTACTGGGTTCTCACGTTTGGCGGCATCATCGTCTTTGTGGGGTTGATCGCCTGGGACACTCAGCGCATCAAGCAGATGGCGTTGATGGGTCTGGTTGACGGGCGATCGCGCATGGCGTTGGCAGTTGGTGGAGCATTGCGACTATACCTCGATTTCATCAACCTATTCTTGCTGTTGCTACGACTATTTGGACGACGGCGCTGAGCGACGAAAACACAACGCCCCGATCGGTTAGCTGGTCGATCGGGGCGTTGTTGTTGCGCGACAGCGCGAGGCTATTCGTTAATCCATGGGTCGTTGGCGCGCGCCCATGACACCAGTTCTTTCTCCGAGAAATACAGCGGAATTTCATACGCGGCCGTTTCCGCACCATCAGAGGCGTGAATGAGGTTACGGCCGATCTCGACACCGAAGTCGGCGCGGATGGTGCCCAAATCGGCATCAATGGGATTGGTCGCGCCACACGTGCGGCGCACCGTCTCGATGACACGCTTGCCTTCCCAGACTTGCACGACGACGGGGCTGGAAGTGATGTACTTGATCAGTCCAGCATAAAACGGCTTGCCCTTGTGCACTGCATAATGCTGCCCCGCCAACTCATCGTCGATATGGATGAGCTTCATGCCGACGAGCTTCAAGCCGCGCTGCTCCAGCCGAGCCGTAATCTGGCCGATCAGGCCGCGCTGCACAGCATCGGGTTTCAAGATCACTAACGTACGTTCCACACTTATTCTCCTCATGATAGACCCTGCGGTTGATCGTGCGCCGCAGGGTCTTGAATATGCTTACAGTTGATTCAGCGCGCGGCGATACATCTCCAACGCGCGGGACAAGTTGCCCACTTTCATGTGCATGTCGCCCAGCAGACGCAGTGAAACCGGCTGCTCGTCCACCTCGACGATGCGCTCCAGATCGGCAATGATGTCGTCGGCCAGCGGCCCGGCGTCCACGAAGTCAAATTCTTCGCGTTCGGCCAATTCCTCCGGGCTGAGGTCTTCCACCGTCGCAGGATTGACGAGCTTGGCATACTCGATTAACGCAGAGTCGCGGTTACCCATCGCCCACCATGCGCGCGCCAGCTCCAGTCGCACGGTGTGATTGTACTTGTCGGATTCCAGTTGGGCGACCAATGGATCGACATCGACCGAAGATACCGTCGGCAGAGGCGGCGGCGTTGGGTGCGTCTCACGCGCCTCGCGCGTCCGAGTCTCGCGTGGTCGCAAGTCACGCATAGGCCTTTCCAGCCGCTCGGGGCGGCGCAATGGCTCACGCTCGCGCGGGGCGCGCGCTGCCACCGCACTGGCCACGGCCGCAACTTTGACCACCGGCGGTAATTCAGCCAGCGGCGCTTCACCTTCATCCTCGGCAACTTGTGTCCACCAATCCATAGATCCCACCAATGTTGATTGATCTTCAATCTGCGCCGCTACGGCCGCAACTTCGGCAACAGCGGGTGTTGGCGTCTCAATCGGTTCAGGCTCAACGACGGCTACAAGCGGTTCAGGTTCAACGACCGCTGCAGGTACAGGTGTTTCAACTTCGGCAAGCGTAATATCTACCGGAGTTGCTTCAGCAGTTGGTTCTTCAACCGCCGGTGTCTCTGCAACTGGTACTTCGGCAATCGGCTCAGCACCGACTGTTACAACGGTCTTGGCCGTTGCTTCAGGTAGAGGTTCTGCTTCAGCCACCACCTCGATCGTGTCCGGTTGCATCGCTCGCAACCAATCGGGCAGTTCATCGCTTGGCGTCGGCGCAGCCGGCGTTGCAACCGCATGCAGATCGTGCAACCAGTCTGGCTGTTCGCCGACGGTCGCCGGTTCGATTGGCTCAACATTCGTCTCAGCAGCTGGTGCTTCAGCTTCGCGTTCGCTTGCAATCGCCGTCTCATCCGTCGGTTGCATCGCGCGCAGCCAATCGGGCATGTCGGTTTCCGGCGTAGGTTCGGCGATTTCAAACGCCGCAGTTACGCCTGATTCTTCGTCGGTAGTTGGTTGCAAAGCGCGCAACCAATCCGGCATTTCACCTTCCGACATTGGTTGGGCTGCATCAAACGTCGGCGTGGCGGCCAATTGCGATATCCAATCGGCCACAGGCTCCACGGCAGCTGGTTCAACTTCGACGGGTTCAGGCTCTGGCTCGATCGGCTTTACCGTCTCAACGGGCTTGCGGCCCATAATCGCCGCCATCCGCGACTCACCTTCTTGTTCAGCTTCAGCCCGTAATTGATCTTCTTTGCCTGCCGCCAAGCGAGCGAGAAACGCCAACGCATCATCGGCGCTGGGCATTTCATCCGAAACTTCTGCGGTCGGCGCAACTAGCGTTAGTTCCGGTTCAGGCTCGGGCACAGGCGCAGGCTCAGATTCGGCAGGTTTTAGCGGCTGAGTGGGCTTCCGGCCCATAATCGCCGCCATGCGCGATTCGCCTTCTTGCTCAGCCTCGGCGCGCAACTGATCTTCTTTGCCTGCTGCCAAGCGCGCGAGAAACGCCAACGCATCATCGGCACTGGGCATTTCATCTGAGACTTCTGCGGTCGGCACAACTGGCGTTGGTTCAGGTTCAGGCTCGGGTGTGAGCACTGGCTCAGGCTCGATCGGTTTTTCCGGCTCAACGGGCTTGCGGCCCATAATCGCGGCCATGCGTGACTCGCCTTCTTGCTCGGCCTCGGCGCGCAACTGATCTTCTTTGCCCGCTGCTAAACGTGAGAGGAACGCTAACGCGTCATCCGCACTCGGCATCTCTTGCGGCAACTCAACGGCTGGCGCAGATTCAACTGCTGACGCCGCCTCAGCGACAGGCTCGGCTTCAGCCACGGGTTGTTCTCCAGCCTCGCCACGCACCACATGCGCCACGCCAGCAACAGCCATGCCCGCCAGTCCGATTAGCCCAGCACCTGCTTCGGCAACAGGTGTGACGACATCGCTTAATGATGGGCTCTTAGACTCTGTGGGTTCAGGCTCCGGCTCGATCGGTTTTTCCGGCTCAACGGGCTTACGGCCCATAATCGCTGCCATCCGCGATTCGCCTTCTTGTTCAGCCTCGGCGCGCAGTTGATCTTCTTTGCCCGCGGCTAAACGCGCGAGGAATGCTAACGCGTCATCGGCGCTGGGCATCTCTTGTGGCAACTCAGCGGCTGGCGCAACTGACGTTGGTTCTGGCTCAGATGCAACTTCAGCCACAGATTCTTCAACTTCAACGGGCGGTTCTTCTGCTTCAATACCAGGTTCTGCTTGAGTCTCGCTCGGCTCGGCTGTGTCTGATTCAAAAGCCGCGATCAGCCGATTGACAGTGTCACGATCCGCATCGACGCCAAAGCGCGGTGCGACTTCAGGTTCAGGTTCAGGCTGATGATCTTCAAAAGGCGGAACTTCTTCCAGATCAGATGCAGTGGCCTGCAATTGAGCCAGCCAGTCGGGCGTTTCGCTGGGTGCGGTCGGCTCGGCTATCGGCGGGGTATTGTCGCGCAGACTGGATAACCAATCGGGCGTGCCAGGTTCTTCCGTTGTCGCTTCGCTATCGCTGGCTCTGATTTGGCGCAGCCAGTCGGGCATTTCATCCGGCCCGCTGGGTGTTGCGGTTTCAGTTGGCGCAGCGACGCTGAGTTCGGACAGCCAATCGGCCGGTTCTTCGGTTTGAGCAGAAGATGTAACGGTAACCGATGGCTGCTCGGGTTGGTTGAAGCCGCCCAGCTGCGAGAGCCAATCGGGCGTTTCTTCCGCCGTCGGTTCGACGACGGGCAAATCGGCTGCTTTTAATTCACCCGTGCCGAGCTGGCGAATCCAATCCGGCACTTCGTCATCACTCTTCACTGCCGCGGGTTCAGCGGGCGTAGACGTTTGCAGTTGATTCAACCAATCATCAGCCGTCACGGCGGTGGTTGGTTCGGGCGTAGGCGATACGGAGGCCGCGCCCAACTGCGTGAGCCAGCTGGGAATTTCGGCGGCTGGTTCGGCTGGCTCAGGCTGCGGAACTGACAAGCCTTGCAACCATTCTGGAATTTCACCGCGCTGCTGCTCGGTGCCGGGCATATGCAGACCGGTCGCCAGCGGCGGATTAGTGGCCGATTCCGGCGCTTCCAACATACCCGTTGGCGTGTTCAATTCTGCCAAGCCGCGCAGCCAATCGGGCACTTCTTCCGGCTCAGCGGCCCCACCTTCACCTTCCAACAATGCCTCGTATGATGGCTGCTCAAGACGCGCAAGCATCGTTTGCTGCGGCATCAACGGCGATTCAGATCCAAACAGGCGGACCGCTTGAACGTTATCGGGATCGGCAGCTTGCGCGCGCCGCAAGGGAACATCGCTATCGCTGCTGCCGCTATCGTGCAACAGTTTGCCGTAAATCAAGTTAGCTTTCAGACAATACGGCAGTTCAGCCAGAATATACTGCGCGAGATCGGCCGCATCGACGCGTTGATCGTCACGCCACAACACTTCCGTCAACAGGATTTTCAGGTCGAGTCGATCGGGTTGATCTTGCAGGAGTTGCCGCAGATTGGCAATTGCCTCAGCATAAAGATCGCCGTGCGCATACATGCGCGCCAGCGCGCCGCGCGTCAGCGACACACGTTCCGGCTCGACACCATCGCGCCGCGCATACAACCGGCGTAATTCGCTTTGAATGATCTCGTTGCTGGGCATCAAATCAAAGGCGCGCTCCATGTGCCAGATGGCAGAGTCGAGTTGTCCAGCGCGATCGTGAATGATGCTCAACCCCACGCGCGCCACGAAGTCTTCCGGATCAACGCTGAGTACACGTTGAAAGACATCGGCCGCAGCGGCATCATCGCCTTTCTCCAGCAGAGCTTTGCCTAACACCCGATAGACTTCAACATACTTGGGGAAATGCTGCAGGATGTGACGGCTATGATTAATCGCAGCGTCGTAGGCGCTGTTTTCGATCATGCCATCGATTTCATGCACATAATCGCGGAGCGCAACTTCAGTCATGTCGCCTCGCCAAAGAAGTATTATGGGGCATTATGCAATGGTTCAAGGTTTTAGGCAAATCGATCACGCAGTCAACGTCGATGACGGCAGCGCAGGCAAACCGTGGAGCGCGCGGAGTTGATCGAGATAACCTTCTTCGATTGGTCGCTCGGCACGCGGCGCGGGTCCGATGGGATCGGTAAACGCCTCATCGCCCAACAGCGCGGCGAACGACGCGACCACGCCATAGGCTAGACCATCCAAACCGTAGCCGCCTTCCAACGTCAATACCAAACGACCGTCGCACAGTTCACGCGCCAAATTCACCAGACATCGCGTGAGATCGAAGAAACCACGATCGGTCATCCGCAAACCGCCGAGCGTATCGCCCCAATGCGGATCGTAACCGGCGCTGCACAAAATCAACTGCGGCTTGAAGCGCTGCGCGATCGGCACGAGCAGATCATCAAAGATCGTCGTCAACGCGGCATCGCCCCAACCAGGCAGTACGGGCACGTTGATACTATACCCCGTGCCAGCGCCAGCGCCGATTTCGCTCCAATGTCCAGTGCCCGGATAAATACCCCACTGATGCGTCGAAATAAATAACACACTGGGATCGTGATAGAAAATCGAATTGGTGCCGTTACCGTGATGCACATCGAAGTCCACCACCAAGACCCGATCGATTCCCAACTCCGAGCGAGCCGTCTGCGCGGCGATGGCAACGTTGTTGAACAAGCAAAACCCTTCGCCATGATCGGCAAAGGCGTGATGGCCGGGGGGGCGCACCAACGCGAAGGCATTCTGCACATCGCCGCGCAACACCGCTTCGACACCGGTCACTACGGCACCGGCGGCGAGCAACGCCGCCTCGTATGATTTCGGCGAAACGTACGTTTCATCGCCGCGGCCCATCAAGCCACCACCGCCTCGATCGGCGATCTGCTTCACGCGCGTCACATATTCAGCATCATGCACCCGTGTCAGCCGCTCAATCGAAATCGGTTGCGGCTTCAACTCGATCAAACGAGATCGCATCCGTGATTGATCGAGCGCGCGATTGATCGCATCGAGACGTTCCGGGCCTTCGACGTGATCGCGCTGAAAATGTTGGCGATAGATCGGATCGTAGAGATACGCGGTGGTCATAATCAAATTGTACTCGCCGCCAAGTGACCGTCAAGAGAAGCACATAATAGTCAACAAAATAACGCCCGTCGCTGGAGCATGCCATCCAGCGACGGGCACGGACTCGTCACTCGTTACTTGTTACGGCTCACTTCACTTCCGCCACTTCCTTGCCCGAAGCGCGCAAAGCCCAAATCGTCGCGGTGACGAGCAGCAAAGCGACCGCCACCACTACAATATTCACCGAACCATCTGGGTTGGTGATGTTATAGCGCACGATGATGGGCGCAGCGATGAGGCTGACCAGATTCGCGACTTTGATCATCGGGTTCAGCGCTGGGCCAGCCGTGTCCTTCAGCGGATCGCCGACCGTATCACCCACAACACCGGCCTTGTGACGCTCAGAGCCTTTACCCAGATTCTTCTTTGGATCACGCGGCTCATCTTCGATCGACTTCTTGGCATTATCCCACGCGCCACCCGCGTTGGACATGAACACCGCCAGCAGTTGACCGCTAAGGATGATGCCCGCGAGGAAGCCGCCCAACGCTTCGACTTGCAGTACGAGGCCGACCAGCAGCGGAATAACCACCGAGATCGTCGCCAGCGGAATCAGTTCCTTCTGCGCCGAAGCGGTGCTGATGCCGACCACGCGCGCATAATCCGGCGTCTTGGTGCCTTCCATCACACCCGGAATCTTGAACTGACGTCGCACTTCTTCCACGATCTGGCTGGCCGCGCGTGACACGGCTTTGATCGACAGCGAGCCAAACATCCACGGCAACGCGCCGCCCAACAACAAACCGATGAAGACCTTAGTTTCCGACAGGCGGATCGATTCGAGCACAGGCACGCCTAACTGGGCTTGGACGCGTCCAACGTCCGTGATGTACGACGCAAACAGCGAGACCGCCGCAATCACCGCGGACGCAATCGCCACGCCCTTGGTAATGGCCTTAGTCGTGTTTCCGACGGCGTCGAGATCGGCCATGATCTGGCGGGCCTTCTTGGTCTCTTCGTCTTCCATGTCGTGCCAAGCCATCTCGCCCACGCCGTTGGCGTTGTCAGAGATCGGGCCGTAGCTATCCATCGCCACGTTGTTGCCGGTGTGGCTCAACATACCGATGCCGATCATAGCGACCGCGTACAATACGTATTTCGGACCCTCACCACCGTACAGCAATAAGGCACCGATAAAGCTGACTACGATCACGACCAACGCCCACACGCTCGATTCCATGCCGACTGACAAGCCGCTGAGAATCGTCGTAGCTGGACCCGTATTGGTCGATTTGACGATCTCCTTGACGGGCGGCTTCTTGGTCGAAGTGAAGTACGAGGTCAACGGATTGAACGCGACGGCCAATCCAACCCCAATCGTCGTCAACGCGCCCAAGCGCCAATCATTGCCATAGGCCAACGCGAGGACGAAAGCAAAGAAGATCGTGTTCACACTCGATACTTCATAGGAGCGGAACATCGATTCTTCGGCGTCGTGCGCACGAAGAGCCTTAATCGGGAAATTCTCCCAAATCGGCACCGTGAACGTCCCCAAGATCGAACTGATCACGCCGATGGCGCGGATGATCAATGGATACACGATCCACTTGAGGTCATGCGTGACCGCCACGAGCGAGAGACCGAGGATCAACCCGGACACGATCGTCACTTCGTACGATTCAAAGATGTCGGCGGCCATACCCGCGCAGTCGCCGACATTGTCGCCGACGAGGTCGGCAATCACGGCCGCATTGCGCGGATCATCTTCGGGCACATCCTGCTCAACCTTGCCCACGAGGTCAGCGCCCACGTCGGCCGCTTTGGTATAGATACCGCCGCCCACGCGCATGAACAACGCCAGTAGCGTGCCGCCAAAGCCGAAGCCTAACAGCGCATCAGGGGCAGCTTTGCCGAAGATGATGAAGATCACCGTGCCGCCAAATAGGCCGAGACCGTCGGTGAGCATGCCCGTGATCGTGCCCGCGTAGTAGGCAATCGACAGCGCTTCGTTGAAGCCGCGCCGTGCCGCCGAAGCCGCGCGCACATTAGCCTGAATCGCCATGCGCATACCCAACTGGCCGACCGTTAAGGAGAACGAAGCGCCCATAATGAACGCGATGGTGCGGCCAATCGCCACCACGATTTGCGCGTTTGCTGCACCAAATTCTGCTTCAGCCTCAACGCTGGGAGGAACGACATACACGCTGAGGAACATCAGCACCGTGAGGACACCAATGAGGGGCAAAATCGTGCGCAGTTGGCGACTGAGATAACTATCGGCGCCGATGCGAATGGCGTTCCACACTTCCTGCATCTTGGCCGTGCCTTTGTCGTTCTTCAGCACTTTGCCACGCAGCCACCATGCGTACGCCAGGCTGAGGAAAGCCGTGACGACGACGAGAATGATGGCGATCTGTTCGAAAGGACTCAAACCGTGTCTACTGCCTAATCCGAGAATATCCACGCTGCCTCCTTACAAAGGGTGAGGTGTCATCGACCCGGGGTGGGCCGCTCAAGCCGATCGGTTACCAGAGCATTCAAAAATCCGAAGTCCCGCTGTGACTTCGGAGTCTATCAGTCAGTGCCAGATCGAACGCTTTTTTCTCGGTAAGGCCGCGATAAGAAATCGAGAATGACTTCTATGATGTCAGGCGACGGCCCCATTGTACTTCATCAAAAGCACCTGTCAAGTTAAATCTGTCACGCCGCCCAACAAAAAAACCTGACAGGCTGGGCGGCCTGTCAGGTTCACTGAGTGAGTCTCAAGAATTGCTCAAAGCCCGCGTCCCTGCGGGTGACACGTTCCGCGCAATTCGGGGATTTGAAGTTACACTTCTGCGGCTTTCGCCTCTTGTTTGGAGTTGTAGTAGGCCCAGGCGAGCGCCGCCACCAGCAAGAGCACAATCGCCACGATGCCGAGATCGAGCGTCTTCACCGTCACCACAATCGGCGCGACGATGACGGACACGAGGTTGACGACTTTGATCATCGGGTTCAAGGCTGGCCCCGCCGTATCCTTCAACGGATCGCCGACTGTGTCGCCCACGACTGCGGCCTTGTGCCGATCGCTGTGTTTGCCCAGATTTTGCGAATGATCGCGCGGTTCGTCTTCCACCAACTTCTTGGCGTTATCCCACGCACCGCCCGCGTTCGACATGTATACGGCCAGCAATTGACCCGACACAATCACGCCGCCGAGGAAACCGCCCAGCGCCTCGACACCCAGCAATAAACCGATGATCATCGGCGGCACGATGCCGATGAGGGCCAGCGACGCGAGTTCCTTCTGCGCGGCCACCGTCGAGATCGCCACGGCCTGTCGATAATCGGGCGCGACCTTGTTTTCGAGCACACCCAAGCGGAACTGCCGCCGCACTTCGTCGACGATGAGGCCGGCCGCGCGATTGACGGCATTTATCGACAACGACGAGAACATCCACGGCACCGCCGCGCCGATTAACATGCCAATGAACACCTTCGGCACTGAAATACGAATGCCATTCGCCAGCGCCGTCGGATCAACCGCCGAGACGTCGGTGATGAACGAACCGAACAACGCCACCGCGGCGATCACAGCGGAACCGATCGCTACGCCCTTCGTGATCGCTTTGGTTGTGTTCCCCACCGCGTCGAGATCGGCCATGATTTGCCGTGCTTTCGCATCCAGTCCTGACATTTCGCCGATGCCGTTGGCGTTGTCGGCAATGGGGCCGAATGAATCCATCGCAACGTTGTTGCCTGTGAGCGTCAACATGCCGATGCCAGTTAGGGCGACTCCGTACAAGACAAAGGTCGTTTCATTCACGCCGGTTGGATCGACACCACTGAAGATCACGATCGATGCGAGGATCGACGCGGAGATCACCAGCACTGACCACACCGCGCTTTCTTTCCCTTGCACCATGCCTGACAGGATCGTTGTGGCCGGGCCGCCGCGCATTGATTTGACAATCTGCTTGACGGGGCTGCCGTGTGTGCCGGTGAAGAACTCGGTGACGCGATCGATCAAGATCGCTAACGCGACACCCACTGCCACCGCCATCACCGGTCGCCACCAACCACCGGGCACGTTCTGCAAATAGACGAAGCCCGCAATGCCGAACAGCACTACCGACATCAGCGCCGATGACAGGAAACCGCGGAAGATCGCGCCCATCGCGTCGCCCGATTGTTCCTTCTCCGGCGTTTTGACAAGGTACGTGCCGATCATCGATGAGAGCACACCGATGCCGCGCACGATGAGTGGATATACGATCCACTCATTGTTACCGGTGAGGCGCGTTAGCGCCAGGCCGAGGATTAACCCGGACACGATCGTCACTTCGTACGATTCGAAGATGTCAGCGGCCATACCCGCACAGTCGCCGACATTGTCGCCGACAAGATCGGCGATCACCGCCGCATTACGCGGATCGTCTTCTTCCAAGTTCTGCTCAACCTTACCAACCAGGTCTGCACCAACATCGGCCGCTTTGGTGTAAATCCCGCCGCCGACACGCATGAACAACGCCAGTACCGTACCGCCAAAGCCGAAGCCCAGCAGCGCATCGGGCGCAGCTTTGCCGAGGAAGATGAAGATAATCGTGCCGCCGAACAGACCCAGGCCATCGGTCAACATGCCCGTGATTGTGCCCGCCCGATAGGCAATGCGTAACGCGCCGGAAAATGATCGGCGCGCTTCAGCCGCTACCCGCACGTTGCCTTCTACCGCCATGCGCATGCCGATCTGGCCAACGGTCAGCGAGAAACCCGCGCCCATGATGAACGCGAAGGCGCGCCACAAACCGAGTGTCAATTTGATCTGATCTTCTGAGAAGCCCTTGAAGTGCTCCATCGCTTCGGCCGTTGGCTTGACGACGTAGACCGAGAAGAACAACATGATCGCGAAGATAACGATCAGTGGCAAAATCGAGCGGAGTTGTTTGCCCAAATACGCATTCGCGCCGTCGCGAATCCAGCCCCACACTTCCTGCATCCGAGCTGTACCCTTATCCTCACGTAAAATCTGGGCGCGCAAAAACAAGGCGTAGCCCAGCCCTAAGATCGCAATGCCCAACACAGCATAGATGGCGATCTGTTCAACGTTCGTCAATTCTTGCATGGATACCTGAACCTCCCTGTTCCAAAGTATTCAAATCCGAATGACGCTAAACGCGCCCGTAGCATAATGCGGGCGCGTTCATGAGCTAACTGACTTGGGTCTGGTTGATTGTGCGGCATTGTACTAAATGAAACGATGGCTGTCAAGTCAATTATCATGATTGCAGCGTAGTTCCGATTGTGCAAAGCAACCATGTTCGGGGCCATGCCAACCGCTGGGTTTGGGTGGCCAATCGGCTGAAACTGAGTCCACAGCAGGTTTTTATCGACATAACATCGCTCATTTTGATTGTCTATTAATGAACAATATACTTGACAATGGATCGAAATATGTTGTAGTATTACTAAGCGCGCTTCACAGACGCAACGTTCCGGCGATGAATATTCCACTTTGCAATTTGGAGAGCACGGTGCGCCAGATTGGGTGCACAGGTGCTCTTTATTTCTGTTAAAATCAAAGTAGTCCTCAGGTAGGTATAGGAATTGGCAACAAAAGTCAAAAGCGTCAAACCAAAAGAAGTTAAAGAGCCCCGGGAACCCAAAGAGCCAATCATTAAAGAGCCGCTCATTGAAGAAGCGGTGACGAGTGCGGCTGAAGAGCAATTGCTGGCGATTGGCCGTGAGCGCGGTTACGTCACCTATGATGAAGTGCTGGAAGCGTTTCCCGAAGCAGAAACCAACATCGATCAGCTCGACGAAATTTTTGCGACGTTGACGGAGAATGGCATTGAGCTGGGCGACGCGCCGGAAGAAGAAGGGCCGGAAGAAGAAGAGATCTCCGACGAACTCGACGACGGCACCGTAGCCGCGATCGAGACCGACGATACCGTCGGGTTGTACCTCAAAGAAATCGGGCGCATTCCGCTGTTGACGGCGGAAGAAGAAGTGTCGCTGGCCAAGCGCATCGAACGCGGCAAGTACGCGTTGAAGCGCCTGCAAAAAGACGGTGTCACCGCTAAGAAGAAATTCGAACTGGAAGGCATCTTGCAGGATGCTAAAGCGGCGCGCGAACATTTGATCACCGCCAACTCCCGATTGGTGATCAGCGTCGCGAAGAAATACATCGGGCGCGGTGTACCCTTCCTCGATTTGATCCAGGAAGGCAACATTGGTTTGATTCGCGCCGCGCGCAAGTTCGACTATCACCGCGGCCACAAGTTCAGCACGTACGCCACGTGGTGGATTCGACAGGCCGTGACGCGCGCCATTGCCGATCAGGGCCGCACGATCCGCGTGCCCGTTCACATGGGCGATCAGATCAACAAGTTGATTCGCGTCAGCCATTCGTTGACGCAAGAGTTAGGTCGCGAACCGAATCCCGAGGAGTTGGCGGGCGCGATGCAAGTGCCGGTGAAGAAGGCCGAGCAAATGATTCAAGTGGCGCGCCGGCCCATTTCGCTGGAGACGCCCACCGACGAGGATGAGGATTCGGTGTTGGGAGACTTCATCATGGACGAAGACTCCGTTGCGCCCATCGAAGCCGTGACGATGAACATGTTGCGCGAGCAGATCGGCGACATCCTTAACAGCTTGCCGCCGCGCGAAGTGCGCATTCTGCAATTGCGCTACGGTCTTGTCGATGGTCAATCGTACACGCTGGAAGAAGTCGGGAAGAAGCTGGGGGTTACGCGTGAACGCGTGCGTCAGATCGAAGCGCAAGCCTTGTCGCGACTGCGCCACCCCACCCATGCGCGCAAACTGCGCGATTACCTGCGCGAATAACTCCAAACCATTTCAATCTCAGGCCGGGTCGATGAGTAGTTTATCGACCCGGTTTTTTGTTGGCATACCCCCCATTGAAATTTGACGGCGACACGGAAGAGTGCGACAGTATTACTACAATCTAGAATAACTCTTGCAGTTCGTTCGACGCTTTCGCGGGGGGAGCCATGAAACGAATTCTTGCCGTTTGTCTGTTCAGCGGTTTTTACCTCTTTGCTCAAGTCTGGCTGATCCAAGCCACACCTCACTCACCTACTTCCACAGCGGTCTGCGGCACAATCACTCAGGACACGCAGTGGTTAGTAATCAGCAGCCCATTCACGGTGTGCGCCTCTGGCGTCACTGTCGGCCCAACTGCTACATTGACGATTCAACCGGGGGTCACGGTGCAGTTCCAACAGAGCGTCAACAACAAACTCAACGTTCAGGGGACATTAAATGCGATTGGGACCACCGCCCAACCGATCACATTTACGGGCCTCGTTGCCACGCCCGGATCATGGGCTGGTATCTCGGCCGATTACAGTGTGATCACGCCAGCGCTGGTTAACTTGAGCAACGTCACGCTGGAGGACGGCGGTGGTGGATCAGCCCTCGGGCAGCTGATCATCGATCGGGCGACGCTGACGCTAACGCACAGCCTCATCCGCAATGGCGGCAGCAATGGCATTCACTTCACGTATCAAACGGCGGGACTCAATGTCCAGACGACTGATTTCGTCAGCAACACTCTCAACGCTATTCAGATCGATGCACCGTATACCGATCTCTTGTTAAGCGATCTCAGCGCCAACAACAACGGTACAAACGGCGTGTACATCGTCAATGTCTCGACGCACATTCAAGGCCAGCACCGCTGGAGCAATCCAGGCATCCCCTATGTTGTGAGCGACGGACTCTATAACCAACCCGGCGATGAGTTGACCATCGATCCGGGCACGCGTCTGCAATTCATGTCGAATATCGCGCTCAACATCGGAGGGCAGCTCAAAGCAATCGGGCTGCCCGATCAACCCATCACCTTCACGGCCCAGACTCAAACGCCCGGCGGGTGGCGGGGCATCGTCGTCGATGGCGGCAACAGCGCGGCTGTAGTCCAACTGGATTATGCCACGGTGGAATACGGGGGCAGCGATTTCGGCGGCGCGAATATTGTCGTCAATCATGGTCAGGTCATTGCCCATCACAGCACGATTCGTGGTAGCGCCAAAGACGGTGTTCAATTCAACGTCGGGGCAAGCGGCTCGATCCTGAATAGTCAAATCATCAGCAACAGTCAGATCGTTACCACCACCTACGGCATCAAAAATTCGGTTCCGACGCAAGCCGTGTTGGCGACCAACAATTGGTGGGGCGATCCCAATGGTCCGCAATCAACCGTTGTCGGATGTAGCACTGGTCATGGCGACAAAGTCACCAATGGCGTACTCTTCAGGCCGGTGTTGACGAACACCAATCTCAGCGCGGAATTCCCGCTCAGCGACGCCCCTCAGTTGACGCTGACTCCGCGCCGTTGGTATGCGCCTGCCGATGGAACGACCAAGGTGTATTTCGACATTACGCTACGCGATGGCAATGGCGCTCCGTTGCCGGGTCGAGCCACTCAATTGCATACTTCATTGGGCACTGTCGTGGATGGCGGGGTCACTGATGTCACCGGGCATACGCTGACCTATCTCACCTCAAACACCGCAGGCGATGCCAATGTCTATGTCACGCTGAATGCCGTAGTGGCGTGTGAAGGTGCTGCATCCCCTACGGCGAAAGTCACCTTTACGCCGCCAGTCAACACCACTGATCTATTTCCGAATTCGCCCGCGCCGTATTTTGGCAATGACCTCAGCATCACCCCGATGCCGATTGTGACCGGCATTACGGAGACGATTCACTCTCAGCTCACCAACCCGTTGTCGGTACCCATCACAGTCGAGGTGGAATTCGCCTTTGCCCAGTCGAGTATCGGCTTGCTGTTTGGCCCGATCAAGGACATCACTCAGACTATTCCCGCCAGCAGCACCATCAATCTATCAGCGGACTTCATGCCCGTGATCGCCGGTCACTATTGTGTGCAAGTCTCATACGCCATCACGGCGATTGGTGCGATGCGGCTCTTACGCCCAGAAGCAGGCCGACAGCTCAAGCAATTCAACTTTAATCCAGAGCAAGGCCCGACCATGACACCTAGCGACAAGGATAGTCTGGACAAGGCCGATAAGGCCTTCAATAAAGTTAAAAAATTGTCGCCTAGAGGAACCAATATCCAACAGGGTATCGTCAGCAAATGGTGGGGATGGGTTAAAGACTCTGCCAAGAAGATTTCTAAGTCACTCGGCGGTGATCCGCCCCGGCAAGACTATAACGTCTCGACGCTGCCGGTCTGGTATCGCTGGCCGCACACTCAACCGGATGCGAACATTTCGGCGGCGCGCGCGGCAGCACTGAACGCAGCCAGCGACGCGTTAGCCGATGTCGTGGCGTATGGCACAGCAGCCGACACCGCGCTCGATCGGTATGGCGGCGCTTCCCAGGCCAAGGATTTAACCTGGGCTGCACAACAGGCTAACGCTCAAATCTACTACGAGCAGCAAATGGGCACGGCCTTACTCACGTATGCCGACAAACTGGATGCTTTTGTGCAAGTGCTCAACGACGAACACGAATCGAATATCACGGTGACAGTCGGCGACGCGATCAGTTATCAGCAGAGCCTGGCTGCAACCGGCTTCACCGCGCAAGAGATCGCCGATGCGAAACTGGTAGGTCTGACCGATGCCGATATCGAAGATTACCGCCAGGAGATCATCGCCACCGATCCCAATGACCTGGCCGGGAACATCTTGGACCTGTACGCCAACGAAGCCTTCGTCAGCCGCAACCTGGGCAATGCCCTGCTGCATCCTTATGCTTTCGCCCCCGGCCTGACGGTAGGCGGCAGCGCGGGGTTGCTGCAAGCGACCGCCGCAACCACCGCGATTAGCAACACGCTGGCGCAAATTGGCAACACCAGCACCACGCTTCAACTCGGCAATCCACTGACGCAAACGACGGCGATCAATGTGAGCGTTCGCCGAATCGATCTACCGGCCGATTGGGCGGTGGATGTGTCTCCGGCTCAGGTCACGCTCGCGCCCGGTGAGGTGACTACGGTGACCGTGAACATCCTGACAGGTTCGCCTGTGCCGCAGGGCAGCACGCCGCGCGTCGCGGTGGAAGGGTATGCCGGCAGTCAATTACTCGGCGGCGTGGTCGTGGATGTCGTTGTGCCCCAATATCTACCGGGGTTTATGCGCGTCCAGTTGCCGTTGATCAGAAAGTAGCCATGGATTCGAGGCGACAGATTCAGGCCATCGACACCCGATTGAACTGCGTCTCGTAGAGGTGCGCGTAAAGACCGCTGCGCGCGAGCAGTTCTGCGTGGGTGCCGCGTTCGACGATCTGACCGCGATCGAGTACGAGGATCTGATCGGCGGCGAGGATAGTGCTGAGGCGGTGCGCGATGACGATGCTGGTGCGACCGGCCATCACGCGTTTCAAGGCTTCTTGAATCAACGCTTCTGATTCGCTGTCAAGCGAACTGGTCGCTTCGTCCAACACCAGGATACGCGGGTCTTTCAAGATGACGCGCGCCAACGCGATGCGCTGCTTCTCGCCGCCGCTCAAGCGATAGCCGCGTTCGCCGACGATGGTGTCGTAGCGATCGGGCAAGCCCATGATGAAGTCGTGAATGTTGGCGGCTTGCGCGGCGCGTTCGATCTCGGCTTGCGTGGCGTCGAGTTTGGCATACACCAAGTTCGTGCGGATGGTGTCGTGAAAGAGATGCGTCTCTTGCGTCACCATGCCGATCTGTTCAGCGAGTGAATCGAGGGTGACATCGCGCAGATCGTGTCCATCGATCAGAATACGGCCATCGATCGGATCATAGAGGCGCGGAATCAAATACGTCAGCGTCGTTTTGCCCGCGCCGCTGGGACCGACGAGCGCCGTCAACTGGCCGGGCCGCGCAGCGAACGATATCCGATCGAGCGCGGTGATGCGCGCCTGGCTGTTCGATGTCGCGGGTTCATCGCCGTTAGGGCTGCGTTGACCATTCGGCTTGTGATCATCGCCCGATAGCACCGCTTTCACTTCTGACATCATCCCAAAGCGCTGCACTTCACTGAGTAAATTCTTCTCGCCCGCATCGTATCGAAACGAGACATTTTCAAAGACGAGATCGCCGCGCACGGTCTTCAATACCAACGCCTTCGGTTTTTCTTGAATCTCCGTGGGCAAATCGATCACTTCAAAGACCCGCTCGAAGCTCACCATCGACGTGGCAAAATCGACGGGCGCATTGGCGAGTCCTTGCAACGCGCCGTACAGATTCGACAGGTACGCGCCAAACGCGACGATGGTGCCGATGGTGAACGCGTGCTGAATCACCAGATAGCCGCCCAGCCCATAGACCAACGCGGTGCCGACGGCGCTGAGCAAACCGACGATGACAAAGAACACCACGCCGACGACCGCGCGGCGAATACCGCTGTCCCGCACCACCCTCGCCCGTTCCGCAAACCGATCGACTTCCACGTCCCGCCGACCGAACAACTTCACCAGCAGCGCCCCGCCGATGTTGAGCGTCTCGACCATCATCGCATTCATCGCCGCGTTGGCATCCATCTGCTGCCGTGAGACATCGCGCAAGCGTGTTCCCATCTGCCGCGCCACGAGGATGAACAACGGCAAAATCAGCACACTGATGATCGTCAGATGCCATTCCAAGGTGAGCATGACCGCCAGCACCGCCGCGGCTTGAATGAAGTTGGTGATGATGCTGACGATGGTGTTGCTGATGGCGTTCTGCGCGCCGACCACATCATTGTTGAGGCGGCTCATCAACTCGCCGACTTTGGTATTGGTGAAGAAGCGCAGCGACATGCGCTGCAAGCGCGCGAACAAATCCACCCGCAAATCGTAGACGACGCCTTCGCCGACGCGGGCGTTGATCTGACGCTGGGCCACGTTGACGAGGCCGTTAAACGCGGGGATGAATAACAGGGCTAAAGCGAGGAGCACCAACTGATTGACGTCGCCCGCCGGAATGGTGACGTCGATCATACGGCGAAAGATCAGCGGCATCAACAAGCCGGTGCCGGTCGTAAGCAAGATCAGCGTCAGCATGCCGACGATGTGCCAGCGATACGGACGCGAATAGCGCAAGACGCGCTTCAACAACGCCCAGGTTACTTTAGGTTTTTCGTCGGTTGACCGCAGGTAACCAAACCAACCGCCGTGCATGCCCATACCCATACGGTGATTGTAGCCGTTCGCTCACAGAAGGGCAAGACGTTTTACCGCAGAGACGCAGAGCGCGCCGAGGTTCACAGGAAATCTCTCCACGTTTTCCGCGCCTCAGCGTTGGCTCCAAGCCCGCGTCCTCGCGGGCGTTACCCGGCGTGCAACCGACCGCGGTGACGCGGTCGGTGAGCAACACAATTGTGAAAAAAGATCAAGCATCCTTCGACTACGTTCTACCAGAAACATGTAGAACTCCGCTCAGGATGCTTGCGTAATCGATTGGGATTTGGCAGACGTATCGATTAGCCGCTATGTTTCCTCGCGCACTTCCACGCGTTCAGCGGCGACCCACGCCTGCGGATGCTGACGTTGACTGAACAAGACCAAGCCGCCCCACACTAGCGCGTAGGCGATGAAGACGGTTGCCAGCGCCGAGGCGACCACGCGCGGCTCCCATTGTTCCAGCAACACGCCGACGAGAAACGTCGACAGTGACGTGGTCACCGTGTTCGTGCCAAAATCGAGCGCGAAGATGCGGCCCCGCATCCGATCGGGCACGAGCAATTGCAGCATCGTCGAACTCAACGTCCACAAGATGCCCGTAAACATGTGCGCAAACATCACACACAGCGCCGCCAACACAAACGTCGGCGCTCCGCTATAAGCAAGATACCCCACGCCCGCCAATACGAACGAGATCAGAATCGCGCGCCGCATCTTGGATAGATCATGGCCGACCAGTGGTCGCGCGAAATAGGGTCCTAACAACACGCCCAGGCCGCGCGCGGAATACAACCACCCTACCCCTGCATCGCCGATCTTGAACACGCCCTGCGCAAAGACCGTCAGCAACAAGATGATGCCGCCCGCGAAGCCGACACCCGTTTTCACCAGCACACTCGCCAGCGCCTGCGGCTCGGCGCGTAAGAAACTCAGACTGGCTCCAAAGTCTTGCCATGCGCTGAGGTTCGCATGCGCGGCATGGCGCTGATCGTGCCCAAACGATCTGTGCACGGAGAACACCATAGCCGCCGAAAAGAAGAATGACGCCGAGTTCACCACAAAGGCCGCATCGCGTCCAACCGCGGCGATTACTATGCCGCCCACCGCCGCGCCCACCGCCAGCATCAAGCCCCATGTGGCCGACGACAACGCATTGGCCGAGATCAACTCATCGGTTGCCACCAGATTGGGAATGGCCGAGCTCAACGCCGGGCCGAAGAAACTGGCAAAGGCGATCAACAGCGCGCTGAACACATACAACACCCAGATCGTATCCGCCGACCGCACCAGTAGCATACCCAGCGCCATCACGCCGCGCGTCAGATCGGCGGCGACCATGATCTTGCGCCGATCGAAGCGATCGACCACCGCGCCCGCGTAGGGC
>JAXLWI010000056.1:0-29692 GCA_046328575.1 Anaerolineae bacterium
TGGCAAACTCGTCGATGCGCAGGCAGGACTGGAAAGTGGCGTGACCGCCATCGTGGGCGCGTTGGCGGGGGTGAATATGATCTCGGGCGCGGGCATGCTGGACTTTTTGGTATGCCAGAGCGCGGAGAAGTTGGTGATCGATGCTGAAGCGATTGCAATGGCACAGCGGCTGCTGCGCGGCATCGGTACGCCGACGGAGACACTGGCTACGGCGATGTTTGCGCAGACAGGCCTGAAGGGTGAGTTCCTGAAATTGAAGGACACGCGCCGATTATTCCCCAGCGAGCAGCATCTGCCGTCGAAGATCATCGATCGCGGTTCGGTACGCGCGTGGCAAGAGAATGGCGGACTGGATGCGTTTGGACGCGCGAAGCAACGCGTGGCCGAATTGCTCAACGCCTATCAACGTCCGAAGTTGGCTGAAGATGTTGAGCGAGAGTTATTCGCCATTGTGCGGCGTGAAGCCAAAGGTGTTGGTTTGGAGGAACTGCCCGGTATTGCCTGAGTGAATCGCTGTAATCACCTTGATCTCTCCGAAAGCCCATACTTTCGGAGAGATTCTTTTTATGCGGTATACTTTTTGCGTGGTCGATCTGGCTAACACATGCAGGCCACGAATTGAATCCGATGAATCGAACCTCTAGCCCGCGCCAAGCAGAGAAGCACGGCTTGCTCAGCACCAAGCTGATTCCGCCGCGCCTGCCGTCTGCGCTGGTGCCGCGTCCGAATTTGTTGGCACGACTCGACGCCGGACTCGATCGCAAACTCACGCTGGTCAGTGCGCCACCCGGTGCGGGTAAAACGACGCTAGTCAGTGAGTGGTTGGCCGTGCAGGAGGATATGCCGGTCGGTTGGGTTTCGCTCGATGCCGGGGATAATGATCCCGTGCGCTTTTGGCGTTACGTTTTCACGGCGTGTCGGGCCTTTGAAGGGACGCCGGGGCGATCGGCTTTGGCGGCGTTGCGCACATCTCAGTCGTTGGCAATTGAAACGCTCCTCACGCCCTTCATCAACGAATTGACGCAACTTTCACAGCATAGCATCCTCGTGTTGGAAGACTATCATGCGATCAGTGCGCCTGAGATTCACACGGCGCTGGCGTACTTGATCGATCATTTGCCGTCAACGCTGCACGTCGTATTGATGGCGCGTGGCGAGCCGCCACTGCCGTTGGCACGCTGGCGGGCGCGCGCTGAAGTGAATGACATCACCGCGACGGACCTGCGTTTTTCGAGTGCTGAAACACTCGCTTTCTTGCGCCACACCGTACGCGCGCCGATTTCGCCCGATGTCGCTGCGCGTCTTGAACAGAGAACTGAAGGCTGGGCCGCGGGTTTGCGTTTAGTGTCGCTGGCACTGCAAAACCAGACCGATCCGCGTGAGGCCGAACAGATTCTCGCCACGTTCAGCGGTGATACGCGATCGGTATTGGATTATCTAACGAGCGAAGTGCTAGCGGCTTTGCCAGCGACTACGCAGCAGTTTCTTTTGCAGACTAGTTTTCTCGATCAATTGACTGGTTCGTTGTGTGATGCAATTACCGATCGGGCAGATGGTGCCGCTGTGCTCGATCAGTTAGAGCGTGACAATCTGTTTGTCATTCCCTTGGGCGGCACAGCTGGTCAGCGTTGGTACCGCTATCACGCGCTGTTTGCCGAAGTCCTGCGCTATTTGGCGCGGCAGCGCTTTGATGAAGCGACGATCCAGGCGTGGCTGATCAAGGCAAGTGGCTGGTATGAAGCTCAGCACTTATATGATGAAGCGATCGAAACGGCTTTCACTGCGCACGATACTAAGCGCGCCGCCACCTTGATTGAATGGAGTCTTAACGCACGCGGCAATCACGAATTGACTACATTGCATCGCTGGATAACGCAGCTGCCCACTGAAGTGTTAAACGTCCAGCCAGCCCTGTGTTTTGCGGATGCGCAAGCGGTGTTGTTTACAACCGATCGATATGCGGTGACGACCGCGGCCATGGTGGAGAATCGCTTACAGGCGGCTGAACGCGAATGGCAAGCCGCACAGAATGAGCGCGGCGTAGGACAAGTCTATGCGTTGCGCGCCACCGCGGCACTCTGGCGGGATGACCTCGCCCGATCATTCCTCTATGCCCAGCGTGCGTTGGAATTGCTGCCGGAAGATGACGTGGAATGGCGCGGCATCAGTTTGTTGGCGATCGGCATCGAGCGACTATTGGCAGGCGAAGTCGGTCTGGCGCAGCGCACGATCATGGAAGCGCGCGTGTTGTGCCGCATCGGCCAGAATACATTCAGCACACTGGCGGCGACCGATATGCTGGCGCGCACGTATCTGGCTCAGGCCGAACTCGATCTGGCCGAGCAGATCTATCGGCAGATGTTGAGCGAAGCCGGTGACCTCGCCGCTTTCAGCACTGATCGCGGACTAGCATTGGCCGGACTGGGGTTGATCGCCTACGAACGGAACGATTTGGTCGCGGCTGAGACCTTGGCCGCACAAGCCGCCGACCTGCACCGCATTGATGGCGATGAAGAACTGCACGTGCGTGCCGCATTGCTCATGGCGCGCATTGAGCTGGCCCGTGGACAACAGGCACAGGCGCAAAATCGGCTGCAAACGTTAGCCGTGCAAACACAGCGCACGCTGTGGCAGCAGGAAGTATCGGCTTGGCAGGCGCGGCTGGCAGTGATGACCAATGACGTCAGCGCGGCTCAACACTGGCTGGGTGCGCGTGCACCGCAGCGTGCCAACGTGCTGGCCAGCCAACAAGAGTTGGAAGCACTGATCACTGCGCGGCTGAAGATCGCTGCAGGATCGTCAACCGAGGCGGCGGCGCTGCTTGAACCATGGCTAGCTGACGCACAGGCTCAAGGCCGCACTCGCAGCGAAATAGAAATTCTCAATGTGCTGGCGCTCGCTGAAGCGGGTGAAATACAGGCAAAACAACGGCTCTTAAGAGCGTTGGCTTTGGCTCAACCCAAAGGGTGTGTGCGCGTCTTCGCCGATGAAGGCGCGGCCATGCGGCGATGGTTGCAGGCGATCGCACCGGAAGTAACCAAGCGCTCACTCCTGACGTTTCTCGCGCAGGTGCTGCGTGCATTTGCCTCCGCACCGTCGGCTGAGGCGGCTGCTTCGTCGCCGCTGTTGGAGCCGTTGAGTCCGCAAGAATTGCGCGTGTTGAAACTGCTCGCGGCAGGCTTGACCAATCCTGAAATCGCCCGTGAACTCGTTGTATCCCCGAACACGATTAAAACGCAGGTCAAGAGCATCTTCAATAAGCTTAACGTTAACAGTCGCACCGAGGCTGCTGACGCCGCCCGCGAATTGAATCTGTTGTAAAACTTCGCTTTACGCCCACACCAACCCGATCGGATTAGCTGGCCGATCGGGTTGTTTGCCGTTCACCCGCGGCAACCACCCGCTCAATCACCCGCTGTGGGTGATGCGCTCTATCCTGCTTGAATCGTACAATCGGCTCATCTTTCAACACAAGGAGATCGACACATGGACACGTTAGGGGAACTCGTTAAGGTTTGGCTGAATCCGGTGAATCTGGGCGCGTTCTTTGTTTTGAGCGCGGCGGCAATCTGGGTCATTAGCCGCAGCAACGATCAGACCAAGGGCAAATAAGCGCACGTTGATAGAGGAGACCATCGATGACGACACAAGCAGTAAAACCGTACAAGGGCATGGCGATGGAAGGTGTCATTGCCACGTGGTATGCGCGGAATGCGCGCCGCGAGGATGAGTTCAAGCGCTGGGTGCGCTTCGTCAACACGACGGTGACGCCTGGCGGCCGCGTGTTGGAAGTCGCACCAGGGCCGGGCTATCTCTCGATCGAAGTGGCGAAGTCGGGCAAGTATCGTGTAACGGGTCTCGACATCAGCAAGTCGTTCGTCGAGATTGCGCAGACTAAGGCTAGAGAAGCGGGCGCGCAGGTAGATTTCCGGCATGGCAATGCATCTGATATGCCATTTGCCAACGAGAGTTTCGAGTTCATCATCTGCACGGCGGCGTTCAAGAATTTCACGCAACCCGTGAAAGCGATTGCCGAAATGCAGCGTGTGTTGACGCCCGGCGGCCAGGCGTTGATTGTTGATCTGCGGCGCGATGCTTCACGAGCAGCTGTCAACACTATGGTTGAAGCCATGGGGCTGAATTGGATCAATACCTGGTTTACGAAACTGACGTTCCAGCAGGTGCTGCTCAAGAACGCGTATACGCCAGATGAGATTGAAGCCTTAGTGGCGCAGACGCGCTTCGGGCGCTGCGACATTCGCCCGGATGCCATCGGCATGGAGATCTGGCTCAAGAAATAGCGGCTTGACTCTCCCGCGGCTGGAGGTTGTAGAGTAGGCAAACGGATTTGACTTTAGAGGATACAAGGAGCATCACATGACGAATCAATCGACATCAACATCGACCCCGACCACGAAACGCACTCTCAGCCTGATCTTCTTCATCATGCTGATGGACATCGTGGGCTTGACGATTCTATTTCCAGTCGCGCCTTACATCGTGCGGCGCTACAGCGATGATGCGCTGATGGTCACGCTGTTGTCGGTAATCTATGCGGCCGCGCAGTTTGTGGCGGCGCCCTTCCTGGGCAAGTTGAGCGATCGGGTGGGGCGACGACCGGTGTTGCTGGTTTGCGTACTCGGTTCGGCGATTGGCTACTTCATCTTCGGCCTCGGCGGCGCGTTGTGGGTCCTGTTTCTCTCGCGCTTGATCGACGGCTTGACGGGCGGCAATCTGTCCACGGCCGCGGCCAGTATCATCGATCTGTCGAAGCCGGAGGAGCGCGCTAAGAACATGACGTTGCTGGGCATGGCCTACGGGCTGGGCTTCATCATCGGGCCGGCCGTGGGCGGCGCGTTGGGGCAGATCAGTCTCGATTTGCCGGCATTAGCCGCAGGCGTCGTGTCGCTGATCAGCGTGGCGCTGATCTACTTTCTGTTGCCTGAAACACTGCCCAAAGAACGCCGTGAAACGCAGCCGTTACGCGCCACCGATCTGAATCCGTTCGCGTCGATTGGCTACATGCTGCGCAAGCCGGGGCTGGGCGTGATTCTGGTGGTGTACGCGCTCTTCAACTTCGCGTTCGATGGCAGCAACAGTATCGGCAGTCTCTTCCTCGTCGACAAATTTGCCGCGGAGCCCGGCGCGATCGGTTTGCTGCTGGTCATGAGCGGCATCGCAACGGCGTTTGTGCAGGCTGGTTTGGTGGGGCGATTAGTGCCGAAGTATGGCGAGAAACGCATGGCGCTGTTTAGCCTGATCGGTGCGGCCACGGGCGGCGTGTTGATCTTCATCGCGCCCGCGTTCTGGCTGATCTTCCCGATCAGTCTGGTGCAGGCCGCCGTGACCGGTTTCATCTGGTCGTCGTTGGGGACGCTGGCCGCTAATCGTGTGCCAGAGAACGAACAAGGTCTGTTGTCTGGCGTCAACGCCGCCGTGGCTGGCTTCGTTGCGGCGTTGGGGCCGCTGTGGGCCGGTGCGATGTATGACGCAGTCATGCCAGGCGCGCCGTATTGGATGGGGGCGGTGATCTTGGGTGTAGCCGCACTCATTCTGATGCGGGTGCGAACCTCGCCGCAGGTCACACGTCAAATGAGTGCGCAGCCTGCCGCAGGTAAGTGATAAGTCGTGGTAAGATCAAAATGAATCTCAGGCGGTTGATGATTCAACACCCATCAGTCGCTTGAGCATGGAGTCAGAAAATGACGCAACGATCAATGGTGGCGGGCTTAACGCCCAAACTCGTGATTCACGCGGGCGGCAATGTGGCCGTCGAGGGCTGGGATAGCGATCGGCTGCAGGCTGAAACCGATAGCAATTGGGGCTTGAAGATCGAACGCCGCACCGAAGCAGAGTTTGGCCGCGCGCGGGCCAAAGTCGGCGAGCACGTGCTGTTCGACGTTCGCCTGACGGTGCCGAAAGCGCTAAAGAAAAACGCAGACGATGAAGTGCTCGACGTTCAAATCGGTAATAACGGCAAAGTGCGTGTGCCGCGCGGCAGTGACGTGAAAGTCTATGCAGGGCGCGACATCGACATCACCGGGGTACATGGACAAGTGGCGCTGTACGCGGGCGGCAACCTCGTCGCGCGCGATCTGCATACGTTGACGCAGGCGTCAGCGGGTGGCGCACTGGATCTCGAAAGCGAGACGGTAGCTGGCGACGATTTGAAATTTACCGCCGGAAGTGATCTACGTTGGTTCATCCGCCGCTTGATCGATGTCACCTACCTGATCGACGATCTGGGTGGTTACTGGGAAGCGACGCTGGGCAATGGGCGCGTCAAGATTCGACTGAAGTGCGGCGGCGACGTGACGCTGGTGACCGATCAGCCCGTTCACGGCGATATGCTGGGCAAGGTTGAGCCGCCACCAGCGACCGGTAACTAGCTGGTTGAGAACGCGGGCGTAAGAGCCTGCTCCACAACTGAGATGAACGGCTGACCGACACGGCCAGCCGTTTTGTTTAGCCTATAAAACAAGGGTAATGTGAACTGTGTTACCATCGGGCGATGGCACCGAATCGAACTTTCACGCGCCGACAAGTACTCAAGTTGGGCGCAAGCGCGGCGGTCTTGTCTGGTTGTCGCACATTGCTCGATCAACTTGAGGCGTTATCGCCGACCACTCCGCCGTCGATTAGTCCACCGTCTCCAACTGCCACCGCTGAGGCCACGCCAACCCGATCGGTTGTGCCGAGCCCGACGGTTGCCGCCAGTCCGATCGAAACGCCGCGACCAACGGCCACGCCCGTTGGGGCTCGCGCTGGGTTGCTCCCAAGAATGGCAGCAAACTCGGTCTGTATGTCACGTTTGGGGCTGCGTGATGGCCTGATGAGTTTCTCGCACGTTGCGCACAGAGTGGTCATCCGCGGCGGTGGTCAAATGCGTCGACGATTTTGAAGCGGCGTTTAAGGCCAAGCAGTACAGCGATAAAACGTTGACGGTTGGGCGCGTCAATGGCGTGGGCTTGAACAATCATGACTTTGTCGACATGGCGTGGGAGCCGCCCGAGTTCAGTCCAGCAATCGGCGTCACATACACTACGGCACAAGACGCTGCGCGAGTTTACTACGATCTGGTCAAAACCAACCTGGAAATTAAATCCCGTCATCGATGTGTGGAGACTCAACGAGCGCCCGAATCATTGGGGCTGGCAAGCCGACTTCTACATCGCCTTGATGGATCTGCACGAGGCCGACGGTTATCGGTTGGGGCTGTGGTCGCAGAGTGCGGGTATCCGCCTGGAAGACGCTCGTCCGGAAATCGCGCGGCGTGCTGTCGTGCTAAAGAACACGGCCATCACATTTTGTGTTTGCATGAATACGGCCTTGATGGCCTGTTGAGAGATGCGCCGAAAAATTTGGTGACGCGCTATCGGCAGTTGTACAAGTACCTGGCCACCGTCGACGCGGTGATTCCGCTGGTGATTTCCGAAGCCGGTGAAAATGCGGCGGCGGCTTCACGGGTGTCGAGACGTTCATGGACGACTTCACTTGGTACGATCGACAGTTGAGCAAAGATGACACGCTGGCTGGCTGCGCGATGTGGACGCTGGGCGATTGGGAAGCGCGAACTTCAAGCCGTCTTGCCATACCTCGGCGCATATATCAGCGGTCAGCCCATCGCCTTGTCGAAGACATATTTGCCGCTGATCGCTAACGGTTCGAGTCAATAATCCGTTCGCTATTTTCATCCACCGTTCGCTGATTGTCATTCGTAATTGTTCATTGCTCATTGTGTCCGGTTGTGGTTTAATCCCCGCCCGTGTCTAACTTAAACGAATCCGCCGCCGCGCTCATTATTACGTCGTAATTTTCGCGCACTGTATCTGGACATCTTTGGCTACGGCATCCCTGCCGGTAGCACCCTGGCTTTTATCAATGTGTACGTGGTTTCCGCCTCGGCGCGTCCAACATTGAGATGGGGTTGCTATCCGCCGGACCCGCGCTGATCAGTTTGTTGATCGCCATCCCGATCGGTCGCTGGCTGGAACGCCGCGCGTTGATCCGCACCACGTATCTCAGTTCGATCTGGTTTCGGCTGGGCTATGTGGCCGCGATCTGGCTGCTGCGGTTTCCTACCGCGCCAGCCCAGATCAGCGGCTATGTGCTGGTTGTGCTGCTGATGTCGATTCCGGGCACGGTGTTGGCGATCGGCTTCAACGCCACCCTTGCGGCCACGGTGCCACCCGATTGGCGCGCCCACGTTATCGGCTGCCGCAACGCGTTGATGGCGTTCAGCATGACGGCGAATTTCCATTGCTCAGCGTCAATTGCTCGATCACATCGTGTCGCCGCTGAATTATCAGATTGTGTTTGCGATCGGCGCAAGTGGCGCGGCGTTGAGCACGATCTTTCTGGCCGCATCCACCCGATCGGATCTTGACCGAGCCAACGCCCGCAGCGGTGAAAGCGACGAACGGCAAACGGTTGCGGATCGACCTTCTTGCGCGGGCCGTTTGGCCTAGTGTTGTTCGCGTATCTGTTATTTTATCTGGGACAGGCCGTGCCAGTGCCGCTGTTTGCAAAGATGCAGGTCGATCAGCCGTATTCCTGACCGATGGTGTGATCAGCATTGGCACGGCGGCTCTTAACGGTTTGATGTTGATCGGCTCGTTGGCGCGGTTGACGCGGCGCTTCGGGCATCGCGGCGTGTTTGCGGATCACGGCGGTGTTGTATGGCGCGTATCCGTTGCTGCTGGCCTCGCTGAGAATAGCGTGCTATTTTTTGCGGCGTCGATTATAGGCGGTGCGATTACGGGCGTGATGGGCGGCGCGCAGGTCAATCGCCTGATGGAACGCATTCCTTATGACGATTTGCCCGCGCACATGGCGCTGAACAACATGGCGGGCACATCGCGCTGCTGCTCGGCTCGATGTTGGGGCCGCTGTTGGCCGATGCACTCGGCTTGCGCGGAAGGGATCTTGCTCGGCGCGGGCTTGCGCGTGTTGGCAGGTGTGGCTTTGGTGTTGTGGGCGTAACGGATATGGTGGCGCGTCGATCTGTGGCGATCTTCATCATCGGCCTGTTTTGGCGCATGCACTTTGAACTCAACGGCCACGCCTTGTGTTGCCGACACGTACGCCGCGCCCGATCATGTCGCCCGCGCCGACGGTTCACGCCGTTGCCCGCCCCCGATCCGTTTTGTCACGACGATTTCGGTGATCGCTGACGGGCAGGGCGGTTTGATGTGCCAGCATACGCACGCCGCGTACAAATCTTCATCGGCGTTAACGCGCGCGAACCGCGTACTTGGCGGATCGCAATCCACGTTTAATCCGCTCCGATGCGTATCGTCGATTTGACCGGCGCAACCGGCATCATTCAATGCTGAGGCCGCTGAAATGCGCATGGGCGCGAAAGTCGCGCGGATTTCGCGCCGCGTTTTTTCGATGCCAACGCGTCGATTCATGCGCTGGGCGATATTCTCGCCGCCAACGATAAGGTGCTGGGCATTGCCAGCCTGCTCAAAGCGCAACAGCGCATTGAAGCGCTGCTTTATCATCGTCTTCACGGATTTCTATGCCGCGCCGCCGAGTTTTAACGTCTACAATCTGCATCCGCCCCAATTACTCCGCGCACGATTTCAGCGATCCATTTTGTTACGCCTGACCAACGGCGAGCCGCCGCACCTCAGTGGGCCGAGTGGTTCAGTCGGGATTATGCTCAACCGACGTTTCAAGCAGGATCGTCCGGCAGTATGTGGAAAAACTGATCGATCACTATAACGTGGTCGTGAACGTCCCGCAACACGCCTGATCCATCAGGCATTCATGTCATCGGTTCGACGTCAACGATGATCGCAATCCAGCCCACACAAATCTTCGCATGGGAACTCGGCAACGAACTCAAGGTCGATGATCCGCAACAGGCCGTGTCCATCATGCAAGGCTTCGTGCGCGATATGGCCTGTTTCGTGCATCAGATCGATCGTTACCTGCGTTTGGTCTCATCGGGTTTCGCCTCGACGTTTCACGCGACCAACGGGCAGGGGCATGATCCCGCTGCACTGTACGACCTCACTTGTGCTGATGGCAAGGTCGCGTTTGATCTCGGCACCGTCCACGGTTACAACAATC
Organism: Anaerolineae bacterium; assembly: GCA_046328575.1. GTDB lineage: Bacteria > Chloroflexota > Anaerolineae > Fen-1058 > Fen-1058 > JAGOBP01. The sequence continues at coordinate 10,081 of JAXLWI010000056.1, forward strand.
AATGGTCGGGCCCGCGCGCCGCGAACTGGACCGAACAACGACCGGAACTTCAACGATCGTCTCGATCAGTACGTGGACTATCGCTGGTTTCAAGCGCAGCATCGGCCTTACATTGTCGAGGAACTGGGTTTCACGGCAATCACAGTCAGGCGGGCGACAAGTGCGTCGATAGTTCGTACACGTTGGGCGACGAGATTTGGTCGGGTGATAGCGCGTTGGTGATGGCAGCGGCCAAGACACAGCCCTGCTCGCCACCGGCGTCACGCGCGGTCCGGCCGTTGACGCGACGCTGAAGCGGTTCATCAAGTTGGACGGGCAGGATGTTGTGGGCGTTTTGGCGGACACCGACCTCGGCATGCACGATGCCTGTCGCGGCATGGACCTGCTTTATCACACCGATTGGGCCGATCTCTTCAAGGTGTATTGCGAAGCGGCGCAACATCTGGATCAACGCCCGCTTCAGCAAGGTGTCCCCTAGCGCACTGGCGAAGCCTCAAAATCCGGCTCATTCCGTCGTCCTTGCCACAGACGTTGATTGGGCTTACAATGGTGGCACTCGGAGATGGAGAAAGCTTGAAGTCATTGACTGTACCGTGCAGTCGAAATTTGATAGCGTAACGTCTGTCTCCAAACTAGAGAGTAGTAAATGGCAACTGGTTCAGTGAAGTGGTTCAACGATGCGAAGGGTTTTGGTTTCATCACCCAAGATGATGGCGGCGACGATGTGTTTTGTCATCATACCGCGATTCAAATGCAGGGCTTCAAGACGTTGAGCGAAGGTCAGAAGGTGGAGTTTGAAGTGACCTGCGGCCCCAAGGGCCTGCAGGCTCAGAACGTCCGCGCGATTCAGCCGCCCTGCCTGATGACTGCCCGACTCCGGTCAACGGAATCGGGCAGTTTGTCGGTGGGCGATGATATAATCGCTTCGATCCGTTTGCCGAAAGCGAGGCAATGCCATGCCCTTCGTGACTATCTCCGCCAACTCGATCGCGCGGCGACCTCGTTCACGTCTCTGCGCCCATCTCGAAAACCTATGAAATCGCCGGGTCTTGAAGCAACTTGAACCGCGCCTGCGATGTTCGACTGCGTGACTGAATCGGCCTTGCGCGTGATGGGCAATTTGTTTTGCAGCAGCGGCCTTTGCCGATTACTTCGGCATTCGCATCAACGACATCATTCCGTTCCTCGCCCGCGCGATCGATAAACGTCGCCCGTGCGAAGTCGTCACGTCTGCGCCGTGCCAGGAAGTGATCGTCACCGAGCCTGATCTGAACGCTTTACCCATTTTGCGTCACTGTGAACTTGACGGCGGCAAATACATTGCCCGGGCGTCGTCATCGCCAAGCATCCGAAATACGGGCAAAACGCGGACTTTCATCGCTGTATGCAACTCTCACCGACCGACCAATATGCGCATCGTGCGCTCGCGCCACTTCGATATCTACCTGCGCGATCTCAAACAACCTCGACGTGGCGATCTGCATTGGTAACTCGCCCAACGTCCTCGCGGCTGCGGCGACTTCCGTGGAGATTGGCGTCAATGAGTTAGACATCGCTAACGCGATGGAGGCCACGCCGGTAGTCCGCGCCCACTGATCGATTTGCCGTGCCCGCCGAGGCCGAATTCGTCATCGAGGGTACGGTTCATCTCGATCGCTTACACGCCGAAGGGCCGTTCGTCGATCTGACCGAGACGTATGATGTGATCCGGCAAGAGCCAGCATGAAGTGAAGACCATCACCCATCGCCGCGATGCGATCCGGCAAGCGTTATTACCCGCGTGTTGGAACACAAATTGGTTAATGGGTATGCCGCGCGAACTCACCATCTTCAAAAAGGTCAACGAAGTCGTGAAGTGCCTCGATGTGAACGTCGATCCGGGCGGGCGTCGTGGCTGCACGCCATCGTGCAGATCGACAAACAGCATGACGACGATGGTCGCAAAGCGATCGAGGCCGCGTTTGCGGGACATCGATCGTGCGTAAGCACGTCTTCGTCGTTGACAAAGACATCGACATTTACAATCCGAACGAAGTTGAGTGGGCCATGGCGACGCGCTTTCAGGGCGACGTCGATCTGATCGTCAAGCCGCGCGAACAAGGCTCTAGCCTCGATCCGAGCGCGGCCAGCGGCACGCACCACCACTAAGATGGGCTTCGATCTCACGAAGCAGCCAGTTTCAAAGGCAAAGATTTAATCGCGCACCGTTTCCGCAAGTTGATCTTAAAGAAGTATTTGGACGCGGATTCACGCTGATGACGCTGATAAATTCAAATCAGCGTTTATCTGCAGCATCCGCGTCCCATTTAGTTGGGGTTGATATGAAATTAACCACTGAAGAGCAGCGCATGCTAGACGGCGACTATGGCCGCGCCACGCAGAAGGCGATGGAGATTCTGGTCGCGCTGGGCACGATTTACGGCGCAGAGAAAATGATCCCCGTCACGTCCGTGCAGATTTCGGGCGTGAGTTACGATAACCTCGGCGAAGCAGGGCTGCACTTCCTGTCCGAGATGGCGAACGGCGGCGGCCAGACCCGCGTCCTCACGACGTTGAATCCAGCGGGCATGGACATCGAGAACTGGCAGGCCTTGGGCATCAGCGCGGAATTTGCGCGCAATCAGATGCGCGTCATCGACGCCTTCGCGCGCATGAACGTCATCACCACTTGTTCGTGTACGCCCTATCTCTTTGGCAACGTGCCGCACTTTGGCGAACACATCGCGTGGGCAGAGAGCAGCGCCGTGTGCTACGCCAACTCCGTGATCGGTGCGCGGACCAATCGGGAAGGCGGGCCAAGCGCACTAGCGTCCGCGTTGACGGGCGTCACGCCCGAATATGGTTTTCACTTAGAGCAGAATCGTCGCCCCGGTATCACGCTCGCTGTGCAAGCGACGTTGACGGAGAACAACGACTTCGGCGCGTTGGGTATCGCCATCGGCCAGCAGTTGGAACGCTTCAAAGAGAAGCCGATTGCCTACATCACCGGCGTCGAACATGCGTCGATCGAGCAACTCAAATCGTTCTGCGCGAGCATCGCGACGTATGGCGGCGCGGCATTGTTTCACATGCGCGGGATCACGCCAGAAGCCGATCGGTATACGCCCCCGATCGAGACGATCTCGATCGGGCGGGCCGAGATCGATCGAGTGCAGCGCTCGCTCAATGTCGCTACGTCAGACGAGGTTGATTTTGTCAGCCTCGGTTGTCCGCATCTATCGATCAACGAAATCGCCCGCATCGCGCAACTGCTGGAGGGCCAGCGCGTGACGAAAGAATTCTGGATCACGACCGCGCGCCCGACCAAGCACATCGCCGATCAGATGGGTTACACACGCATCATCGAAGCCGCAGGCGCAAAGTTCGCCGCCGATACCTGCTGCGTCGTCGCGCCGATCAAGGGTCGGTTTAAGACGTTGGTGACCGACAGTGCCAAAGCGTGCTATTACGCGGCGGGCAAGAATAAATTCAAGACCATCATCAAGCCGTTTGACGAAGTGGTGGCCGAAGCCCTAAAACCTTGACGGGTGATGAGTGACGAGTGAAAAGTGAAGAATGGCTTTCACTCACCGGAATGCATGAGGCACACGATGAAATTTCAAGGCCGAAAAATCTATCAAGGCGCAACCACAGGCGAAGCGCTGGTCACCTCGATGGGCATTTCGTTCTTCGGTGGCGTCGATCCCGATACGGGCGTTGTGGTGGAAAAGGGTCACGAACTCGAAGGCCAATCGATCAGCGGCAAAGTGCTGATCTTTCCCAGCGGCAAAGGCTCAACCGTCGGGTCGTACACGCTCTATCGGTTGAAGATGAACGGCGTCGCGCCTGCCGCTATCGTCAATGCGGAGTGCGAAACGATCACGGCAGTCGGCTGCATCATCGCCGAGATTCCGTGCGTCGATCGCATCCCGATTGATCGGATCCAGACCGGCGTTCCAGTGTCGGTGGATGGGGCGCAGGGTGTGATTGAGGTTGATGATAATAATCGCTTAGGATTTTAAGGGCAGTGTCATTCCGAGCCGCGTAGCGGCGAGGAATCCCTATTTCCGCTGGAAAACAAGTACTGTAGAGATTCCTCGGCCTACGGCCTCGGAATGACACGTCGGTAGTATATGTGTTCTTCGTGGTTGAATCTTTTACACCAATTGCCTCGGAATCGTCTCCAACCAACTCCGCTGAAAAAACGGACTGCCGTTCAGCGTGATCTGCAACTCAATGTCGATGTGGAAATTCTCCGCCGTGGTACGCGTTGAGCCGCTGGCGCGGATCACCGTTTCGTAGCCGCGTTCGGTCAGGCGATAGTTGACGACGTTCACCAACTGCGCGTGCGCGGGATCGGCATGATAGGCCGTCAATTCGATGCGCTCGTCGGCATACAACGCTGTGCCATCGGGCAGCACCGATGTATCGCCGTCGAAGACGGTAACGGTCACGCGCTGCTGCATCACATCCTCGGTGATCTGCCAGACCGGCTCAAGCGTTGTGCCGCTGCCGACCGTGATCAAATCGGGCGGCGTGAGTTTGAAGTCAGGCACCGGCGCGCTTTCGCCCGCTCGCACGACGGGCAGGACCAAGCGCGACGGATGCGCCTCACCGCGATGCACGTAATTAGCGGCCACGTACGGCGAGGGGAAGATCACCGGCCACCACGCACTGGCAATGCTCAATCGAAGGCGATGACCCGGCAGGAAGCGATAGCCGATCGCTTTCATGGGCACACGCACTTCATAGATTTCACCGGGCGTTGACGGGTGTGGATGTTCATGACTCTCGCGATGGGTGACGTTGAGCAAGCCGTTCGTGACTAACGCCGACGTGCCATCGGGTGCAACGTCGGTGAGGCGCACAACGACGTGTGCAATCGGCGCACTGCTACTGAGAAACAACGCTGCTTCCGGTAAGCCCAGAATATCCAGCGGTTCGCTCAACGGTTCGCTAGTGTATGTGAGGGTCAGCGCTTCATCGGGACGCAGATCGCGCGCGAGGCCAGCAGGCGCGCAGCCCGCCCCATACGTCAACGACGCGCGTGTGCCAAGGGTGGGGCGGTGAGGATACCAATCTCGCCCCTCTCCCAAACTGGGAGAGGGGGTGGGGGTGAGGGCCTGTTCTCCCAAATACCACGCCTGCTCTTCACCGCGCTCGATCGGATAGCGCACCTCACTGATCCATTCGCCATTCATCTTCGCCGGAAACGCTTCGGGCGCAGTGTATTCGCGGCGAAAATAAGTCAGTGGTGGTTCATCCATCACACCGTTGTCTTCGCCCTTCAACCAGTAATCGAGGAAGTGCCCCATCTCGTGCAGCCAATCGAGATTCGGGCCGGGATAGGCGTCGGAAGGATAGTCGTGCACCCAATTGCCGATCAACGCTTTGCGCGGCGCGTTGACGCACTTGGCCTGCATGCGTAATGCCGCGTTCGGATAATCATCGGACCAGCCGCCGATGCTAAAGATCGCGCAGGTGATGCGATCGTAATCGGGCGCGAGCGAACCGTTACGCCAGTACGGCCCATCGAGTTGATGTTTCAGCCACTCGATCAACCACGGCGTCTGATCGAGCCGCGCTTTCCATTGATCGGCCCAATCTTGGCCGCAGTATTCGATCTTGGGCGGCATCGCGTTCATCGCCACCATGCTCACGGCATATTGCGCCAATTCGCTGGCCGTGACACAGCCGCCGATGTAGTGCACGTCGTCGAGGTAGCGATCGTCGGTGGCGTACATCGGCACGATGGCTTTGAGATGCGGCGGCTGCAACTTCGCGACTTGAATCGACGTGAAGCCGCCATACGAAATGCCCCACATGCCGATGTTGCCATTGCACCACGGCTGCGCGGCCAGCCACTCGACGACCTCGTAGCCATCTTGCGTTTCTTCGGGCGTATACTCATCGCGCGCAAAGCCCTGGCTGCTGCCCGTGCCTCGAATGTCGAGACGGCAGAATACGTAGCCGCGCTGCGCCCAATAATGGCCGTGTTGATGATCGGTGTTATAACGCCAGTCGTCTTTGCGATAAGGGATCATCTCCAGAATCGCCGGGAAGGCCCGATCGGTTTGCGGTGCGATCGGAAACCAGAGATTCGCAGAGAGTTCAACGCCATCGCGCATGGTAAGGCGGACATTGTGATCGACGCGCACTTCGTACATGGTAGCCTCCCGAGGATGTCGTTCAGCGCAAGTATAACGCACTTGGCGGCAGTTGCACTTCGATTGAATCATCGTATACTGATTGCAATCCTACTTCACCTGGAGGCAGATCATGCAGATGCGCCGCTCGCTGTGGTTCTCGATCGTCTTGTGTGCGTTGGTGATCTCAGCTTGCGGAGGCGCTACGTCACCAGCGCCGACAGCTCAACCGGCCGCGCCGACGACGGCGGCCCAGCCAACTGCGCCGCAGCTGGCGGCCCCAACGGCGGCCCCTACCACTGCGCCGACGGTGGCTCCAACCGCCGCGCCGCCCGCCGAGAAATCGGTGATGCGCATTGGCTGGCTGGGCAAGCCCGATACGCTGAATCCCGCGTATGCGTTTGAATACACGTCGTATCGCATCTTCGATTTGGTCTACAGCACGTTGACGGCTGAAGGCCCGGATGGCAAATACACCGGCGATTTGGCTGAAAAGTGGTCGTCGTCGTCCGACGGGCTGATGTGGACCTTTACGCTGCGCGACAACCTGAAGTGGCACGACGGCACGCCGCTCACCGCCGATGATGTCGCCTGGTCGATCAACACCATCAAGAATGATCCGGATGGCTGGGCGACGCTGGTCAACTACGCCAGTGGCTTTGAAGAAGTCACTGCGCCCGATCCGAAAACCGTCGTGATCAAGTTGGCTGAACCAATCGGGAATATGGAATACCGCGTATCGTGGCTGTTCGCTTTGCCGCGCAAAGACTTCGAAGGCTTTAAGACGCCTGACGATCTGCACAACTTCGCCAACGATCACTTGCTGGGTTCTGGCCCATTCAAACTTCAGCAGTACGACGCCGATAAGGGCATCGTCGTGTTGGACGCCAACCCCGATTTTTATCTCGGCGCCCCCAAGGTCGATCAGGTGATCTGGCAGACCTTCGACAACGGCGACGCGATGGTGCAGGCGCTCAAAGTCGGCGACATCGATATGATCAACGCCGTGCCGAACGGCGCGTTCGCGACCGTGAAGACCTTCGCCAACGTCAAAGCGATCCAGATGCCCGATCGATCATTTGATGAACTGATCGTCAATACCGCGCCCGCCGAGAATGATCCCAAGCCGACCGGTAATCCGGCCCTGGCGGATCCTGTGGTGCGGCAGGCGATTGCGCATGCCATCAACAAACAAGACCTGGTCGACATTGTCTATCAGGGTCTGGCCAAGCCCGGCTGGTCGATCGTGGCCCCAGTGCTGGGCGGCGGTTTCTGGCACAATCCCAACGTGACTGATGTGCCGTTCGACCTGACTGCGGCAAACAAAATTCTGGAAGATGCCGGTTACAAGCTGGGTGCCGACGGCGTACGCGCCAAAGGCAAAGTTCGCTTAGAAATGCGCCTGCAATTCACGTCGGATTCAGCCGAGTATCCGCGCGTGGCCGATCTGATCTCCGGTTGGCTCAAAGACATTGGCATCAAGGCGACGCCAGCCGCAGTCGATTCCACTGCGCTTACTGCGGCCACTACCGGTGTCGGTGACTACGATCTGGTCATTTGGGGCTGGGGCGGCGATCCTGATCCCGACTTCATCCTCAGCACGATGTTGTCCGATCAGTTCGTCGTCGGCGGGTGGAGCGATTCCGGCTATCACAACCCCGATTTCGACAAACTGTATCGCGACCAGCAAGTTGCGGTCGATCCAGCCGCGCGGCAGAAGATCATCTGGCAGATGCAGGAAATGATCTTCAAGGACAAGCCGTATATCATCCTGTACAACTACGACTCGCTGCAGGCTTACCGCTCCGATCGGTTTAAGAACTTCATCGAGTCGCCGTATCGCCCGATCGAGTCGAAGTATTCGATGCTGCAAGTCGAGCCGGTGCGCTAACGGTTTCTGCGAAAATGATAATTTTGGAGTTTGACGCTCTTTGCTGAATCGCAGATAATTTGACTGGTCGGGTTGGGGGAAAGATCGGGACCCGACCAGTCGGTAACACGTATGCGTAAGGTTTGGCAGACGCGCTTCAACCGCTGGCTTTTAGTCCGCTCCGACGATCCTGCAGAGCGTGGTCGTGGGCGGATGCTGGCTATGATCCTCGCCAGCATGTGCGTTGCAATGTTCACCCTGTTTGTCCTCGACCTGTTCGCTGACCAGCAGAATAACCCTTTCTACATCGGCTGGCTGATAACTGACCTGATCATACTCGGCTTGTTTGCGGCCACATTTCTTGTTAATCGGCGCGGCCACGTGCGCTGGGCCGGCTACGTCACCATCGCGTTACTAGTCCTTAGCACCAGCGTTCTATTGCCGCTGGATACGATGAATGACAGCCTGATCATTTATGCGCTGCCGATCGCGTTAGCCAGTTTCCTGTTGTTTCCAGCCGCAGCATTCCTCGTTTTTCTACTGGTAGCGATCATCTACACTGGCGCGAATGCGTTAGCCCTAACATCGAGTGTCTTCAACTTCTTGGGCCTGATGGGGCTGTTGATCCTGGCGCTGGTGCTGTGGTTGATTGCGGATTGGTTGCAGCACACACTGCATCAGGCCCAGACGGCTGAAGCTGAGCTGCGTCAGGACATCGCCGAACGTCAGCGCGCAGAGCAGGCGTTGAGCGCAAGTGAACTCCGTTTTCGCAGCTTAGTCCAGAATCTGGGCGAAGGCATTGTCGTGGCCGATATCACCGAGCGTATCATGTTCGCCAACCCGGCCGCTGAACGTATTTTTGGTGTAGCGCCCGGAACTTTGGTTGGCCGCAGCCTGCTGGATTTTGTCGCGCCAAGCACGGCCGATTCGCTTATGGCTGAAACTCAGCGCCACCTGCGGGGCGAGGCCAGCACGTATGAGTTGACCATCACCCAGCCATCTGGCGAACGTCGTTATTTGCAGGTTACGGCTTCACCTCAACTTGATGCCGCCGGTAACTACGAGAGTACGCTGGGCATCTTTCATGATGTCACTGAACGCCACCTGGCAGAAGAGCAGATCCGCCAGTTAAACCGCGATCTGGAACAGCGGGTGGCCGATCGGACGGCTGCACTGGCCGCTGCCAACCGCGACTTGGAACGCGAAGTAGCTGAACGTGCGCAAGTCCAACAGGCTCTGCGCGAGAGTGAAGGTCGTTTGCGGGCCGTGGCCGAGGCTTCGCCTGTCCCGTTGTTGATTACGCGTCTATCGGATACCGCGGTGTTAGAAACTAACACGCCGCTTGCCGAGTTGGTGGGGATACCGCGTGAACAACTCATTGGCCAGCTAGCGCGCCAGTACATGGCGTCGCAGCGTGACTTTCGCGAGATCGTCGTGCAGGTTCATCGGCATGGCTTCGTTCATCAGCGTGAAGTGCAGTTGCGACGCGGCGACGGCACTCTGCTTTGGGTAGCGGCTTCGATGCAGCCCGTGGTCTACGATGGCGAACTGGCCATGGTGACTGGCTTTTATGATCTCACGACCCGGCGGCAGGTTGAACAGGCAATGCGTGACAGCGAAGAGCGCTTCCGTCAACTGGCGGAAAACATTCGCGAAGTGTTCTGGATGTCGTCGCCCGACAAAGCCAGGATGTTATACGTCAGCCCGGCTTATGAAGACATGTGGGGGCGCACCTGCGAGAGTTTGTACGCCAATCCCCGTTCATTTGCCGATGCTGTTCATCCCGATGATCAGGCGGTGACGGCCGACTATTGGGCACGACAACTGCGCGGCGAAGCCGCCTTTGCCGAGTATCGCATCGTGCGGCCCGACGGTTCGATCGGCTGGATCTGGGATCGCGCTTTTCCGGTGCGCGACGATACCGGGCGAGTTGTGCGTATCGTCGGCGTGGCCGAAGACGTCACCAGCCGCAAACAAGCCGAAGAAGAACTGCGCCGCGCGTTGGCGCAAGAACAGGAACTCAGCGAGCTCAAGTCGCGTTTCATCTCGATGACGTCACATGAATTCCGAACGCCGTTGACGGGTATCCTGTCGGCGGCTGAGCTGCTGGAGCATTATGGCCCGCGCTGGACTGAAGACAAGCGCTTGCGTTATCTACATCAGATTCAGGCGAGCGTAAGCAATCTAACTAAGTTGCTGGACGATGTGTTGATTATCGGTCGCACGGATGCCGGGCGCTTACCCTTTGCGCCGGTCCCGCTCGATCTCGATCGTCTGTGTGCCGATCTCACCGAAGAAGTCCAACTGAGCACGCAGCAGCACACGATAATCTATACAGCCCCAGCGGATCTTGGCTTGGTTCACATGGATCCAAAACACTTGCGGCATATTCTGACGAATCTGTTATCCAATGCAGTCAAGTATTCACCGCAGGGCGGATCGATCGAATTTGCGGTGGAACGGCAGGCAGGCGAGACGACTTTCCGGATTTCCGATCACGGCATCGGAATTCCAGAAGCCGCCCGTGAGCGGCTATTCGAGACGTTCCATCGCGCTAGCAATGTCGGTGACATACCCGGCACCGGCCTGGGGCTGGCCATCGTCAAACGGTCGGTCGATTTACACGGCGGCACAATCGTGTATACTTCTGAACCTGGGCAGGGCACCACCGTGCTTGTCACGTTGCCCAGCCCAGACGCTCAGTCGGAGGAATAATCGGATGTCGCGTAAAGTTCTCGTCGTTGAAGATGACGCCAGTATTCGCCACAGCTTGCTCGATCTGCTGGAAGCGGAAGACTTTGATGTGGCTGAAGCTGAAAACGGCTTTATGGGCCTGCAGCGCGCCCGCGAATTCATGCCGGATTTGATCATCTGTGACATTATGATGCCGGATCTTGATGGTTATGGCGTACTGGAGCAATTGAAGAAGGACTCGCTGACGGCCGTGATTCCGTTTATCTTCCTGACGGCCAAAGCCGATCGAGCTGATCAGCGGCGCGGCATGGGACTGGGCGCCGACGATTATTTGACCAAACCCTTCACCCGGCAAGACATTCTGGAAGCGATCGAGACGCGGCTGGCCAAGCGCCACGAATTGGATAAGCGGCATGAAGATGAACTCACCGCGCTGCGCGAAAGTATCGCGCTGGCGCTGCCCCACGAATTGCGCACCCCATTGAGCGGTATCAAGACCGGTTCATCCGTCATCGTTGAGACCGGCGAGTCCATGGCGATCGATGAGATCAAAAACGTCGCTGACATCATTTATCAATCCGCGGAACGCTTGGAACGCCTCATCGTCAACTACCTGACGTATGCCGAATTCGAAGTGACAGTACGTGATCCCAATCGCATCGAACTATTGCGGGCGCGCGTTTCGCCATCGGCGCGATTAGTCATCGGGCAGGAGGCCCGACGTACCGCCGAGCGCCAGCTGCGCTCCGCCGATCTTCAATTGGATTTGCAGGATGCGCCGCTTCACATCGCCGATCTACACTTGATGAAACTCATCGAAGAACTGGTGAGCAACGCCTTCAAGTTTTCACGGCCTGGCACCCCGGTGCGCGTCAGCAGCGTCGTCGATGGCAAGATCTATCGACTGACCATTGCCGATCAAGGGCGTGGTATGACGGCCGAGCAAATCGTCAAGCTAGGCGCCTACATGCAGTTCGAGCGCAAACTTCATGAGCAGCAAGGCTCTGGCCTGGGGTTCACCATTGCCCAGCGCATTGCCGAGATTTACGGCGGTTCGTTGAATCTCACCAGCGTCTATGGCGAACACACAATGGTCGAGGTCAAACTGCCGATTTAGCCAGCTAAAGTCATGCCGCGTTGGCAGCTAACGCCGGGGCTGAGAGCAAAATCAGCCGTCCGGCGTTTTTCTTGCAGCCGATTGGAGCGTTCGCACTGTTCGCATTGACCGTTGACCTTTGCTATGTTCGCAGATAGAATGGATGTGCTATCCATTCTGCCTGTGATGAGGCCGCATGCTCGAACCGACATCTGCTATCCAGCGCAAACTCCGGAACTGGCAAGCGCAGCTGCTCGATCTAAGCCGCGCCAATCGGTTGCTCTACTTCAAAGTGGAGCGCGCCAGCACCGTGCCGATCGTGCGGCCTGCGCCCGACGATCTTTTTCAGGCGTTAGTAGCGCGCGGTAAAGCGCTGGTTTTTCCGCTGCCCGAAGCCCTCACACTGATCGATCTCGATCAACCTGAAGACAACCCGCCAACACCCGCGAGCGATACCGCACCGATCAGCGCGGCCTCAACCGCCGATCAAACTTCGTTGGAACTCGCCGCGCCCGATCGGCCCGAGGCGGCCGCCGCGCCTGACGCGCCCAAACCGGCGCGTAAACGCCTCAGCAACGAACTCGCCTCGTCACTCTCCGACGAGCGCCTATCGCGCGCGTTGTTCAACCTCCGCGCTCGCGCGCGCGCCGCGCTCGAAGAGCAGGGCGTTAACGTATTGTTCGTTGCTTTCGGCGTACTGCATTGGATCGATCCGCTGACCAAAGAGAACGCGCAGTCGCCGCTGCTGCTGGTGCCTGCCGCGTTGACGCATGAAACGCTGCGCAATCCCTACACGCTGGCGATGCTGGAAGATGATCTCGTTCTCAACCCCACGTTGATTTACAAACTGCGGCAAGACTTCGGCCTCGATCTACCCGATGTGCCCGACGATATCGAGACAAGCGGCGTTACCGCGTATCTCGATCGGATCCGGGCGGCCATCCAAAACCGATCGGGTTGGAGCGTGTCCGACGAGGTTTACCTCGGCATTTTTTCGTTCCAGAAGATCAGCCTCTATCAAGACATGGTCGAGCACGCCGCCGTCTTCGCCGCCCATCCGATGATCGCCGCGTTGAGCGGCGACGGTGCGCTGCCGATGCCACCCGCGCTCATCACCGCCGGTCAACTCGACGCGCAAGTGCCGCCGCTGCAAGTCTTTCAGGTCGTTGATGCCGATTCCAGTCAGCAAGAAGCGATTCAGGCCGCGAAGCAAGGCGCGAGTTTCGTGCTGCAGGGGCCGCCCGGCACGGGCAAGAGCCAGACCATCAGCAACATCATCGCGGAGTTTCTAGCGGCGGGCAAACGGGTGTTGTTCGTTTCGCAAAAGATGGCCGCGCTGGAAGTCGTGCAGCGCCGCTTGAACGAAGCGGGTCTGGGCGAGTTCTGTTTGCAGCTGCACAACCACAAACGCGATAAACGTGAAGTCGTGAAGGAACTCGTCGATGCGTTGAATGCGCCCGAAGTGGCCATTAAACCGGAGTACGAAGCAGCTTTAACTGAAGTGCAGACTGCGCGACAAAAACTCAATGCGTATGCGGCCGCCTTGCATACGCCGCGCTTTGCGCTGCATCAAACGGTGTTTTACGCGCATGGTGAAATGGCGCGGTTGCAATCGTCGCCAGTATCGGCGTTTGACGTGGGCGAAGTGATCAGCGTCAACGCGCATGTGTTGGCACAGCGGATCGATCTTTTGAACCGGCTGGCCGCGTTGCCCGAGGTGATCGATCGATATGCGGAACATCCGTGGCGCGGCGCCGCACTCCGATCGATCAGCTTCACTTTGCGCGATCAGTTGGCACGCGCGCTGCCTGAACTCGCGACGTTGATTCCGACGTTCACCGCACAAGTCAATCAACTGGCTGCAGCGTGCGGTTTGACCTCACCGCGCTCGATCGGTGCGGCCCGCCCGCTGATCGATTTTCTGCAGGCGTGTTCGCCTCGTATCTTCGCGCTCGAGTTGGACGCGCTGCGTGTGCGCTTCACGACCAAGTACACTAGCATCGTGCGCGGCTTGATGAGCGATTTCCGCGCCGATCTGCAGGCGCTTACCGACGCGCGCTACGCCAAAGACAAATTGAGTTATGAACAAGCGCTGGCGTTAATCGATCAGGCGTTGACGATCCGTAACGCGTTGAAGCCATCGGGAGTGGGTGGCGAAAATGTGTCTGCTTCAGAAGCATTGGCGCTGCTTCAGAAGATCGATCAGACGGTGCCGCCACTTACTGAAGTCTACGGCCGCAATCCATTGGAACAAGCCGAATTGACCGCGTTGCCCGCGCAGTTGGCACAGTGGCGATCGGGCTTGAACCAACTCGACGGGTACGCCAGCCTCAATCGCTTGCGCGATGAAGCGCCTGCGTTGAAGTTGGATAAGTTCATCGAAGCGGCGTTGACGGCGAGTTTACCGGCTGCGCAGTGGCGCGACACTTACCTGCTGGCGTTCTGGCAAACGTGGATCGATGCCGCGACGTTCGCCGATGAAGCGCTGCGCACATTCGACAGCCGCGCGCACACGACGTTGATCGAGCGGTTCAAAGAACTCGATCGGCAGCAGCTGATCATCGCGCGGGCGCGCATTCGCGCGCTGCTCAGCGAGCGGCGTCCCAAGTCGTCGTGGATCGAAGCGGCCAGCGCCGAGCAGACCATCTTGCGGCGTGAAGCCGCGAAGAAGCGACGGTTGAAGCCGCTACGCAAGTTGTTCGCCGAAGTGCCGCGCCTGATCACGGAACTCAAGCCGTGTCTGCTCATGTCGCCGATCACGGTGGCGATGCTGCTCGATCCCGAAGTCTACACCTTCGATCTGGTCGTCTTCGACGAAGCCTCGCAGATTGCGCCGGAAGAAGCGGCGGGCGCGATCGTGCGCGGGGTGCAGACCATCATCGTCGGCGATAAGATGCAGCTGCCGCCCACGCGTTTCTTCGAGGTGGTCGGCGGCGAGAGCGGCGACGAAGAAACGTCGGAGTCGGAGGCGGGCCGCGTCTTCGATAGCATCCTCGAAGAGTGCGAGGGGCTAAGTCTGCCGCAGAAAATGCTGCTCTGGCATTATCGCAGCCGTGATGAATCGTTGATCGCCTTTTCGAACCACTATTTCTACAACGATCGGTTGTACACGTTCCCCAACGTGCAATACGACGGCGGCAAACTTGGGCTCGATTTTGTGTACGTGGCCGACGGCGTCTACAAACGCGGCGTGAATTTGCGGCGCAACGATGTGGAGGCCAGACGTGTCGTCGATCTGATTTTCGAGCACGCGGCCAAGTCAGCCGATCGGACGTTGGGCGTGATCGCGTTCAGCGTGGCGCAGCGCGACGCGATCCGCATCGAATGGGAGCGCCGCCGCCGCGAACAGCCGCAATTCGAAGCCTATTTCGATGAGGACAACGCCGAGCCGTTTTTCATCAAGAACCTCGAAATGGTGCAAGGCGACGAACGCGACTCGATCATTTTCAGCGTCGGGTACGCCAAAGACGAAGCGGGCAAGTTGATCTACAACTTCGGTCCGCTCAATCAGGCGGGCGGCGAGCGGCGCTTGAATGTGGCCGTCAGCCGCGCGCGCTATCACGTGACGTTGGTCGCGTCGCTGCAACCGGAAGACATTGATTTGACGCGGACGACGAGCCAGGGCGCAAAGCTGTTGAAAGACTACATGCTCATCGCGCGGGATGGTTTGCGGGCGTTAAGTGCAACAGCGACGTATCGCGCCGATGCTCTAGCTGAGTCGCCGTTTGAGGAAGAGGTGTATCAAACGTTAACGGCCCGGGGCCTAACGTTGCATCGACAAGTGGGTGTATCGGGCTATCGCATTGATCTGGCGGTGGTTGATCACGATCAACCCGGGCGGTATTTGCTGGGCATCGAATGCGACGGCGCAACTTATCACTCAGCGCAAACGGCGCGCGATCGCGATCGACTGCGGCAGCAAGTGTTGGAGTCGCTGGGCTGGAAATTGCAGCGCATCTGGTCGCGGGATTGGATTAGCAATCGGGCGCGGGAGATCGATCGGGTGTTAGCAGCCGTCGAAGCGGCGAAGGCGGGTGTGGTAAAACCACCGGAACTTCCTGAAAATCCAGTCGTTTCTCAAACTCGCGCGCTGGTCAGTGAACCGGTCAAAGTCGAAACGTTGTTGACGCCGCCGCCGCCCGTCGAGGCGAAAGTCGATCTGCCGACGTACGTGTGGCCTTATAAGCGGGCGAAACTAGAACCGCAAACCGGCGAATTGGGGCAGGCCGAGCCAGCCGCTTTGGTGAACGACATCGTGCGCGTGGTTAAGCTTGAAGGGCCGGTGCACGTCGACGAGGTGTTCGATCGCCTCCTCGACGCGTGGGGGATTACGCGGGCGGGGCGGCGCATCACGCTGGTGTTGAATCAAGCGATTGCGTTAGCGACACAAGCCGGACAGATCGATCAACGCGGGGAGTGGCTATGGCCGATCGGTCTGGAAAAACCGATCGTGCGGACACCCGATCAAGACGATGAGCCGCGCCCGATCGAACATATCGCGCCTGAAGAGATCGCCGAGGCGGCGCTGTTGTGTGTTAGCGAGGCGCGCAGCCTGTCGCTGATGGACTTGATGCGCGAAACAGCGCAATTGTTGGGCTTTGCCCGCAACGGCTCGAAGGTGGATGAGGCCGTTGCTGCCGCCATCGAGGCGTTGAGAGCCACTGAACGGATTGTCGTGGAAGGCGAAACTGTGCGCGGGTTGTAAACGGCAAACTAACGGTATGCAACCGGCGTTGATAGTCAGCGCGCCAGTCGGGCGTAACAATCAGCCGGTAGACCATAACGTAGATGAGTGAAGGAGGATAGATGCCTAATACTGACGCGATCGTGTTGATTGTGTTGCTCGTGCTGGCACCAATTGGCATGGCATTGTTCATTAGTCGCCGTCGGCGAATACGCTGACATACCGGCTGTTTTGAGGCAAACTTCACCCTGCCGAGCGTCTGTCTGGCAGGGTGGTTTGTTGATGGGGCACGCCAATTGTCAGGACATTTTCAGCCTCAAAATCGGCTCCTTTGTCCCTGAATTAAGGACTGCAATGGAACCTAAATTGATCTGAAATGCAGTCGTAATTGTAGGCCAACGGTTGGCAAACACCCTGGGTGTAAGATAGAGTTAGTCGTAAAAGGCTTTGAACCGTTATGCAGATTCATTAACCAAGTAAGCATGTCAACCGTCTACAGCGAGCACGATCAATCCCTATTTAAACTGACTGACATCCGTCCTCAGTCTGACGTTATCGCGCGCGCACAAGAGAACATCGGCGAGTTGGAGCAGACGCTCAATCAACTGCAACAACTCAACACACGCCTGGAAGATCAGAATCGGCAACTAACGGCGTTGTACGAAATCGGCCGGACACTGGCCGCCACGCTGGATTTGCGCGAAATTTATTGGACAATGTACCGGCAGATCGCACAGGGGTTGTTGGGGGCAAGCGGACTGATCGTGGCATTGTTTGACGGTGAAAGTCAGCTGATCTACGGCGGGTTTGCAGCAGTTGACGGCGCTGACCTTGATGCCAGTCAATTCCCGCGCATGCCATTAGGTGAAGGTCCAGTCAGTGATACGATTCGCAACCGCATAGCTCGAATCGTCGATCTTCGACCGTTACTGGCTGAACTCAAGAAAAATGGCCGCGGCGTCCAAATCGGCGATGAGCGCGAACCGCAATCGGCGCTATACGTTCCGATGATTAGCGGTGACAAAGTCGTCGGTGTCATGCAGATCCAACACTACGAGGCCGAAGCCTTTCGGGCAACGGATGTGCCGCTGGTGTCGATTCTGGCCAACCAGGCCGCCATTGCGCTCGAAAATGCGCGCCTGTTTCAACAAGTTCAGAGTCAGAATGCCGAACTAGAATGTCGCGTCGCTGAGCGCACGCACGATCTGGCCGAAGCCAACGATCGTTTGCGCGAATTGGATCGCCTCAAAGATCAATTCGTCTCCAACGTCAGCCACGAACTACGCACGCCACTGACCAACGTCAAACTCTATTTGCAGCTCATGGCGCGCGGTCGACCCGAAAAGCGCGATGAATATCTGCGGACGTTGCAGCGGGAGAGCGGTCGGCTGGAGAATCTGATCGAAGACTTGCTCGATCTATCGCGGCTCGATCTCAAAGCGACAGCCTTCCATCTTGAGCCGGTTGACCTGAACAGTCTAGTTTCTGAAATGATTCACGATCGAGCGGCGATGGCCACCGATCGTGGGCTGGCGCTAGATTGCAATCTTGCTGACGATTTACCTTTGGCCATGCTCGATGCGCAGCGGTTTGCGCAAGTCATGTCCAACTTGACCGCAAACGCGATGAACTATACGCCGCCGGGCGGTGTCATTACGCTCTCAACAGCGCTGCGAATGTGGAATGGTCTGGCGTGGGTGACGTTTGAAGTGACGGATACTGGCCCCGGCATTTCTGAGCAGGAACAGATGCATCTGTTCGAGCGCTTCTTCCGCGGCGAGGCCAGCCGCAAGTCGGGCGCGCCAGGCACCGGACTAGGTCTGCCCATCTGCAAAGAGATCGTCGAAAACATGGGCGGCCGTATCACGGTCGCCAGTCGATTCGGTGTGGGCTCTACCTTTAGTGTCTGGCTGAAACCGTCCGCTTATTAGGGCCGCACATTTTCGCGGAAGTACTTCAGAGCTGCGTCCAAAATCGCATCCATTTCTTCGTTGCGGATGTCCTCAACGCCAATGTCCGGTTTGATGCCTTGCCCTTCATACCATCGATTTACGGGCGTCAAGATTTTGGCGATCGAGAAATGCAGCAAGCTGCCATCACCCAGCGTGACGCTCGTTTGAATCTCCGCTTTGCCGTGTGTCTGTGTGCCGATGATCTTTCCACGTTGGCGGTCTTGAACGGCTGCCGCCGCTGCTTCTGACGCAGACTGACTCTCGTAGTTTACCAGCACGACCAAAGGCAGATCAGCAGCAAATGCGCCGCCCTGCGCCATGAACGGTCGCTGTACTCCACCTTTCAGCTCTGCTGTAAACAACAGGCCGTTGTCGATGAAATAACTGAGAATCTGTTGTGCGGCGTCGACTGAGCCGCCGCGATTATCTCGAAGATCCCAGATGAGCGCCTTGGCGCCTTGCTGTATGATCGCTTGCACAGCGCTCTTAAACTTTTCTGGCGCATTCTGCGTAAACGCCGATAGCGATATGTACGCGATGTTGCCGTCCAGCATTCGAGTCGTTACTTGACCCTTGTCCTGTCGGACCACATCAAAAGCCAAAGTTTCGGTGCCACGTTGAATGATTATATGCACCGTCGAACTGACAGGACCTGCCAGATATAGCATCGCCGCTTGGGCTTCGGTGGTGTTGGCATCAAGCGTGGTGCCGCTTACTGACAAGATAATGTCGCCATCTTTCAAGCCGGCCTTGTCAGCCGCTTGGTTTTGAAACACCCTATCCGCCACAATTTGGCCATTTCGCTTGCGCGGAGATATGCCCACTACGCCTAGATTCCCTGCGAAATCAGCCAGATAGGCTTGACCTATCTCAGGCTCCAAGAACTGACCATATGGATCATCGGTTGCGGTCAGCATCCCCTGGATTGCGGCATAGGTCAATTCAGTATCATTCAACGCTTTGTTGGGATAGGACTGACTTAGCGCCTGCCGAGACTGTTCAAAAAGCGCTGCCGATGACGGCTGAAACCAGCTGTGGATCAGCCACCCAATCAGGAACCAGACGACGCTTAGAATGCCGAGACTAATGATCTCGATTAGACGTCTAGGAATCTCGTGTTTCATAGCATCCAGACCTTGATCAATAAAAGACAGCGATGGCAATAAGCCACCGCTGTCCAGCAAATACTCT
>JAXLWI010000057.1:0-28539 GCA_046328575.1 Anaerolineae bacterium
ATTCAAGTGACCGTCGAAGCGAGCGCCGCCGGTAACTTGGGTGTGCGCGTCAAACTCGTCGGCTCGATCGCGCCGTCCACCGATCACGTTCAATCGTTGATTCGCGCGGGTGGTTGGAACAGTGAAGCCGTGGCGCGTGTGGCCGATGAAGTGCAGGTCTTGCTGCAAGGCATGGTCAAAGCCTACACTGAGCACGCGGAGATTCGCACAGTTTCATCGGCGGGCTTGCTCGATTATCTCAATGAACGACTATCGTTGATCGAAGAGAAATACGGCGTCGAGTTGATCACGCTGGCCGTTCAATCGCTAGACCCGATCGATCCGGCGATTGCCGACGCGCTCCGCCAGCAGGAACAAGCGCGTTTGATGGAAGAAACCGAGCGGCTGAATCAACAAGCCCGCATCTCGGCGGCGAAGACGCGCTATCAGGCCGATGAAGAAATTGCCGCGATGGAGCACTCGCTTGAATTGAAGAAGGCTGACCTCAAGCAAGAGTTGTTGGGCAAAGAATCCGCGTTGGCGCAACAACGGCTTGAGGATGATCTCACGCGCAATCGCTTACGCCTCGCCTTCGAGCGCGAAGAGTTAGAAGTCTTAAAGAACAGTCCCGAACTGTTGATGTTGACGCCGCAAGCCGCGCGCCTGGCCGAAGCCAGCCAGAACTTGAAGAACGCGCGCACCATCGTGTCACTGACGCCGCAGGATTTGGGAGCCGGGTCGGAACTCTTTGGCCTGTTCCAGAATCTGCTGCAAAAGGCGCTCGACACGAAACGCGATGAAGGGTAGGAGCAACCCTTGCGGTTGTTCCGGGGCGACCTTGTATCGACCACTATCTAATGGATCCAAGTCTGTCATTGCGAGCGCAGCGAAGCAATCTCTGCACAGTCAGGCCGAGATTGCTGCCCATGTCCGGCGCTTTGCGCCGGTGGGTCGCCTGGCGTCGTCGTCCTAATGGTCACCTCGCAATGACACACCAGCCGTACGAGTGAAACGCCATGCTCTCACCAACTGATCCCCTAAGCCGCTTTCGCCTGAAGCCGATCCGCAGTGCGCGTGTCTCGGAGATCAGCGAAACGACGGCGGCCGCGCCCGTTGCCAACGAAGACCGCGTCAACTTTCACATCGGCAACCCGCTGCAAGACCCGCGATTGTCGTCGGCGTTCCTGCGCATCGCGCTGGGCCTCGACGTGCAGCGCGGCGATCTGCGCGATGCCAATCCCGATGCGTTACTCGAAGCGTTGGGCTGGGATAAAGCCGACAAACCCAAACTCGAATTTCTGATCCGCACCATTCAGAAGAGTTCGCCCTATATGCCGCGCGGCGGCTATGCGCGCAAGACGCCCAATGCCGTGGTGAAAGCGTTCATCACGTGGCTGGAGAAACAGCCGGAGCCGCTCCGCTACGACACGGGCGAACAATCGGCGCGACGCGAGATCATCCTCGCTTCGGGCGGCATTCACGAAACACTGCGCGTGTTGTTGTGGGCGCTGTCGTCGTATTTGGCCAACCCGCCCGCGCGCGTGTTGTGCTATCGCTATGAAGTATTGCCGCTGTTGCGCGCCATCCCCGATCTGATCTTTGAAGACCTCGACCCCGATGAACGTGTGGCGCGCGAACAGATCGAGCGCTTTCTGAGCGAGCAACCAGAGATGCCGACGTTCCTGCTCATTGGCGAAGTGATGAGCGAAGAGACGCGCCGTGTCTTGCGGCGCATCAGCGTCGATCGACCACTGTTCTTCGTCGAAGCCAACAATGCGCCGAATCACCTATCGTTGGCGCGTGAAGCCAAGTTGGTGCAGCGCGTGATCCGCGTGCTGACACCGGCGATCTTCGCGCCGCAGTGGGACACACTGTCGACAGTGTTCATCGCGGGCAACGCCGACATCCTCAATGCGATCGAGAATGTGCACTTCAATCTTAAGGGCACACCGTCCGCGTCTGAGATTGAATTCCTGAGTTACTTGTTGGAACATCATCGCCCCGATCTGCGCGACGATGCCGCAAGTGGTGCGCCTGTGCCGCAGGTGAAGCCGACATTTGAAGGGCTGGCATTGGGCGTCGGTGCGGAGAGCGCGCTGCCCCAACTCGCCGAACGGATCGAGCACTATCTCGATCGTGCAATAAGCACGCATACCCAAGTGATCGAGCGCACGCTGGCCAATGTGGAGCAGAAAACCACAGTGATGACGCAGCGCTTGCAGCACATGTGGAACGGCGGCGTGTTCGACGAATTTGCGGCGATCGAAGCGCGTGAACTGTTCGAGCAGATGATCGCGCACATCGATCAACCCGCGTGGACGACCAGCCTGCGCCGCAGTTTCCTGAGCGCTTTCGTGCGGCATCAGCCGCAGTACCAGCCCGAAGCGTGCCTGATCGCCAGCGGCTCATCGCGCACGGCGCTGGGCATTCTGGGCTTTCACTGCGGCATCACCGACGTGGTGATTCCTGATCTCAGTTGGTCATACGAACAGTGCTTCCCTAACGTGTATGCCGTACCCTTAACGCCTTCGCTCGAACTGGATGCGGACGGCTTGATCGCGAAGATCGAAGACCTGTGCCGCAAAGATCCCAGTTGGCCCGATCACGGCGCGGTCGCCGTCAACAATCCGCACAACGCCACGGGCCGCATCTTCGACGAGCAAGTTGTGCGCAAGTTAATCGCGTATTGTTTGCAGCACAACGTTTACGTGGTGGACGACTTGGCCTATCAAAACGTCGCGCCGGTCGATGGATTGCCGGAGATCAAGACCGCGCGGCAGATCGCGATTGAGTTGGTGCGCGAAGGCCTCGTCGATGATGAGCAAGCGAACCGCGTGTTGACGGTCCACTCGATGTCGAAGACGGATTGTCTGGCCGGTGCGCGCTTGGCTGTCGTAGAGATTCGCGATCAAAATCTGCGTGAGCGCTTCGATGATCTCAACGCGCACATTCAGCCTAATCTGGCCGCGGTGTTCATTTGCTATTTGTTCTATCGCAACAGCAATCAAGCCGCACGCACGTACTGGCATTGGCGTAATGCCATCTTCGCCGATCGCACCCGCGCACTGCTCACGGCGCTGGCGAACCTGCCGCCCGATCGTAATCCCTTCGGCCTGACCATCATCGCGCCTACGGGCAGCATGTATCCGCTGCTGCAAATCACGCACTTGCCCGCCGGTCTCTCGCTGGATTGGCTGGCCTCATCGCTGGCACGAACGGGCATCGGCTTGCTGCCGCTGGCGACGTTTGCGCGTACGGAAAAAGGCTTTGAAACCGGGCGTACCACGTTCCGCTTGACGCTGGGCGGTGTGGATGGTGCAGAGATTTTACTCATGAAAACGCGGCGATTATTGATTGATCTCAATCGTTTGATTGCCGAAGAAGACGCGCGCTATAACCGGCGACCCTTGACGTTCCGCACGTTACCCGATCGGAGCAGCCGCGCGATCGAACTCGCGCACGCGTGGGAGTCGATCACCACCCAGATCGTGAGGCGCAGCGAAATCGATCGGGCGGTGGACTTGCCCCCGATTGATCCTAAGCAAATTCAACGTAATTTCGTTCGAGAGTATGTGCCTGATCGATTATCGATCTTCCGCACCCGCTTGATCGATCGCGCCTTGATCAGCGATGAATTGGTGCGGCAAGCGGCGAGTGACAACGGTCAATGGCTGGGCGCGCGGCTCGATCGCGAATTCATGAAGGATTCGCTGGCGCGGCGGCAAGAGTTGTTCCGCCGCCGCTCGTACGATCGCACCGTGCATCCCACGCAGATGTATTCACTGCCCGCCGAGCTGACGCTGGATGCGATCGTCAACGCGTTGATTGCGCGGCAGCCCGTCGACGCCGCGTTGATCGATCGAGCCGCGCACGATCTGACGCACGAGTACCTAGGACAAAATGTCGCGATCAATTCGCAGGCCGAGGCTGATGAAATCCTGCTCGATCTAGGCGCATTGATCGCCGGCGAAGATTATACGGGCTTGTTTAGCGACGCGAGGTTGACGCCACTGTTGTCTTTCTGGAGCGACTGGGACGGCAGCAATCGTCCATCGGGGCAAGGTCATTATTTGATCGCGGCTGTGGTGATGGAGAATGTGCGCCGCTTAAGCCGCATCTTGAACTTGCTGCGACACACCGATTCGAGCGTGATGATCGATGCGGAGTTGCTGACCAAGTTGGAAGAACTGCCGCAACAAGATCAACGCTTTGCCGAATTGTTGAATGCGATTACGGGGTTGACGCATCAACTGGAGCAGCGCTATCGCGGCTTGCTGCCGTTCTCGTTTGATGCGACACCACTGCAAAGACTGGCGACGCAGTTGCACCTTCGCCGCGATCCGGCGCGCGTGATGTGGCAGCACAACGATCGTTACGAACACAAGATGCAGGAAATGCGGCAACAACGCCGCACGACATTGGAGTATTACTTTGCGCTGAACAAGCAACTGCGCAAACAACTGCACGCGTTGATCCCGGCCATTCAAGCGAATCGCAACTCGGACAAACTCCTGCGGGAAGTGGTGGGCTATCGGGATATTTTGCAGCGCGCCGTGATCACGCCCCGCATCGGGCAGAGTATGATCTCCGCGCGCGATCAATTTGCCATCAACACCACCGTCTTCAACATGCACGAAATCAACGCGATTTCGGGCAAATATGGCAATCCCGGCATGGCGCTGGCGATGCAAGTGAGTCTGTCCACCAAGCCCGAAGCGTTGATCTCGCTCGATCGCAAGATGCGCATTCAAGGTGAACAAACACGGCGCGATCATCCCACGGCGGAACTCGCGTCGATCTGGTTGATTCCGTTGTTTGAAGACATCGAGTCGGTGCGCAATGTGCGCGGCTATCTCGATCGGGTGTGGGAGTACGCCGCGCAGAGCACGCAAGCCGCGCAATCGCCGCAAGAACGCTTTGCGGAGATCATCACCGAAGTGTTCATTGCAGGCTCAGACTTGAGCCAGCAAGTGAGCCAGGCGCGCAGCGCGTTCTTGTATCGCAAAGCAAAGTACGATCTGCAAGCGTGGCTGGCCGAGCATCAAGTGGCCGAAGCGGTGCGCCTTAAGTTGGGCAGCGGCGAACCGATGCAGCGGCAGGGCGGTTACTATTCGCGCGTGGCGGGGCAACCAGCCTTCATCACGTCGGATGAAAATCGTCGCCGTTTTGCCGCGAATTTGCCTGCGGCCGCGCGGCGCAGCACCGCGTATGCCGTGACGCCGTTGCAAGGCATTTTCCTGGGACGCGATCTGCGCACGTTCCAAAGCAACATCTCGGAACAACTGCGCGCGTTGCCCGTGCGCGATTTTGTGAACCTGCTCTATCACGTGCGCGAAGCGCAACACCAACATCGCCGCGATCTGATCCGCGCGGCCGAGACGATTGCAGAAAGCCGACTGAGCGCGCAAAGTCGCAGCGTGCAAGAGTTGGAACGACTCACGATCGGGATGCGGGAAAGCCTGTATGAAGGCTTTCTTGAAGAACTCACCGAGAATTTCCGGCATATTTTGTATGGTCGCGAAGAAGACGTGATCGGCTTGCACATCATCGCTTACTTCATCGGCCGCTCCAGTCCGCAGTGGCGCGACCGGCCCACGTCGCGGCGCTCGCCCGGCACCGGCGCGGATCGCAGCCAGCAAATTCTGGCGAACATCGCGGAGATCATTCCGCTGTCGAAGCAGGGCAGTCTGCTGCGCGCCATCGCGCACAATCAGGCGCAGACGGTGGTGCTGGGCGTCAATCAACTGACCACGGGCTTGTTCCGCGCGCTGGAACGCTTCGCGCAAAAGTCCTTTGCCGAAGCCGAACGCGAGCGCATGATCGCGGAACGCTTGCTGCCGCACCTGCCCGTGTATGAAATTCTCAGCACGCTGCGACTGTATCAAGACTGGCAAGGCGAATTTCTCAAGCGCATCGAACCTGCGTTTCCCGCGGGAAATTCGGCCTTTGTGGCGCTGCGCGAAGACAACGATGCGCGTCAGCGCTATCTGCCGTTGTTCCAACAAGAACTCTTGCGGCGGCATGGCGTCAACGTCAACGACTTCTTTGTCGATGGCGTATTCATTCCCGATCTGTTACCCGCGCTGCGGCCTGATCTGGCGGTGCTGCTGCAAGCCGATCTCTTCAACACCGATCTCGATCGGCTGCTCCAGCGTGTTTCGGGCCATGTTGATGATGAATGGCGATCGGAAGCAAACCGCTTGCTTCAGCAACCGCAACAGATTCATCACTGGCGATCGATCATCTGGGACGTGATGGGCGAATCGATCACTCAGCGTGTGCAAAGCTTTACGGAGTTAGCCACCGCGTTGTACGGTTTCTCCTTAACCCGATCGGCCTCGGCGGCCTCAACGGCTGCGCGCAGTGCGAAGTTGACGCCCGCGCTGGCGGGCTTCTTCCGCACGGCCCGCGCCGATGACGAGATGCGCAACTTCCTGATGGGCGCGCTGGAATATTTAGGTTCCGTGGCCGAGGGCAACATCGAAGTGCCCGTCGCCATCATCCGCGCGATGAATGATGTGGAGCGCCTCGCGCAGATCGAGGAGAGCGCGCTGCCGCCGGAGAAGATGGATGTGTTGCGGCACGCCCTGTTGCAGATGGCGCGTCTTGCCGGTGAAAACGGCTAATCTTTGGTCGCGTCATTCCCGCGCGCAGTTGGCGGGAATCCAGAGTTTCCACCGAGTGGCTCACCAATCGTCAGTCTGGATGCCCGATAAAAGCATTCGGGCATGACAAGGGCTGCAACATGCGTTGTTGCAGATTGCAAAGTTGGCAAGGGAGAATGGATAGAGACCCTCACCCTACCCCCTTGCGAGGTAGGCTGTGGTTTGACTCTGAGAACGAAACGGTAATACAATCAGGTAACTGATCTTTCAACAAGGCAGGTAGGTCATGGGTAAGGTCAGGATGACTGAACACTCTTGTGTTCCCGACATTCAAGAATCATTTGATTACATCTATGACTACACCTACTGTGATAACTGTGGTTCTTTCAATATCGGCTCTTCAACAACGCTGCCAAGAGTCGCTGAAAGGCTACTGATTCTCGTCATGCTTGCATCTTTGCCTGTTGCCATTGTTGTGGGACTCTATTTCAACCGCCAATTGTATATTGGTTGCTCCATCATGTTAGTCGGTCTGAGTGCGTTTACTTGGCTCTGGGAAACATCTCACCTCAAATGCAATAAATGTGGGAATCAACACATAACAGCGAGCAATGTATTGAATTACGCAAAAGACGACCAAAGTGTAGTTGATGTGCCCCTCAATTCAGTTCTCAAAGATCATATTGAAACAGTAAGCGCATGACTGACCCATTGACCGAACTCCCTGTTGCTGTCGCGACTGCGAAGGTAGCAGGGAACGAAGCAGCTGATGGCAACGGATAAACAGATACAAACCGTTACCGGACTTTGAAGCGGACACACGGACAGAATCGGACGCCCACTTGAGAATGACCATCTCATGCGCTGCGTAAATTCCTCACTCACATGCAAAATTATTACTTCATCTTCCCAATTCTCTCACCAGATTATTGTGCATTGCACTTGCAACGTAGCGGATATTCAGCCGACGATGTGAATCGATCATTTCCAGACTGGGTGAACGAGTATCATCATTCAGCGTCCAATTTTTATAACTCGCAATTAAACAGACATA
This sequence comes from Anaerolineae bacterium, assembly GCA_046328575.1. Taxonomy (GTDB): domain Bacteria; phylum Chloroflexota; class Anaerolineae; order Fen-1058; family Fen-1058; genus JAGOBP01. The sequence goes on from JAXLWI010000057.1 coordinate 7,639, forward strand.
GCAATGCCGTCAGCATCGAATTCGCACGCCAATATGGAGAGGATCTGGATGGTGACGTTTTTGATTCTCTTTGGGATGATTTTGCAAAGCAAACCGGCTTAACAGCTCATGAATCTCAAAAAGAGCGCGCCATCGCACAACTTGACGCCTGTTTGAGAGAATACTGCCCCGGGGAATGGCATCGACTGGAGAATCTTTCGACTTCTATAGATGTCGAAATTGAAGAACCTCGGCCCATCAGAATCCATGTGTTTGATGAACTCTGGTTTAATTCGGTCATCAACAATCCTCTGGATGTTCAACAGCAACTGCGAAATCTACCTTACGAAGATTATCTAGTGACAGGGCATTGGCGGCGTGTTCGTGCAGCGTTACTTCTGATTCGTAATGCAAGATGTCAAGAAAGCACTTGTCATGCTTTAGGCGAGACGTGGATTGGTGAAGAAGATGCCCTTCATGTTCATCATGTTACGTACAAAAACCGTGGAAACGAAAGGTATCAAGATTTGCGCTTGTTGTGTCATGTACATCACAAGCAATTGCATGAGGACATTAAAGCAGGCAAACAGACAATAGAAGTTCTAGAACCTAACATGCCAACAACAGAAGAAGCGCTTCGTGACCTACGCAAGCTGTATGGCCTTTAACCTGCCCCTCCCATCGCCCCACACCAACCTCAGCCGCCGATGGTTTCCTCACCACAGGTGAAGCCCCCTCGGCGGCTGATGAATTTACGTGCAACGCCTACGGATTCGTCCGCTCCGAGGGCGGGCGCCGCGCCCAAGGCCGATCGGGTTGGAAACCATGACAGGTGGATTCCACGAGGCGCTTCAGACGCATCTCGGTGGCGGCCGTTTGACAATTAGAAGATGATGACGATAAAATCAGGCTATCATCATCCAGTGAGGACGGTTTGGCAGGACGCTAGGCCAGCCCAAAAATCGCAAACTTGATCTCAGCGGGGGGATCATGACTAAGCGGAAAGATTCAAACGTAACTGTCGCCATCATCGCCGCGGTATCGGCCGTAACGGTTGCCGTCATTGGCGGCGTATTCACGCTATTGCAACGCCAACCCGTTCAAACGAGCCCGGAAAACATCTTGGGCAGTTCCAGCCTGCCGCTGGCTTCCCAAGTCTCCCCAACGGCCCTAGCCGCCGAGCAGATCTTTTTTACCCTCAAAGATTCCAAGCCCGAAGATTATTACGTGCTGGACAAGGCAAATTTCGTGTTGCGTCAAGATGGCAAACTGGCCTTAATGGGCAGTTATGCCCAAGCCACTTACATCAACCGGCTCTTGCCCGCCAATTTTAGAGCGATTGTTCAATTCCAGACCCAGCATCCAGATGATCAATTCATTCTGGGGCTGAGTGATGGCCGAAAGATGCGCCCGAACTACCATTTTGTTATGGTGCCGTGGGGAGCGGGCGGAAGTTTTAAACGGCAGTTCGACTATGAGGTTAAAGACTGGGACGACTATATTCAAGATATCAAGAATTCAACACCAATCCGGCCTAATTTCACCTATGAGGTGATCTTCGAGCGCAAGAACGGTGCGGTCAATGTGTGGGTGAATAATCTACCCGTTTTGGAACTCGCGGCTGTCGAACTGCCCGACATTCAGCAGTTCGATCATTTGTATTTGACTGGGGCCAAACAGCAACAACTCATTATCGATAGCCTTGTCCTGAAGAAGATGGAGTAATAACCAGCTTCCAACCGCGCCCATTCCACTCCGTCGTTGCACAGGCGAGCAGCGGCGGGACAATCAATGTCTGAATCAATCCCCCAAAGGCTTACTTCCAACATGACAACACCAGCTTCTCAATCTCCGGTTCTTGAACTTCGTGTGGCGGTCACTACGGCGAATTTTGAGCGCCTGCTCAAGTTCTATACCGACGGCCTCGGCATCGAGCCCGCGCAATTCTGGCAGAATGGTGATGGTCACGCGGCGATTCTTGAACTGGGCCGCGCCACCTTGGAGGTCTTCGACGAAGCACAGGCTGAGGCGATCGACGCGCTTGAGGTGGGTCAGCGTGTCAGCGGGCCGTTTCGATTTGCGCTGCGCGTCCCCGATTTGTCCGCTGCGCTCGATCGGCTGTTGGCGCACGGCGCAACGCTGATCCATCCGCCGGTCATGACACCGTGGGGCGACTTGAATGCCCGCGTGCAAGACCCAGACGGCTTGCAGGTCACGCTGTTTCAAGCACACGATTGAATCCAAGCCGACGCAGGCGGTTTTGTGTTGCTGTCGGCGCGAATCCCATTCGTCAGTCCGATACCCCGCACAGCGTTGGCGCGCACTCCCTTCCGTGCCTCTGCATTGATCGGCCCGGAAATTTTGTGTTATCATGTGCCCCCACACTTGGATTGACTTGCCTTTGGGAGGAGGCCATTCATGCGCTTTGAACCGCTGTATCAAGAACTGACCCACAGCACCGAGATGATCCGCGCCTTAGTGGCAGGCCTGACCACTGACGAAGCGCGCCTGAAACCTGACCCCGAATCGTGGTCGATCCTCGAAGTGGTGTGCCATCTGTATGACGAAGAGCGCGAAGATTTTCGCTACCACCTGGATGCCATCTTGCATCGTCCCCACGAAGAATGGCCGGCCTATGATCCGGGCCAGTGGGTCATCGAGCGCGGCTACAATCAGCGCGAACTGCCCGACGCAATCGCGGCCTTCTTCGCGGAACGGGCGCAATCGCTGACGTGGCTGCGAGGGCTGTCGGTGGCCGATTGGAACGTGGCCCACGTCAACCAGTACGGCTCGATGTCGGCGGGTGAGATGTTCGCGTCGTGGGTGGCGCATGACAACCTGCATATTCGTCAGTTGGTAGAACTGCGCCGCGCCCGATTGAGCCAGCTGACCCAACCGTTCGATATTCGTTACGCGGGCGATTGGTAAAGGGCGTTTAGAACGCAGTCGATCGGCTCAAAAAAGCCTCAAAAATTCACTCGCTCCGCACTGTGATTTAACCGTGTGTCACACTTCATTCAGGACTTTTTGAGAGGGTGCGTGCTATGGTAAAGGCGAGGCCAATACCATGCGACACACGCACACCTACACGCTGCACGCCGATGAGCCCTATCAGCAGGTGACGCTGACTTTGACAGGGCGGCACCTCTTGATCGCGTCCGATGCGTCCAGCCTGCAACTCTCGGGCATAGCCGAGACACAGGCTGTGGAGCCGCTGACCATTCAGCATGCGCCGCTGATCGATGTGGCGAATGTGAACGCGGGCTTAACCGATGACGATCTGCGGCTCGCGGCGTGGAGCCGCACACCCGATCGGCATTGGCGGCTGATCGCGTTCCTGCTGGAACACGTGGAGAATCCCGATACGGCGCGGGCCTTCCTCACCGAGTTGAATCGGCAGCAAATCCGAGCGCTGCAACGGGCGCGGTTCGCGGCCTGGCTGCACTCACGCGGGCGCTGGTTTCTGGCAGGCAACGTCGCCGCGCTACTGCTGCTCATGGCGATCCGCTTCACGCACGCGCACCTCGTCGCGGCGTCCCAGCCGTGCCCATCCGATCAGACTACGCCCTGCCCTTAGCGGCCAGTCTCGTCAACCTCGCCCGCGCCACTTGACGCGGCCCCCGCACTAACACTACAATCAAACCACCCGCGTTAATATGCCCGTCAGGAGTGCCATGCGCAGCGAACAAGCCATGCTCGATCTCATCATCGATACGGCTCAGGCCGACGAGCGCATTCGGGCCGTGATTATGAACGGCTCGCGCGCCAATCCCAACGCGCCCCGTGACATCTTCCAGGACTTCGACATCGTATATCTGGTGACGGAGGTCGCGCCGTTCAAAAACAACCTCGACTGGATCGTACGCTTCGGCGAACTCATGATCCTGCAACTGCCCGAAGATATGGATGATCCGCCGAGCAACGCAGATGGCAGCGCGGTCTATCTGATGCAGTTCGCCGATGGCAACCGGATCGATCTCAGCATCATCTCGATCGACCAACTTGGCCGCCTGGGCCGCGACAGCCTCAGCGTGCTGCTGCTGGACAAAGATGGCCTCGTCGCGCCGTTTCCTCCGGCTAATGACAGCGACTATCTGCCTAAGCCGCCGACGCCCAAAGCCTTCGCCGATTGCTGCAACGAGTTCTGGTGGGTGTGTCCCTACGTGGCCAAAGGCCTGTGGCGGGAAGAAATTCTGTACGCCAAATACATGCTCGACGTGATCGTGCGTGAGCAGCTGCTGAAGATGCTGCGCTGGCACATCGGCGCGGCCACCGGCTTCAGCATCAATCCCGGCAAGTTTGGCAAATACTATCGGCGCTACCTCACACCCGAGTTGTGGCGCTGCTCGAATGCACCTACGCCGATGCCGATTACGATCACACCTGGGACGCGCTGCTCACCATGGCTGCGCTCTTCCGAACGATTGCCGTGCCGCTGGCGGAGCAATTCGGCCTTGAATATCCGCACGCCGACGATCGCCGCGTGAGCGCCCATTTGGAGCACGTGCGACACTTGCCCAAGGATGCGACTGCGATATACTAGCCAAGTCTTTCCAACTCAGAGGAGACTCACATGGACTATCGTCAAATGGGCCGCACCGGTCTGCGCGTCAGCGAATTGTGTCTGGGCGCGATGACGTTCGGACGCGAAACGAGCGAAGCGGACAGTTTCAACATTCTCGATCGGTTTGTCGAGGCTGGCGGCAACTTCATCGACACAGCGGACGTGTATGGCAAAGGCACGTCCGAAACCATTCTGGGCCGTTGGCTAAAGGACAAACCCCGCGATAGTTTTGTCATCGCCACTAAGGTCCGCTTTCGCACTGGGCCGGGCACCAACGATATCGGCCTGAGCCGCAAGCACATTCTGGCTGGCATCGATCACAGTCTGCGCCGCCTGGGTACAGACTACGTCGATCTGTATCAGATTCACCAATGGGACGCCGCCACACCGCTCGAAGAAACATTGGAGGCGTTGAATTCGTTGGTTAAAATCGGCAAGGTGCGTTATCTGGGTGCGAGCAATGTCGCCGGTTATCAACTACAAAAGGCCATCGATCTGAGTCGCGCGCGGGGCTGGGAACCGTTTGCGTGTTTGCAGCCGCTCTACAATCTGCTCGATCGCGCGATCGAGTGGGAGTTGCTGCGCGTGTGCCGCGCCGAGGGCGTGGGCGTGATCCCGTGGAGTCCGCTGCGCGGCGGTTGGCTCAGCGGCAAGTATCGCCGCGGGATGACTGAACCGCCCGCGGGTACGCGGGTCGAAGATGCAACCCAACACGGTTGGAGCGAGCGCTGGTCGGAGTATGCGAACGATCGAACGTGGAACGTGATCGATGCGCTGCTGGCCGTCGCCGCTGAGTGCGGCAAGACGCCCGCACAGGTCGCGCTCAATTGGGTGTTGAATCGGCCCGGCGTCACTGCACCCATCATCGGCGTGCGCACGCTGGCGCACCTTGAAGACAACCTCGGCGCGATCGGCTGGCGGTTGTCCGCTGAGCAGTTGTCGCGCCTCAATCAAGCCAGCGATCTGCCGCTGCCGTATCCGTATGACTGGCTGGCCGAATGACGGACAATGAGCGTGAACTGTTGACTTTTGATAGTCGCGCTAAATGGCGAGCGTGGCTTATCGCTCATCACGCTAATGCCGCCGAAGCTTGGCTGGTGATCTACAAGACTGGCCCGCGCAAGTCGGCTCTTACGTTACACGACGCGCAAGAAGAAGCGTTGTGCTTCGGCTGGATCGAGGTGAGCAACAAACGTCTCGACGCCGAGCGTTACGCGCTGCGCTTCACGCCGCGTAAAAGTGGCAGCGCCTGGTCCATCAGCAACATTCGGCGCGTGGAGAAACTTAGCGCGGCGGGTTTGATGACAGACGCGGGATTGCAGAAAGTCGCGGAAGCGCAGCGCAACGGACAGTGGGCGTTGGCGCTGCAAGTCGAAGAGACCGATCGGATTCCGGACGATCTAGCGAAAGGTTTACGGCGACATCGCGGCGCACTGACGGGCTATCGCAATCTGTCGCGCTCGCGGAAGCGCCAAATTCTGCGCGGCTTGCTGTCGGCTAAGAGCGCGGCGACTCGCCAACGCCGCATTGAAGCGATTGTTCAAGAAGTGCTGGCCTGACTGACGCATCGCCTCGCAAACCCAATCTCCGTCACCCGCGCTATAATGTCGCGTCAGATCCATTTCGATTTTTCGGTCGCAGGAGACGAGCATGTCGTATGATTCCACGGGCTTAAATGCGGCGCGAGTGATTGCCGAACTCCGCGAATTGCAGCAACTTACCGGCAACGCCGACGGCGCACAGCGCGTGGCGTGGACAGACCCGTGGGCACGCGCTCGCGCGTGGGAACGCGAAAAACTAGCGGATTTGCCTGTCGCTTTCAAGATCGATGCGGCTGGTAATCAGTGGACGACGCTTCACGGCGCATCGGATCGCGCGCTGTTGATCGGCAGTCACATCGATTCGGTGCCGAACGGCGGCTGGCTTGACGGCGCGCTGGGCGTCGTGGCGGGCTATGAAGTCTTGCGGCACATTGCCAGTTTTGGCACGCCGCCCGTTACGATTCACCTCATCGATTGGGCCGATGAAGAGGCGCGCTTTGGCCGCAGCCTGCTCGGTTCGAGTGCGGCGGCGGGCACGCTCCAACCCGATCTGGTGCGCGGCCTCAAAGATAAAGATGGCATCGCCCTGCCCGACGCCTTGGCCGCGTTTGACGTCGACATCGATCGGGCGTTGCAGGCGCACGCCGAGTTGAAGGACGCGGCGGCTTATTTGGAACTCCACATCGAGCAAGGGCCGGTGCTCGAATCGCTGAACCTGCCGATGGGCGTGGTGTTGGGCACGTGCGGTGTGGAGCGGCACGCCGTTCACTTTACAGGCCAATCGGCGCATTCGGGTTCGACGCCGATGCACCTGCGGCGCGATGCGCTGGCCGCCGCGTCGAAGTTGCAACTGGAGATGCGCGAGATCGCCAAGCGGCACGGCGGCGTCGGCACGCTGGGCAGCGTGGTGACCAAGCCCGGCATCACCACTGCCATCGTCGGCCAGTGCGACTGCACGCTCGATCTGCGCCACATCGATGCGGCGGAACTCGCCGCGATGTATCACGAAGTGATGACGGCCAGTGAGCGCTTCGCGCACGAAGAAGACGTCAGCGTCACATGGAGTCACATCTTCCAGATCGAACCGATTCTCTTCAACGCCGAACTGATCGAACTCGGCGACGCGGTGATCCGTGAAGTAACGGGCACGAGCCATCGCTTGCCCAGCGGCCCGCTGCACGACGCCGCCGAGATTTCGCGCGCGGGCGTGCCGACGGTGATGCTGTTCGTTCAATCGTTGCGCGGCCTGTCGCACGCGAAAGAAGAAGACACGCGCGAAGATCATTTGGCATTAGCGGTTGAAGCGCTCGATCGGTTGGCGCTGGCAACGATGGCATGGATCAACCGAGATTAAGCCCAATTACACCGACAACCCTTATGGCCCTTCACGACTCAACCGTTCATCCCGAACTGCGGCACAAACTTCCGCAGTTCTCGTTCAATGCGCGCAATCTGTGGTGGCTGCGCAAACTGGTGACGTTGCAGCGACCGGCGCAGATGCCGAGCGATGTCGGCATCGAGAACATCTTCATTCCCAGTCTGGATCAGCCCACTCAGATTCGAGTGCGCGTGTATCGGCCCCGATCGCTGAGCGCGCCCGCGCCGATCTTGCTGTGGCTGCACGGTGGCGGCTTCGTCATCGGCAAACCCGAAATGGACGAGGCTACGTGCAGCGAATATGCACGCACGTTGGGACTCGTCGTCGTGTCGGTGGACTATCGGTACGCGCCGGAACACCCCTTTCCGACGGCATTGAATGACGGTTACGCGGCGTTGACGTGGGTGGCCGATCACGCCGCGCCACTCGGCGTTGATGTGCGACGGCTGGCGATTGGTGGTCAAAGCGCGGGTGGCGGATTGGCCGCGGCGCTGGTGCAGTTCGCGCACGATCGGGCTGAGATCAAGCCGGTGTTTCAGTTGTTGATCTATCCGATGTTGGACGATCGCACGGTCGTTCGAACGGATATTGTGAATCGCGGCAATCTCATGTGGAATCAGGCCAGCAACCGTTTTGGCTGGGAGTCGTATCTGCAACAGCCGTGCGGGTTGGACGAAGTGCCAGACTACGCGGTGCCGTCACGCCGCGCGGATCTAGCGGGGCTGCCGCCCGCGTGGCTCGGCGTGGGGACGCTGGATCTGTTTTACGATGAAGACGTGGCCTATGCGCGCCGCCTGAATGAGTCGGGCGCGGCCTGTGAATTGGTGGTGGTGCCCGGCGCGTATCATGGCTTTGATGTGGTTACGCCGCGCGCCACGGTGGTGCGCGACTTTCGGCACTCGCAGTTGGCGGCGTTGAGAAAACATCTCTTGTTGGGAAGTTAACGTCAGTTTTGAGCAGCCACGCTTACACTCAAGCGAAGACCCGCCGGGCCAATCGCTCGCCGGGTCTTTATATTGCGCTACGGGACTTGATTCATGGATTACACGGGTGAAATTGCGTCAATCTTAACTTCAGTCTTCTTCTCGATCACGGCCGTTATCTTCACGCAGGCCAGCCGCCAGATCGGGGCGATGAACACCAATCGAGTGCGGTTGATCATCGCGTTGATCTATTTGATGGTGATCAATCTGATTCTGTTCGGGCAACCGCTGCCGCTCGATGCCGGACTCGATCGGTGGGCGTGGCTGGCGCTATCGGGTGTGGTGGGTCTGGCGCTGGGCGACATATTTCTCTTCCGCGCCTACGCCCTCATCGGCGCGCGCTTAGGCATGTTGATGATGAGCCTTGCGCCCGTCATCGGCGCGCTGGTGGCGTGGATCGCCTTTGGCGAAACACTGCGCGCCGGACAGATCATCGGCATTGCCATTACGCTGATCGGCATTGCGTGGGTCGTCGTTACCCGATCGTCCGATGCGGCCCCACGGCCCAGCGGACACGGTCGCGGCATTGTGCTGGGCGTGTTGGCGGCGACCGGTCAAGCGCTGGGCTTGGTCTTATCCAAGCAAGGCATGACGGGCGGCTTCTCGCCGTTTGCGGGCAATGCCATTCGCATGTTGGCGGCGGCGCTGGCGTTCTGGCTATTTACCTTTGCCCAGCGCCAAGCGGGCGAAACGGTGCGCACGGTGCGCGCGCATCCGTCGGCGTTGAAGCTGATGAGTGTGGGCGCGCTGGTCGGGCCGGTGCTGGGTGTGAGCGCGTCGCTGCTGGCCGTGCAGCACGCCGAGATTGGCGTGGCCAGCACGTTGATGGCGCTGCCGCCGGTCTTTCTGCTGCCGATGAGTTACTTTGTCTTCAAAGAACGCTTTGGCTGGCAGACGGTCGCCGGGACGATCGTGGCGATGATCGGCGTGGGGCTGCTGTTTCTGGTATAAAATTGTTTCGATATGAGGTTGAAGACCGTTTGAACGGTTGAGGTGGCCGCATGGATCAACACGAATTATTGACGCTCTACGACACGCACCTGCGCATCGAACTCGATCAGCCGGGTGTGCGGCGCGAGGTATCGCCGCGGCCGCCTGCCGCGCCGCGCCTCGTGCGCTGCATCAAGCCTGCGCCGGGCATGAACTATGTGGCGTACAGCCGTCTTGAGGAGCAGGAGATCGATCGGGTGATTGACGACCAGATCGCTTACTTCGCTCCGCTGGATCAGCCGTTTTCGTGGCACGTGTGCGATCACGATTGGCCGCCCACACTGAAAGATCGACTCTTGGCGCACGGCTTTGCGCCCGATGATGATCCCGATGCCGTGATGGTGTTGGACGCGCAGAGCACGCCGGACGCCTCGCCCGCGCTGCTGGGTGCGGTGGCGGCCGGCCAGCGGGCGGACGTGCGGGCCATTACGCCCGATCGGTTGGAGGTGGTCGCGCAGATTGAAGCGCAGATTTGGGGCGGCAACTTTGATTGGCTGACGCGACGGCTGGGCGAGCATCTGGCCGTGCCCGATTATCTCAATGTCTACGTGGCGTATGTGGATGACCAACCCGCCTGTGCTAGCTGGGTGTACTTTCATCCGCACAGCCCGTTTGCGGGCTTGTTCGGCGGGGCGACGCTGCCCGCCTATCGACAGCGCGGCTTGTATACGGCGCTGCTCGCGGTGCGAGTGCAGGCCGCCATGCGGCGCGGCTATCGCTTTCTGATTACGGGTGCCAGCCCCATGAGCCAGCCCATTCTGGCGCACAACGGCTTTCGCTTGCTGACGCATTTGTACGCTTATGAATGGCAAGGTAAGCGCGAGCAGTAGCGGCGATCGAGTGCCGGGTCGTTAACGCGCCGTCAACGATTAAACGAAGGAAAAGTCTAATGCCCAAATTCAACGTAAAACCGCTGGATGAAAGTACCTGGCCGGATTTTGCGCGGCTGGTGGAAAAGCACAACGGCGTGTGGGGCGGCTGCTGGTGCATGGCCTTCCACGCCGAAGGTGTGGGGCGCGGTCGGACGCCGACGCAAAATCGCACCGAGAAGGAGGGGCGCGTCCGCGAAGGTCGCGCGCACGCCGCGCTGGTGTACGACGGCGCGCAGGCGGTGGGTTGGTGTCAGTTTGGGCCAACCGACGAACTGCCGCGCATCAAGCACAAGCGTGCATACGACAGCACCCTGACCCAACTGCCCGATTGGCGCATCACGTGCTTCTTTGTCGATAAGGACTATCGCGGTCAGGGCGTGGCGGCGCAGGCCTTGAAAGGGGCGCTGAGTGAAATCGCCCGCCTGGGGGGCGGCATCGTGGAGAGTTACCCGGAGGACGTGGCAGGCCGATCGGTTTCCGGCTCCTTCCTGCACAATGCGACGGTCGCGATGTTTGAAAATTTGGGCTTTCAGCGCACGCGCCGCCTGGGGAAGAATCACTGGGTGGTCAGCAAGGTCGTGCGCAAGGCGAGGAAGTGAACGCCCGCGCAGACGGGGAGCATGACGCCAGGACAAAATCAGCCGCCGAGGGGTAATCCTCGGCGGCTGAGGTGTTTATTGTTGGCGTAGAGGCAGACACACGGGTCTGCCCAAGGGCGAACACACTCGCCGCCAGAGGCATGCGGCGTCTGCGAGGTTCGCCCCTACAGCGTTACGGATTCGTCGGTTCGGTCGGCGTGGGCTCGATCGGTTTGGGCTGCGGAGCGGTCTTGGCGACCACGTCATATCCCCACTGCTGCAAATCGAAGGTGACTTTGCCGCCAAAACGCAGAACGATGAGGACGGCGGCGGCGGCTTGCAGCGCGTCCAGCAGGGTTTGGGAGGCGGCGGTGCGCGTGGCGACGTTGATCTGGCGGCGCGTGGTCTGCGCGGTGCGCGCGGTCTGATTCTGCCGCAGGATGTCGGCAATGGCCGTCAGCTGGCTCAGCGGCGGATCGGTGATCTGCTGGGCCGTAGGCAGGCTGGTTTCCTGCTCCACATAGGCCAAGCAGAAAGCGCGGCGGTCGGTCGGATTCTTGGGCTTCTTCACCACAATACCGCGCGGGCCGACGTTGGTCTCCAGCCCATATAGTTTCAGGTCGGCCAGGTTGCTGGCATAGTGCAGTTTGAGTTGCATGATGATTTTGTCCACCAGAGCGGGCAACTGCGCGTCGATCTGCCGCACTGCTTCAGCGGCATGGGCGCGGGCGGCTTCGCCCAAACCGGCCTCCGTCGCCGCCTCCTGCGCGGCATCCACCAGGGTCGTGAAAAACGCCGGGGATAAGTCCTTGAGTTGTTCCGAAACCGGACGCGACGCCTCAAAGGCGAGGAAGGCCTGGCCGTGCTTAATGATGGCCTCGTCGGTGGTTCCCCATCTCAACTCCAGTGCGCTTTGAAAATCGAACTTCATCGTGCCTGACACAATTACGCTCCTTATGTGAAAATTTGAACTTATTGACGCGATTGTATCATCGAGCGACTCGTGGCACAAGTATGGGTGACCGGGCGGCTGGAAACCAACCGCTAGTGTCGCGCTAGCGGTCAAGTCGGCAACGGAATGAGGGCTAGCGCCGCGCTAGGGGTCTTTCCGGCTACGGAACGAGGGCTAGCGTCGCGCTAGAGGTCAATCCAGGTACGGGACGAGGGTTAGCGCCGCGCTAGAGGTCTTTCCGGCTACGGGACGAGGGCTAGCGTCGCGCTAGAGGTCAATCCGGCTACGGGACGAGGGTTAGCGCCGCGCTAGGGGTCTTTCCGGCTACGGGACGAGGGCTAGCATCGCGCTAGGGGTCTTTCCGGCTACGGGACGAGGGCTAGCGCCGCGCTAGAGGTCAATCCGGCTACGGGACGAGGGCGAGCATGAAGGTCCTAACGTATGATGACATTGTTCAGTTGACGGGCTGAGTGGCTTGTTCTATACTGTCGGCATCGACACGGCCCTTTCCGTATAATAAGCGGATTAGGGTGTTATACGGAAAAAATTCCGTCTAATCAATAGTTGGGCCGCTTATGGCGCAAATACACACAACGCAATATTTGAAACTCTCTTTCAATCAACAACTAACGGAATTGAAATGAATCAAAATGTGAAATACCTGTTGATTGGTAGCGCACTTGCTATACCGTTGAGTATCATCGGCAATCTTGTCACGCCATACTTTCAGAATAATCTCATTGGAATAGCAGCAGTTCTTATCTTCTCTATCGCCATTCCAGTTACTATCGCGTACCCAGATATAAAGAACTGGTCGGCAAGAAGATCACTGATAAGTAAGACGCAACGGATCAATGAATTGCAAGGGGAACTGGCGGCTTTCAAGAAATTGCGCGACGAGGTGGGTAGTAACACGAACAGGTTCCTATTGCTGACTCTTAGCAATGTTGTATTTCCCTTCATTATTCTCGTACTTGCACTATATACTACTATCCCACTACCGAGTATCGTGTTCTCAGAGGCATCATCAGTAACAGATTTTTTGAGTCTTGCTACCGCACCAGTCGTACTTATCATAGCGTCTGTCGCGTTTGTTAAAACACTGCAAGGCTGGAAAAAACTCAAAACCATTTGCTATCTTGAAGAATATGAGCAACGAATAAAGAAACAGATTGAAAGACTCTCAGTATCCGCAACAACACCGAAGAAACTAACTGTGCTTTCAGCAAAATATGGCGTACCTCATGGAACAATGATCGATGTGACCGACATCATAACATCGAAAGTTAATTCAAATCAGTTACACGTTCTGGTTGACAATGAACTTGCTGGCGTTGATCCAGTACCCGGCGTAAAAAAGGAACTACATGTCGAATACTCATATGATAATCGAAGGCAATCAATCGTCATAGCAGAAGGTGAACCACTTTCGTTGCCGCAATGAGCGCTTCCCAGAAACGCCGCCCAACACGGTGTGCAGCCGACGTGCCCAGCTGCGGCAGTTGAGCATCAGTTTTGACCATTGTCGATCGGGTCGGTGGCACGCGGACATGCTTTGTCAAGACCCAATTTTGCGCAAGCCGCACAGTAGTACCGCGGGCAGAAGCGTGCGTCTTCGCCCCGAGGTTGGGACTGCGTTGCGAAACGATCCGAGTCCGTGGGAGTGAGCCAGCCAGCCGCCGTCCGTCAGCGGGTACTGTGAACGTCAAGCCTTCGTGGTGCGCGGCTTGCTCCGCGCCGCGCGTTGTTGCAGATGGTAGTCTTCATCATAGGGTTGGCGCGTCTGCCAGAGTTTCCACAGAATCGATAACCAGCGATTGGCCAGGCGGCGATAGGCGGCGCTGTCCGATCGGCACTGGGGGCGCATCTCTTGCCAGTAGGCTTGTGCCCAGGGTGATTGCGGCAAACTGGCTTTAGCCCATTGCTGGGTGAGCGTGCGGAACTCGTGATCGCAGGCCTTGCGGAAGCGTACGACATGCCGTTTGCCACTGCTGTCGGTCACAGGGCAAGTGCCCGCGAGGGCCTGCACACCGGCGGCGTCGGGGAAGCGCTGTCGATCATCGCCGAACTTGACGAGCAGGCCGGGCGCGAGCAACTCACCCGCCCCCGGCAACGAGTCAAAGATCGCGGCATCGGGGTGCTGCCGGAACAACCGCGTTAACTGGTGGATCTGCGTTTGTTTGGCCTGCACCAACGGCAACAGCACGTGGGCCAGTTGCACCGCTTCGGCTTGAAACGTCGCCACCGTGTCGGCATCGGCGGCGGGTTGTGGCCGTTGCAAGCGGGCAAAAGCGGCGGGCAATTTGGCGGGCTGGGTGTAGCGATGCTCCGCGGCGAAGGCTTGAAACTCCGGCCAGGTCAAGTGCGCCGCCGCCTGCGGTGTGGAATAGGCCACAATGAAGGCCAATTCGATCTGGGCCGTCAAGTCGCTGAAGACGGTGATGGCCGCGGGATAGTAGCGGCACAGGACCGCCCACAGCCGATTGCTCAAGGCGGTGATATGGCGAGTCAGGTGCATGAGCAAACTGACGCGACTGCGCATCTGACGGGTGAGCAGCGAATCAGGACACCACACCGGAAAACGGCTGCGATCCTGCCGCAGCATCTCGGCCAACAAGTACGCCGCACTGGGATCCGAACGGGCCCCACTCGGCCAGCGGGCCTGACTCTCACGGTTGACTTGGTTGGGCGGGATCACGTACACTTGAGAGTAGTGATGGCCCCAGAGATAGTCCAGCAGTAGGTTGTGGGCGGTCTCAAGGCCAATCACACACTCGGCCGGTTCGACCTTCAACTGCTCACGCTGATGTTCGAACTCGGCAAACCCGGCCGGGGTATGCGCAATCACTCGACGGGCGATCGCTGCCCCGGCTGCGTTGACAAAGCAGACATCATGTTTCTTCGAACTCCAATCGATGCCAATATAGGTGGTCATGCGTGCCTCCTGAGTTGAGGCTGACGGACGGTGGGGCGGTGGACGCGAGTGACGATGTGCCTGTTAGAGCGCTCCCGGCGCAACATGCTTTCAACCGAACACCTCGGTCTCGCCTGGGGGACGGTCCGCGTGGGGCGGTCGCACCGCAGCTGACGCCAGGTCCTCTCATCCAGGCGATGAGCACCGCACCCGATGGGCTGATCTGGATCAACCCACTGAGCCACGGATCGCTCACCTAAAGTGTACCGTAACAGGCTGACGCCCAGCCGTTGGGCCACGTCATGGATACAAGCCTCTGTCTCCTGAGTTGAGGTGTTCATGGACATCAGCAACCGTTTTTCCCTCGAAGATTTCCTGGCCTATTTTTTCCCCGGCGTTGCGGGCGCATTGGCAATATACATCCTACTCTTACTCACCCCGCTCCAAGCGACGCTGACCAATGTTCCCAATGACTTTACGACCGGCCTCATTTTTCTGGTGTTGAGTTATATCGTCGGAATTCTCCTCTCTGGTTTTTCCGAGATCGTGTTTCTGTACTATGAGTCCAAGTTAAAAGTAAAAAGCCACAAAGACACCATTCCTCTTAATGAGGAGCTGCGCAGAAAGGTCACGGCGGCGTTCAAGGAACTGTTTAAGATTGATAAGGAAAAGCCGGTGGATTGGTGTAAGGACTATTTTTATCTGTGCCGTGCTTTAGTCTTTCACTCGATGTCCAATGCGCTTCCACCGATTCAGCGCCAAAGCAGCCTCCGCCAATTGCGAATGAATCTTCTGCCGTCGATAGTCGTCTGGGGTGGCGCGGGAATTGGATGGGGATTCAAGCTGGCGACTGAGGGGAGCGTTACCGCCCTACTCCACCGTCACACTCTTCGCCAGATTCCGCGGCTGATCCACATCCGCGCCGCGCCGCACAGCGATGTAATACGCCAGCATCTGCATTGGAATCGACAGCAAAATCGGCGTCAACAGCGCGGGCGCAGGCGGCACGTAGATCACGTGATCGGCCTTGCGCTTGATGGCCTCGTCGCCGTCGGTCGCCACCGCAATCACCACGCCGCTGCGCGCCTTGGCCTGCTCGATCTGGCTCGTCATCTTGTCGTACACGGCATCCTTCGGCGCGAGGCACACCACCGGCATGTTCTCGTCAATCAACGCGATCGGCCCGTGTTTCATCTCCCCGGCCGGATAACCCTCCGCGTGAATGTACGAGATTTCCTTCAACTTCAACGCGCCTTCCAGCGCAATGGGATAGTTGATGCCGCGTCCTAGGAACAAGAAATCTTCATATCGATATAACTCGCCCGCTAACGCTTCGATCTGCGGCGCGCGATCGAACAGGTGGCCGATCAAGTCCGGCAAACGCGCCAGATCATCCACGGCCCGCCGCAACCGATCGCCCGTCAGCGTCCCGCGGAGTTGGCCCAGATACGCGCCCAGCAAATACTGATCGACCTGTGAACCGGTGAACGTCTTTGTCGAAGCGACGCCCACTTCCGGCCCAGCCTGAATCAAGATCGAACCGTCGGCCATCCGATGAGCCTGCGAGCCGATCACGTTGGTGATGGACCACAACGGGCAGCCCGCGTTGTCGGCCAGTTCCATCGCCGCCAGTGTGTCCACCGTCTCGCCGCTTTGCGTCAGCGTCAACACCGCCACCGACGGATCGATCACGGGATTGCGATAGCGAAACTCCGACGCGATGTCCACCTCGACGGGGATGCGGGCCAGCGACTCGATCATGTAACGTCCGACGAGCGCGGCATGCCACGACGTGCCACACGCGGCGATCACCAGCCGATTGATCGCACTGGCCGATTGCGGCGTCAGGTTCATCTGCGGCAGATCGATCAAGCCGTGATCGAAATCGGCGCGCCCGCGAATCGTGTCCGTGATCGAGCGGGCTTGCTCGAAGATCTCTTTCTGCATAAAGTGGCGATATTCGCCTTTCGCTGCTGCGATCGGATCGTAAGGGACGTTGTGAACGGGCGCTTCGATCGACTCACCGTCGAGCGAGACGATCTTGTAGCCGTCCTTCACCACCACGGCCATCTGCCGCGATTCGAGGAAGACCAACTTGCGCGTGTAATCGAGGATGGCGGGCATATCGGACGCGAGGAACATCTCGCCGTCGCCGAGGCCCAGCGTCACGCCACCGGCATTGCCGATGCGGGCCGCGATCAACCGATCGGGTTGGCGTTTGTTCATCAGCACCACGGCTTGCGCGCCCTGCAAGCGATTCAACGTCAAGCGCGCGGCTTCCTCAAACGATTGACCTTCTTTGGTGTACTCCTCGACGAGATGCACGATCGTTTCGGTGTCGGTCTCGCTTTTGAAGACGTGGCCTTTCGCCTGCAATTCGTGGCGCAGATCGAGGAAGTTTTCGACGATGCCGTTGTGGATCACGACGAGGTCGCCCGTGCAATCGAGATGCGGATGGGCGTTGATGGAATTCGCTTTGCCGTGCGTGGCCCAGCGAGTGTGCCCAATCCCGATCGGCCCGGCGATGGGCTGAGCGAACAGCAAGTCGCGCAGCGCATCGAGTTTGCCCGCGTCGCGGCGCACTTCCACGCGATCATTCTGAATCACGGCGATTCCGGCGGAATCATAGCCGCGATATTCGAGTCGTTTCAAACCATCATAAATGACGGGCGTCGCATTCCGCGGCCCGACGTAGCCAACGATGCCACACATGAGAACCCTCCTAATAGGGAATAGTGATCAGTCGTCAGTTATCAGTGGTCAGTTAAGGGACAAGCGCCTAACAGTGATGTACTACAAACCGAGAACTGATAACTTACAACTGTCTACTGCATTCGCCACTGCCCGACGCTTTGTATGCGAGTTGCCTCACACCTTTGTCGTCGCGCTTGCATCAATTAGGAGGGGAATAGATAAGGGTCGTGGCTGACCCTGACGGCATCCGCTGATTCCTCGATGTTCTGGCGTTCGCCATTAGCACTGCCCCACGGCAGGAACCGTCACCTCGTCAACTGAATTTCAGGGATTAGGGATTTGGGATCAGGGATTGGTCTTGCCTGATCCCTAGTCCTCGATCAACTGATCCCTGCAACTCAGTCCATGCGCTGTCTTTCCCCGATGTTGGTTCGTTTCACCTCCTATTCAAAGATTTGACCACGCCCACATTCTAACAGAAATCGGTTTGCCCGCAATTGGAATACGGGCAGGAATTGACTCCCTGCCCGTATGGATTGTGTCAAAAGCACGGCTTTACAAGCCGTCATTGCGAGCCGCTCTGCGGCGAAGCAATCTCCGACTCAACCAGACAGAGATTGCTTCGGGCGCTACGCGCCCTCGCAATGACCACTGTGTTTAAAACTCCGCCGAAATCGACAGGTACACGCTGCGGATGTTCTGCGGATTGCCCTCGAACATCTTGCCGTTGGTGCGATTGGCCAGCGTCTTCATCAAGTCCTTGTTGGCGTCTGCGCCGTAGGAGATGGTGAAGAGTTTGACGCCGCCGGGCTGATCGCCGGACGGCAGCTTGCTCAGCAAATCGGCTTCGCTCGGCCCGCCAGAGATTTCGTTCTTGCCGTCTGTCAGCAACACGATGCCGTACATGCGGTTTTCGCCGTTAATCTCGTCCTGCTTCTGAATCGCGTCCATCCGATCGAGCGCAGTGATGACAACCTGGTGCAACGCGGTACTGCCTTGCGCATACAGCCCCATGATTCGCTGCGAGAGTTGCTCGCGCACGTCGCCCACGCGCCCCAGCGTGTTGAGTTCGTTGATCGTGCTGGAGAATGAAATCACGCTCACGCGTTCGTCGGGTTCCATTTGCTGCAAGAAACTGTTGGCGCCATCGAGCGCACCTTTAAGTTTATCGCCCAGCATGCTGCCTGACGTATCGACGATCAGAATCACCGTGGCTTTCTTCTTCACCTGATGGAACACATCCAAAATGTGCGTGACCGTCTCGTCGTTGGGATATTCGAGGTTTGGTGAATTCTTCGCCGTGACATTTGGATTCGCACCGTTGGCCGCATCCAACGGCGCGGTCAGCGGCAGAGATTGATCGGCTGGCCGCAAACCCACGGCAATGGCCGCGGTCTGTTGCTCTTTATTCAACAGGAACTGCTTGAAAACCTCGGCGGCCTCTTTTTGTTCCGCTGTGACCCACTCCGCGCCATCGAGAATGCAATACGGATGCTCGGTCCAGAACGTGCCACCGGCGGGCGCGATAAAAACGAGCGGGAAACGTAGTTCACTGCCGTGTTGTCGATTCCACTTCACGACATCGGACTCAAACGCCGTGATCGCGTGTAGATAGCCGGGGCCGCGTGTCGTCATACGATTAAACAAATCGGTGGACAGTTGTCCGTAGTGCAAGACGCTTTGCTCCAACGCGCGCACACTTGAAATCACCGTATCGCTTTTCACGATGTCAGGCGTCAGGCCGCTCGTCACGCCTGCGCCCGCATACGTCGCCGCGATCATCGTCAACAAACCGGAGTTCGAATAATCCGGATGACCGTGCCCGAACTTGAACGTATCCCATTCGGGATGATTCAGCGAGGCCCAGCCTTTGGGATCAGCCGCGAGTTTGGCGATGTCACCCAATCCGATCGGTTTGTCGGGCCACCCCAACGCCTGCGCCATCGGCTGCCACATTGCGATGCCAAAGGGTTCGCTGGTCAACGCAGGGCAATCGGCTTTGATCAGCACGCGGTTGTTGCGGTCCTGCCACTTCTGATTGAGCTGCTTGATCCACACATACGTGCCGGGGCTATAGACCACGGGCTGCGATGTCCCCGCCAGGATCGCATCCATGCCTGTGCCCGATCCACCATGCTTGACCTTGACGACGATCGGCTGGCCGTTAGCGATCTTCGCGCCGGACGCATTGAATTTTTCAACCGCCGCATTCAGCCAATCTTCTTTGGTGTTGGATGATTCGATACTGACGATGACGGCATTCGCGGGCGCGGCTGTTGCAACGGGCGTTGCATTGGGAACAGCCACCGGCTCAGTGGGTTGCCCGCCCGATCGGCTCAACAGCCCGATCGCGACAATGACAACGGCGAAGACGATCACACCGACGAAGATCAACTGCGAGCGCTGCGAGTTCATCGTGGCCTCCGAAGATCAGATGTGGTCACTACTATCATACTGTAACTACGCGAGCCCCCGCCCGACACACTACAGATATTTTTCCACCGCCCAGCCGCCAGCCTTCATCACGTCGATCGGGATGAATTCATCGGTGGGCCTTACAATCAAGCGATTCTGCCCGGTCAAAGCATCCAGCACATCGCCCATCAGATCGGCCAGTGCCACCGGCCGATTGAGCGCCCGTGCGATGTCGAGTGGTGATCGATCGTCCAACGCCACACCCTGTGGATGATCGAACATGATGCGCGGCAGCACGACGACCTCCCCCAAGACCCGATCGCGCAGCTGCGCGATCACGTCCTCGCCCATCAACAAGCCGGACACCGTGATCGTTTCGCCGAGCCGCTCATTCACGATCGGCACCACGTCCAGCGAAACGTTCGCCAACTTCGCAAACTCATTCGCCACCTTCGTCAATGTTGGCGCGAATAGTTGGCCGGTGACTAACGTTGCGCTGGTGAGTTTCCATTCTGGCTTCTGGCTTCTGACTTCTCTCCTCACCGTCTTCCAATCATCCAGGAAATTCCGCACCATGCCCTGCCCGTTCTCTTCCAATGATAGGCCATCGTAATAGGCTTTAGGCGGCACCGGCTCATCGAGTTGCAGATAGAACTCATCGGTCAGGTAAGCGAAGCGCACGCCAAATCTCTCCAGAAAACCAGCCTGAAACGCATGCACCTCGTCAACGATAATACGCATCTCGGCTTTGTTCAGTGGTCGGCGATCGTACTTGTGATGCTTGGTCAATCCCACCGGCACCACGCTGATCGATTGCACGGTCGGCCAGAATTCGGCCAGATCGCGGATCGATTTGGTCAAGTGCAGCCCATCGTTGAGGCCGGGCGTGATCACTAACTGCGTGTGCACCTCAATGTCATGATCGCGCAGCCACGCCAGTTGTTCCAGAATATCGGGCGCGGTGGGATTGCGCAAACAGGCGCGGCGTGTCGCGAGGTCGGTGGCGTGCACAGAC
This sequence comes from Anaerolineae bacterium, assembly GCA_046328575.1. Taxonomy (GTDB): domain Bacteria; phylum Chloroflexota; class Anaerolineae; order Fen-1058; family Fen-1058; genus JAGOBP01. The sequence continues at coordinate 28,514 of JAXLWI010000057.1, forward strand.
ACGTACAGCGGCGACAGGAACTGATC
>JAXLWI010000058.1:0-28527 GCA_046328575.1 Anaerolineae bacterium
GCCCGACACCGGAATCTCATTCCACTGCGGGTTGCCGTCGAAGACATTGCCGTACGAGCGCTTAAACATCTCCGGCTTGATCGAATTGGCGACGAGATCAGACACCTCTTTTTGAGTCGGCCAGATGTCTTTCAACATCACTGCTGCGCCGTTCTTATCCAACCCGATCGGTTCGGTGGCGAGATCGATGTCCACCGTACCGGCCAGCGCATACGCCACTACCAGCGGCGGCGAGGCCAGATAGTTCGCTTTCACGAAGGGATTCACGCGGCCTTCGAAGTTACGATTGCCACTCAGCACCGCGGCGGCCACGAGGTTGCCCTCGGTGATCGCATTCGACACCGGTGTGGGCAATGGTCCGCTGTTGCCGATGCAGGTCGTGCAGCCGTAGGCCACCACATCGAAACCGACTTGCTCAAGGTACGACAGCAAGCCCGCTTCCTTGAGGTACTCGCTCACCACCTTCGACCCGGGTGCGAGACTGGTCTTCACGTAGGTCGGCGGTTTCAGACCGCGTTCGGCCGCTTTCTTAGCGACGAGTCCCGCCGCGATCAACACCGACGGATTCGACGTGTTGGTGCAGGATGTGATCGAAGCAATCACCACCGCGCCATGTTTAATCTCAGCGCTGTGGCCGTTGTCTTTCACGACACCCGTCTTGCTCAGATCACCTTCGCCTAGGCCAAAGCCGCGATCTTTCACTGGCGCGACGAGTGCGCCTTCAAACGATTTCTTCATCTCGGTCAGTGGCACACGATCTTGCGGGCGCTTGGGACCGGCGAGGCTGGACACTACATCGGCCAGGTTGAGTTCCAACGTCTCGGTGTATTCTGGATCGAGCGTGTCATCGGTGCGGAAGAGCCCTTGTTCCTTCGCGTATCGTTCGACGAGCATGACTTCGGCATCGGTGTGGCCGGTGCGACGCAGGTAATTGAGCGTCTCAGCATCGATCGGGAAGAAGCCCATCGTCGCGCCGTATTCGGGCGCCATGTTCGCGATTGTCGCGCGATCGGTCAGCGCGATCTGGCTGAGCCCTGCGCCGTAGAATTCCACGAACTTATCGACGACGCCGTGCTTGCGCAAAATCTGCGTCACCGTCAAAGCGAGGTCGGTCGCCGTCACGCCTTCGCGCAAGTGGCCCGTCAACTTGAAGCCGACGACCTTGGGGGTGAGGATGTAGAGCGGCTGCCCCAACATCACGGCCTCGGCCTCGATGCCGCCCACGCCCCAACCCACGATGCCCACGCCGTTGATCATCGTCGTGTGGCTGTCTGTGCCGACGAGCGTATCAGGGAAGGCGACGCCGTCTTTGACCATGACTACTTTCGCCAGGAATTCCAGGTTGACTTGGTGAATGATGCCAGTGGCAGGCGGCACGACGCGGAAGTTAGTGAAGGCCTGTTGTCCCCAACGCAAGAATTCGTAACGCTCTTGATTGCGCTCGAACTCCACATCGGAGTTGAGGCGCAATGCGTCGGGCGTGCCGAAGTAATCGACCTGCACCGAGTGATCGATCACGAGATCGACCGGAATTAGCGGGTTGATCTTTTTGGGATCGCCGCCCAGCCGTTTGGCCGCGGCTCGCATCGCCGCCAGATCGACGACGCCGGGCACGCCGGTGAAGTCTTGCATCACCACGCGCGCCAACTTGAACGGCACTTCGACCTGCGCCGGTGACTTGGCGTTGTAGTTCGCCAGCGTCCGCACGTCCTCTTCGGTGACGACGTAGCCGTCGCAATTGCGCAGCACGGATTCGAGCATGACCTTGATCGAGAATGGCAGACGATCGGTGTTGCCGAGCGCGCTGAGGCGATACAGCGTCGCCGTGCCCGAGCCGGTATCGAACGTGCTACGAGCGTTGAAGAAATCTGTGTTGCTATCTGACATCATATCCTCCGCTTGTGCGTTGAATGAATTTACCTTCGCAAAGTGATTACCGCATACAACAGAATCACGCTGACTAACACCATTAAGCCAAACTGCACATTGAACGTCATAAGAAAGATCGGGCCGATGATGGCCACTAAGCCGAGTATGGTGCGAATCGCGTCGTTGCGCCGACTGGAATTGAACACAATCGCCGGCTTACCCCACCATAGCCCCCACGAAGCAACAGGCAGAATCAATAGCGCAAACTCAGCCAGGCTGATGATGTGATTGAGTGCTAGTCCGATCAGAAAGCCAAGATAACCGCCGCATATCGTCCAGATAATCCAACGCAAGGTGGCGCGTTTGTTTAGTTGGAACAGTGCGTGCCAGTATTCTCTGAAATTTATCGATTTTGCTTTGGTCTCCAGCGCAATGACTCCGGTTGAAGATAGAGCAAACGTTGCCAAAAGGGCGAATAAGGTCCAGAAGAGTGTATCGCCGATTGCCTTATCGAAAGCCTCTTCCAGTAGCATGTGTCCAGCAGCCATGCAATACGTGCCGAGGCCGCCAAGCAACGACCGAATTAGCGCTGTGCCGATCAACCCAAAGAAGGATATTGGTCGGCTAAGCCATGAAATGGACAACGCTCCATAAACAAACCCAAAAGTAAGCGAGGTGTGTAAAAGGGCCAATAGGCGAATCTGAAGACTGGGGTTTTCCGTGTACGGTAGATGCGGAACCTGCAGCACATCCATTAGCCCCCACCAGGCAAGGGCCATCATGGCTGCAACGGCTAAACCGAGCAGCAGGTTCGAATCATAGAAATCTTGACTGGATTCAGTTTCAGTTGATTGGGCGGACATATCGGCCACCTCACTCAAGTTGCCGATAGTATATCACTCTTCACTCTTCACTTTTCAGCCCAATCACCGTCACATACCAGTGATTCACATACACCTCGCCGTCCTTCTCGGCGACATTCAACAACGTGCGCTGCTCGTTGTTCAGTCCTGACACGATCGCTTCGATCTCGGCCACGTCCGCCGCTTCGACGCCGTTGGTAAACGCCGACAACGGCCGATGTTTGGCATAGGTCTCAACCGTCTCAACCGTGCAGCCTGCCTCTTGCATCATGCTCCGCCATTCGCTGAGTCGATACTGCCGCACGTGCGAATGATCGTGCAGCCAGTCCAGCCGATTCAGCGTCGCGTCGGCGAAGTCGTCTTCGGGCACGGTGCGATCATCGATGACTAAGCGTCCGCCCGCTTTCAAAACGCGCGTCATTTCGCGCAGCGCTTTCGCCACATCGACAAAGTGATGGGCCGCCCGGCGGCACGTCACGATGTCAAACGCCGCATCGTCAAACGGCAAAGCGTGGGCATCGGCCACACGCAACTCTACATTTTCGATTCCGCGTTCAGCCCGCAGCATCTCGCCCTGAGCCAACATTTCCGAAGTGATATCCGTTGCTATCACGTGCGCGACGTGCGGGGCAAATGCTAGTGCTGTATGTGCTGTGCCCGTTGCGACATCCAAGACGCGATCGGTAATTTTCGGCTGCGCCAGTTCCACCAACCGATCGAGCACGGCCTTATCGGCGTGGACGGCGCTGGTGGTGTAAAACGCGGCGCGTTCACCAAAGATCGATTGAGCCAGCTGCGACATGCGGCCTCCGTACTGCGCGTTTAGACTGTTTTCCAGTATAATCACTCTCACCTATCGATCAATCCCATAATCGCCATAGCATCCATCGGAAAAGGCGATATTTCACTCGTCACAATTCATGACCGAAGATCAACTGCTGGCCTTCCTATCCGTCGCGCGCTATCGCAGCCTGAGCCGCGCCGCAGCCGAACTCGATCTGGGCCAACCCACCATCAGCGATCGGCTGCGGTCGCTGGAGCGCGAACTGGGCGCGACGCTGGTGCGGCGGCAGGGGCGCGGCGTGGCGCTGACGCCCGAAGGCGAGGCGTTTTTGTCTTACGCGCAGCGCGCCCTCGACGTGCTGCGGCAGGGGAAGGAAAATGTGCGGGCCGCACACACCGGATCGGGCGGACGAGTGAGTATTGCCGTGACCGTCACCACTGGCGCGTATCTTTTCGCGCCTGCGCTCGTCGCTTTTCAAAAGGAACAGCCTGAGATCGAAGTCCAAGTCCGATCGGCGCATTCGTGGGAATCGCCGGGACTGTTGTTGGATGATGTCGTTCAATTAGCCCTAATTTCAGGCCCGATCGTGCATCCGCAGATCGAGACGGTGAAGGTATTTCGATCCAAGTTGATCTGCGTCGCCGGATCAACCGATCGGGCGGGTGAAACAACCCGATTAACTTTGGCAACCGATCGGTTGTTGGTATCTTACTGGGGGCCTGCGTATCAATCGTTTCTGGAAGAGATCAAAGCCAGTTCGGTCGATGGTGGTAAACACTGGCTCGAACTAAGCCCGGTCGAGTTGGTCAAAGGCCTCTTGATGGCGGGTGTCGGCGTGAGCATTATTCCGGCGATTTCGGCGCGGCTGGAACTGCAAGCAAAGACGCTGAGGGAGTTGACGGTGACCGATGCGACCCTGCCAGACTGGCAGATCGCGCTGGTGCGGCGCCGTCACCGCCCCGCCAACCCTGCCGCCGAGTTGCTGGCCGCCTCGCTGGCGCGCACGCTGGAGACTGTCACGCGATTGTAACCCGTGTACTGTTGCCATGCCTGATCAGTCGGGGTATACTGAAAACACCATGGCCGAATATCGTGTCCAGTTACTCGAGAACATTTTGCAGCAGTTGCACACCAGTGTGGGCGGACTGCACGGCACGGTCGTCGTCAGCACCGAGGGCTTTGTGATGGCGGCGTATGCCGGCGATGGCCGCTCGCGGCTGGAAAATCCCGTCGATAGTCCGCAGATCGCGGCGATGGCGGCCTCCATCATTGCACTGGGGGAACGCGTACTCGATCGGTTGACGCGCGGCGAGATCGATCGGATTTTGTTAGACGGCACGATGGGCGGCATCGTGGTGGTGCCGGCCGGGCGCGAAGCTGCATTGGCGGCGATGGTCAGCAAAGAGGCCAAACTTGGCCTGGTAATGCACGAAGTGCGGCGCGCGGCCAATGAGGTGGAACAGGTACTGCTCGGTGTGCCGCAAGAAGTGATGTGACGACCCTGCGTAAATCAAACGCCCGATCGAATTGGTCGGGCGTTTTTGATCTCCGTGTCAGGTGGCGGCTTGCGCCACATACTGCAGCACCGCCCGCGCGAGCAGCGCGTCGGCCCGGGCGCGATGCGCGTTGGGCAAGTCGAGGCGGCACTGATACCGCGCCTCGTCCAACTTGTGCCAGCGATACGAACCACGCCGCGAGTCCCACTCACCTCGGAACTGCGCGTACAACTTCATGATGCAAAAGTTGGAGACCGCGATTTGCCAGTCCAGTTGATGAGCGCGCTGAGTCTGTTGTAACAGGCGCAGATCGTAATCGGCGTTGTAGATTGCCACGCGCCGCGTCGACAGGATCGCTTCCACTTGCGGCCAAATCTCCGGCCAGGCCGGCGCATCTTTCACTGTCGCCGCACTGATGCCGTGCACGCGCGTCGCGTCCAACGGAATCGGCATCGTCGGCTTGACCAGCGATTCATACAACACGCTGCCGTCATGATCGACGAAACTGATCTCGACGATCTGATCGGTCGGATTCAAGCCCGTCGTTTCCGTATCCAGATAGACTGGCTGTTTGCGCAATTCGATCTGCGCTTTGGCAATCGCTTCACGGCGGGCTTGATCACGGCTTGGCATAAAATCTCCTGAGGTAACACCTAAGAACTGCCGACACCATTTTACTCGCTTACAAAGGCGGTGTGAAAATCTGTTGATTACGAGTACGTCGCCCCTACGACCCCGTCCCCGAATAATGCCGCAGCCCAAACAGCCACACGCGATAACTGATTACGGCCAACACCACCGCCACAACCGGGCCGAGCCAGGCCAACACGCCGACATCGCGCCCCAGGATCTGACTGGCCGGATAGAACGACGCGAAGCCATACGGAATCAACCACGTCAGCACTAGACTGATCGCGCGCGGATAGATCGTCAACGGGAAGCGCGCAAACTCGTGCGTGTTGAAGATCACCTGCGTGATCGGGATCGACTCGATGATGAAGAACGCCGAAGTCGCCGTGATCAAGTTTAGCGCGATGAAGATCACACCGCCGCTGAACACCGCGATGATCACATACACTAGATTAGCCACCGTCCACTCGATTTGTAACTGGGCAGACGCCGCACCCACCAAGACCAGGCCAACCAACAGATCGCCCAGCCCGTCGTGACAGAAACGATCGGCCAGCAGATGAAACAAGGGATCGATCGGCCGTACCAAAAACCGATCGAAGCCGCCGGGACGGATGTAGCCCCAACCGATGATCCATAAGTTGTCGGCGAACATGTGATTGATCGATTTTGCCAGCGTCAATAGACCGTAAATCAGCAGGATCTCGTTCAGCGTCCAGCCGTTGATGTCGGGAATCTGCCGCATGATCACCCACACGGCCAGCACACCCGCCGACTGCATCAAGAAAGTGGAGAACGCGCCGATGAAGAAGTTGACGCGATATTCCATCAAAATCTTGAACCGTTGCAGCAGAAAATACCAGTAGAGCGACGCGTAACGTTTCAGCATTCCCCGTTCCACATTCCACGTTCCGAGTTCGTCATCCGCCCTGCACGGTGATCTTGCGCACCGACACACTGAACACGATCCGCGACACGACCAACAGGCCAATCAACCACAGCCCTTGAATCAGCCACACGCCCGGCGCATCGCCAAGCGGCGTGATGCCGCTGAGCAATGACACCGGCACCGCCACCGATTGCGCAAACGGCAACGCGTTGGCGATGGCGCGCAGCCAGTCTGGCAGCATCTGCAACGGCACCAGCGAGCCGCTGAAGAACGTCGCCACCGCCACCCGCACCACGCTCAAGCCCCACGTCTCGGTGCTGTAAAACGCCAGACACGAAAAGATCCAGTCGAAGAAGAACAGCACCGCGTGACCCAGCAGCAGCGCGACGATGAACGCGGCCCACACTCTCGGATCGCTCGGTAATTGCAGGCCAAACGCGATGACGGCGAAGATCAACAGCGGCACTTTCAACAGCAGGTTCAGGATCAGGTTGCCTACAGCATCGACGTAGAAACGGCCTTGAAAATCCATCGGTCGCAGCAAGTCGATCGCGATCTGCCCTTCACGGATCATCCAGCCGAAGTTGAAGATCAGCCGGTTCTCCACCAGCGGCAGCAGCAACTGCGCGATCAAGATGTAGTTGATCGTCGCGGCCTGAGTCAGTCCGCTGAGCGTGGTGCTGTTGGCATACACCCCACGCCAGAAGAAGACCAGAATCGTCATCGAGATGATCTGCACGACGAACTCGGCCCACACCCACGCGCGATAGGCCATGTAGAACTTAGGCACCAGCGCCAGCACTGCGCCGTAAACGCGCACGACGCGCTTCATGCCGCCAACTCCTCGCGCAGTGCGCCGCTGTAAATCTGCTTGACGATCGCTGACAGATCCGGCTCCGCCAGCGAGAAGTCCGCCACTTCGATCTGATTCATCAGCGCCGCCGCGACCTGGCTGGCGGTGGTGATCGTCCGATCGAAGCGCAGCGTCAAAGTGCGATCTTCGTCGCCTTCGACGATCTCCGCGCCGTGCGGCACATCAATCGCGCCGATCGGCTTGACCGTCTCGAAGGTGATCTCGCGGAACTTGCCGAACCGATCCTTGATGGTGCTCAACGGCCCGTCGTAGATCAATTTGCCCGCATCGATGATGATTACGCGCTGGCACACTTCCTCGATATCGCCTAAGTCGTGTGTAGTTAAGATCACCGTCGTGCCGCGGGTGCGATTCTGCTCTTTGATGAATTCGCGGATGCGTTCCTTCACGATCAGATCGAGGCCGATCGTCGGTTCGTCGAGATAGACGATCTGCGGCTCATGGATCAACGTCGCCGCCAGTTCGGCCCGCATCTTCTGCCCCAGCGACAGGTTGCGGATCGGCACGCTGAACAAGTCCTTCAATTCCAGCGTTTCGGCGAACTCGTCCAGCAACTGTGTATAGCGCGCGGGCGGCACTTCATAGATGCGAGCCACAAAATTCAGCGATTCGATCAGTGCCAGATCCCACCACAATTGCGTGCGCTGCCCGAACACCACGCCGATGTCACGGGCGTTAGCCACTCGTTGGCGATGCGGATCCCGATCGAGCACGCGCACCTGCCCGGCCGTTGGCATCAGAATGCCGGTCAGCATCTTAATCGTCGTTGATTTGCCCGCGCCGTTGACGCCAATGTAGCCGATCACTTCACCGGGTTCGATCGAGAAGTGAATATGATCGACGGCGACTTTGTCCTGATAACGTGGCTTGAACAGCGCCTTAAACGCGCCTGCCACGCCCGGATCTTTTTGTGTGATGCGAAAGACCTTGGTGAGGTCCTCAACTCGTATAATCGACACCTTGAACCGCCTGAAGGAAACTGTCTTCGATTATAAGCTGCCCACTTCCAATCTCCAACCGCTAACCTCCAACTTCCAATTTGGTATAATCCGCGCGAGGTCCGTCATGCCGATCGACATTCACGTCAACGACACCGTTCGAATGCGCAAGCCGCATCCCTGTGGCGGCACCGATTGGCAGGTCACGCGCATCGGTGCCGACATCGGTCTGAAGTGCCTGACATGCGGACATCGCGTCATGTTGACGCGCCGCGACTTCGAGAAACGCCTCAAGACGATCCTGCAGCGCGCGGAAACGGCCGACGCCCCATCGGACACCCATCGCGAAAACTAGGCCGGTCTGTTATAATCCGCCTCGCTGTTCACCCTGATGTTTGTTCAAGAATGAGCTCATTCATGCTGCAACCACCTAGCTCTGACGACACCGCTCGCTCTTTATTTGTCATGCGACGCGCGTTGTTACTGTCTTCGTTTCCCATCGGTGTTCTAACTCTCGGCATTCCCATCTACGTACCCAGCCGCCTCTTCAAGGCGGGTGAACCGACAGGCATCGCCGTCGGCACGCTGCTCAGTGTCTATGCGTTAATGACCCTGTTGATGCGGCCCATCGTCGGCCCGGCCATCGATCGCTATGGGCGGCGGCGTTTCTTCTTAGCTGGCGTCACGCTGCAAATGCTGTCTAATCTGTTTCTGGCTGTCGGCAGTTCATACGATTGGCTATTCATCGGGCGAGTGGTGCAAGGTATTGCCGCTGGTTTGTTGTGGCTCAGTGCCTATGCCATCACGGCCGATTTGGCCGCCAAGGGTAAGCATGGCAACATGTTCGGCTCGGTCGAAGAGATGCTGGCGCGCGGCGGCTTGTACGGCGCCATCATCGGCGCGCCGATTTTACTCTTCACCAATTTCGATCCGACGGCGTGGAAGTTGCTGTTTCTGTTGTATGCGATATTGAATGCCTTTGGTCTGTGGATTGCGATCAAGTATCTGCCCGAAACGTGGCTGACGCCGCAGCGATCCAAGATCGTTTTGCACGGTGATTGGCCGCGACGGCAATGGCTGCGCCTAAGAAGTTCATTCACAGGCATTACGCGTCCGTTATTGTTGCTGTCCACGATTGTGCTGTTCACCTCGACGGCCAACTCCGGCCTCACGCCGATCTTGATCCAGTTCGTGCAGAGTAACATCAATTCCAATTCGTTCGTGCTAGCAATGGCTTACTTACCATCGGCGATTGTGTTTGCGTTTTTGCAGTCGCGCTTGGGCAAGGTGGCCGATCGGGTGGGCCGTAAACCGCCGATCGCGGCCGGGTTGGTCACCAGCGGCATATCGAGCGCGCTCGCACCCAACCTTGTCTTTTTGCTGCCCGTGATCGGTCAATGGGTGCTCCTGCCTTACGTAGCGTTGTGGGTCAGCGAAGCCGTGGCCTTCAGTGCCGCGACCCCGGCCGAACAAGCACTGGTGGCTGATCTCAGCGGTGAGCGAACGCGTGGCAAAGCGTTTGGCTTGTACACCACGGCGTTGAGCGTCGGACAGGTTATCGGCCCCACATTGAGCGGGACGTTGTACGACACGGTTGCTCATAGCGCGCCGTTTTATTTCAATACCGTTGTGTTGTGGATCGGTGCGGCGATTATGATGTTCTTCATCCAAGATCCGCACAGACCGGTGGCCGTTGAAGCCATGCCGCACGAGCCACCTTCTCAATGGCCCAGCGCGGGTGGCGGCAAATGAATCGTCCCGTGCGATTGCTGTTTCTGTTTGCCGATGTCGGTGGCGGTCATCGCGCACCAGCTGAGGCTGTACGTGAGGCATTACGCCGCACCGTGGGCGATGCCGCGCAAGTCGAGATGGTGGACATGCTGGCCGACTACGCACCATGGCCCTACAATCGCGGCCAGCAAACGTACACCAAGTTCGTCAAACTCGGCCGCTCGTTTCAAGAACTCGTCTATCACGGCCTTAATGGCCGCCGCCGCATTCGCTTAGGCGCCAGCCTGATGTGGCGACCGATGCGCCGCGCGACGCGCGAGTTGATACGCGATCATCCCGCGGACCTGGTCGTCTCGTTTCACCCCACCTATAGTTTTCCACTGACGTGGCTTAAGATTCCGTGTGCGTTTGTCTACACTGATCTGATCACCAATCATGCGTTGTGGTGCGCGCGCGGCGCCAAGCGCTATCTGGTGCCCACGCCGATCGCGCGGGACGGCGCGATCCGGCACGGCGTACCGGCTGATAAAATCACCGTAACTGGTCTGCCCGTGCATCCGCGCTTTCTCGATCCGATCGAGCCGCCCGACGAGCTGCGGCGGCGACTGGGCTTACGCAGCGACAAACCCGTCATTCTGCTCAGTGGCGGTGGCGAAGGGCTGGGGCGTGTGTATGATGTCGCGTACGCGATCGGCCAATCGAATCTCAAAGCTCAACTCGTCATTGTTACCGGCCGTAACCAGACTCTGCGGCACGAACTGGAAAACGTCGATTGGCAAATGGAGACGATGATCCTAGGCTTTACGCGCGACATGCCCGATTGGCTAGCCGTGGCCGACGTGCTCATTTCGAAAGCTGGATCGAATTCGCTGGCTGAAGCCCTGGTGCGCGGTTTGCCGACCATCGTCTTCGATTATGTGGTCGGCCAGGAAGAAGGCAATCCCGATTACATCCGTTATTCAGGCGCAGGCGCGTTCTGCCCCAAGCCCGCGCAAGTGGTCAACACCCTGCGCGATTGGCTCTATCATTCTGACGTCTTGCAGCAAATGGCGCAGAACGCCCGCAACATCGCGCGGCCCAATGCCGCCTTCAACGTCGCCGAAATCGTGTACGACTTAGCCATGCGTAATGCGTAATTCACAATTCATAATGAACAATGCTCAATGCACAATTTCATGCTGTACAACCAGCGGTCAATTGTGTAGTGAGCATTGAGAATTGAGCATTGATTCAATATGATCACGATTGACTTTGCCCGTTCACTCTATCCCGCCGATGCCGACTCAGCTCACGACTTCGATCACGTTTTACGTGTGGTCAACCTGGCCGATCGGATCTCACAAGCTGAAGGTGCAGACGCGGAGATCGTCCGCGCGGCAGCGCTGCTGCATGACATCGGCCTTGATCAAGGGCGCGCAGGCCATGAAACGTCGGCGGCCAATCGGGCCAAAGACATTCTGCGCGAGCACGGCTATGCTGAACCGTTCGTCGAAGCCGTCGCACACGCCATCGAATCGCACCGGTTCCGATCGGGGCCGACGCCGCAAACGCTGGAAGCCAAAGTGTTATTCGACGCCGACAAGTTGGATTCGATCGGCGCGATCGGTGTCGCACGCGCCTTTGCGTTTGGCGCACATCGCGGGCAGAAGTTATGGGCCGATGTGCCCGCCGACTACGTCGATCCGATGGACGGGCGCGAAGCCGATCCCAACCAACACACCGCCGTGCATGAATTCCACGTCAAACTCAAAAAGATCAAAGATCGGATGCACACGCCTACCGGCAAGGCGTTGGCCGAAGAACGGCACGCTTACATGGTGGCGTTCTACGAACAGTTGGATCGAGAAGTAAAAGGGGACAAGTAACGAGTAACGATTAAACGCCGTGGTCTGCGTTTCATTTGTTACTCGGTATGCTTTGCGGGGGACCCATGCGCGAAGCTTCGCCGCCTCGCCGCACTATTCTGATCAAAATCGCCTACGCATTGGCGGGACTGTTCGTTTTCATCCTCGCGCTGCAGTTGATGAAGTCCGGCGCTAAAGTCCTCGCGCCGATGCTGCACGATACCGCGCTGCTCAAAGACCCCGTCGATAGTCTAGGCTTCGGTTGGCTGGGCGCGTACATCGTGTTGAGCGGCTCGCCCGTCGCCGCCGCGTCGTTGAGTTTGTTCAACGGCGGCGCCATCAACGTCCTGCAGACCTTCACGATGATCAATGGCTCCCGCATGGGCGCGTCGTTCATCGTGCTCTTCATCGGCTTCATCTACATGCTGCGCGGACAAGAGCCTAAACGCAGCCTGAGCATGGGGCTGCTCTCACTGCTAACTACGTGGACCATCTATCTCCCCGCCATGTTGATCGGCAGTTACATCTTGGCGAACGGCCTGCTGAACGGCGTGCATCTATCGGCTTCCACTGAACTCGCTTCGTTTCTAGATGGCATCTTCAATCCGATCGTAGGGTGGATCACCAGTTGGGCGCCGGGGCTATTGGTATTTGCCGTCGGCGTGGGCGTGATTCTGCTCGCCTTCAATTTGATCGATCACGCGTTGCCGGAATTGAAATTGGGCGGCACCGAATTCGGCGAAGCGCCGCGGTTGCTCTACCGCCCGATCGTGATGTTCCTGCTGGGCGGCGCGGTGACGATGGTCTCGATGTCGGTGTCCGTCTCGCTGAGTTTGCTGGTGCCGCTCTCGGCACGCGGCTATGTGCGGCGCGAAAACGTGATCCCTTACATCATGGGCGCGAACATCACCACCTTCGTCGATACACTCGTCGCTTCGATCTTGATGAACAAGCCGCAGTCGTTTACGATCGTGCTGGTGGAGATGCTGAGCGTGGCGACGGTGTCGTTGATCGTATTGACGTTGTTCTATCGGCCTTACGAACGGCAGCTGCTGAATATCGCCAATTGGATCACAGGCCAACGTCGTAATTTTACGGTATTCATGTTTGTACTGGTGGGTGTGCCGATTCTGCTGCTGTTGAGATAGGAACGATGCTATGAAAACGCTCCTCTGCACCGATGGTTCCCCCGAAGCCGCCAAGGCTGTACGCTTTGGCTTTCAATTGGTGCGCAATTCACAGCAGCCCGTCGAGATGCTGGGCGTCGTCGAGAAGCGTGTGGAAGTGGACGCGATGCGCGTCGGTCTTGAAGAGCTGGGCACCGAGCTGCAAACGATCGGCGCACACTGCGAGATCAAAGTCCGGCATGGGCATGCCGACGAGCAAATATTGGCCGAAGCGGAAACCTGGCAAGCCGATCTGATCGTCATCGGCCAGTCGGGGTGGCGCGGTTTGACGCGCTTTCTCATGGGCAATACCGCGAGCCGCATTCTGCATTACGCGCCATGCTCGGTGCTGTTGTACAAAGGCGATCGATCGGAGTTGCAGAACATCCTCGTCTGCACGGCGGGCGGCGAGCAAGGTCTGCGAGATGTGAAGCGCGCCGGGCATGTGGCGCAGCACGCGCGCGTGGCCGTGACCGTGCTGCATGTCATGTCGCAAGTGCCACTGAGCGACAAGGCGTATCTGCCTGATCTCGCCGCCACGGCCGACGACTTGATGGCGCGGCAGACCCGTGAGGGCGTGCACCTCCAATCGGCGCTGGAGAGATTGCGCGAGACGGCCCCCGACTCGCTTCACGTCGTGAAGGTTCGACACGGCTTCGTCGTCGACGAAATCCTGGCCGAACTCCGCGAAGGACATTACGATTTGTTGGTGGTCGGCGCGCACATCGCGCACGGCCTCAATCGCTGGCTGCTGGACGATGTCACCGCGCACTTGCTCGAAGAAGCCTCGACGCCGGTGTTGGTCGTACGCGGGGCGTAGGGCGAACGGAGGTGTCTACCCCTACAACAATTCACCAACATTCTGCTAGCTCTCCTCTAACACACTTTGGCTATACTATGGGCGAAATTTGCAGAGGAGGTGCAACATGGCAGACATTGTTCGTTGGGAACCGTTTAAGGACATGCTGAGTTTGCGCGAGGCGATGAACCGCTTGTTCGAAGATTCGTTCATTCGCCCTAGTGCGTGGCCGCTGCCGTTTGAAGGCGAGACCGTGGGCATGCCCGTCGACGTGATCGAAGGGAAGGACAACGTGGTCGTCAAAGCCTCGGTGCCCGGCCTCAAGCCCGAAGACATTGACGTGTCGATTACGGGCGATACGCTCACCATCAAGGGTGAGACCAAGAGTGAAGAGAAGGTCGAGCAAGGCAGCTACATCCGGCAGGAACGGCGCTACGGCAAGTTCGAGCGCTCGCTGCAATTGCCGTCGCTGGTGGTGGCCGATAAGGCCGATGCGAAGTTCGAACATGGGGTGTTGACGCTGACGCTGCCCAAAGCCGAAGAGGTCAAGCCCAAGACGATTAAAGTCAAAACCAAATAAGTAGTCACAAAACGTGACACGCTGACACGGTGACAAGGTGATCTGCTGAAGTGAGATCACCTTGTCACTTTTTCATCGCTTCACCTCATCAGCCCCTCGTCCGCCACTCAACAGACTTCCCCCTCTTTCCGTGACATCCGCCACTTGGCTGTATGGCCCATTTGGGTGATGCTTATAATATAGGTAAGCCGATTTAGCTCATATTGCACTCCCAAGGACCCGCATGTTCGATAAGATCCTCGTCCCGCTCGATGGTTCGCCGCTCAGCGAACGCGCCCTGGCGCCCGCGTTGGCGCTGGCGCAACAGCCCGGCACCAAGTTGATCCTGGCGCGCGTACCCGCCGCCGATGGCGCGCACGACACGCGCGGGCACGAACCGCCGACCGGCCGCCAACTGGAAGTGTCCCGCCGCGAGATTCAGGGGTACTTCGAAAAACTGCGCGAGGCTCACGCGCCGAATATTCAGATCAGCACGCTGATACCGGAAGGCAACGTCGCCAGCGCCATCGTGGATACGGCCACCGCCGAACACGTCGATCTCATCCTCATGTCCACGCACGGCTACTCCGGCGTCACGCGCTGGTTGCTGGGCAGCGTCACCGACAAAGTATTGCGCATCGCGCCCTGCCCGGTGCTGGCCGTCCGCAAACCAGATCCCATTCAAAAGATCGCCATCACGCTGGACGGCTCGGAGTTGAGCGAACACGCCATCGAGCCGGGGCTGGAACTCGCGCGCCGCTTCAACGCCAGCGTCACCTTTTTACGCAGCGTGCCCAACGTCAAGATCGATCGATCACTGGACGAGACCGAACACGGCCTGAGTCGACGCGAGCAGCAAGACCTGATCGACGAAGCGGCGGCGTATCTGGCAACCCGATCAGGTATAGCTAACCAATCGGGTCTTGAGATCAAAACGGAAGTGCGCGTCGGCCCGGCCGCCGACACCATCTACGAATTCGTCGAAACGTACAACACCGACCTGATCGTCATGGCGACGCATGGCCGCACCGGCCTACAGCGCTGGGTGTACGGCAGCGTCACCGAAAAAGTCTTGCACAGCGTCAATACCTCTCTGCTGATATTTCGGACCGTGAAGCCTAAGCGCTGGTCAATGCGCAGTACGGAATGAATCCACCGCGGAGGATTTGCCATGCTGAAAGATGCCACGACTGTTACGACTGAAGAACTGATCGCCAAAGCGAAACAGCCTGCGGCCGATGCGATGCGGCTGCATCCGTTTTATCACGGCAAAGTGCAGACGGCGCTGCGCTGCCGCGTGCGCGACTTCAACGATTTTGCCATCTGGTATACGCCCGGCGTGGCCGCGCCCTGCAAAGCCATTCAGGCCGATCCCGAATTGGTGTACGAGCACACGCACAAGTGGAACACCGTCGCCATTGTGTCCGACGGGACGCGCGTGCTGGGTCTGGGCGACATCGGGCCAAAGGCGGGCCTGCCCGTCATGGAAGGCAAAGCCCTGCTCTACAAATATCTGGGCGGCGTCGACGGCTGGCCGTTGATGCTGGATACCAAAGACCCGGATAAAATTATCGAAACGGTGTTGATGGTGCAGCCCGGCTTCGGCGGCGTGAACCTGGAAGACATCTCGCAGCCCAAATGCTTCCGCGTGCTCGATACGCTGCGCGAACGCGCCGAAATTCCGATCTGGCACGACGATCAACAAGGCACGGCGACGGTGACGCTGGCGGGCTTGATCAACGCACTCAAGATCGTTGGCAAGCAACTGTCGGAGGTGAAGATTGCGTTTGTGGGCAGCGGCGCATCGAACGTCGCTTGTTCCCGATTGATCTTCAACTCCGGCGCGACGCCCGCGCTCTGCCTGATGGTCGATAGCAAGGGCATCTTGAACAAGCAACGCGCCGACATCGAGAAGCGCAGGGCCGAGTTTGTGGACAAGTGGAAGTTGTGCCAGATCACCAATGAAGAGCAGCGCGCCGGCGGCATCGCCGAAGCGCTCGTCGGGGCTGATGTGGTGATCGCATTGTCCACGCCTGGGCCGGACGTACTCAAGGCCGAGTGGATCAAGACGATGGCAAAGGACGCGATCGTGTTCGCGTGTGCCAATCCGATTCCCGAAGTGTGGCCGTGGGAGGCGAAAGCGGCGGGGGCCGCGGTCGTCGCTACAGGCCGATCGGACTTTCCGAACCAGGTGAACAATTCGCTGGGATTTCCGGGCATTTTCCGCGGTACACTAGATGTGCGCGCCCGCACCATCACCGACGAGATGTGTTTGGCCGCCGCGCACGCGCTGGCCGACATGGCCGCGCAAAAGGGGCTGAATCCCGATTATATTCTGCCGACGATGGACGAATGGGATGTGTTTCCGCGCGAAGCCGCCGCGGTTGCGGCCAAGGCCGTCGAGCAAGGGCTGGCGCGCAAGCCGCTGACGTACGATCAAGAATATCAGTTGGCCTCGGCCATCATCAAGAACGCGCGCGACCTGACGCACACCATGATGGACGAAGGCTTCATCGAAACCACCGACTAATAACATGCAACCACGGATGTCACGGATTCGCACGGATGACAGCCTGAGTATTTTATCCGTGTCATCGGTGTTATCCGTGGTTTATCACAGGAGAGAACCATGTACGATCTCATTATCATCGGCGGCGGACCGGCCGGCCTGACCGCGGCGATCTATGCGCTGCGTAAACGCCTCGACGTGCTGCTGATCGCCAAGGATTTGGGCGGTAAAACGAACTGGCGCTTGCAAGTGCCGGATGTTCAGCA
Source organism: Anaerolineae bacterium (assembly GCA_046328575.1). Classification (GTDB taxonomy): domain Bacteria; phylum Chloroflexota; class Anaerolineae; order Fen-1058; family Fen-1058; genus JAGOBP01. Next base: position 17,218 of record JAXLWI010000058.1, read on the forward strand.
GCACCTCGTCGTCAACGGGGAAGAGGTGGTCAATCGGTTTGTGAATGAGATCCATTATCTGGATTTCGCGCGGGTGATCGATAAAGTGGAGAAGGTCGAGCCGATTGCAGGCGGCTATCGCGTGTTCACGCGCGGCGGCCGCGATCACGAGCATCTACCCGCGACCTATGAGGCCAAGGCCTTGATCGTCGCCACCGGCACGCAGGGCAAGTTCCTCAACGTCCCCGGCGAACGCGAATACCTGATGCGCGGCCTGTGCTTCAGCGCGATGAGTTATGCGTCGCTGTTCATCGACAAGACCGGCATCGTCGTCGGCGATACCAAACTGGCGTTGGTGGCAGCGCTGGAACTCGCGCAGATTGCCAAACACGTGACACTGGTCGCACCCACACATGGCGAACTCGACACGCCGATGGGTCTGCATTTGCAGGCACTGCCCAATGTGCTGATCCTGGAAGGCTATGCGCCAGTACAAGTTAACGGCGATGAATTTGCGCGCAGCCTCGTGGTCAAGAAGAATGGCGATCAGCGCGAACTGGCCACCGATGTGATCTTCGTCGAGCTGGGGCTGAAACCCAACTCCGATTTTCTCGCCAATCTGATCGAACTTGAACTTGACGGGCGCATCAAGATCGACAATAACAATCGCACCTCGCTGGCCGGCATCTTTGCGGCGGGCGATGTGACCAACGTTTACGCCGAGCAGGTCCTGATCGCGATCGGCGAAGGGGCTAAGGCCGCGTTGGCCGCCTACGAATATCTGCTGGCTCAACCGATGGAAGAAACCTCTGGCGCGAGTGAGTGGCGCTAAACCCAATCAGCACATCGGCGATCAAGCGAGAAAGCGAATCAGCGACAAACTGATTCGCTTTTTTGCCCCCCGCGCTGGAGCGCTGAATCAAATCCTCTGGAGCAGAATATGTTTTCAAATTTCGAAGAAGCACAGAAGCACGTTCGAGATCAGCAATACAAGATGATCGATCTGAAATTCAGCGATCTGCACGGACGCTGGCATCACGTCACCGTGCCCGCCTCGCAGTTCAACGATCAGTTGATGCGCGACGGCGTCGGATTTGATGGCTCGTCGGTCGGATTGAAGTCCGTCAAATCGGGCGATATGGTGCTGCTGCCCGATTTATCCACCGCGTTTCGCGATCCGTTTTGGGAAGCGCCGACGTTGAGTTTTGTCTGCTCGGCCTTCGAAGCCGACACCAAGCTGCCTTTCCCGCGCGATCCGCGCAACATCGCCAAACGTGCTGAAGAGTATATGTGTGAACTCGGCGTGGCCGATGAAAGCCGCTGGGGACCGGAATACGAATTCTACATCTTCGATAACGTTGCTTTCGAAAATGGCGTCAACACCGCGACGTATCGCGTGGACAGCCGCGAAGCCGATTGGCAGAGCGCGGCCGGCGGTCACGGTCATTTGATTCCGCTGCACGGCGGCTATCACGCCATTCCGCCGAAAGATCAGTTGTTCAACCTGCGCAGCGAGATGTCGTTAGTGCTGGAAGAGATGGGCATTGAAGTGAAGTACCATCACCATGAAGTAGGCGGCCCCGGCCAAAGCGAAATCGAAACGCCGATGATGGGTCTGCTCCGATCGGGCGACGCCACCCAGATGGTCAAATATGTGACGAAGATGGTGGCCCATCGCCGCAATCAAACAGCGACGTTCATGCCCAAGCCGCTGTATGGTGAAGCAGGCAACGGCATGCACTTCCATCAACATCTGTTCAAGCAAGGCGGCAATGTGTTTTATGATGAGCACGGTTACGGGCATTTGAGCCAAACGGCGTTGTACTACATCGGCGGCTTGTTAGCGCATGGTCCAGCGGTGCTAGCGTTTACTAATCCATCCACCAATTCGTATCGGCGGCTCGTGCCCGGTTTCGAAGCACCCGTCAACGCGTTCTTTTCGCTCGGCAACCGCAGCGCGGCGATTCGCGTGCCCAAGTATGCTGATCAACCCGACACCGCCCGCTTCGAGTTCCGCCCGCCCGACGCGACGTGCAACATCTACCTGGCGCTGGCCGTGCAATTGATGGCCGGTCTCGACGGCATTCGCCGCCAACTCGATCCGCGCGCGTTGGGCTTTGGCCCGATCGATCAGAACATCTTCGCGTGGAACGACGAACAGCGCCAATCGATCAGGCCGCTGCCTTCTTCACTCAAAGAGGCGTTGGATGCCTTGGAGAAAGATCACGACTTCCTACTGCAAGGCGACGTGTTTGATGAAGGGCAGATCGCTGAATGGATCAAAGTCAAATCGGAGGAGTATTACGGCGTTCGCAATCGACCGCATCCGTATGAGATTCAACTGTACTTTGACGCGTGATAAGTAATGCGTAAAACCGCCCGATCGAGATTCGATCGGGCGGTTTGCGATTGTGTGATGATCGGGTAGACTTTGAGTGAGATTACTCATCGAAAGGGACGCTATGACCTTCCTGCAAATTCTCAAACTCATCGCCGCGCTGGCCACCATCGTCACGGGGCTGATTTCGTTCCTCCGCCCGCGCGCTGTGTTTAACTTCACCGGCTTGAATGCGCCGGGGCCGCGCGGCCTCACCGAGATTCGGGCTATTCTGGGCGGCTGCTTTATCGGGTTGGGCGCCGCGCCATTATTACTTGGCAACATCAACGTCGCTTATCAAATGCTAGGCGTCACTTATCTCGCCATCGCCGTAACGCGCGGCTACGGCCTCATCGTCGATAAATCCGTCGAGCAATCGAATCTCATCAGCCTCGTTACCGAAGTTGTCTTGGGAACGGTCTTGTTATTATGAAGCGGCGTTGGATCGGGCTGGCTCTACCTGTCTTAATCAGTTTCACACTGGCAGGCCTGGTTATCGCGGCCCTACCAGTTCACACACTCGCCGACGAACCGCGTCGCCGCGTGATCTTGGTTCAAGTGGATGCCGCCCGCGCCGACTTCCTCGATCAGTTTCTAGCCGATGGCACGCTGCCGCCCGATGGCGGCTTTGCCACCCTCGCCCGATCGTTCAAAGCCACGTTCGATACCGTTGTTACGCCCACCCTTACCACGCCCAACCTGGCGACGATGGTGACCGGCGCCTATCCGCAAAAGCACGGCATGATCACCAACGTGTATCCGCCGTTGACGGGCGCGGTCACATCGGGTATTTACGCGCACCAACAACCATTGGGTGTGGAAGGCCTCTGGTCACCGGCGTTGCGCGTCGGCAAAAAAGTCGGGCTGATTCGCACCGTGGGCGTCAACGACAACTCGCTGACGAATACGTGGACGCTGAATTTTCAGGAGCAGCGCTCAGCGCCCAAATTGATCCAACCGACGGCCAGTGATTGGAGTTCCGATCTCAGTGGCTGGGATTTAGGTGCGTTTGCCAATGCCCATTCGCCACGCGTGATGACGTTTACGCTGCAAGACGCCTACGTTTCGCCTCAAAGTTATACCTTCTATGTTGTCGCGCTCGATCGGGTTACGGCAGGCACCTACGATGCGCTCGTCATCGACGATGATCATGATCTGAGTAACGGCTACTTTGGTGTGCGTCCGTCGCGCGAAGGCCGCATGACGCCAACCGCGCCGCTATCGATGATTGGCGAGTGGACGTCGGTGATCTTCACTAGCACCAACGTAGCCGCCGGAACCAACGGCGCAGTGATGGGCGCGTATCTCAAACTCTACGATTACGCGGTTAAGCCGTTGACGATTGCCCTGTACGCGACCGGCGTGTGGTACAACCCTGGCTATCCGCGCGCGTGGGTCAACGAACTATATCGAACGATCGGGCCGTTTCCGCGCTTCGTGCCGATCAATGGCATTACCACTGAACAGGACCTCATCGACTTCATGCACCGTGAAGACAACTTCTTCCGCGATGCGACCCTCGACGTACTGCGCCGCGACGATTGGGATTTGTTGATCACGTATCAAGGCATCATCGACAACAGCGAACATCTCTACTTGCTGACCGATCCGCGCCAACTGTTGTATACCGATCCGATTTCGATAACCTACTGGAATAACATTCGCGATAGTTACCGCGCCGTCGATAGCAACCTGGCCGCCCTCATCAACACTGCGGGACTCACTCAAACCGATGTGCTCGCCGTGTCCGATCATGGGCAAGCCGCGATCCACACTTCGCTGTACATCAATCGCTTGTTGGCGCACGCAGGCATTTCCGTCACTGCGCCCATCTCCGCGTACGCGCAAGCGGGCGGTGGCTATGCGTTCATCTACGTCAACACGCTCGATCGAGCCGGCGGGGTGATCTCACCCGCGGGCACTGTGCCGTATTCGGCCACACAAGATGCGATTGTGAACGCACTCGAAAACTTCACCGACACCGATCGGTTAACAGGCGAGATCGTGTATCCCTTCGATCACATCATCCGCAAACAAGACCTTGGCGCCAGCGCGTTGGGCATCGCCACAGTCGGCGATGTGTTCGCGAGTGTGCGCCCCGGCTATAGCCTCAACGGCGCAACTTCCGCCGGGCCTATCGCCAGTCCGATCGAGGCGGGGGGCACGCACGGCTATGCTCCCAACTGGCCCGAAATGCACGGGATTCTGCTCGGCGCGGGACCACATCTCGGCCCGGTTGATTCGCGGCCCACGCGCTTGATCGATGTGGCGCCCACCATCGCCGACGCGTTGGGGCTTGATCCGCTACCTGAGGCCGACGGCGCGTCTTTGCAATTGCGCCGCTGGCGGCTGTATCTGCCCGTGCTGCAGGTCGATCTCCAATTGCCACAATAATAGTATTGAAGCGCGCCCCAATCTCAGTTATACTTGCGGCCTCTATTCTGTCTCGCGGAGGAAGAGTGTGCCTCGCATCGCCATCATTACTGATACGGATGCCAGTTTGCCGCGCCCGCTGGCGGCTCAGTATGCCATTCGCCAGGTGCCCATCGTCATTCAGTTTGGCGCGCAAGCGCTATTAACCGACAACGACATCGACGATTATGAATTGTTCGCGCGGGTCGATCGGACGGGGCAATTGCCCACCACGTCGGCGCCGTCGCCCGGTCAGTTCGTGTCAGCATTTCAGGCGGCGTTTGACGCGGGGGCCGAACAAGTGATCTGCTTCACGGTCAGCAGCGCCATCAGCGCCACTTATGCCGCCGCCGTCAATGCGCGCAATCTGCTGCCCGAGCGCGACATCACGGTGATCGATACGCAGACATTGTCGCTGGGGCAAGGCTTCATGGCAGTCGCCGCCGCCGAAGCTGCCCAAGCTGGCGCATCCAAAGAGGAGTGTATTGCGCGGGCGCAGGATGTCGGTCAACGCGCGCACATCTTCGCTGCGTTAGCTACGTTGAAATATCTGGCCATGAGCGGGCGCGTGGGCGCGCTCGCAGCAGGCATGGCAGGCCTGTTGAGCATCAAGCCCATCCTCACCGTGCGCGACGGCAAGTTGGAAATGCTGGAGAAGGTGCGCACTGAGAAAAAAGCGTGGGCGCGAGTGCTGGAACTGTCCGATCACATCATCAACGGCCAGGCAGTTGAACAACTCGCCATTGTGCACGTGGCAGCACCGGAAGCCGCGCGCGAATTCGAAGGCATGCTGCGCAAGACGCTCAACTGTCCGCCGGACATCATGATCGCTGAGTTGACGCCAGGCCTGTCGGTTCATACGGGCGCGGGCTTAGTGGGGTTAGCGTTCGTCTCAGGTTGATAGTTGTTCAACTTCAAGTCCGGTGGACTTGAGTCAGGCGGGCGTGGCGACGACGATGATCTTTTCGCTGTCGCTCTCGAACGGCTCGAGGTTGTAAGAGCCGTAGAGATCCTTTACGTCGAAGCCGCCTAGTTTCAACAACAACTGCATTTCATACCGGAAAACAAAGCGGAATTTCGTATCCAGCGTCACGCGCTGGACGTGTCCGGCTGCATCAATTTGGTCCGCGAGATAAATCAGGTCTTGCAGTTGCTGCCCCCAATCGGTGCTGCGCGACAGCCATAACTGCGCGGCTTCGCCCGTCTCCGGATCGATCACATGGCGCTGCAAGATCAAACGGCGATCATCGGCGGCCTGCGCAGGATCGGGGTTGAAGCAATCGAGCACCAGCAAACCGCCCGGCCGCAGGTGTCGCTTGATCGAACTTAACGTCGCTAATTGATCGTCGAGCGTGAGGTTGTGCAGAAACGTATTCAACGGCGCGATGATCAAGCCAAAATGTTGGTCGATCTTGAAGCGCCGCATATCGCCGTCGATCACGCGCACCCGATCGGTTAGCTCGGCCTCGGCGGCTTTTGCCTGGGCAATAGCGCGCATCGCAGCCGAAGGCTCAAGACCGATGACCGTGTGACCGGCCTCAGCCAGCGCCACCGCCACTCGCGCTGTGCCGCTGCCGATTTCGAGTATCGGCCCGCCGGTGCGTTCGGCAAACCCCAAATACATCTCCAGATCGTCTTCAAAGTCGCCGTAAAACAAATCGTAAACGTCGGCAAAGGTATCATAGTTGTTCATGGCGCTAGTTTAGCAGGCCTTGCTTAGTTGAGCAAAACCGCCAATCAGATTACAATCTTTTATACCCCACTCGCACTTCACTAATCACGGAGGCCCCATGTCTCGCATCATTCGAGCTCCACGCGGTACGCAGTTAACGTGCAAAGGCTGGCAGCAAGAAGCCGTCATGCGCATGCTGATGAACAATCTCGATCCTGAAGTGGCCGAAAAGCCCGACGATTTGATCGTGTACGGCGGGCGCGGCCGCGCGGCTCGATCGTGGGAGGCATTTGACGCCATCATCGCGACGTTGAAAGATTTAGAAGACGATGAGACGCTGCTGGTTCAATCGGGTAAACCCGTGGTCGTATTCAAGTCGCATCGCGACGCGCCGCGCGTGCTGATCGCCAATAGCAACATCGTGCCACACTGGGCGACACAGGATCAGTTTGATAAGTACGAACGCGAAGGGTTGATGATCTATGGGCAGATGACGGCCGGCTCGTGGATCTACATCGGTACGCAGGGCATTCTGCAAGGCACGTATGAAACGCTGGCGTCACTCGCCGTGCAGCAAGGCTGGGGCTCGTTGAAGGGCAAGTTTGTGTTGACGGCTGGCCTTGGCGGAATGGGCGGCGCGCAGCCGTTGGCGATCACGATGAACGAAGGCGTCGGCCTCGTCGTCGAAGTTGATCCCGCGCGCGCGCATCGCCGCCTGGAGACGAGATACGTCGATGTCGTCGTCGATACGCTCGAAGAAGCGATGACGTTGATCGAAGAAGCGAAGAACGATGGGCGCGGCTTATCGATCGGGTTGATTGCGAACGCCGCGGATGTGTTTCCCGAATTGGTCATGCGTGGCGTTGTCCCCGATGTAGTGACCGATCAAACGCCCGCGCACGATCCACTGTATTACATGCCGCATGGTTTATCATTAGAAGAGGCGACTGAACTGCGCCAACGCGATCCGCAAGAGTTCGCACGCCGATCGAGTGCCTCGATGGCACGGCATGTACAGGCCATGTTGGAGTTTCAGAAACGCGGCGCGATTGTGTTTGATTACGGTAACAACTTGCGGCAGCGGGCCTTCGATGCGGGTGTGAAGGACGCGTTTAACTATCCGGGCTTCGTGCCGGCGTTTATTCGACCACTGTTCTGCGAAGGCAAAGGACCGTTTCGTTGGGTCGCACTGAGTGGTGACGAAAAAGATTTGTTCCGCACCGACGAAGCCATCCTCGAATTGTTCCCTGAGAACAAATCACTGGAGCGGTGGATTCGCATGGCGCAGAAGCGTGTGGCGTTTCAAGGTCTACCGGCACGCATCTGTTGGTTGGGTTATGGTGAAAGACATCTGGCTGGCTTGAAATTCAACGAACTGGTCGCGAAGGGTGAAGTCTCCGCGCCGATCGTGATCGGGCGCGATCATCTGGATTCGGGTTCGGTCGCTTCGCCGCGCCGCGAAACGGAAAGCATGCGCGACGGCTCCGACGCGATCAGTGACTGGCCGATCTTAAACGCGCTGATCAATGCGGTTGGCGGCGCAACGTGGGTGAGTTTCCATCACGGTGGCGGCGTGGGCATTGGCTACAGTCAACATGCGGGACAAGTCATCGTGGCCGACGGCACACCCGAAGCGGCGAAACGTTTAGAGCGCGTACTGACGACCGATCCGGGCATGGGCGTTGTGCGACATGCGGACGCGGGCTATCCCGAAGCGATTGAGTTTGCCAAGAAGATGGGCGTGAAGATGCCGATGCTCAAATGATAAGTGACGAGTGATGAATGAAACATCGCAAGGGGAATAAACTTTGAGCAAAGGAAGATTAGAAGCCTTTAGCGATGGTGTGATCGCCATCATCATCACCATCATGGTGTTGGAGTTAAGAGTGCCGGCTGGCGCGGAGCCCAGCGTGCTGATCCCCTTAATTCCGGTGTTTTTGAGTTACTTGCTCAGTTTTGTGTTTGTAGGCATTTACTGGAACAATCACCATCACTTACTGCAAGCCGCACGCGAAGTTAACGGCAAAGTGCTGTGGGCAAACCTGCATCTGCTGTTCTGGCTATCGCTGGTGCCGTTCGTGACCAATTGGTTAGGCGAGAATGGTTTCGCGGCGTGGCCGGTGGCGCTGTATGGCGTAGTGCTATTGATGGCAGGGTTTGCGTACTTTCTGTTGGAACGCGCGTTGGTGGCACATCACGGTCAAGACTCCGTGTTAGCGGCCGCGGTGGGTTATGATACTAAAGGCTACATCTCGTTAGTATGCTATGCGTCCGCGATTCCGTTGGCTTTTATCAATGCCATGCTGGCTTGCGGCTTGTATGTGATCGTCGCCGTGATTTGGTTCATACCCGATCAACGCATCGAAAAGGTATTGAAGCGGAACGATTGATCCGTAGCGCGCGAAAAGCAAAGCCCGATCGGTACTGGAGATCCGATCGGGCTTTGTTCATTTCTAATTGTTGATTGCTACTCACACAGCGGTACTTTCCGCTAGCCGTTTCTCGTATTGCGACTTGTAGTACTCCATGTACTCGCCGCTCTTGATCTTGCGCCACCACCATTGATTCTCGGTGTACCACTTCACGGTTGCGGCGAGTTCCTGTTCAAACGTAGCGCTCTGCTCCCAGCCCAGCGCGTGCAGCTTCGCCACGTTGAGCGAGTAGCGACGATCATGCCCAGGCCGATCGGTCACACGACGCAGCAACGACTCCGGCTTATTCAACAACTTCAACATCATGTGGATCACGTCAATGTTGTGCTGTTCGTTCTCGCCGCCCAGGTTGTACACTTCGCCGAGCGTTCCACGATGCAAAACAAGGTCGATGCCCGAACAGTGATCCATCACATACAACCAATCACGCACTTGCAGCCCATCGCCATACACCGGCAGCCATTGGTCATCGATGGCGTTGGTGATAAACAACGGCATTAACTTCTCGGGATATTGATATGGACCATAGGTGTTGGAGCCGCGCGTAATCGTCGTCGGAATACCGTACGAGATGTGATAGGCATGCACCAGCAAATCACCGCTGGCCTTGCTGGCCGAATATGGGCTGCGCGGTGCAAGTGGATCAGTCTCGTTGGAGGAACCGACCGGAATGTCACCGTATACTTCATCGGTGGAAACTTGATGATAGCGTTCCAGTTGGAACTGCTTGGCCGCTTCCAGTAAAACATAGGTGCCGTTCACATCCGTCTTCACGAACGCATCAGGTGTCAACAATGATCGATCAACGTGCGACTCAGCCGCAAAGTTTACGATCGTGTCAATATGATGATCTCGAATCGTTGCATTCACGATCTCGGCATCGCAAATATCGCCGCGCACAAAACTGTAACGCGATTGGAATTCTTCGGCGACGTCGCGCAAGTTATCAAGATTGCCGGCATACGTGAGTTTATCAAACACCGTGACGTGATAATCGGGATGGTTCTGCAGAACATACCGGACGTAATTGGAACCGATGAAGCCTGCTCCACCGGTGATCATCAAGTTGCGCAAGGCTTTTCCTCTCTTGTTGTGGATTAATGTGTGGATAAGGTGTGGACAGTGGTGGAAAAACCATTGTCCGCGTGGAGAATCATACCATGAGATGTGGAAAGACAAAAGATACTGCAACCCAAGTATTCGATGTTCAAACCCTCGTTGTGATCCTTAAATCTTTCAATGTTTTAAGGATAGGCTATTGTCAACGCGAATGGTTTTTGATAAAATCACTTGCGCGTGTCGGAGAGATTAACATCTCGTCCGACCGTTTCTTTCAGTGACCGCGGATCAAGCGTGGTTGAGCAAGTTGCACAAGGTTGTGGCTTCATCCTCTCACCACTTTTTCACAACATGACATGACCGCCTATAGTCACACGTCAATCGGTTTAGAGATCATACACACCGCGATCTTCTACTGACCGCGCCGATTGATGAGAAAATCTTTTGACCCCTGATCGGCTCTGGGGCAGCGGAGTGCAATCATCATGAAGGCAGATCAAATTTGGCAAGCCGCCCAAGGTGAACTGCAGCTGCAAATGGCGCGGGCCACCTATGACACGTGGGTCAAACCGACTTCTGTGTTATCCTATGAGGACGGAGCGTTTGCCATTGCCGTGCCTAATGCATACAGCCAGGAGTGGTGGCAAAACCGGCTGACGACTACCGTGAAGCGGATCTTGACGGGCATTGTAGGGCACAGTGTAGATGTACGCTTCGTCGTCTGGAGCAAAGAAGAAAAGAGGGAAGCCGTGTCATTGTTAAATGGCGTCGAGCCAACGCCTACATCCCGCGCAAATTATTCATCCGGTGATGCTGGATCTCGCACCGCAAGCGGTCTGAATCCCAAATACATCTTTGAGACCTTTGTCGTTGGTTCGAGCAACCGCTTGGCGCACGCGGCCTGCTTGGCCGTCGCTGAACGACCAGCCGCTCAGTACAATCCGCTCTTCTTGTATGGCGGCGTGGGTTTAGGCAAAACGCACTTGCTGCATGCCATCGGTCACGTTTGCGTGAAAAACAACTTGCAGGTGTTGTACGTCTCATCGGAAGAATTCACCAATGAGATGATCACCGCTATCCGCACGCAAAACCAATCGGCCTTCCGCGACAAGTATCGCACCATCGATGTGCTGCTCGTCGACGACATCCAGTTCATCGCCGGCAAGGAGTCTACCCAGGAAGAGTTCTTCCATACGTTCAACGCGCTGCACGGCAACGGCAAGCAAATTGTCATGACGAGCGATCGTCCTCCCAAATCGTTGGTCACCTTGGAAGAACGGCTGCGCAGTCGCTTCGAGTGGGGCTTGACCGCCGATATTCAATTGCCTGATTTGGAAACACGCACTGCCATTTTGTGGGACAAGGCCGAGAACCAAGGC